>CACMGJ010000082.1 GCA_902613175.1 Halieaceae bacterium | reverse complement strand
CCCGACATCGCTGCGGGCAGGTCGATGAGCAACCGGCCAGCCCCTTCAACGGCTTGAAGCGAAGCAACAATTTGTGAGATCTCGGCCATGCCCTGTGTGGTTGTCTCTTCGGTCAATAGCCGGGTCGCAAACGTAGTCTGAATATCCCGGGCAAATTGGGCAGCGCGCTCTGCTTCCAGCGCGGCAACCGCTTCGCGGGTGAATACCGCAGACTCGGGTGACGCGTTATCCGTAAACCCACCGGCACGGTCGATCACTTCGGACAGGGTCTCGCCCTTGCGGATACGGTACTCGCCAGGGAACTTCACTTCGCCTGCAACCGTGATCGAGTCCGTTGGCGACCAGTCGGGTATGTCTCTTACCGTTAGGTGGTCTCGGCTGGCAAGGGTGGTCTGTAATCCTGAGCGCCCAGAGGCCAAGCGTATGTCTCGGTAGTCGGCAATGACCTGACCGTCTGATGCCTCGGTCAGCCGACGCAGTTCAGCGGCTTCCAAGAACGCCGAATCAGTCAGCCCGCCCGCAGCATTGATGAGGGTTTCGATGGTGGCGTCCGAGAGCAATGGGTAGATACCCGGGGCGCGGACGGCACCGGAAACGGATACGGTTTGTACCGGTTCACCCTGACGGGCTTGGCTCGATAACTTCTCGATCACTGGCCCCAGCAGCGCTTGACGCGACGCATCAGCGTCAGTCAAGTCTGATGTCACCAGCGAGAACACCAAGACCTCGTCGAATTCTTTGAGGACTGGGTCCGACTCGCTGTTCGGACTCGCAATTACCGACGCAAGATCAAAGGCAATGACCTCAATGTCTAAGAGCGCGTTCTTTTGCCGAACGATCATCCCCAAGCCCAGGTCCGCGTCTCGAGAGAGGTCTCTTCGGGCGTTGCCGATGAGGTCAGACACACGCATACCAGAAACCCAACCATAGCTCCCGGGTCTTGTCACAGCGCCTTTCAAGAACACGCTGTTGGCGACTAAGTTGCCAACCTTGGGTACCTTGAGTGTGTCTCCGTCTTGCGCGGCTAGTGACAGTTGACTGGTGTCTGAAAGATCAATGGTGGTCGCCTGAGGCAGGCCTAGCGAATCTGACTGCCTAGTCAAGATTGATAGTGCCGGGTACGCGTCACGGGTAAATGACCCCGCCATCGCCAACACATCACCTATCGTCTCGCCACCTGCGAGCTCATAGACCATCGGCCGCTTTAGCTCACCCTCCACATCAATCACACCGGTGTAGGGGGGGACAAACACGACGTCACCTGACTGGAGACGAATATCGTCAGACACATCCCCTTTCATTAAAAGGTCATAGGTATCAAAGGTGGCTACCACGGAACCTGCACGTCGGACCTGGATGTTGCGGAGTGATCCGATGTCCGTGACACCACCCGCCTGAAACAGTGCCTGGGTCACAGTCGTTAGGGCACTCACCGAGTAGGCTCCTGGAACTGACACTTCGCCGGCCATGAACACGTTGATTGCTCTCAAACGGCCCATACTCACCACTGCGTCAACGCCAATGAGCTGTTGCTCCACCCGAGTCTTGATGAGGTCTCGCGCGTCTTCAAAGGTAAGGCCGGACAGGGTAATCGAGCCGAGCTTTGGAAAGGTCACATCGCCGCTGCGGCCGATTTGTAAATTGAGTTGCTCATTTTCTTTACCAAAGAGCTGAACCACGAGCTGATCACCCACACCCAATCGGTAAGACTCGGGCACGGGTGCATCGTCGGTCGGTGCGAAGGTCGATACATCGCGACTGAAGAGGGCTCTTCCATAGCGGGTGCGGGCTCGAGTCTCCACTTCTTCGGTTTTATCCGGAGTCGCGGCTTCGACGTCGTCTTGGGTCATTCCCATGGGCGTGGGCAGCACTGCGCCCGGAGCAGCGAGCCCGGGCACGTCAACAGCAGCAGCGGTGCCTGCAGGCAAGGTAATACCGTACTGTCGTGCCAATGCCTGTTGCTGTGCAGGAGACATCGACTTTAACTGTTCAACCATCCCG
>CACMGJ010000081.1 GCA_902613175.1 Halieaceae bacterium | reverse complement strand
AGTGGCGGGGCCGCCCCCCTAACTGGCGCCAGAGATGTGCTGATCGTAATCCCGCAAGTAGCAGCGTACGAACTAAATCAGCGTTCTTCGTTTGTTGAAGATGCTGCACATTGCCTTTCACTTTGATTCGGTAGGGTAGGTGGCTGATCGTGTCTTGGTAGATTGCGCTGATACTCGCGGCGAGCTCCACTGCGTCATCACTGAAATGTTGCGCCTTGAAATTAACGTGTCCCAGACGGGAAGCGACAACTTCCTGAAGGTCGGGCCGTTTGCCAAATTGATCCTCTAATTTGAGCAAGCCCCTGACATAAGTCCCCATGGCAACATGATCCTCATTAGTGGCATCGGTCAACATATCAACCACGCTTCGCAGGCCGAGTTTCACGCCCTGAATATTTCCGTAAACGGCATCCACAGTGGGCGCATCGAACGCAAATAGAGAGCGCAGCGATGCCTCAAAAAAAGCTGCAGGGTAGGAGCCAGTTTTCGCCACTTGATCAACTATTCTCGCGGCCTGAACCACGCCTGCAAGGGCAATAACCTGCTGCTGAAATGGTGTGAAGCTGCTCACGAGGCAAGTTCCTCCAAACGATTGAGTACAGTCTCGATAACACCGCCGCCTAGACATTCGTTGTCTCGATACAATACGACGGATTGTCCTGGCGTAATCGCACGCTGTGGTTCATCGAACTGGATGAGGTAGCCGCCATCGCTCGCTGTTACCGTGCATTGTTGATCGGCCTGGCGATAGCGGATTTTAGCCGAGCACCGAATACTCGCTCCGGGCGCTTCGCCAGCGATCCAGAAGATGTCACTCGCCTGCAGGGCAGTCGCGAAGAGGGCGGGATGATCGTTGCCCTGACATGCCCAGAGGGTGTTCGATGGCATGTCTTTATCAGCGACATACCAGGGTGCCTCGCTCGAATTTTTCAGACCGCCGATACCCATGCCTTGGCGCTGTCCAATGGTGTGATACATGAGACCCTGGTGCTCACCAATAACCTCGCCCTTGGGGTTCTTAATCGGGCCGGGATTTTTTTTTAAATACTGGGATAGGAAATCGGAAAAGCGCCGCTCTCCAATGAAGCAAATGCCCGTGCTGTCTTTTTTCGCTGCTGTCTTAAAGTCATTCTCGGACGCCAGTTTACGAACTTCGGGTTTTTCCAGCCCGCCAACGGGAAACAGACTGTCATCGATCGCATCGTGACCCACCTGATGGAGGAAATAGCTTTGATCCTTTGCAGCATCGATGCCCTTTAGTAGCGTCGCCTTTCCGTTACTTTGGCCTTTGCGAACATAGTGCCCAGTTGCAATTTTATCCGCACCTAAAACGCGGGCGTAGTCGAGGAAGGCGCGAAACTTAATCTCTTTATTGCAAAGGATATCGGGGTTGGGTGTCCTGCCAGCCTGATACTCCTCCAGGAAATGCTCGAAGACATTATCCCAATACTCAGCCGCAAAATTGGCCGCGTGAAGTTTAATTCCCAAGCGAGCAGCACACGCCTGCGCATCAGCGAGGTCTTCCTTTGCAGTGCAGTACTCTGTGCCGTCATCCTCCTCCCAGTTCTTCATGAAGAGGCCTTCGACTTGGTAGCCCTGTTCTCTCAGCAAGAGTGCAGAGACCGATGAATCAACACCTCCCGACATGCCCACAATTACCTTTGTAGAGTGATTTCGACTCATAACTGGCGAACCAAATCCAAAGTGACGGCGCTACCTGCGCAATATTGATCAATGACGTCCAAGACAACCGAGTGACGTATCGGAATATCGCTTGTCGCTATCTCATCTCGCGTCATCCAATGAGTTGCAATAATACTCGAGTCACGCTGATACGTGGTGTCAAAATCCACGGCTCTGCCTACAAAGCAGTGTCTCAGGTAGCAGATGCCGTTAGCACCATTGACGATGGTGACGCCCAGATAAGACGTGATTTCACTGTGCCAACAGGTTTCTGCTAGGGTCTCGCGCGCGGCAGCCTCGATGAGGGACTCCATGGGCTCGAG
>CACMGJ010000080.1 GCA_902613175.1 Halieaceae bacterium | reverse complement strand
TTGCAAAGTCCTTGGACGAACCACCCTCGACCATGTAAGTGGCCAATGTCCAAGGAGAGCCAGCGAACCCAATCAGCGGAACCTTGCCATCGAGCTCCTTCCGAATCAAAGAAACAGCGTCCATGACATAGCCCAACTCATCTCGCGCCCTGTTGGGCTCTAGAGCCGCGATCTCAGCCTCAGTGGACAAGGGTCTCTCAAACCGAGGCCCTTCGCCTTCGGTGAAATAAAGCCCTAACCCCATGGCATCAGGGATGGTCAAAATATCTGAGAATAAGATAGCCGCGTCCATATCGTAACGACGTAGCGGCTGCATGGTGACCTCACAGGCGAGTTCTGGCTGGGTACATAAACCCATAAAGCTTCCGGCTTGCGCGCGCGTAGCACGGTATTCAGGTAGATAACGGCCCGCTTGGCGCATCATCCAAAGAGGTGTTCGATCTACGGGCTCACGTAACAAGGCCCGCAAAAATCTATCATTTTGCAGTGGTGCCATATCGGCAGGATCCCCCGAGTGGTCGCCTCTATGTGCAAACTCGCTCTGATCTTTTTTTATATTTAGACCGCTAGGTAATCCAAGATGCCCTCTGCGGCCTGCCTTCCTTCCCAAATGGCCGTAACCACCAGGTCAGATCCGCGTACCATATCACCACCAGCGAAGACTTTGGGATTTGTTGTTTGAAATTTGAACGTTTGGTGCTCGGGTGCAATCACACCCTTCCAGTCATTCAATGCTATTTCCATGTCGGCCATCCACTGAGTCGGGCTCGGTTGAAACCCAAAGGCCATAATTATGGCATCCGCTTCGAGTGTCGCCTCGGAGCACTCTACCTGCTCTGGTCTACGACGGCCATCAGGCCCGGGGTCACCCAAGCGTGTTTCCACAACCTTGACTCCAATGGCTTCGCCAAAATAATCGACAACGCCGACTGGCTGTCGGTTAAAGAGAAACTGCACACCTTCCTCGCGAGCATTTTGAACCTCACGACGCGAACCCGGCATGTTTTCCTCATCCCTACGATAAACACAGAACACTTGCTCAGCCTGTTGCCGAACCGCTGTCCTAACACAGTCCATCGCAGTATCACCACCGCCTAGTACGACAACAGTCTTACCATTCAAATCGATGAAGTTTTCTTTTGGCTGGGGATAACCCATTTTTTCATTCACATTCCCGACGAGGTAATCGAGCGCCTTGTGAACACCGGGCAAGTCCTCACCGTCGAAACCACCTTGCATCGCTGTGTAGGCCCCCATGCCAAGGAAAACGGCGTCGAACTCTTCGAGTAAATCATCAGCATCAATATCGAGACCAATTTCCGAATTAAGACGGAATTCAACGCCCATACCTTCAAAGACTTCCCGGCGACGCTGCATAACCTGCTTCTCAAGCTTGAATTGCGGAATACCGAAAGTTAACAGGCCACCGATTTCGGGGTAACGATCAAAGACAACAGGAGAAACGCCGTTACGTACCAGGATATCGGCACAGCCCAAGCCCGCTGGCCCAGCGCCGACTATAGCCACCCGCTTGCCGGTTGCAATGACATCGGACAGATCCGGCCGCCAACCCATCGCAAGCGCCGTATCAGTGATGTACTTCTCGGCATTACCAATTGTGACGGCACCAAATCCATCGTGCAGCGTACAGGCCCCCTCGCATAAACGGTCTTGAGGGCAAACCCTACCGCATACTTCAGGGAGTGTGTTGGTCTGGTGACTCAGTTCAGCCGCCTCAAAAAGACGCCCCTCCGCCAGTAGTTTTAGCCAGTTGGGTATCAAGTTATGAACGGGACACTTCCACTCACAGTACGGATTCCCGCACTCCAGACACCGGTGAGACTGCTCAGCCGCGGTTTGCTCGGTAAATGGGTCGTATATTTCGACAAACTCTACCGTTCGAGACAGCATCGGCCGTTTATTAGGTTCACGCCGCTCGACATCGATGAACTGGAATGGATTTGCTAATCGCTCAGTCATTGCGTCAAGCCCCAGTTTTATCAAGCGAGCAAGCTCAGACATGAAGTCATCAGGCATCGTGAAGGCGACCGTTGGCACGACTAACGAGGTGCGCGGCTTATATAATC
>CACMGJ010000079.1 GCA_902613175.1 Halieaceae bacterium | reverse complement strand
TCGGTGAAGCATTCGATCGGGACGCCGTTGAATCCTGTCTTAAGACGATGGGTGCACCGTATCGGTGGGTTAGCGATGATCAGCTCATGCCTGAAGTAGCATCAGCTTTAGCCAACGGTGCGGTGGTTGGATGGCTCAATGGACGCATGGAATTCGGTCCACGGGCGCTTGGCGCTCGGTCCATTCTCGGTGACGCGCGATCACCCAAGATGCAGTCGGTCATGAATTTAAAAATCAAGAACCGTGAGAGCTTCCGCCCCTTCGCGCCAGCGATTGCGGCCGACGCCGTAACCCATTGGTTCAACACTGACTACGACAGTCCTTACATGCTCAAAGTCGCAACCATCAAAGACGAGCACCGTATTGCTATGTCCGACGAGGAAAAGGCTTTGTTTGGTATCGAGAAGCTCAATGTGGCCAGGTCAACCGTACCAGCCATTACGCACGTCGATTACTCGGCGCGGTTGCAGACTGTGCACTCCGATACCAATTCGCGTTTCCATGCCCTAATAAAGGCATTCGAGGGACTGACTGACTGCCCAATACTCATTAATACGTCGTTCAACGTCCGAGGCGAGCCTATCGTGTGCTCACCTGAGGATGCCTATCGCTGTTTTATGCGGACGGAAATGGATGTCCTCGTGTTAGAAAACGCCATACTTCTAAAAAGCGAGCAACCTCATTTGGAAGACGACGGATCATGGAAAGAAGAGTTCCAGCTGGACTAACGGTTAAAGAATGACTAGAGAATCGAACACACCTATGAGTGGTCCTGAACTCCGTCAGTTTGGCCTCCTCTTTGGTGCCATCCTCGTATTGCTCTTTGGTCTGCTGCTGCCCTTTCTTATCGGCTACAGCTTTCCTCTATGGCCTTGGGTGGTGGCGCTGTTATTCACTGTATTGGCGCTGCTTTCTCCTACCGCACTAACACCGTTTTATCGCGGGTGGATGCGTTTTGGCCTAATTGCTGCCTTTATCAATACGCGCATCATCATGTTCGTGCTTTACTACGCGTTGTTTGTACCCACGGGGCTTGTCATGAAACTCTTCGGTCGCGATGCATTGGCCCGCACCACAGGTGGCAAGAACACTGATAGTTATCGTGTGGCCAGTGCCGTTCGGCCCAATGATCACTTCGAGAGGCCTTACTGATGCTCGATCTCTTAAAAGACCTGTGGGGCTTCATGCGTGAGCGAAAGAAGCTATGGATGGCACCCATCATCGGCATCATGCTGTTGCTCGGCATTCTTGTGGTCATGACCCAGGGCTCGGCGTTGGCACCGTTCATCTACACACTATTCTAACGCCTACCGCAGCCCATGATCAGAGACGCCCTTCCCAGCGACTGGCCAGCCCTATGGCCTATTTTTGAGGAAATCGTTCGCGCCCGCGATACCTATGCCTACCGCGCAGACACGGACAAGACCACGGCCGAAGCCCTCTGGATGACCAAGCCTGACCGCACCTTTGTGTTTGAACACGATGGCATCATCCTTGGAACCTATTACCTCGAAACCAACCAGGAAGGGCCGGGTAAGCATGTCTGTAACTGTGGCTACATGGTGTCATCCGTCGCCCGCGGCATGGGTATCGCGCGACAAATGTGCGAGCACTCACAAGACATAGCGGTTGCAATGGGTTTCAACGCAATGCAATTCAACTTCGTCGCCTCCAGTAATGACGTCGCCGTCGCACTTTGGAAAAAACTGGGCTTCGATGTTGTCGGAACCTTGCCGCGCGCCTTTAACCATCCGACACTGGGACTGGTCGATGCCTTTGTGATGTACAAATGGCTCATTGACTAGAATGCCAACAGTGGCCCTGAAACGGAGAACACAGTGATGAACGATCCCTATCTTTTTTCAGTGACCAATCACATTGCGACCTTCAGTGTTAACGATGCACCCTTCAATCTCATGCCGGTGAGTTACATCGATCGTCTGGAAGAGCAGCTGCCCGAGGTACTCGCTGACGACACAATTCGTGCCATCGTCTTCACGGCTGAGGGCCTTGCAAACTTCTCCGCTGGCATGAATCTCAGGCAAATCCCCGAGGGCATCAAACGCGCGGGCAGTCCGGAAGCGTTTTTCGCCCAACGCCATCG
>CACMGJ010000078.1 GCA_902613175.1 Halieaceae bacterium | reverse complement strand
TGGTGAAGACGGGTTGCGAGAACATGTTCGCTCGCAACTCGCAGGGTACAAAGCTCCTAAGCAGGCCATTTGCGTGGATGTCGTGCAACGCGCACCGAATGGAAAAGCCGACTATAGATGGGCCAAAGCAACCGCAGAAGCCCATCAGTAAGAGTCCGCCAATAAAGCCCGGAAAGCTACGAATGAACAAGCTAGTTAATCTTTCCTTCATCGCAGCCCTCTCGCTTCAAGCCTGCGGTGGCGGAGGCGGTGGCTCAGCGCCGGCCTCTTCTGTTGCAACGCCGCCGCCTGGCTTCGAGTCTCCACATCCCGATACCTGGCAGACGCAATCGGCAGCTGATGCGGGTTTTAACGCCGCAGCATTGTCGGATGCTTTTGATTACGCCATGCAAGACGGGACGTTTACTCAGGCAGCACTGGTCATACGAAACGGCAAGCTCATCGAGGAACAGTATCGCGGCATTGCAGAGGGTGAGATTAATACACTCACCTCTCTGGGTTCCTACCCTGGCGATCAAGATCCCGCATTCTGGATTGAAGCCTATGGGACTCGCGACAGCGCAAGTCTGATGACCTCATGGTCTACCGCGAAGTCTTTTACCAGCTTGCTGATGGGCATGGCCATCGAGAAAGGCTTCATCACATCGACCGACCAGCTGGCATCAGATTTCATCACCGAATGGCAGGCCGATGACCGCATAAATATAACCATTGAGCAGTTATTAGACATGCGCTCTGGACTTGTGCCTGTGTGCTTTTTACCCAGCACCGGCGACCTCGGAGAGTGTGCAAACCAGGGCGATGCGGCGGCCGGTGGAAATATTGTGTTTTACCCGGATCAAATGTCGGGATGCATCAATCGTGATCTTGCAGTCGATGGTGGAGCCTATCCCTGGGACTCCGATGGCGTCTACAGAGCCGGCGAATTTCTCTACTCGAATTGTGATACTCAGATTCTGGGCGAAATACTGTTTCGAGCGACCGGACAAGATCCTGGAACGTTTGCACAAGCGGAACTCTTCGATCCTATCAATATGACCGCTTATTGGTGGCGCGATAACGTGGAAAGCGGTCAGTCAAACGGGAACTACCTAACGTATTGCTGCCTCGATGCCACACCTCGTGATTTTGCGAAGTTTGGTTATCTGATGCACTTAGGCGGCATCGAGCTAGAGAGCGGGACACAGTATGGTAGCTACGTAACGGAAGTTCTCGCGATGGATAGCTTCTACGACAAGCAGTTTTGGAGCTTCTGTGCAGAGCAAGACGGCTCCGGTAATTGTGTAAACCGTGTTATCCACACCTCGGGCTTCGATGGCCAGTTCATTGTGATGGATTTCAAACACAACCTAATCATTGTGCGGGCAAGCCTTTATGAGGTGTTTCTTAATCACTCAGATGATCGAAAGATGTTCCTAATACCAGGGTCGGTTGCGACCTCAAACTGGCTCGGTTCTGTACCCAGAGCCATGGCAATTCAGGCACCGACGACCTTTTCGATCGCCGAGTTTCACGCCAGGGTGGTTTCAGCCATTAGTCAATAAGCCGGCAGCAGTTATAAGCTGAGTAACACAAACGCGGCGAACACCATAAAGAGTAGGGCGAACGCAGTGTCGATTGTTGGAGATGCTGCGCCAAAGGCTGTGGCAACGCGTTTGTTGCTAACACACACAGCTACAAGCGCGTACCACGCCGTATCGATACCCCCGGCCATGGCCGCAGCCATAAGTTGTGTCGCCAAAGTTTGATCCGCATTTAGGAACTGGCTGAAGATCGCGATAAAAAATATCACTACTTTTGGATTGAAAAATACGATTAGGAAGCCGTTAGCTGCGTGTTGCCAAGCAGTTACGCTGGCCGCTGTACTCTCAAGCGATTCATCTCCGCCACTCTTACCGCCCTTTCTCAGCCTCTCGATTCCGCGCGATAGCATCTGAAAACCAAGATAGAAAAGAAACAGGGCCCCGCAGATCTGAAGCGTCGTCATGACAACGCTGGAGCTCTGGATCAACGTGCTTAGACCAAGGACAACAGCAAGAGCGTAAACCGCTATGCCCAGGCCATGCGCCACCGCCATGATCAGACCACTCGAGCGGCCATGAGT
>CACMGJ010000077.1 GCA_902613175.1 Halieaceae bacterium | reverse complement strand
CGAGCCACCGCCAACGGTGAGCAAATCACTGTCGATTGCGAAGCCGCGCTCAGCGAAGCTAAAGCTGAATTTGCAGCCCTAGAAGCGCAAACGGGTGAAGCCACAGTCGAGACAGTTTTCGGTCAGTATGAGAGTGTAAGTGACGCGTTAACCGGCATTGGAGACGTTTGGCACCTCAGATCGGTTCACCCCGATGCCGAAGTTCGTGATGCAGCCAATAAATGCAGTGAAGAGCAGTCTGATTTCTTTTCTCAGATTGGGCTTTCGCGCCCCTATTACGATCGTATTGCGGCTATAGACACGTCAAATCTGAACGAGATAGAGCGTTACATGGTTGAAGAATCGCTGGCTGGATTTAGACGTTCAGGCGTTGATAAAGATGAGGCCACTCGGCAACAAATTCGTGATCTTCAAAATGAAATCACAGCCATCGGCAATGAGTTCGACAAGAATATTCGAGAGGATGTGCGATCTGTTCAGGTAGAGCCAAGCGAACTTGAGGGCTTGCCCCAAGATTACATTGATGCTCATCCGGTTGATGAATCTGGGCTCGTCACGATCACCACGGATTACCCTGATCTCTATCCTGTGATGACCTATGCCAAGAGTGATGACCTCCGAAAGGCGTTGCGGCTAAAAGCCAGATCCCGGGGTTACCCTGCCAATAAGGAACTCTTAGAGAAACTCATTCAAAAACGTCATGAGTTATCAAGCGTTTTGGGGTACGAGTCGTATGCGGCGTTGTCTATGGACAGTCAAATGATCGGTTCGCCGGTCAACGCCCAAGACTTCCTGAATAGCATTGGTGATGCGCTTGAGACACCGGTCAAAGATGAACTTGCCATCATGCTCGCGCGTCTTCAAGAGGATCAACCAGACGCAGAGTCCGTTGAGGTGTGGCAGTCGTCGTACATCCAAAACCTGCTCCGGCTGGAAGATTACGCTCTAGATTCACAAGAGGTCCGCACCTACTTCCAATACGACCGAGTCAGAGACGGTATTTTCAAACTGACTGAGGACTTATTCGGTGTCGAAATTGAGCCGTGGGACACGCCGACATGGCACGAGGACGTCGAGACATTTCAAATAAAAGAAAATGGCGAGCTCTTGGGTCGGTTTTACATGGACAACCACCCTCGCCCTGCCAAGTACCAGCATGCTGCCCACTGGACGTTACGAACAGGGATTAAAGACAAGCAAATTCCCATGTCGGGGCTTGCTCAAAACTTCCCGAAGGGACTGATGGAGCACAGTCAGGTTGAGACGTTCCTTCATGAGTTTGGCCACCTTCTGCACAATATGTTTGCTAGCACGCAGCAGTGGTCGCCGGTAGCGGGCATGTCGATGGAGCGCGATTTTGTTGAGGCGCCGTCACAAATGCTCGAGGAGTGGATTTGGGACTATGACACGCTGAGCCAGTTCGCGATTAACGAACAGGGCGAGACTATTCCGAAGGAGCTAGTCGAAAAGATGGTGAGGGCAAGATACTTTGGTCGAGCTACCGGCACAGCGACTCAGATCTATTACGCAAACCTGTCGCTTAACTTTTACAACCGAGACCCCGAGTCCTTTAACCTTGATGAGTTAATGAAAGAGCTTGAGGCGCGTTATGCCGCTTACCCCCACCTACCGGGCACCCACTTCTATGCAAACTTTGGGCACCTGAATGGATACAGCTCCAACTACTACACATACCAGTGGTCACTCGCGATCGCTACCGACCTATTCTCACGATTTGAGGAGGCCGGATTGCGCAACACCGAGGTCGCCAACGACTATAGACGTAAGGTTCTTCAAGCGGCCGGAAGCAAACCAGCAAGTGATTTTGTGGCCGATTTTCTTGGGCGTGAATTCAGTACAGACGCTTACATAAAGTCGCTGCAAGATGAGGGTTGACAAAGAAACATTGCCCTTAAATCTGTAGGATTGAACTTGCGTCTTAGCCAGAGTACGACTCAAAAAAAAGCGGCAAGAAACCAATAAAAATAGCTGGAATGTGGAGCAGCTGCCAAAGGAGCTTCACGTCAGCTGGCTCTTCATCAAATGTATCTGCTCGCTGGGATGGTATCTCGTGTGGTCTAAACACCATCAACAGGACTGCAAAGATACCGAGGTACCATGCCGATCGCGCC
>CACMGJ010000076.1 GCA_902613175.1 Halieaceae bacterium | reverse complement strand
CGAGATGACCCGTCGTAAGGGTGCGCTCGATATTGCCGGCCTGCCTGGTAAGTTGGCGGATTGTCAGGAACGTGACCCCTCCTTGTGTGAACTTTACCTGGTGGAGGGAGACTCTGCGGGTGGTTCGGCCAAGCAGGGAAGAAATCGAAAGTTCCAAGCTATTTTGCCTTTAAAGGGCAAGATCTTGAATGTAGAGCGGGCACGCTTTGACAAGATGTTAAGCAACGCGGAAGTTGGCACCATTGTCACCGCGTTAGGGTGCGGTATTGGCAAGGATGAGTTTGATCCTGACAAGCTTCGCTACCATCAAATCATCATCATGACCGATGCTGACGTAGATGGATCGCATATTCGAACGCTGTTGCTAACGTTTTTCTTTAGACAAATGCGAGAACTGGTAGAGCGTGGGCATGTCTACATCGCGCAGCCCCCGCTTTATAAGCTCACCCGCGGTAAATCAAGTCAGTACCTCAAAGATGAAGAGGCTCTGGCTGAATACCTGACGAATGCGGCCCTTATTGATACGACGCTTTTCAAGAACGATTCAGATGAAGGGTTATCGGGGGATCCGCTTGCGGATATCGTGTCACGCTATCAGCGAGCAGAGTCGACTATTGATCGCCTCAGTCGTGTCTATTCATCCGATGTACTTTGGGAGCTTGTTTACACTTCTCCGCTGACTGTTGACGATATGGCAGACGAGGCGCGTGTAACGGCATTTTCCGAAGCACTAAGTGAGCGCTTACTTAAAGTATCGGGCAGCAATGTAGCGTTTGAGTGCTTCGTCCGACGTGATCCAGAGCGCGGCACTTACTACGTGGTTGTTCGTCGAACTGCGCACAGTGTGGCCAGCGACATTGTCCTTGGCCACCATTTGTTTAGCTCCGGCGAATACAGGCAACTCACCGAGCTGGGTGCATTGCTTGCCTCATCAGTCACATCAGAGAGTTTTGTGAGGCGAGGCGAAAAGGTATTCGCTTCCTCTGATTTCTCAAAGATCATGCAATGGCTGCTCGATGAGGCCCGCCGTGGTTGTTCCATTCAGCGCTACAAGGGCTTGGGTGAGATGAACCCCGATCAATTGTGGGAGACTACAATGGATCCTGATGCGCGACGAATGCTTCGCGTGACGATTGAAGACGCTATTCGTGCTGACCAAATGTTTGTCACTTTGATGGGCGATGACGTCGAGCCACGCCGAGATTTCATCGAGACTAACGCGTTGGCGGTGGCAAACCTAGATGTTTAATCGCGATATCTGCGGTTAACTGTAGCTATTTTTCGCCATCGCCTTCTTTTTTGCTGGGCTTGTCGGTCGCTAGCGAGAGCTGGCTAGCGTCAGTTTGATCTGGCAGTACATCTAGGTTTTCAGGAAAGGTTTTTGATATGCGCGTTGATAGCGTTTGAAACCGATCCACTTTCCCGTGTAGCCCCTGTCTGCCTACGAGGCTCTTTACAGCTTCGTTATAGCGTTTAGTTGTTTGCGACAACGAAGCGCCTACGCTTTCCATGCGCTCAGCTACCAAACACACGGCATTGAAAATGTCGCCAGCACGGTCACTGACATCGCGCGCCTCGGCATTACTCCGTTCGACCATCCAGAGGTTCGCCACAGTGCGCAAGATGGGCATGAGTGTCGTGTGCGAAACGAGAATGACGTTCTTTCGATACCCATAGTTAAAGAGATCACGTTGCGTGCGCATAACCTCGATGTACGCAGGCTCCACCGGCATGAACATGAGGACGAAATCTGGGCTTTGTAGACCAGCAAGGTTGGCATAGTCCTTCTCGGAAAGTTGGTCTATGTGGCGCTTTACGGCGGCCGCGTGTGCTGCAAGGCTCTGTGTTCGTTCGCTGTCATCATCGGCAGTGATTGCGCGCTCGTAATCAACCAGTGACACCTTGCTGTCGATGACAATATGTTTGTCTTGAGGAAGGAAAATGACAAAGTCGGGGAGCATCCGCTGCCCGTCTTCACCTTTAAACGCTTGTTGGGCCTCAAAATGCTCACCGCGTCGAAGGCCGGCTAACTCGAGTGTTCGCTCTAGCTGTGCTTCACCCCAGTTCCCAACAAGTTTTTTGTCGCCTTTGAGTGCCTGCGTGAGGTTGCTTGCTTCTGATGACATCTCCTGACCTACGTCATGAAGCTGCTTAATCTGCGTTTTG
>CACMGJ010000075.1 GCA_902613175.1 Halieaceae bacterium | reverse complement strand
AACACCATGGAAAAAATCAAGCCGTGCCGAGGGTTAACCCGGTCTGACTGCACGCCAAAATAAGGTGACAAAACAAGTGCCGGAGCCAACATCAACGCTCCCACAATACCGACCCACAGGGGTGACGCTGTCAGCTCCCAGGCGCTCCAGCCCAAGATGAAGCGCAACATCCAGCTCCCAAGACCAGAGAACCAACTCGCCGGGTAGTAACGTCGAAATCGAGGCTCTCTTAATGCGGAATGAGCAACCTGTCGCTTTTCACGACACACAAATATCGCCTCTCTTGCTTTTCAATTACAATGGAACTACTGTTTATTTATACAGTATTTTTACTGATGCCATTTTAGCACGCATTAGTCTTATTTTCGGAGCACATCATGAGCCACTCCATAGAGCAAATCATCAATCGTCCAGACACCTGGCAGGGCAGTGAAGGACGCAGTAATTCACGCGTCATTCTAACCACTAAGTCAGCCAATACGGACTGGCATAACAGGCAAAGTATCCCCACTGGCTTTGATAGCCTCGATAAAGAGCTTCACCTCAATGGTTGGCCAACCCACGGCGCAGTCGAAGTCCTGAGCGATCAGGATGGTGCTGAGTGCATGGGACTCTTTCTACCCACAATGCAAAAACTGGCAAGCGAGAAGCGCTGGCAAGCTTTCATTAACGCACCACACACACCCTATGCCCCATTATTACGCGCCCATCATATCCCCACTGAGCAAGTACTTATGGTTCATCCAAAACATCGTGATGAAACGTTATGGGCTACCGAGCAAGCAGTTCGCAGTACAACCTGCAGCACAGTATTTGCCTGGTTAGGGAGCACTCACTTCCGTTATGCAGAGATTCGCAAACTGCAGTTAGCCGCCGCCAGTACGGACACACTACTCTTCTTGTTCAAATCGAGCGATGCGCTATCTGACTCAACACCGGTATCGCTACGTCTGCACATTAATGCCTACCGTGAAGTCACCGTAGTCAAGCAACGTGGCGGTAAACGCGAAGTCGATGTGCGGTTACCCACGAACCCTATTCTGGAAACTCATGACATTGCACACCGCGGTAAGGCGCTTGCTACTAAGACAGGTACGTTCTTAACGCCTGTCGCATAGCGCCTCCTCTCCCTACGCTTCCCCACTACCCCGGGACTCGGGCTCCCCTCCGAGTTTCGGGGTCTCACACCCACCCGAGCGCTGTTTAAGATGCTCCAATCTTTGACTGGACTGCGTTACCCTCTCGACGTGCTGCCTAGCTCGATACGAAATGCCTGAACTACCCATCACAAGCGATATCTTTTTGTTACTGGTCACAACCAGCTTCATCGCCTCACTGCTCACTGCATCGGTGGGCATTGGTGGCGGAACACTGGTACTCGCCGTTCTCGTTCTCACCGTCCCTATCGCCGCTGTCGTACCACTGCACAGCGTCGTTCAGCTTGGCTCCAATACCGGACGGGCCATCATGACGCGTCCCCATGTCTCGATGCGCTTATTCTGGCCTCTGGTCATCGGCGCTCTCATTGGCACCCTCGCAGCTGCTCCCTTTAGCGCTTTTTGGCTAAATGAGATACAGCTCACCCTGCTACTCGCGGGTTTTACACTGCTGGTCACCTGGGTACCCATCCCAGCCATAAAAACCCATCGAAGCAGTCACAATCTGCTCTTTAGCATTGGCATCAGCTTCATTGGGGTATTTGTCAGCGCAACCGGTCCTTTGATTGCGGCCTACCTCAGACACCAAGCGGCGAACAGAAAAGAGCTGGTCGCCACCATGGCCGCCAGCGTCTCGACAATGAACTTTCTTCGCATCGTGCTGTTTAGCGGGCTTGGCTTCGTGTGGTACGAGTGGCTTGTCCCGCTCGCGGCCATGATTGCAGCTGGCTTTGGCGGGACACTCATTGGCCTTCAATTGCTAGGGCGCTTGCCTGAGAAATTATTTCAGACACTGCTCAAACTGCTACTCACCACACTCGCCATTCTGATGATCATCAGAGTCATGTGACCAGGCTTCGCTGCTCTTACCCTTCTGAATTTTGCACTCGAACCATGGCATCGATGTTCTCTGCCAACTTGTTAAGCGGAACCGGGCCGCTGCCAAGCACCGTGTCGTGGAACAACCGGATATCGAACTTATCTCCCAAGGCTTCGCGCGCTTGCTCACGAAGTTCAACAATACGCAGTTTCCCAATCATGTAGGCAGTCGCCTGCCCAGGCATGGCGATGTAGCGC
>CACMGJ010000074.1 GCA_902613175.1 Halieaceae bacterium | reverse complement strand
CCCGCATCTTGGGCCCCGCAATGTGCGCCGCAATCATTGCGCAATGGGGTGTTGGCTGGGCTTGGCTTGTTGCTGTCTGCATTTTCGCAATCTCAGGCGTGATTTTGACAACGCTTCCCGGGGTCGGCACACGGGAAGGCCGCTCTGATAAAAGCGTTAAAAGCGAATTTATCGAGGGGTTGAACTACGTGCGTAACAACCCGGTGGTCATTCTGATTCTGTTGTCGACCCTAGTTAACGGTCTCTTGGGGCGCAGCTTTATTGAACTGCTGCCCGCAGTGTCAGGTCGGCTGTTGATGGGTGGGGCGAGCGAATTGGCTTGGCTGACCGCCGCGGCAGGCACGGGCGCAGTTCTCGGCGGCTTATTAATGAGCCGACAGGCCGCTCTTGTTATTGGCCTTTATCGCCTGATTTTAGTCGCGCTTTTGGGGGCAACTTTACTACTTGCCACTCTGAACTGGTTGGATGCTCTGATAAGCCTCGCTGCTGTGGTGGGCCTTATTACCTTTACGACGACGATCGCAGGGACCGGATGTCAGACACTGACCCAGCTAGTTATCGACCCGAATTACCATGGGCGCGTCATGAGCCTGTGGTCGATGACAATGATGGCATCTCCTGCACTGGGGGCCGCTACCAATGGTGCTCTCGCAGAATGGGCGGGGTTCGTCACGACCTTTGCTGTAGCGTCAGGGCTGGGGGTGGTAGCGGTGCTGGCGCTTTACGCGCGCCGACGGGTTGTCTCAGATTTCGCGCCAGAGGCGATCGCGACAACAAGTGACTCGAGATAGTCCCAGCAGTCTCCGGGCATAAAGCCTTTGGCACTGCCATCCGCGGCAAAGTTGAGGTGCAGGCAGTGATCAAGGCTTTCCGGCGTGTGTCTGCCAAGTGCCTGCTGCATCAAATTTAGTCGGCTGCGCCAAACACCTAATCGATCGAGTGCAGCGCCTGCCGGTGTGCCTGTCTTCACAGCGGATGAGGCGTCGATTAGGAGTCTGAGCTCTTTTGATATTGGCCAGAGAATGGCGGGTGCCGCGCTACCCTCGGCTTTGAGTCCGCGCAGCGCGCGCAGAGCGCCGCGAGCATCGCCGGCGAGTGCGGTATCCACCATATTGAAGGCGTTGTAGCGCGCGCTGTTACCAACCGACTGAGACACGATCACAGTTGTGATATGTGTGTCTTTGGCCAGCAGGGAGAGTTTCTCAATTTCCTGCGCGGCAGCGAGGAGGTTGCCTTCCACGCGCTCGGCGAGCATCGAAATCGCCTCGCGATCATACTTCATGCCTCGCTGGTTCATTCGTTGCTGAATCCAGGAGGGCAGGTCGCGTGGATGAATTGGCCAAACGGTCACAACGGTCCCGCTCTGATCCAGCGCCGTGTACCACTTAGCGCGCTGCGACTGCTTGTCTATCTTGCCCGCCACAATCAGCAGTACGTCCTCACTGTCTATCGACAGGTACTCCTGCAATGCTTTACTGCCTTCTGTACCCGGCTTACCGTTCTCCACTTGTATCTCGATCAGTTTCCTGTCAGCAAAAAGCGACATGGCGCTGGCGCTTTGAACGAGGTTCTGCCAACTCTCTTTGTCCGATGAATCAAAGCGCTCTCGATCAATACAACCGGCAGCACGTGCAGCGCGCCGGATGGCATCGGCACATTCCTGAACAATCAGCGGTTCGGCACCGGTGACCAGGTAGCAGGGCCGCATGCCCTGCTTTAGATGTTGCTCTAGCTGCTCAGGTTTGACTTGCATGGTAGGCGGCAATACCGTAATCCAGTCGACGGGTTAGCGCCTCCACAAGGGCAGTGCGTAACTCCTCCTGCAGCAGTCGCATTTCTTCCGTTTTGCCCACAACGTTTAGTGGGTCATTGAGCATTTGATCGACAACGGCAATGCGTTCGTTGTCGATGAGCCATTCCCCGTTGAGTTTTACCGAAAAGTTCACTCTGGCCTGCAACTCGAGTTCAGCTGCACGCGCACGTGCAGTCAGGGATAGGCTGCGCTGCTCAAACGTTTCAATATCAATATAAAGGATTAGCTCTGCCTCAGTCAGGGGGAGCAAGGCTGCCCCTTGGCGCTGGAGCTCACCGCGCAACTGAGCAGCAAACTCACTGCTGGGAGCCTTACTAACAACGGCGATTGGGTATCGCCCCAGTGTGGCCGCCCGGTCACTCTGACCTCTCAGCTCAAACCCACAACTGATCAGCGTGCTAGCCAGCAACACCAGTGCGGCGCGGCGTAGCACTCGCCGCCAATGCTTAATTGGCGACC
>CACMGJ010000073.1 GCA_902613175.1 Halieaceae bacterium | reverse complement strand
CCGGGTTGCCCGCAACGATGACATTAGCTGGTACATCTTTTGTAACCACTGAGCTTGCGGCAACAATACTATTGTCACCAATAGTCACTCCTTTCAAAACGGTGGACCGGTCACCCAACCACACATTGTCGCCCAGACGAACGGGTTTAGGCGTGCTATCTCGATTGACGCGGTCGTAAAGCCCATGCCAATCAGAATCGGTGATGTAACTGCCATGGGCCATCATGCAGCCGTTCCCTAAAACCACCTCGTCGCTGGCGGAGATTCTTGCGCCGGGGCTCATCAGGCAAGCATCGCCAATTTCGACACGCCCGTCGCCAAAATTGCGGCCCCATACGCCAATCTGGACTGGGTGATGCATTTCCCCAATGGCCGTAAAGGAATGCCCGATGCGGATATTGGGACCTGATATGATGACGAACCAGGGCGACATAATGGTTGAGAAAGCCCCCAATGATTCGCATCGCGGCGCCAAAAACCACCAAATCCAAAATGCGCGAAACTTCAGGTACAACCGCTTTACCCAATAAGGTCTCACATCACGTCGCATGACAGACTAGCCCGATAAAATGAGGGTTTATGATCGCAACCAACAGGACTCGTATCAAATGAATCGTGAGGACAACACCAGCGTCTACTCAAACCAGTCCTCGATTCACGATGATCTCGCCAAGCTGGTACAGAAACACATGACATCAGCCTGGCAGGAGCCTACACCTCCACACGATCGCGAGGCGATGAGGGAAATTGTCGCGTTGCTGAAGGCAAACGACGGACCGCTCATTTTGGACTCTTTTTGCGGAACAGGGATGAGCACTGCAAAACTCGCATCGCAGTACCCAAAAGCATTGGTCATTGGCATTGATAAATCGGCAGACCGACTTAGACGTCACGTGCAAACGCAGTCGCGCAACTATCACCTGATACGTGGCAGCTGCGAGCACATATGGGCTCAATTGGTGTCAGCCAATGTTGAATGTGCACAGCACTATTTGCTGTATCCGAATCCTTGGCCCAAAAAGGTACACCTCAAGCGAAGAATCCACGGCCACCCCTCGTTTCCATTACTCAAGCAATTAGGCGGCGCGATTGAGGTCAGGAGTAACTGGAAAATTTATGTCGATGAATTCGCCGCAGCAGCGCAATTGCTAGGTCTAGATGCGCAAGTTAAAGGCTTGTCAGCAGCAGACCCTATGACATTGTTCGAGAGTAAGTACGCTGCGAATAGTGAAAATCTATGGGTATGTAGAGCAGCTACAGCCTAAGTCTCTGGAAACAATCTAGGTCTCTGCGCTAAGGTGTGCGGTAACAGTAATGAGGACATTATGACGGTGCATGCACTTCCTTCCACAGACGCCGAGCACGCGAAAGACCCGCTTTGGACGACGATTTGCGGCGAGGTGCGTGAACTGATTCGCACAGAGCCTATGCTGGAGGAATTCCTGCGAGCCACGGTCCTCAATCACTCGAGCTTAGAAAGCGCACTCAGTACCCACCTTGGAAATCAGATTGACTGTGCAACCATTCCCGCTCGCGTCCTGTGCCACGTCATCTCCGAGGCGTTTTCTAGGCGCGACGATATTCGCCAAGCCATGCGTGATGATCTGCAAGCAGTAGTTGAAAGAGACTCTGCCTGCGAGTCATTTCATTTACCGCTTCTCTACTTTAAGGGTTTTCACGCGCTGCAGCTGCACCGAGTTTCAAACTGGCTTTGGCTACAAGACAGACGATCACTTGCGCTGCTAATGCAGAGTAGAGCGTCTATGAAATTTGGCGTCGATATACACCCCGCCGCCACCTTCGGCAGTGGCATTATGTTGGATCACGCGACAGGCCTTGTGGTGGGTGAAACTGCTGTTATCGGCAATCAGGTCTCGATACTGCAAAGTGTGACACTCGGGGGTACTGGTAAAGAGCATGGTGACAGGCACCCGAAAATTTCTGACGGCGTATTGATCAGTGCTGGCGCAAAAATACTCGGGAATATCAGGGTTGGCGAGGGCGCCAAAGTAGGCGCAGGTAGCGTTGTCTTGAGAGATGTACCAGCACACACGACCGTTGCGGGTGTCCCAGCCAAGGTCGTGGGAAGACCTGATTCGGACCTCCCCGCGCTCAACATGAACCATGAAATACCTGACTACGAGTGGTAAGCCGGCGATAGGTCTATAACGGCATCAACCATTGCTCCAACACACTCAGGATCAATTCCCGGTGTGATGCCGTGACCGAGATTGAAAATATGCCCGGTTCCAGAGCCATAGCTTTCCAGAATCTTTCCGACCTCTTCGCGAATCCGCTCAGGCTGCGCGTTGAGCATGGCTGGGTCCATGTTGCCCTGCAGCGCCACCTTGTCACCCACCCGTGCGCGCGCCGC
>CACMGJ010000072.1 GCA_902613175.1 Halieaceae bacterium | reverse complement strand
ACAACTTTTCGCTTTCCCCGCTCCATGAGCGTGTCACAGACTAGTTGCGCATCATTTGGCTTGTGACTGACAACAATTTCCTGCGGAATGGTTTGACGACCTGACAGATAAAACTGAGGAATAAACGCGTCTAGTACGGATGTTTCATCCTCCTCTAGATGTGTAGCTGGATAGTAGGTGCGCGACCCCAGCACACGGCCCTCCCGAACGAATAGCACTTGGATACAGGCCTGCCCGTGAGCCTGTTTAACCGCCAGAAGATCAAGCTCACCCCTTGAGCCCTCAATTCCCTGGGCTGATTGCACATCCTGAAGTCGCTGGAGCTGATCTCGGTACTCAGCCGCTTTCTCAAATTCCAATTTCTCAGCCGCTGCTTCCATGTCATCGGCAATACGCTTCATTACCTTTTGAGACTTACCGCCAAGAAACAGCACCGAGTTCTCAACCTGCTTTTGATAATCCTCGTCGCTGACCAAACCCACACAGGGCCCGGAACAACGACCAATTTGATACTGAAGACAAGGGCGTGACCGATTCCGGAAGTAGGATTCCTCGCACTGACGCACCTTAAATACCTTTTGCATCAAATGCAGGGTCGATCGAACGGCGCCAGCGCTAGGATACGGACCAAAATACTCGCCCTTTCGGCGCTTTGGACCCCGGTGAAAGGCAAGTTTGGGCCAGTTGTCCTCGGACGACAGGTAAATATAGGGATATGACTTATCGTCCTTGAGAAGAATGTTGTAAGGCGGGTGATTCTCTTTGATTAAATTGTGTTCCAAGAGAAGTGCATCGCGCTCTGTGGTCGTCACGGTCACCTGGATATCACGGATACGTGAGACCAAGGCCATGGTCTTACCCGACAGGCCACTGGCGCGAAAGTAACTCGTTAGACGGTTCTTGAGGTTCTTTGCTTTTCCTACGTACAGCAGCCCACCTGTGGCATCGTACATCTGATACACACCCGGCCGTGTGGTCAGTTGCTTTAAAAAAGACTCAGCCTCAAATTTGGTCGCCGCCATGCCCGTTAACCGCTTCCCACAAACTCAGGTTCCCGATCCAGCGAAACGCTATATCTTTCAGAAACGGAGGATGTAATTTTATCTGTAAATTCAATCACTTCCGATGCATACCTCGCAGACTTATTAATTACAACTAATGCATGTTTTTCGGATACTGACACGCCAAGCTCCTCTACTCCGCGCCAACCCAACTGGTCAATCATCCATGCTGCACTCAGTTTAACGGTGTTGGCGTCGACGGGGTATTGAGGCATGTCCGGATAGTCACCCTTTAGATGCTCAGCCGTCACACGGTCAACAATCGGATTTTTAAAGAAGCTACCGACATTGGCCTCAACGCTTGGATCAGGAAGTTTTGACTGCCGGACGGCAACAACCGCCGTCAATACATCGGAGGGCGTCGCAGCATCATGAGGCACTGCCTCTCGCAACGCTGGATATGACGTGTTGACAACAGGACGCTTTGACAACCGCAAGTCAACTGCCGAAATGATCAAGTGCTTACCCTCAGAAGTCTTAAACAAGCTGTTTCTGTAGCTAAAGCAGCATTCGGCCGCCGTTAGACCCCGAATATCACCGTTACGCGAATCAACAACATGAACACACTCGATCAACTGAGCAATTTCAACACCGTAAGCACCAATATTCTGGACGGGTGCTGCGCCCACGCTGCCTGGTATAAGCGCGAGATTTTCAAGCCCAAAGTAACCTTCAGCATTTGCCCAAAGCACCGTCTCATGCCATTCCTCGCCCGCCTGAAAGCGAACGACAACGTCATCCGCTGACTCTTCGAGTAGTTCGCGCCCCTGTAAGCCCATGTGAATGGTCATACCGGGCAAATAACGGTTCAGGATGAGATTGCTGCCACCACCAAGTACGTTGATGTTCGCCGAGCGTTGTCGTGCTTCGCTCAAGGCCTCCCGTAACTCCCCGGTCGTCGAAACGTGCGCATAGCACTCTGCAATACACTCGAGTTTCAGTGTATTAAGGCTTCCAAGCTGAAAGTTAGCCTCAACCTTAAGCATTAGGGGACCATCAAGCGTCTTACAGCATCGAGGTCTTTCTGTGTATCCACGCCGGCGGGTACGGGCTCTATTGCGTCGGCTATGCGGATCTCATGACCGCAATGCAGCGCTCGCAGTTGCTCTAACGATTCGAGTTGCTCAAGCGGTGCCACAGGTTGAGATGCGAAATCGGCTAAAAAGCTAACGCGGTAGGCATACAAACCGACGTGGCGGCGAGCCTCAGGTGGGACAAAAGTCTCATCAGCACCTCTCACGTGAGGAATGGGTGAGCGTGAGAAGTAATGGGCCCTACCTGATGCATCAGATACCACTTTGACAACCGAAGCATCGTGGAAGGC
>CACMGJ010000071.1 GCA_902613175.1 Halieaceae bacterium | reverse complement strand
TCATCTGCCGAAAAACATCAACCCAGCCCTGTTCCTCATAAAGCAGAGTGAGCCATTCACGCTCGTGCGGCATAAATCCGGAGTTTTTCTGGTTGCTACGCCAATTTTTCAAATCGATGTTCTGATGACAGGTATTCCAGTCGGCGCAAATGATGAACTCCCGCTTTTCCTTCAATAGCTCGGCCATATGGGGTGTAAAGCGCTCCATAAAGACATCTTTTCTTGCCTGAGCATCATCATTACTCGAGCCCGAAGGGACGTAGAGGGATATAACAGTGATGTCATCGAAGTCAGCCCGCAAGTAGCGCCCTTCCGAATCGACCGGCTCCCACCCTACTTGTACTTCGATCGCCGACGGCTTCTGCTTAGCGTACAACGCCGTTCCGCTGTAACCCTTGCGCTCGGCATCGTTGTAATAACAGTGATAACCGTCGGGTCGAAATGCATCATCCACCAACTGGTGTTCCTGTGCCTTAGTCTCCTGTATACACACCACATCTGCGTTCTGTTTCGCCAACCACTCAAAGAAACCTTTGCGCTGCGCGGCTCGAATACCGTTGGTATTACACGTAATAACTCTAAACACGCTATTCAGTCCTGTTTGATGCCCTGCACCATCGATTGGGCGCCTTTAATGAAGTCTTTGGTCTCTTTCGAGTCTTCTTTCCCATCACGAAGCAAACGCATGTCTACCGGAACCGTGATTCCTTTCTCCGCCGCGGGACGGACCTTAATGGTATTGTGCCAGCGCTGAAGGTGCTCGAGACCATCGATTTCGATACCGCTCCAGCGATGCGTTCGCACCCACGCCCAATTCGCCATATCGGCAATACTGTAATCACCGGCGAGGTACTCTGTCTTTCCCAACTGCGTATTCAGCACCTCAAATAGGCGACGTCCCTCGCTTTGATAGCGGTCAATGGCAGCTTGAATCTTCTCTGGAAAATAACGGTAGAACACGTTTGCCTGACCCATCATTGGGCCGACACCACCCATTTGAAACATCAACCACTGAATTACCTCAGATCGACCCACTGTATCGGTGGGCAGGAATTGACCCGACTTCTCGGCGAGGTGAATCATGATGGCCCCGGACTCAAAGATGGAAAGATCGTAATCCCGATCGTAAATAGCAGGTATACGCCCGTTCGGCGAGTGCATTAAAAATGGCTCCTGCTTCTGCTCACCCGACCTCAGGTCGATAGTGTGCACCTCGTAATCGAGCCCCATCTCCTCCAACGCAATCGACACCTTGTGGCCGTTGGGCGTTGGCGATGTGTAAAGATCGATCATAGGCCCAGCTCAGCGATCGTGTTCAGCACCACTTCATGGTGGTCCTTGGTCTTAAACTTGTTAAGAATCTCTCGAAGATTGCCCTCTTTATCGATCAGGTAGCTCGTTCTCAGAATCCCGTCGAACTCCCTTCCCATGAACTTCTTTGGTCCCCAAGCACCATAAGCATCGGCCACGGCATGATCCTCATCGCTGAGCAGCTGAAAATTGAGCGCGTCGCGCTCTACAAACTTGGCTAACCGCTTTACTGGATCTGGACTGATGCCCAACACCACAACATCATGTCCTTCGAGCTCTGCTGCGATATCACGTAATCCCTGTGCTTGTACTGTGCATCCCGGTGTCATGGCCTTAGGGTAGAAATAGACCAATACATTTTTCTTGCCCTTAAAATCGCTCAGAGAAACCTCTGCGCCGTTATTGTCCTCAAGCGTAAAGCCCGGTGCGGCTGATCCTGTGGTTGGAAATGACATGACAACTCCTCTGATTATCATTGGGTTAAAAATAGAGGTACGAAAAATAGCTAATCTACTGGCCTACCCAGTGCGACGTTTCTGGTACCAAATCGTGCTGTTACGCACCGGAAACTCCTGCGTTTTTCGATCCTCAAAAAACTCTCTGAGCATCTCGATGACAACGGGGAACGCAAGCTCGTCCCAGGGAATATCGGCCTCGGAATAGAGCGCACTTTCAAGACTCTCGGAACCCGCGCCAAACTGTCCATCCAGTACCTCGCAACGGTAAAAGACATATACCTGGCTAATGTGAGGGACATCGAATATACGATAGAGTGCCATGTCGACAGCGCGCGCTTCGGCTTCTTCCCACATTTCGCGTGCAGCGCCCTCAGCAGTTGTCTCGCGGTTTTCCATAAACCCTGCGGGTAAGGTCCATTTGGCATAGCGCGGCTCGATAGCCCGCTTACACAGGAGCACTTGGTCACCTATAGTGGGTATGCAGCCAACAATAATCTTGGGGTTAACGTAGAAGATCTCACCACAGGATGGACAGACATCCCGCTCACGGTCCTCGCCCTCTGGGATCTTGCGAACGACCTCGTGCGCGCAACTACTGCAATACTTCATTGATCAAGACCCTCAGTCGACCACCTTTCGC
>CACMGJ010000070.1 GCA_902613175.1 Halieaceae bacterium | reverse complement strand
ATCATAAAGCATACTGTTAAGGGGCCTGCCAACTTTTTTATGGACGGTAAGGTGTTCAAGTTACTAGTGAAAGTCCAGCAAAAGTCCCGCACGAGCGACGTTATCAAGATGGCGTCGTATCGTCGGAGTTCTTAAACCATTGATTTAACTGAAAAAAGAGGTGGTAGCTACGGGTGGACTTGAACCACCGACCCCAGCATTATGAATGCTGTGCTCTAACCAGCTGAGCTACGTAGCCACGGGGGCGCGTAGTGTGTCGATAAATGGTGCACAGGTCAATTCCCTGGTGCCTCATTTCACCACTTTTTCTAGTTACTGAGTGTTACTACTTCCAGGTACCCGCATTCGGGTCAGACATTGAATCGGAAGTGAATTACGTCGCCATCTGCGACTGTGTATTCCTTGCCCTCAAGGCGCCATTTACCGGCCTCTTTAGCGCCCGACTCACCCTGGTAGGTAATGAAATCATCGTAAGCGACTACTTCGGCACGAATGAACCCTTTTTGAAAGTCTGTGTGGATAACGCCTGCGGCCTCTGGCGCTGTCGCTCCTACCTTGATCGTCCAAGCGCGCACCTCCTTTGGACCTGCCGTAAAGTAGGTCTGAAGATTTAGCAACGCATAGCCCGCACGGATCGTTCGATCGAGACCCGACTCTTCCATCCCCATATCAGCAAGGAACTCGAGTTTTTCGTCATCTTCGAGCTCAGAAATCTCTGACTCCAACTTGTTGCAGATGGCGACAACACCCGCTCCCTCACTCGCTGCGTGTTCGCTGACCGCATCGAGGTAAGGGTTATCCTCGAATCCGTCCTCCGCCACATTAGCGATGTACATCGTCGGCTTCGTGGTCAACAGGTGCATGGCTTTCACGAGGGCCTTTTCGTTGTCATCGAGCGCTAAAGCTCGCACCGATAGCGCCTCGTTGAGGTGGGGAAGCAACTTGTCTTCCAATAGTGATTTGGTTGCCACAGCGACTTTGTCGCCACTTTTGGCTGTCCGCACAACGCGCTGAAGTTGCTTTTCACAGCTTTCCAGATCAGCGAGCGCAAGTTCGGTGTTAATCGTTTCAATATCGGCCAGCGGATCGATCTGGTTAGCGACATGGATGACGTTAGGGTCCTCAAAGCAACGCACGACGTGTGCGATCGCGTCAGTCTCTCGAATATTGGCGAGGAACTGATTGCCCAGTCCTTCACCTTTTGAGGCACCGGCAACCAATCCAGCGATATCAACGAATTCCATCGTTGCGGTAATGGAGCGCTCAGGTTTAACCAGTCCCTCAATAGCGTCTTGCCTAGGATCGGGCACCGACACAACGCCTGCGTTAGGCTCGATGGTGCAGAACGGGAAGTTCTCTGCATCGATACCTGCCTTTGTTAGCGCATTAAATAGGGTCGATTTCCCAACATTTGGTAAACCTACAATGCCGCATTTGATGCCCATACTGAGGCTCCTTACAAATCTTCTTTCGTCTTGTCACTGCTGTGAAGGTGTGTCATCGCTTTCACATCCTCGCCGTCGAGAAGAAGTGGTAAAGCGCTAAGTGACTCATCAATTGAGAGATCAATCAGTCCCTGTTCAATTTTGGAGGCTTTGCTTAATACCCAGCCTGAGACCTTACTCGCGTGCCCGGGGTGACCGATGCCAACCCTTAATCGCCAGAAGGCCTTTGACCCCCCAATGGCTGGAATGACGTCCCGAAGACCGTTGTGGCCCCCGTGACCACCATCGAACTTGAAACGGCTAGCACCGGGTGGCATATCGAGCTCATCATGCGCAATGAGGATCTGCTCAGGCGCTATATGGAAGTACTTGGCCGCCAAGCCCACGGCTTCCCCGCTGTGGTTCATGTAGGTGTCAGGAATCATCAGACGCAGATCGTGTCCCGCCACAGTACCTCTGCCCAGTCGTCCTGCCAGCTTCTTTTCAGACTTGAGCTCGATACCGTTTTGTTTTGCGAGTGCTGAAACGAAATCGGCACCCGCATTATGGCGGGTGCCGATATATTTTCCGCCAGGATTACCCAGACCGACAATCAGTCGAATGCTGGGCATGGCAATTAGCTCTCGTCGCCGGCATCTTCGCTTGGTGCATCATCAGTTGACTTAGCGTCATCCACCTCGGCCTCTGCATCGTCAGCACCTTTGCCGCCTCGTGGCGCCAGTACACTCGCTACACCGATGTCTCGGTCATCGCCCAGTGCCAGCGCTGTAGACGTAACACCCTTAGGCAATTTCAAATCAGAGAGGTGAACAATCTCGCCTACCTGCACTTGCCCCATATCAACCTCGATAAACTCCGGAAGATCGGCTGGCAGCGCAAGCACCTCTACCTCATTTACCGTGTGCTGGATTCGACCGCCACCGAGCTTCACACCCACACAGGTACCTTCGTTGATGAAGTGAAGAGGAATAGAGACTTTAATGGCCTTGTT
>CACMGJ010000069.1 GCA_902613175.1 Halieaceae bacterium | reverse complement strand
ATAGACCCTGGCATTGCGCCTACGAAGGCATCCCACCAGGTGTAAGCAGTGGTCAAGCCAGCCATACCATCGGTTGCTACAACGCTGAGCGCCGTCGCACCGGAATAACCGTCAACTGCCGTCCACACAGTATCACCAGACAACTGCGCTGGATACGCGAAGTAAAGAAACGCACGACCCGTCAATGCTGGGTTAAGGAAGTTTTTACCCGTACCGCCGAACACCTCTTTCGCAACAACAATGCCGAACGAAATACCCATCGCCGCCTGCCAGAGTGGCAAGTCGGGTGGCAATGTCAGCGTGAAGAGAATGGACGTTACGAAGAAACCCTCATTGATCTCATGCCCGCGCTTCATCGCGAACAGGACTTCCCAGAAACCGCCGACAATGAACGTGATGGCATACAGCGGAAGGAAGTGGACCGCCCCGTAAAGGAAATTGTCCCACAAGCTATTTGTATCAAAACCGCCCAGGCTCGCGACGATCGCACCGCGCCAGCCTTCAAGCGAATAACCACCGGCAGCAATCACTTCATTTGCTTGGTAACCGATGTTGTACATGCCATAGAACATGGCTGGGAAAGTGCAGAACCACACCGTGATCATGATGCGCTTTAGGTCAATACCGTCGCGAACGTGCGCGGATGACTTGGTTACGCTTGAGGGGCTGTAAAATATCGTGTCGACCGCTTCGTAAAGCGGATACCACGATTCGTACTTACCACCCGGCTTAAAATTGGGTTCGAGATTATCTAAGGTACTGCGTAATCCCACGACTTATCCCTCCTTCTCAATGCGTGCCAAATTGTCACGCAACACCGGCCCGTACTCATATTTGCCAGGGCACACATAAGTACAAAGCGCTAAATCTTCTTCATCTAATTCAAGACAACCCAAGGCCTGAGCCGTCTCTGTGTCGCCAACCAACAGCGCTCGCAGCAACTGTGTGGGCAAAATATCCAACGGCATGACGCGCTCGTAGGCACCCACTGGGACCATCGCGCGCTCTGAGCCGTTTGTTGTAGTCGTCATTTCGAGTGGCTTACGACCAAGTAAACTGCTCAGGTATATGCTCATCGCTGAATGCTTTTTAGTGCCCGGAGCGAGCCAACCCATGAAGACCCTGTCTCGGCCTTCTGCAAGCACAGCCACTTGGTTATGAAACCGACCGAGGTAGGCAGAGTGCGCCTTAACTCGTCGACCACCGAGAACTGAGCCACTGATGAGGCGATTTTCTCCGGCTGCCTGGTTACCAGCGATGAGCGCCTCGATATCGACCCCACGGCGGGTGCGAACAATCTGTGGTGTCTCTGCTGCAGGTCCTGATACAGAAACCACGCGATCGCTGTAGACCTCACCGTCGAGGAAAAGTCGTCCGATCGCAATCACATCCTGATAGTCAACCGTCCACGCCAACTTATTTATTGAGGCTCCCTGAAGGAAGTGAATATGCGTTCCCGCTAGTCCCGCGGGATGAGGCCCGTCAAAGGCTGCGCTTTGAACTTGAGCGTGTGCCGCCACAGTGGCATTACTTCCCGGTGCGACACAAACGTAGATCGTGCAGTCGACCATATTTGCCAGGAGCGCCTGGCCCAACTCAAACGCCTCGCGTTGCTCGGCAATCACAATTTCGGGATTTACCGCGTGAGGACGAGTGTCAATCGCTGCAATAAACAGACCGCTTGGGCTTGTTGCCGGATCAGCCACCTTGTTGAAGGGCCTAACCCGAATCGCTGTCCACTCACCTGAGTCAATCAGGCGATCTTTAATGTCGTCCGCGCTCAGCTGTGTCGCATCCGTAGCGCTTAAGGTACCCCAGTTGCGCGCTTCTACACCATCATCAACTTCGATCACCAAAGATTGAAACACTCGGCGTGCCCCACGATTAATGGCAGACACACGACCTGACGCAGGTGATGTGTATACAACGCCTTCGCATTTCTTGTCGGTAAAAATGGCTTGGCCTTTGGCAACTGTATCGCCCTCGGCAACCGCCATCGTGGGTTTCATGCCAATGTAGTCCGCTCCTAGGAGCGCTACATGGCGAGGTGAGAATTCGCGAGCAATCGTTTGCTCAGGAGCTCCTGCCAGTGGAATATCCAATCCGCGGCGAATTTTAATCATGCCTGTCCCTATCTACGGTCGCAAAAAGCGCGAACGCGCGACTGCTAGCTGTCGTGTAGTCAGCTTGCACTGAAGTCGATCAGACTATGTCTGATGTGAGCGTGGCCACTCCCCCCAGTGAAGTGAACTACAGGTTCGCCGGCGGCTGATTTTCAGCGCGTTTATCTAACAATCCGACGTCGCGAATTCTAGCGAAGCTGACGCCGAGTTACCACAATTCTATTTAAATCAGAGACCACCGGTATCTGTAGGGGGATAGGTGAGATATTTTATCCCTGCCATCTTCTCCAAAACCCGATAAACCTGGCAGCTATAGCCGTATTCGTTGTCGTACCATAGGTACAAAACAGCGTGCCGCCC
>CACMGJ010000068.1 GCA_902613175.1 Halieaceae bacterium | reverse complement strand
CGAGGGCGGTCTTCAAACCTACGAATGGGGAACTAAAACTGACCTGTAATGTATTTAGCAGGTACCTACTGCTATCGGATCAATGCGATAGCGCCTACCAGTGTGTTGAAACTTTTGTAAAAGCGTTACTGTTAATGGTGTTCGGATCTTCGATTCTGGGGAAGAAGTAGGCTCACAGACCTACAGCAGGAAGAAAGAAACTAAGGCGGGGAGACTCGTCTTTTTTTTTTCGTCCCTCTAATGTATCTGGCAGGTAACTACTGCTATCAGATAAATACGATAGCCCCCCGGGGGGAGGAGCGGGGTGACAAATAGGTGACACAACCATCGCATTTCAAGACATCTCAGTACATCAAAATCGAGCAAATATTAAGACGGTTCCTGCGTTTGAGCGCGTTGAGATGTGATGGGGAAGGGTAGTCATAGACTTACAATCCCCCGCTCATTGGGAACGTGCCGGTTCAAGTCCGGCCCCGGGGACCATGAAATTCAATATAAAACAAGAGTTTAAAATGAGAGTCTCAAAGTGTTGTTGTTTCCTTACAAACTAGCGTCTGCCACTGTCTATTTTTCCCGCGTACCTATTCAGACTCGACGTGGAACAATTTGTTGTAGATTCGCCATTTATCGTTCGTTTTTATGAGCGACAACGTATCTAAGAAAGTTATCCCTAAGTAAGTATCCCTTACCTTTACTAGCGCAGTTGTTCCCTCTACTTCACAAGATAACGTTTGAAAGTACACCCCGCCGCCTGACTCTCTTGGTGATGGTTGTTGTGACGCGACAAACTCTGCAAAGTCATTTACCGACATTTCCATAAGTTCACCATGGAGGTACCCGACTACAGAGCCATTTGGGTGAAACGCCTGCTCAACAAGGTTGGGATCTGATTGCTCCATGCTATCTATGTAAATCTGCACACAAATTTCGATCTGCTGTTTGTCATTCATAGTTCACTCCTTATTACAGGTTTAACCGAGCTGTGGAATATTCCATCTATATTCCACAAACCAATCCAGATACAGCGAATTCGTATCCCACTCACCGCTAATATGGCATTCTTGACGAATGGGGTTAGAAGATATGGAAAGCGAGAATTGGTAATCCGATCGTATACGAGTTGTGTGCGGTGAGCATCTGGATACCAATTCCCCGCAGACGCGGGGGATGAGACTCGCCGCTGCGATCAATTTCACTACTGCTGGTGCGGAGAAGCTTCGCTGGATCGATCCCATTCACGCCGCGTCGTCCTCTGAATCAGGCAAGGCGATGTGAGCATCACATCACGAAGTAAGGATAGAAAGATTTATGACTAAATTCAAAAACATGTTCCTCGTATCAGCTTTTCTCATCTTTTCAGCAGGTCTTAGCGCTGATGATCACCCGACAATTACGGTCCCTGGGGAAACTTTCTCCGTAAACGGTGAACTCATGAACCTAGAGTTAACGGATGAAGGCGGTGTGATTACTGTTGCGGCTATTGCCGGCAAATATGGAAGAGTTTTTATTACCTACAACATGGCAACTAATCCAAACTCAAAAACTCAAGGCTCCTTCACGGGCCGTGGTATGGGTATCGACGATACGGGAAACAGAGAATTCGCTGTAAGGGCAGGTGTCTGGAGAAGAAGTGGCACTACGTTAACGCTGCATTCATTAGATGACCTAACTGACGGCACCCAAAACTTGTGTAAATCAGAGTTGAACTTAAGCACTGGTGACTTCCAGATGACCTTCTACCCTATGTAGCGTCTGCCATAATCCGAAAACCGAGCACGGCATTCGCTGGCAGGTAACTACTGCCATCGGATGAATGGGATGGCCCCTGGGTGGTGTATGTGGTCAACAGGTTCTAATGGCGATTTCGCTATTATTAGGGCGATACGTCAAATCGGGAGTCAAGATGCTGATATTAAGGTGGATGATTTACCTTGGCCTCGCCTTGAGTATGTCTGCTACCAAAGCGGATTCCGAACTAGAAAATTCTTATTACACGACTGGCCTGCCTAGCCGCGACGGCATCGGTAAGTTTTACATGGGAAGAGAGATCTCTCATGTCATGGGTCATCTGGGCGCGGGTTGGCTTGAGCGCCCCGAGCGAGAGCGTCAGGAGCGAACAGACCTTTTGATTGCCGGGCTCAGTCTCTCAGATGACTTCGTGGTCGCAGACATTGGGGCAGGCACGGGCTATTTCACCTTTCCCGTTGCACAGCGGGTGCCTCAAGGGAAAGTTTTCGCGGTTGATATTCAACCCGAAATGTTGGCCCGCATAGCTCGGCGAAAAACGCTGGAGAAGGTGGTCAATGTGGAGACCGTTCTGGGCAAGCAGGATGACCCCAAGCTACCCAACAATGAAATCGACCTCGCTTTCATCGTGGATGCCTACCATGAGTTCTCGTTTCCCAGAGAGATGGGCGAGCGTCTGAAGGAGTCGCTGAAGCCAGGCGGTCAACTTGTGCTCGTAGAGTACCGAGATGAAGACCCACGTGTCCCCATCAAGCGGCTGCATAAGATGAGTGAGGTACAGGTGAAGCAAGAAATGGCTGCAATTGGCCTAGATTGGGTCAGGACGGAAAGCTACCTGCCCCAGCAACATGTGCTTATTTTTCAAAAGCCGACGGCCCAACCCTGACGGACGAAACAGCTCTACTAAAGTAATCACCGCCATTTTCTAAAGACTTTTCTTTTTCAAATTAGCTCCTA
>CACMGJ010000067.1 GCA_902613175.1 Halieaceae bacterium | reverse complement strand
TACCTCACCGTCTTGCGCGAAATGATTCCAGAATCTTGTTACATAAACCCACAAACTAATGGCTCGGGCAATGACGAACACCACCATCGCCCACCACAAGCCCGCGAGCGCGTAGGTTTCTGTCAGCACACTGACCGCTATCAAGAATACCAACAGCGACACGAACGACGCGTTACGCATCTCTTTTGTCCGTGACGCGCCAATGAATACGCCGTCCAATTGGAATGCTGGAAAAGACGCAATGACATAAACAGCGCAGATGTGCAGCAACGCCAGTGAGGCCACAATGACTTCATCAAGATCAGTCAGTACGGCCACGAGCATCCCTCCAAAAGCCATTATTGCCGCGGCAAGTATCACTGCAGCAACCCCAGCTAATACCGTTGTTCGGTACACGGCAAGCCTAAATGCCTTTACATTTCTGGCGCCGTAACTACGACCCACCTGGGATTCAGCAACATAAGCGAATCCATCGAGAAAGAAGGCGGTAAACGCCATGATCTGAAGCACGATATGCGTGGCGGCAAGTGATACAACACCGAATTTAGCCGCCTCGTTGGTGAAATAGGAAAACGCGAAGACAAGCAGGAGCGTGCGGATCATGATGTCTCCATTGGCCGTCAACAAGCGCCACATCTGCGTCATTTCGCGCACGCGCTCTACCGGCCAGAACGCGCGCCAAGCCACACCAACGTCGTGTTTCGCGGCGAGGAATCGTTGCAATCGGTAAAATCCGACCAAGCAGGTGATGATCTCGGAAAAAACGGTGCCAAGCGCAATGCCATAAGCGCCGAGCCCCAGAACCCCGGCGGCAATGATATCCTGCAACATATTTAGGCCATTGAGAAAAAGCTGCAGCTTCAGTAGCTCTTTTGCCTCTCCGAGCCCTATCCAGACACCCATGATGACGAAGACAAGCAACGTCGCGGGGGCACCCCAAATTCGCGTATAAAAATACGTCTTTGCGACACTCTCAACCGCCGTATCGCCCGACAGCAAGCTGAAACTGAGCGCTCCGATCGGCCATTGAGTGACCAGTAATAGCACCCCAATAATCAGCGCAATAATGCAAGATCGACCTAGAACGGCTCGGACCTCCATGTGATCGGACGACCCGTCAGCTTGCGCAATAAAACCCGTTGTCCCCATTCTGAGAAACCCGAAGCTCCAATAAACAAAGGAGAAAATAAGGGACCCAAGCGCAATTGCCCCCAGCTCAACGACGGAACCCGTATTACCGATAACCGCAGTATCAACAATGCCGAGTAGCGGCACCGACGCATTGGCCAAAATGAAAGGCCATGCCATTGCAGTTAAAGATGCGTAACTCAAGCTGTCAGCGTGACTGCGCATTCATGCCTTGGGGTAAGTAGATGGGTCCACTAGTGACGCTAATAGCGCTACCAGGTGCTGAGTTATGACCGCATCTCTCCAACCCATGAGATCTTCCGGTACTTCCTGAGACGCCAAGGTAGCTTGAATTAGACGCTCAAGGTCCTTACCCGCAAACAGAACCTCGGGCGCAACGCCAAGAGTCACCGCAGCGGTTGCGACAGCTTCGCCTAGCGTTGATGCCCATTCTTTTTGATCTGAACGCAGCGGTGCCTGCCAGACAGCAGGCAATTCGGACTGGTCATCGCTTGCATTAGCGATGACCTCCAAAATGCGCTTACCCCTTTTTCTGATAATAGCGTCGTGAAGTCCATCGACGGTCGATAGCTGTGCCATATGCGATGGCTGACGCTTCGCAAGTGACACCATTACCTTGTCAGGTATCACCCAACTTCGTGGCCTATCCAGTCGTCTCGCCTCTTCCTCGCGCCAGTCGATCAATCTATAAAGTATGACCTGCTCACGAGGTTTCATTTTCCAAGCCGCTTTAAATTTTGCCGCGGGCCCTCGGCCACCCAAGGTCAGACGCGCCGTATCTTCCAGAACCCAGGCCAGACGCTGACTCTCTTCGCATGCATCGTATAGTTCCTTTCCGATCTGACGAAGGTAGGTTACATCGAGCGCCGCGTAGCTAAGCTGACGGTCAGTCAAGGGTCGTTTAAGCCAATCCGAGGTGGTTTCCTCTTTGGATATAACGTCACCCGTATACATCTCCACCATTGCCCTATAGCCGAGTCCGAAGCCTCGTCCGAGTACAGCCAGCGCACGCTGAGTATCGAACAAGGGGGTTGGCGTCATCTGAAGCCACCGATCAAACACTTCTAAATCTTCACTCGGACTGTGGATCAGCTTGATCACTCGGGAGTCAGCAAGCAACGCCTGCACTGGATCAAGAGTAGAAATCCTCGTAGGATCAATTAGAAACGATTCTTTTTTCCAGCAAAGCTGCAGAAGCGCAACTTGCGGATAGAACGTGTCTCGACGACGAAACTCGGTATCAACGGCAACAAATCGCTCGCCCGAGTGCTGCACCAGCAGCGCACCCAAGGCCTCGTCTGTTTCTATGAGCTGGTATGTCAAGCTTGCCCTACTTCTTTTCTACCACCCAACGCGTGAGCCAACGTGGTTGGATCGATAAATTCCAGTTCACCACCTAGTGGCACCCCGTGAGCAATGCGAGTGACCTTGATGTGATGTCGCTTAGCGAGCTCCGCGATGTAATAACCTGTTGCTTCGCCCTCTACTGTCGGGTTGGTCGCCAGAATGACTTCTGCAATCGACTCTGAGTTGAACAGACCGTTGAGGCTGTCTAGACCCAGCTGCTTTGGACCGATTCCATCCAAGG
>CACMGJ010000066.1 GCA_902613175.1 Halieaceae bacterium | reverse complement strand
GTGAATCAAATCTAGGTTAGCAGTCGTTCCATAATGCCCTCGTAGATACGGGCAAGCTTGGGAATGTCATCAATCACCACATGCTCGTTTCGCTGATGGATTGAGGCATTGATAGGGCCTAGCTCTATGATTTGGCTACCCATGGTTGCGATAAAACGACCATCTGACGTGCCACCACCTGTGCTTAAGGTCGCAGTAACACCTGTGGTCTCGGCAATACTCTCGCGTACTGCATCAACCAAGTCGCCAGGCTCGGTCAAAAACGGATTACCGCTGAGTTGCCATTTGATCTCATAGTCGACGCCGCTATCGTCCAGCACTGCTTCGCATTGCCATTTGATTGCCTCAGCATTGGTTTCCGTTGAGAAGCGCAAGTTGAACACCGCGGTGAGTTCGCCCGGTATGACGTTAGTGGCGCCCGTACCGGACTGAATATTCGAGAACTGAAGTCGGGTAGGATCGAAAAATTCATTACCCTGATCCCATTCGATGTCACACAATTGGTTCAAGACAGAGAATGCCGTGTGCATGGGATTGTCGGCGAGATGTGGGTAGGCGACGTGGCCTTGCTGACCTTTGATGATCAGCGTTGCGTTGATAGAACCGCGTCGTCCGTTCTTGACGATATCGCCCAATGTTGCCGTGCTCGAGGGCTCGCCCACCACACACCAGTCGATGGTCTCGCCGCGCGACTTCAGCGTTTCAACCACGTACCGGGTTCCGTGTATTGCTGGTCCTTCCTCATCCGCGGTAATCAGATACCCGATTCGTCCTTTGTGATCCGGATGATGAGTAACGAACGATTCGGTAGCGACTACCATCGCAGCCAAGCTAGCTTTCATGTCAGCAGCCCCCCGGCCATATAGCAACCCGTCCCTCTCTGTTGGGACAAAGGGATCGCTGTCCCATTGCTCTAGCGGGCCAGGCGGCACCACGTCGGTATGACCTGCGAAAACGAGGGTGGGGCCATCAGAGCCACGCGTTGCCCAGAGGTTGAGCACTTCTTCCGCAGGTAGTGACTCACAGGTGAATCCCAGTTTTCGAAGCCTTGCAGCCATCAAGGGCTGACAACCATCGTCCTCTGGCGTGACTGACTGCCGCTTAATGAGCTCTTTTGTCAGCTTGATGGCTGCGTGTTCTATCTCAACTGTTGGCATGCAAACTTTCGTTCAATTCGATGGCAGTTTTGTTGGTAAGGCATTCTACCGAACCTGAGAGTGAGTTACGTCGGAACAAAAGGTCAGACCGTCCTGCCAAGTCTCGCGCCGCCACGGTATCAACAATCTTGCGCGCATCATCGAGCACTGCCACCTTCGTTCCTGCCGTCACGAAAAGCCCTGCTTCGATCGTGCATCGATCACCCAGAGGTATACCCAGACCCGCGTTGGCGCCAATGAGGCACTCTTCACCTACAGAAATAATAATGTTGCCACCGCCGGACAAGGTGCCAATTGTTGAACAGCCGCCCCCTAAATCGGAGCCTTTACCCACGATCACGCCAGCGGATATCCGACCTTCAACCATGCCAGGCCCTTCGGTACCTGCATTGAAATTGATAAATCCCTCATGCATCACCGTCGTGCCTGCACCCAGATAGGCGCCTAATCGTACGCGCGCGCTGTGAGCGATCCGCACACCCGTAGGTACAACGTAATTGGTCATCTTGGGGAATTTATCAACGCTCGATACTTCCAATACCTTCCCTGATAGCCGCGCGGTCAATTGCCGCTCGGGTAGTTCGTCCAAGTCGATTGCGCCCTCATCGGTCCATGCCACATTGGGTAGCAGGGCGAAGATACCGGATAGATCCGTTCCGTGTGGCTTCACCAGACGATGTGAGAGCAGGTGAAGTTTGAGATAGGCATCGCCCACCGATGTTGGCGGTGCATTGTCTGCTAATGAAGAGGCAATAATCGCCTTATCTGCGCTGGCGATTTTCTCGGCAACAGCCGCCAGTAGCTCATGTCCTGCTGCTTTGAGATCAGTTGCCAGTGATCGGGTTGCAGCGGCATCAATCTCACCGCTCACGCCGTCGAGAGCCGAAGCCAGCTCTCCCGAGATAGTTGCCAGAGGTGCCGGGTAATAAACATCCAGAATCTCATCTCGGCTATTCTTTGAGGCGACGCCTAAGCCAAAACCATGGAGCGTATCCGCCATGTATTTATCTCCTAACTGAGAGGTTATTGCTGAAAATAGTGGATGTAAGCGTCGACACTGAATCCAACATCGAGGACATCCCCATACTGCAGCACCGGGCGCTTTATTAACGTGGGATTGGCCAGTAGTACCGCCGTTGTATCACCGCTCTCAGCTTCGGCCCGATCCGCGTTAGATAGATTCTTCCAGGTGGTACTTCGCTTGTTCACCATCTTAGCGGCGCCCAGAGACGCGACCCAGTGATCTATCTGAGACTTAGGGGGCGTGTTTTCTCTCACGTCAAAAAACTGATGATCGATGCCATTATCGGTGAGCCACTTGCGTGCTTTGCGAACCCTGTCGCAGGTTGGAATACCGTACAGATTTACCGTCATACAAAGGTCCTAAGGGTCAAGGTTTATTCACTTTTTTTGGATGCTTACGATCCGGGTAACAGGTGGTGCAGATTTCACAGACCAGGCCGTTACACCCGCGCGCCGTGCAAAATTCTCGTCCGTAAAAAATGATCTGAAGGTGTAAGTTATTCCAGCGATCTTTGCGAAACACCTTTTTGAGGTCACGTTCCGTTTCGACCACATTGCGCCCGCGAGTCAGTCCCCAGC
>CACMGJ010000065.1 GCA_902613175.1 Halieaceae bacterium | reverse complement strand
ACAGCAAAGGCGCATTGGTTAGAAATTGGCTCCGAAGCAAAGCCAACTCGATCGAGGGCGGCACCACAGAGGTACAGCTCAATATTATTGCCAAGCGTATTCTTGGCTTACCGGCGTAGGGAGATAGGTCGTGGTAATGATTTTGAACGAGGAGCAACAGCTTCTCAAAGACTCGGCAAAACTGCTGCTCTCCGAGAACGCACCGATTTCAGCGTTGCGTGCTATGCGCGATGCCGGTGACGACCATATGCCGGAACTATGGTCAAAAATGAGCAAAGCTGGGTGGCCTGGTATTGTCATCCCCGACGCCTATTCGGGCCTCGAATTCGGGTATGTCGGAGCGGGGGTTGTTCTTGAAGAAATGGGAAGAACGCTGGCCCTCTCGCCGTTCTTAAGTTCCGCAGTCGTTGCGGCCAGCCTCATTAATCAGCTCGGATCCGAACAACAAAAAGAGAGGTACCTGCCTGGCATCGCGGCCGGTGGGTTGACTGCCGTTTTGGCCGCTGATGAAACCGGGTTTTTCGATCTTTCGACCATAGAGACCACAGCCTCCGCATCCGGTGATGACTACGTACTCTCTGGTAACAAGCGAGGTGTAATCGACGGCCACAATGCCGATTTACTGCTTGTTGTCACCGGTGGAAACGAGGGAATGAGCGTCTTCGCAGTAGAAAGGGGCGCCGCAGGCGTATCGTGCGAGACCCGCCTGATTGTCGATAGTCAGCGTGCCGCAGACATCACTCTCTATAATGTGACGGTGAGTGGCGATGCGCTTCTTGGCAGTCTCGGTGGTGCCTCAGAGGCCATAGAATTCACCATTGATGTCGCGGCGGCATGCTCTGCGGCCGAGATGCTCGGGATTTCCATCGAAACCTTCGAGCGTACCGTTGGCTATCTCAAGGAGCGTGAGCAATTTGGCAGTAAAATCGGGACGTTCCAGGGTCTACAGCACCGTGCCGCACAATTGTTCGCTGAAATAGAAGTCAGTAAGTCTGCCGTCTTGGCCGCACTTCAAGCACTCGATGCCAACGGTGAAAAGCGTTCTGTCTTAGCGAGTATGGCGAAGGCCAAATGCTCAAAGGTCGTGCGCAATGCCACTGAGGAAGGTGTCCAGATGCACGGCGGTATCGGCATGACCGATGAGTTCGACATCGGCTTCTTTATGAAGCGCGCGGCTGTTTGTCGACAGGCGTATGGTGACTATCACTTCCATGCAGATCGCTTCGCGACCCTTCGCGGCTATTAAACAGAAAGGTATTAACCAGAAAACCCGCGCTTAGCGCGGGTTTTTTATGTCTGACCCTGACGTGTTGATGCGAATAGGGCTTGTTCCTCGTCATTCATTTCAGCCGGTATAGACTCGAACAGGGGCGTTGAGAGGTAGCGCTCACCCGTGTCTGGGAGCATGACCAGAATCACGGATCCCTCAGGCGCAGTCTCGGCAACCTCTACGGCCGTCAACAATGTTGAACCACCCGAAACCCCAGTGAGAATTCCCTCATTAGCCGCGAGATGCTGCGCCATCTCCATGCCCTTCATACCATCGACCGGTCGAACTTCGTCAAAAAACGCGCTGTCGATGCCTTCCTGAAGTACTTTGGGAATGAAGTCGGGAGTCCATCCTTGAATAACGTGTGGTTCCCAAGCCGGATGACTGCCATTAGGCGAGTCATCAGCGTTTCGCTCCTGTGGTAGCCCCGACCCGAGCAAGGTGGCGTTATGTGGCTCTGACACAATGATTTTGCAATTTGGACGTTCTCTGCGAAGTGCTCTCGCGACGCCTGTGACGGTGCCGCCTGTGCCGTAACCTGTAACCCAGTAGTCCAGTGGTGAGTCTTGAAAGTCCGCGAGAATCTCACGCGCGGTTGTCGATTCATGAATGTCGGCATTAGCCGCATTCTCGAACTGACCCGCGAAAAACCATCCATTGTCCGCCGCCAACTTTTTGGCCGTGTTGTACATCCCGATACCACGCTCTTCTTTCGGCGTGAGTACGACTTTGGCACCCAGAAATCTCATCAGACGACGTCGCTCAATAGAGAAACTCTCTGCCATTGTAATGACCAGCGGATACCCTTTAGCCGCGCACACCATGGCAAGACCGATACCGGTATTGCCGGATGTTGCCTCTACCACGGTTTGCCCTGGCTTCAATTGCCCAGTGCGCTCTGCCGCTTCAATAATGTTCAATGCGAGCCGGTCTTTAACCGACGAGAGCGGGTTAAACGACTCCACTTTCACAAACATCGAGACGTGCGCAGGTCCCGTTCTATTAAGACAGACACAGGGCGTGTCACCCACAGTTTGAACAATATCGGTGTAACGCCTGCCACGCCCGTCTGTTTCGTAAATCGTCATTTGAATGCCTCCCTGTAAAGCACTAATGTAGTCCGAATACTCATCGCTTGCCCACGTTTCTCGCACTTCTCTTTCGCCCACCATAAACATTAATAGCTTTGCGCATTGATACCCCCCAGGGGTATTTGACCTCCGATACCCCTGGGGGGTATTCTCAAACCAAATTGGAGTGTAACCATGAAACAAGAAACTCGTGCCAATGTTGATAGACGACTCGCGCGCATCGAGGGCCAAGTTAAGGCACTGCGCCGAATGGTGGGCGAAGACCGATACTGCATCGATATAGCTCAGCAGGTCCAGGCAGCCAGAGCCGCACTATCCAGCCTCGAGTCGATCATTTTGGACGATCACATTTCGACCTGCGTCCAGCATGCACTGGAAGGTGACAACCTCGGTGAGCGAGAAGCCAAG
>CACMGJ010000064.1 GCA_902613175.1 Halieaceae bacterium | reverse complement strand
CATGAAGTTCCTTTTGAAACTCTGTCTGGAAAAGCGCGTCTGAATGGTCGACTGGGAGGACGTAGCTATGTCTTTCACCCCAGGGTGTATTAGTGACCTCAGCGACAATAAATTCGAGTCGTTCACTTGATGTGCCTTTGCAGAAATAACAGGCGATCGGGTTATTCTGGAGCCCGAAATATCGCCAATTGGCGAGCAGAAAGATCCGTCCCTCGAAGTGCTGGTTTGTCTCTTCGAAAATACGCCGTTTGACGGCCTCTGCCACAGTGATGTTTTCGTCGCCAATGAAGTCGCTGCGGATAAAGCGCGCTGGCGCCAAGCGTCGCGAATCCCATCCTATGGCTCGGTGGGTAATGTCGCTTATCTTCTCCACATCAACAAAGGGCATGAATACCCGATAGCTGAACCGATGAGGTTTGGGTGTCGTCCGCGCGTGCGCCAGTCGACCCACATAGAACGCAGAATTCACCGGAAGCCCCGCTTCTTGATGATGGCGTCGGCGACACGATTGCCGCTGAAAAGACCGTCCTCGTGAAAACCGTTACGCCAGTAGGCACCACAGAACCACGTGTTTCGAGGGCCATTGATTTCAGGCCAGCGTTGCTGAGCGGCGATGCCTTTAATGGTGAACTGCGGATGTGCGTATCGGTACTCGCCCAAGATCGTTCTCGGGTGAATTGCGTCACTGTCGTTAAGCGTTACGCAAAAGGTTTCTGAAGAGTTGATCCCTTGAAGAATATTCATGTTGTAGGTCAGCGTTGCTTGGCTGTTCGACTCACGCAGCCGATAGTTCCAGCTCGACCACGCGAGGCGCTTTCTCGGTAGCAAGCGTGTGTCGGTGTGTAGCACAACTTCATTCTCAGAGTAGGGGAGTTCGCTCAGCACAGATGATTCGGTGTCATCGATGTCACTAAGCATGGCCATTGCCTGATCCGCGTGTGTCGCAATGACGATGTCATCAAAATTCAGCTCTTCACCCTGATGTGTCCGTAATCTGGGAGACTGACCCTCCTCACGCACGACGGCGGTCACTGCGCAGTTGGTCCGAATGTTCTTCTCAAACGGCGCACACAGGGGCGCCAAGTAACTCTGGCTACCGCCGCCTAACACTCGCCACTGAGGTCGATTTTTGACCTGTAGCAGGCCGTGGTTCTTGAAAAATCGAACAAACAATTCTGCGGGAAAGTTTAGGCTTTCCTCGAAGTTTGCAGACCAGATGGCTGATGCCATGCTGATAAGGTAGTTGCGTCGGAAGAACTCATTGAAGCCGTGCCGCTCTAGATAGTCCTGCAGCGTCTCGCCGCTACGCAGCCTACCAGCTTCGAGGTCGTCCACTGCTACTTTGTTGAATCGAAGAATGTCTCTGACCATCCCAACAAATTTAGGCGAGAGCAGGTTCTGACGTTGCGCAAACAATGTGTTTAGGTTGTTTCCAGCGTACTCGAGGCCGGTGACGTCATCGGAAACAGAGAAGCCCATCGAGGTCGGCTGGTTTGTGACCCCCAACTCGTCCATGAGTGAGATGAACTCAGGGTATGTCCAGTCGTTGTACACAATAAATCCCGTATCAACCGCGTAATCACCGCTGGAAACCGATACTTGCTTGGTGGCCGTATGGCCGCCAATCTTGTCTGCCGCTTCAAAAATAACAACAGGCTCGCCCGCTTGCGCCAAGCGATAGGCGCATCCAAGACCTGAAATTCCTGTACCAATAATGGCTGTGGCCATTGTTTTACCTCAAAACCGCGTCGATACCGCTTTCCGAATAATTACCGAAATAATGGTCAATATGTAAGTTTTAATGTACACATGAAGGTGTCAAGTATATTAGATTTGTGTATTCTGTGGGAGGATACGCTCAAAGGAGAGTGCTGGATGGTAGACAAGCAGGTAGAAGGCGCACGTGGACAACCCGCGACCTCTGCTTGGTCGGTTCCCGAGGGGCGCCGGACGGACGAGTGGAGCCAATGCGTTGTCAGAGTCGCAGAGCATCGCGATCGCGCCGCATTTGCAAAGTTTTTTTCGCACTTTGCTCCCCTTATTAAGGCTTTTGCATTGTCGGGCTCCTCGCTATCAGCGGCGCACGCCGATGAGCTAGTTCAAGAGGTGATGCTGAAGGTATGGCAGAAAGCTGCTGGCTTTAATCCAGAGAAAGCTGCCGCTAGTACTTGGGTTTACACCATTGCGAGAAACTGTCGGACCGACATGTTCCGACGACTTCAGAAGTTTGATACGCAGCTCGAAGCCGAGGACGTCGGTTTTGAGCTCGAGGGCGATGAGCCCACGATAGCCCTTCATGCATCGCGAGGCGCTATTCGTGTTCGGGAGCTGATGAGTGATCTTCCCCAGGATCAGGCGCAGATTCTTGCGAAGGTCTACATGGAAGGTAAGTCGCACTCTGAGACAGCTGCAGAGTTAGGTTTGCCGCTTGGTACTGTGAAGTCTCGCGTGCGCTTGGCTATTCAAAAATTACAGGTATTTATGGACGCAGGCTCGGAGGGGTGATCCGCAAAGGCAAAAATATGGGTATTAGTTTGCATAAGCGGTAAAATAGTTTGCTAGGGCTGAACCGGCGGATACAGTCGGTCGTACCTCAGACGAAGCGTATGCAGTTGACTGATAGGAAGGGCAGGAATAAAAGATCGTCATGGTTAATCATCATCCGGACACAAATACACTACTTGAGTTTGCAGCGTGCTCACTGCCGGCTGCACAAAGTGTTGTTGTTTCGACGCACCTCCAGTTTTGCTCGGAATGTCGCCAAAGGCTTGCAAAGTTAGAGAGCCTTGGTGCCACAATGTTTGAGGATGCCGAGCCCGTTG
>CACMGJ010000063.1 GCA_902613175.1 Halieaceae bacterium | reverse complement strand
GCTCTGTCGAGTGATCGATACGCATCAGCGCCTAAGCCAAGGTCCGTGGTGTGTGCCCAGGCGGTCTCGTTGCACCAAGTTACGTATTGCGTGTTGTTGGTGTGCTCAAGCGCATCAATGTGCTCATCCTCCACGGTGAACCGTAAAATGAAGGGTGCTTCGTGATCCCAGCTCATGCGGGTTGGGGTGCTGCGGGCTTTTGTTTAAACGCAAGGTAGCCGAACCCAACTGCAATTAGCGGGCAGGCGAGATTGAAGATGGCGTAGGGCGCATAGTCGAAGGTTGCTACGCCGAGGGTCGCGGCCATATAAGCACCACAGGTATTCCATGGAATCAAAGCCGAAGTCATGGTTGCAGAGTCTTCGAGCGTTCGCGAAAGATTTTCTCGACTCAACCCACGGTCGTCGTAGGTGCTACTGAAAAGCCTGCCCGGTAATGCAATCGCAAGGAACTGATCAGCGGCAAGAATATTTGTGATAAAGCCACCGGTTACTGTGGCCGCAACAAGGTCCCCCGTAGACCTTACCAAGGTGAGAACACTGTCCAGGATTTGCTTAAGGATGCCGGTGCGTTCCAGCACGCCACCGAAGGCAAGTGCACTGACAATTAACCACACCGTGTTGAGCATGCTGGCGATACCGCCTTTACTGATGAGGCGGTTTAGTTCCTCGTTTGTCGTTGTTCCTTCGAAGCCAGCAAATAGCGTTCGCCACAAGCCCTCTACGACGGGCATGGTCGCCTCCGGGTTTGCCATTAATGCAAATTTCCGCACGACGTCGGTCTGAAAAGTCAGCGCCGTCAGTATCCCGGCCAATGTGGCGAGCATGATCGCTGGGTAAGCGGGCACGCGTTTCCAAATAAGCCCAATCATCACGGCGAGCGGAATAAGGACACCAACGCCCACGTTAAATTCCTGACTGATGGCAGCTCTGAGCTCGGCTATTTGCTCTGGGGCAGTTGCCGCGCCCGAGGGAATGAGGGAGAAAAACAGCAGTGCGACGCAGAATGCGGGTACCGTTGTCCACAGCATATGACGAATGTGTGCGAACAAATCGACGCTAGTGCAGGCGGCGGCCAGATTCGTGGTGTCGGACAGTGGTGATAATTTGTCGCCAAAATAGGCCCCACTGATAATGGCTCCGGCGGCGACGGCGGGTGAAAGCCCGTAACTTTCCGCAATGCCGATAAGTCCAATACCCAAGGTGCCGGCTACTGTCCATGAGCTACCGATGCTTATCGAAGCCAGCGCACAAATGATCGCCGCAGCAGCAAAGAATATCGATGGATTAAGAATTGAGACGCCGTAATAGATCATAGCAGGCACGGTGCCCGCGATCATCCAGCTGCCAATCAAACCTCCGACGGCCAAGAGAATCAAAATCGGTCCCAGGCCCACTTTGATACCGGCCACCATGCTTTCTTGCACGTCGGCCCACGTGAGGCCGCGGTACATGCCTACCAGCCCGGCGGCCGCCGACGCGATTAGCAGTGCAACTTGGTTGGGCCCGTAGGAGGCATCTGCCCCGAAAAGTTGAACCGCCGAAAAAAGGAGGAAAACAAGAAGAACAATCGGAACAAATGGTAAGAGCATAGGTTATGTGGGCCGGTAGTGCGGCTTTGCCATTGTTATCTGGTAGGTTCCAATAATACGTTCACGAAATCCACCTTCACAGTAGCTTAAGTAAAAGCGCCACATTCGAATGAATTTCTCATCGAACCCCAAGGCTTTTACAGTATCCAGTTCAGCCATGAAGGCGTCATGCCAATGCTGGAGTGTTCGCGCATAATCGAGCGCGATATCTCTGAGGTCGATAATTTGCATATCTGTTCTGCGGGTAAGCGCGCCACTGATGACATTCAGCGAGGGCAGGCAGCCGCCTGGGAAAATGTATCGTTTGATGAAATCCACTGACTTACGATAGTCATCGTAACGTTGCTTGTTGATAGTGATGGCCTGAATCACTGCTTTGCCATCGGGCTTGAGTAGGTTGCTGACACAGTTGAAATAGGTGTCGAAGTACTCGTGTCCAACGGCTTCGATCATCTCGATAGATACCAACTTGTCGAATTGACCGGACAGGTCTCGGTAATCTTCGAAGAGCAGGGTAATTTTGTCTTGCAGTCCTCGCTTTTCGACTTCTGCGCGCGCATGTTCCAGCTGCTCACGGGAAATTGTGGTGGTGGTTACCTTGCATCCGTAGTTCTCTGCAGCATAGATCGCCATGCCTCCCCAGCCCGTGCCGATTTCAATTAAATGATCGGTTGGCTTCAGCTCGAGATCCTCGCATATAAGCTTTAGCTTATGATGCGATGCTTCGGCCAGGTTATCGCAATTCGGTGGGAAGACCGCCGAGGAATACATGAGGGTCGGATCTAGAAAAAGCGAGAAGAAGTTGTTGCCCAAATCGTAATGCGCTGCAATGTTCTCCCGCGATCCGGTCAGTGAGTTTCTACGCGCTGCGTGTGCAAGTTTAAGCGCACTTTTAATCAACCAGTTTTGATTGTTTTTCATGGACTCGAGAATTGGCATGTTGGCGCTGAATACCCGTGTCACATTGGTGAGTTGATCAGTGCTCCAATCGCCATCGATATAAGCCTCCGCTGCACCCATGGTTCCGCCCATGAGAATCCGGGAGTAAGCGCTGGGTTCGTGGATCGTGACCGAGGCGCTCGGCGCAATCGATAGATCACCGCCGCCGAAACGGTGTGTCTCTCCATTGTCGTGAACGATCAGCTCACCATGCCGCAGGCCGCTGAAGAGCTTGAACACCAGACGTTTTGTGAGTTCAGTACTGCGCCATGACTTTACCGAGGGCAATTTTTCAATGTGTTTAACATCTACCTGCCGTGTGGTCATAAGACATTCCTACTTAACTAATAGATTTATTCTTTGGATGAGCGAAGATAGGCACTCGCCGCAGAAATAGA
>CACMGJ010000062.1 GCA_902613175.1 Halieaceae bacterium | reverse complement strand
CGAGGGACTTTCTTGCGTGGCTTTATGTTCGACTTCATCGAACAGCTAGCGCCGCATCTCGATCAGGAGTTCGTTCGCCACGCCATGTCTATCGCAGATCCGGAGGAGCGCAATGAGTTTTGTTCAAGGCTAGAAGTTCCGCGCATTTAGCGAATAAAGACATCAAAAATACGACTAATGGACGAGGTTTTTTACTCTAATAGTGTGCGATTATGCGCTCGGTCATCGGATACGGCTCGTGTGCGTATGAACCCTAGTCTCGTGGAATTCGCACGAGATAACGCAGTGCCTGTATTGGCTGCGCTACAGGAAGAAGAATGGAGTTAACACCAGATAACGATATGACACCAACACTCACCAATCCTTTTGAAAATATCGACGACGTGGCCACAGCCTCCACTGACTATCAGGCGGCCGTTGCTCGAGGCGAAGAACTGCAGGCGCTCCCGCGATCAGCTGCAACCGATCGGAATATTCAGCGTCAACACAGCAAAAATCGAATGACCGTGTGGGAGCGCATCGAATTCTTGGTCGATGAAGAGCCCACCATTCTTTATCAGAATTGGGGTCCAAACCTTGACGGCGCCTCGCTTGTGACAGCGATCGGCTCCATAGACGGACGCGATGTTGCAATCTACGGACACGATTTCACCGTTCGAGCCGGTTCAATGGACGCGACCAATGGAGAAAAGCTTGCCCGACTGTTTGAGCTTGCGGGAGAGCGGAAGATTCCGCTAATTGGCCTGAATGACTCTGCAGGCGCCTACATTCCCGCGGGCGTGGGTGGCTTGGATGGTTACGCTGAGGCGTTTACGGGTCTTCGTAAGATCTCAGGCGTCGTTCCAAGCATCATGTGCATGTTGGGCTTCAACGCTGGTGGTGGAAGCTACTTACCGCGTCAAGGCAGTTTCCTCATACAACCTAAGAATACCTTTGGTCTGACCGGCCCCGGCGTCGTTAAGTCAGTCCTGGGTGAAGACATCACACCTGATGAGTTGGGTGGCCCTGGAGTCCACAGTCAAACAGGAGTTACAGACTTTGTCGTTGAAGACGAAGTTGCAGCGCTGCGTAAAGTTAGAGAAATCCTACGCTATTTACCCAATAGCAACGCCAACGCCCCTGAGGTTCAGGCGTGCTCAGATCCGATAGACCGCAGTACCAGCGACATCGACACGCTGTTGAGAACAGCATTTGAATCACCAACAGGCTTTAATACGCCTGTCGATAGCTCAATTATCATCCAGCAGCTCTGTGATCACGGGGATTTTCTCGAGATACAGGAGGAGCGAGCTAAAAACACGATTACCTGCCTTGGCCGAATTGGAGGGCACGTCGTTGGCTTCGTCGCTAACAACTCGGCCGTTTCATCGGGTCAGATAGATATTGATGCTGCGCTGAAGAACGCGCGATTCATTCGTTTTTGCAACCTCTACAACATACCCGTGATGTTTTTAGAGGATACGACTGGCTTCCTTCCAGGCCGAGAGCAGGAGCACCGAGGCATTGTGCAAGCGGGCAGGGCCATGCTGGATTCCATAGTTGACCTGAGAACGCCACGTTGGCGGTGCCTATGCGTCCTACAACAACTACCCAACAGGCGCGGATCTGGTGGTTGCGCTGCCCACAACGCGCGTAGCCGTAATGGGTCCAGCCGGCGTTGAGTACGTTTACAAAGACGAGCTTAAAGCGATTCGTGCGGCGATACCCAAGCGCACAGCTGAAACAAAAGCTGACTTGATGAACCAAGGCGTGTCAGAGGCGGATGCCGATGATAAGGCGTCAGCTGCAGCATTTGAGTGGGCTAAAGCAGCCGAAGCCGATCTGGCGAAACGTTCCGAGCGTGAAATTATGAAGAGGCACTGAGCCTCGGTTCGGTATCGCAAATCGTCATGCCGTCTGACCTTCGAGCCGTAATCGCAAAACACCTCATGTTCTGCCTACGTCATTATACCCCCGAGCCTATGGGTGGTTTTCAGCGCGAATTTCATTAAAAATCAGCGAGTTATATTGGAGTTTTACTGTGTCAAATGAACACTACTTACATAATTCGCTGATTCACCAAGACCGTCGTCTTGGCAACAGCGTCGATGCTTGGGTGCGTCAATTTGACTGCACTCACATGAAGCCACTCATCATCTGCCGTGGCCCCATTAGAAAGGAAGCCATGGACGTTTTCGCTGAGATGGGAATCAACGACTACGGCATTTTGCTCTCTGAAAAGGACTCTATTGTGTACCCGCGCGCCATCGCGCCTGAGCTTCGCGTCATCGGTGACCCGAACCGGGTCCATCGAGTTAGCGATTATTCAGGCGTCGACAAGGCCGATCGCGAGGCTCGTATCGATGAGATAATTCAGATCGCGCACAACCATGGGTATAACGCGATATTCGCAGGCTACGGCTTCATGGCGGAAGACGAAACTATGGTCGCGTCTATGGAGAGTGCGGGTCTTAATTTTATTGGGCCTTGTTCACGAACTGTTCGTCGGGCGGGCTTAAAGGATGAAGCCAAGCGCACCGCACTCAAGTCAGGTGTGTCGGTAACGCCCGGTGTCGACAATGCAACAGCGCTTACCCTGCTAAAGAAACACCCCACATCTGAAGCGCTAGGGGATCTGTGTCGCGAAAAGGGCCTCGAGAACTTGGATCTGGCCGATGGTGAGCTAGAGGACTTGGCTGATCGCGTGCTCGGCGCGTCTTACAAGGCGGGTATTGATCTCTACACGATTGATGAGCTCATCGAGACCCTGCAAGAGGCCGTCCAGGGGATGAACGATAAGTATCCTAACAACCGCGTGCGCCTAAAAGCCATTGGCGGTGGCGGTGGTAAAGGCCAGCGAATTGTTGAGCGGGGCGAGGCTGAGCGCACTGGCGAGCTCGTAAAGGAGATTTTGCAGGAGGTAAAGGCATCAGGCGTTGGTGATAACAAGAATGTCTTGGTTGAACTCAACATCGAGTCAACCCGCCACCAGGAAATCCAAGTGATTGGTAACGGAGAGTGGTGCATCACGCTGGGCGGTCGTGACTGTTCACTGCAAATGCACGAGCAAAAGCTGCTCGAAGTCTCCGTGACACGCGATTCCCTCATTCAGGCGGCGGAGGAAGCGGATGCTGCAGGTCTGACCGATGAAGCGGCAGTGCTCAGAGCTGACGTTGTCACTCTAGATACCATGGAAGAGGAAGCCTCGC
>CACMGJ010000061.1 GCA_902613175.1 Halieaceae bacterium | reverse complement strand
AAGAGGCATCTGGAAGTTTGATGTTCGCGCATCGGTCGAGGGTGAAACGGCAGCAACAGCCACTATCTTATGCGCGGATCGCTAAGCGATGATTCATCCCACCGCCATTATTGACCCCGAGGCAGATCTGCATCCCTCTGTGACGGTGGGGCCCTTCAGCGTCATCGGTCCAGGGGTCGTGATTGGCGAGGGGACGATTATCGAGCCCCATGTGGTGATCAAGGGGCCTACCCAGATCGGAGCTCGGAATCATATCTTTCAATTTAGCTCGATTGGCGAGGCCACACCTGATTTGAAGTATAAGGGCGAACCTACGACAGTCACGATTGGTAGCGACAACGTCATACGCGAGAACGTCACGATTCACCGAGGTACCGTGCAGGACCGAGGCGATACCTACGTGGGAAACAACAACCTCATTATGTGCTACGTACATATCGGCCACGATAGTGTTGTTAAGGACCACACGATTCTTGTGAACAATACGGCGTTGGCGGGTCATGTCGTTGTTGACGACTGGGCAATTTTGTCGGGATACACTTTGGTTCACCAATTCTGTAAAATTGGCGCTTACAGCTTTAGTGGTATGGGTACTGCAATTGGTAAAGACGTACCTGCTTATGTCACCGTATCGGGGAGTCCGGCTGAAGCAAGAACCATTAATACCGAAGGCCTACGCCGTCGTGGGTTCAGTGATGCCTCGCTCTCAGATTTACGCCGAGCATTTAAGCTCATATACCGTCAGGGCCTGACACTCGAGATCGCGATGGAGCGATTGGAAGAAATGGCGACCGATACGCCCGAAATAACACCATTGCTTGAATCCTTAAAGTCGTCCGAGCGCGGTATCGTCCGCTAATGGTTCGATCGCAACACATCGGTGTCCTTGCCGGTGAAAAGAGCGGTGATATTCTGGGGGGCGCGGTACTGCGGGAGCTAAAGCGCCGCCATAGTAATGTATCGTTTTCCGGTATTGGTGGCGAGCAAATGGCCCTTCATGGGCTTACAAGCCTATATGACATGGAGCGGTTATCAGTTTTCGGTTTGGTAGAGCCGCTCAAGCGGATGCCAGAGCTGCTGTCCATTCGACGTTCAGTCGGGCAGCACATCATCAAGCATCAGCCTCAGCTTTTTTTGGGTATAGACAGTCCCGACTTCAACTTGGCGCTCGAGCAGAGGCTTCGTCACAACGGCATCAAAACAGCTCACCTAGTCAGCCCCTCGGTCTGGGCGTGGCGCCCGGGAAGAATTCACAAGATCAAGAAAGCGGTTGATTTGATCCTATGTCTGCTGCCGTTTGAGCGAGATTTTTACGAACAGCACGGTGTTAGGGCTGCTTTGGTGGGGCACCCAATGATAGAGGAGTTATCAGCTCTCCCTGACCAGGAAACCGCACGGAAATACCTGGGCTTACCCCAAGAAGGGCAAGTGTTGGTATGCATGCCCGGTAGTCGCGCTAGCGAGATCGAGCATTTAGGACCCATATTTGCGCAAGTAGTCATGAAATTATTGGCGTCCGACAGCGAGCTTGAAGTCGTTGTGCCTGCGGCATCTCTCGAACGCCTAGAGCAAATACAACACTTTATGCCTATTGAGGATGATCGTTTCTCCGTCATTGAGGGGCAGAGTCGACTTGCGATGGCGGCGTCTGACTCGATCCTCTGCGCGTCGGGTACCACGACCCTGGAAGCGATGCTCATCGGCAGGCCCATTACTATCGCCTACCGTATGGCCTGGTTATCGTGGCAAATTCTGAGCAGGATGGTGACATCACCGTTTGTAGGCCTCCCCAATATCATCGCCGGCGAATCTGTTGTTCCCGAGTTCCTGCAAAGCGAGGCAACAGTCGATAACTTATACCAATCGGTGATTGAGTCGTTTGGCACTGCCGGTGATACGCAGCGATTGCGTTTTGCTGAGTTGAGTACGCGTATTGGCAGCGATTTTGCCACGCGATCTGTGGATGCGATTGAGGAGCTCTTGGCGGATCATGCCGACTGAAACCATCAGTGCGATAGGAGTAACGGCACCGGTCCGGACAGCCGGTTGTGACGAGGTAGGCCGCGGTCCGATTGCCGGCGATGTTGTGGCAGCGGCAGTCATTCTGGGGTCATCGGTCCCTAAGGGATTGAATGACTCTAAAAAATTGACTGAGCGTAAGCGAGAATGCTTGTTCGATGAAATTAAGGTATCGGCATTGGCCTGGTCGATCGGGCGTGCCAGCGTTGAGGAGATAGACCGTTTGAATATACTCAACGCCTCTCTCTTGGCAATGAAGCGGGCTGTCGAGTCACTAGCGCCGCTGCCCGATCACGTGCTCGTTGATGGCAATAAATTGCCTGCGTGGCGATTTTCGGCGGAGGCAATTGTGGGTGGGGACGGCAGCATTCCGTGTATCAGTGCTGCCTCCGTTCTAGCCAAAGTGACACGAGACAGGGAGATGGTCCAGCTTGATGAGGAATATCCGGGCTACGGGCTTGCGAAGCATAAAGGCTATCCCACTGCTCAACATCTCGACGCACTAGCGCGGCTCGGCGTCACCCCCATACATCGACGAAGTTTTGGCCCTGTTGCCCGTTTGACTTAGCGTTGAGAAGAGGTTTAATGATGGGTATGTCCACCTCGTTCGTTCACCTTCGCGTTCACTCCGAATTCTCCCTGATTGATGGGCTTGTTCGGATGGGTCCGCTCATGAAGTCTGTGGCCTCGGCTGATATGCCCGCGGTTGCAATAACGGATAGAAATAATTTTTTTGGTCTTATTAAAGCGTACAAGGCAGCTGAACGCGAGGGCGTTAAGCTAATTGTCGGAGCAGACTTTGAGCTGCTCGAAGCCGATGACCGTCGCAGTCAGATTACCTTTCTCGCTCAAAATCACGCGGGCTACCGAAATTTAACCGTCCTCATTTCTCGGGCTTATCAAGAGGGTCAGATTCTTGGCAGGCCTCTGCTTCGTCGAGATTGGATCGAATCACACAGCGAGGGGCTACTGGTACTGTCAGGTGGCCGACACGGCGATGTGGGGCAGCATTTACTGGCTGGCAGGGAGAGTGATGCAGAGCAGGCGCTCTCATGGTGGATGGGTCACTTTCCTGAGCGTTTTTATTTGGAGCTTCAGCGAACAGGCAGAGAATACGAAGAAGATTATTTGCATGCCGCTGTGATACTTGCGGCTCGTGCAGATTGTCCCGTGGTGGCGACCAATGAAGTCTGCTTTCTTACGCCTGATGAGTTCGATGCTCACGAGGCGCGCGTGTGTATTGGCGATGGTCGAACGCTCAATGACCCGCGGAGGCCTCGATATTTTTCCGAACAACAGTATTTACGGTCGCCCGAAGAGATGGCGGACTTATTTCATGATATCCCGGAAGCGATTGAGAATACC
>CACMGJ010000060.1 GCA_902613175.1 Halieaceae bacterium | reverse complement strand
CAATCGTTACCGGTGTAGTCATCGATATCGACAACGAGTGGGTTACGGTCCACGCAGGTCTCAAATCTGAGGGTGTCATCCCCCGTGATCAATTTACAAACGCTAGTGGTGAGTGCACCTTAAATATTGGTGACGAAGTCCAGGTGGCACTGGAAACTGTCGAAGACGGTTTTGGTGAAACCAAGCTCTCGCGCGAGAAGGCAAAGCGCGCAGAAGCATGGAAGACGCTGGAAGCGGCTCACGTCGCTCAAGAGGTGGTCACTGGTGTTATCAACGGAAAGGTCAAAGGTGGCTTTACCGTCGATGTTGATTCTATCCGTGCCTTCCTACCCGGTTCATTGATTGACGTGCGTCCAATCCGTGAAACTGCGCACCTCGAGGGCAAAGAGCTTGAGTTCAAGGTAATCAAGCTCGATCAGAAGCGTAACAACGTCGTCGTTTCTCGACGTGCGGTTATGGAAGCGGCCAACAGCGCCGAGCGTGACGAACTGCTGCAAAACCTCCAGGAAGGTCAAAGCGTTAAAGGTGTGGTCAAGAACCTGACTGACTACGGCGCCTTCGTAGATCTTGGTGGTGTCGACGGTCTGTTACACATCACTGACATGGCGTGGAAGCGTATTAAGCATCCAAGCGAAGTTGTTGAAGTCGGCCAGGAAATGGACGTCAAGGTTCTCAAGTTCGACCGAGAGCGTAACCGTGTGTCGCTGGGTCTTAAGCAGTTGGGTGAAGATCCATGGGTAGAGATTACTAATCGTTATCCAGAGGGCAGCCACGTCAACGCTCGTATCACCAATCTCACTGACTACGGCTGTTTTGCGGAAATCGAAGAGGGTGTTGAAGGTCTGGTACACGTCTCTGAAATGGACTGGACGAACAAGAACGTTCACCCATCGAAGATTGTTCAGCTGGGCGATGAAGTCGAAGTGATGGTTCTTGACATCGATCAGGAGCGTCGTCGTATTTCGCTTGGCATCAAGCAGTGTCAGCAGAACCCATGGGATGCCTTTGGTTCGCAGCACGCGACGGGTGACAAGATCTCTGGATCAATCAAGTCAATTACCGACTTCGGTATTTTCATTGGGCTTGCCGGCAACATTGATGGCCTAGTGCATCTTAGCGATATCAGCTGGAACGAAACCGGTGAAGAGGCCGTTCGCAACTACAAGAAGGGCGATGAGATCGAGACTGTGATCTTGAGCATTGACCCCGAACGCGAGCGTATCTCACTGGGCATCAAGCAGCTTGAGGAAGATTCGTTCTCAATCTTCTTGGGTGAAGCAGAGAAGGGCAGCATCGTTACCGGTGAAGTGACTGATGTTGATGCGAAAGGTGCGGTCATCAAACTCAATGAAGAAGTTAATGGCTATATCAAGGTAGCTGATCTCAGTCGCGATCGCGTTGAAGACGCACGCTCAGTCCTTAGTGTCGGCGATAAAATCGACGCCAAGATTGTGGCTGTCGATCGTAAGAGTCGTTCAATCGGACTGTCTATCAAAGCGAAAGACATGGATGACGAGAAAGAAGCGGTTGCCTCGCTCAAGGAGCAAGACAGCGCCGCTTCACCCGGAACCATCGGCGATCTCATTAAGGCGCAAATGGACGATAAATAACCCCCAGATGTTATGTCGAACATGATAAAAAGCCGGTTTACCGGCTTTTTTTTCTAGAAACAATGGGTTCGAGACTTAATGCGTCGAGCACAGTCGGAAGTAGCTCCGTGTTCGACTTCACCCTAAAGTTCTGCAAATTACCCGGAGGGCAAGCTCCCCATACGTTGTCAAACGAGTCCGAGACTGTCGATGACGAACTGAAAGAACGAAAAGCATTCAATATCCTTTACGTTTAAGACAGCGAGACCAATCAGCTCGTTATGTCGGCCATGATGGAGCGTTTGGGTGTAAGCCTCGCTCTCGCCTCGTCGGCTAGAGAGGGTTTTGATGCGCTCAAGGCAACGGCATTTGATGTGATCATCACGGATATTCAAATGCCAGAAAATTCCGGGTTAGGCCTGCTTCAATGGATTCAAGATTCGCCCGGCATTCCAGCGGACTTGCGCATTTTTGCCTGTACCGCTAACGCGGGTAGTGATGCAGTGAAGGAGTTCGAAGCTGCAGGGTTTGAGGGGGTTCTCACCAAGCCGCTGGATCTTCAGGTGCTAGAGAAGTTCTTGGCGTCGCTGTAAGGCTACGATTCTGCGTCTTCATCCTAGAGTGACCCCCGCAATTGAATGGCAATAGATGCTTGTGCGGACGCTATGGTACGTGGACAATGTCGTCACAAGGTGGGGATTATGACGCGAAGCGAACTCATTGAGCTAATGGCATCACAGCAAAATCAGCTGACGACGAAGGACGTCGAGTTAGCTGTGAGGCTGATGATAAATCATATGGCGGAGTCGCTGGCTTCAGGGGAGCGCATCGAGATTCGCGGCTTTGGTAGCTTCTCACTGCACTACCGAGAACCCCGCAAGGGTCGAAACCCCAAGACGGGTGATGTCGTTGAGCTGGAAGCCAAGCATGTCCCTCACTTTAAACCAGGCAAAGAATTGAGGGAACGCGTTAATCGCTCGATCAAGGCGGTATTCTAATGCTCCGCTGGCTCCGTGCCGCTTTAACTCTGACGCTATTGTGCCTCTCCGTCTTCCTAGGCGCCGTCTTTGCAACGCAGAATACTATTTCCGTGCCGTTGACTCTGGGCCCATGGGCACTCGGTGAGCAGCCGGTGGCCGTTTGGCTCCTGTCGTTCCTAATTGTTGGTGTCTTGCTGGGCAGTCTTGTGAGCTCCGCATTAGTGATTCGGCAGCGAGCGGCGAGTACCTCGTTGAAGCGCGAGAACGCGCGATTGAGTCAGCGGCTGAACAGGGATGCAAAAAGTGGCTGAGCCTACTACGCTGCTACTGGTCTTATTGTTTTTGGCTGTTGCCGCAGGTTGGGTGCTCGGTAGAGGTGCCGCAAGTCTTGATGTGCCAGAAGAGACAGCGCCCCCATCGCAGTATTACCTAGGACTGAATTTTCTTCTGGATGGCGAGCAGGAGTCAGCGCTGAAAGCATTCAGCGAGGCACTGGCGGTCAACGCGGAGACCTTTGAGACTCACATCACCTTCGGCAGTCTGCTGAGAAAGCGTGGTGAGGTGGACAACGCGATCAAAATTCACCAGTCGCTTCTGTCGAGAAGTCGTCTCCCTGACATTCAGAAAAACCAGGCACATCTGGAACTTGCGAAAGACTTCATAGCTGCGGGTCTTCTGGATCGTGCTGAGCGGTTACTGAAAGATCTACTTGAGTTATCTGAAGAGCATCAATTAGAAGCCAAATCGCTTCTCATCGAGGTATTTGAGGCGAGCCGTGATTGGGAACAGGCGCGCGCGCTAACGGAGTCTCAATTGGGTGAGGTTAGAGAGGATGATCCCCATCAAAAATCGGCCGCT
>CACMGJ010000059.1 GCA_902613175.1 Halieaceae bacterium | reverse complement strand
TAAATCCTTCAACATCAAAGATGGCCTCGGGATAAAGCGCGCCCAAGCGTCGGGGATCGAAACCGCCATTATCACTGGCCGCACATCACCCATGGTTGAGCGACGCGCGCTGGAACTGGGTATTGCTCACCTTGTTCAGGGCAGAGAGGACAAACTAGCCGCTCTTTCAGATCTTTTGGATCAGATAAATCTGTCGCTAGATCAGGTTGCCTACATAGGTGATGACTTACCCGATCTGACGGCGATTGATTCGGTGAAGTTGGGCGCGTGTCCAGCTAACGCCGCTACCGAGGTGAAGTCGAGGGCTAACTGGGTATCGACCCGGGCAGGCGGCGATGGGTGCGTGCGTGAATTATGCGATCTGCTGGTGAGTCATAAATCCTCATGAAGTGGAGTATTGCGTTTGCCCTCATCGGCGTCGTGACCCTTCTAGCTGTTTTCGCTAGCGTTGACAGCGAATCCCCCACGAGTAGTGCTCCGCAGGCACTGGTCGAGGTCGAAATTGATCAACTGGTTCTCACACGCTATGACAGCGAGGGCAATAAACTCGAGCAAAGCAGTGCGACACACGCGATCCGACTCGAAAACCAATCTACGACTGACCTTTCAGAGTTGGAAGTCCGGCGCCGCGACCGCCAAGGGCAAGAATGGATACTAGTCTCGCCCAATGGCAGCTCGGACGCGTCGAATGACACAGTGAAACTGGTAGGCGGTGTCGCGGTCTCACGGGCGGATGGTGTTAACCTTCTCACCGAGACGTTAGTGGTCGACATCGCCGCGGGTAGAGCCATCTCGACGGATAAAACGCAATTGACCAGCAATCAAAGTTCATCGGCATCAGACGGGCTCATTATCGATCTCGAGCTGGGAACGGCAGAGCTACTGGGTCAAGTGCGATCGACATATCATCGGAGCCAGCAGACGCCATGATATTAGGGATGAAGGGCATTACCGCTCTCCTTCTCTGTCTCAGTCTGTTTGGGACAGGGGCCGTGCTTGCGGCTGACACCGATCAGCCCATAGAGATATCCGCAGATAGCGCCATGCGTGAGGAGCCCTCAGGTAAGACGACTTATCGCGGTGATGTTGTGCTAACCCAGGGCAGCCTGGAAATTCGCGCCGATAGCCTAGTCTTCAGTTTCGATAGTGACAATTCGACCCTCATCACAGCAAAAGGCAACCCAGCGATACTCAAGCAGCAACCTGAAAATGCCGAGACGCCCATCGACGCCAGCGCAGAGATGATTGAATATCACGAGAAGACTGAGCGCGTGCGTTTAGTCGGGAAGGCAAAAATCCTTCAGGACGGAGCAGTGATCGAGGGCAGTACGATCGAATATTTAGTCGGAACGCAGCGTGTCATGGCCGCTGGCTCACCCGAGACAGGCGCACCTCAACGAGTCAAGGTGACCATCCCTCCCAACTCGTTACGCGACGGTAAATAGGATGACCGAGGTGCTCTCCGCCACAGGTTTAGCAAAAGCGTATAAGGGCCGTCGTGTGGTGGACGGCATGTCGATGTCAGTGAATGCTGGCGAGATCGTTGGACTGCTGGGGCCGAACGGTGCGGGAAAAACAACCTGCTTCTACTTGATGGTTGGACTCGTGACAAGTGACGAGGGTGCCATCACCTTGTCCGGAGAAGACGTAACCGACCTGCCTATCCATTTACGCGCGCGGCGCGGATTGGGCTACCTTCCCCAAGAGGCATCCATCTTCAGACGGATGACGGTCGAAGACAACATCATGGCGATTTTGGAAACACGTGATGATTTGTCTCAAGAAGAGCAACAAACCCAATGTGACGAGTTACTTCACGAATTTCACATCACACACATCAAGGACTCGCTTGGACAAAGCTTGTCAGGTGGCGAGCGACGACGTGTTGAGATTGCACGTGCCTTGGCAACGGAGCCCCACGTGATCTTGCTCGATGAGCCGTTTGCCGGGGTTGACCCTATCTCCATCTCGGATATCAAGGCCATTATTACGCACCTCAAAGAGCGTGGCATTGGTGTGTTGATCACCGATCACAACGTCAGGGAAACCCTCGACATCTGCGAGCGTGCCTATATTGTGAGTGAGGGCAAGGTTATCGCTAATGGCGATGCCCAGAGCATTCTTGATAACGCCAAGGTCCGGAAAGTCTATCTTGGTCAAGATTTCCGCCTCTGATACCACTGCCGGAATTGGCATGTGCAAAACCTTTGCCAACTTGATTGCCTTCCCCGATTTGAAAGCGCTAAACTGGTTCTTCAATAGCGGCTTTTAGAGATCTATGAAGCAAGCGCTACAGTTAAAGCTTGGTCAACAACTCACGCTGACACCTCAGCTTCAGCAGGCTATTAAGCTCCTCCAACTCAGCACCCTAGACCTCCAGCAGACCATTTCAGAAACACTCGAGAGCAATCCACTTCTAGACGAAGAGGAGCTGATTGCCGAACCTGTCGATGACGATATACGCGAGAGCGTAGACTTCTCAGATAGCGTCAGCGACGCCATTCCGGGGACAGAACTCCAAGTTGATGCCGCGTGGGAAGACGTCATGCCTTCTGCCGCACCCCCCTCTTCAGGGATGAGTGCAGGTTCGGATGATCTGGCTTCTGCAGAGCGTGATTCATTACCCGAGACACTCCAATCGCACCTATTGTGGCAGCTGAATCTGACTCGCTTTTCCGAGACTGACCACGCCATTGCCCTGGCGTTCATCGACGCTGTCGACGGTGAAGGCAGACTGACCCAGACCCCGGAACAAATCCATGCAGGATTGGCGCTTGATGACATTGAAATGGATGAGGTCATGGCGGTCTTGCACCGGCTGCAACACTTCGAGCCCACCGGGGTCTTCGCCACGGACCTGAGAGAGTGCCTATTGATTCAACTCCGGCAGATGTCTGTCGACACACCACACCGTGATACAGCCGGCTTACTGGTGAGTCGACACATAGAGCAAATTCCGGTGGCTGACCCAAAAAATCTCGCGCGCCGGATGCGAACCACGCCCGAAGATATTCTGGGTGCCCTGACGCTGATTCGAACGCTCAACCCAACACCCGGATCAACAGTTGCGACCGAGGCGACGGAGTACATCGTTCCTGATGTTTTTGTAAAGCGCGCAGAGGGAAAGTGGCGCGTCGAGCTCAACCCCGATATTGCACCCAAATTACGTATTAACGATCACTATGCGGATCTACTCAGTGTCGGCTCGACGGCTGACAGAGACTACGCGCGAACCAGTATGCAAGAAGCGAAGTGGTTTATTAAGAGCCTGATGAGTCGCAACGAGACGCTACTCAAAGTGGCTTCGTCCATTGTCCAGCATCAACGGGCTTTTTTGGATCGCGGCGAAGAGGCCATGCGCCCACTTATTCTGGCCGACATTGCGGGAGAGGTGGATCTTCACGAGTCCACGGTTTCCCGGGCAACCACACGGAAGTATATGCACACACCACGCGGCATCTACGAGTTGAAATATTTCTTCTCGAGTCACGTGGCCACCACTGAGGGAGGTGAGTGCTCATCAACAGCCATTAAAGCGCTAATCAAGCGCATCGTGGCTGCGGAAAACCCTCAAAAACCCTGGAGTGATGCAAAACTCTGCACCTTCCTGGCAGACGAAGGCGTCGTAGTCGCTCGACGTACAGTTGCCAAGTATCGAGAGCAAATGAACATAGGACCATCTAACGAGAGAAAGCGGTTTATTTGATTATTG
>CACMGJ010000058.1 GCA_902613175.1 Halieaceae bacterium | reverse complement strand
TGTGATCGAGGTGGTCAATGCGGAATCAGGCAGACCATTGCAAGCAAAAATCGTAGATGTTGGTTCTTTGGAAATAATTTGATGTCGGTGCTAAAGTTACGCTGCGATGTGCCGATATTTTACTTACTGAAAAATTAACTGTGGGGCCGGCAAGAGGGCTTGCAGTGATTGGAGAGGGATTATGACAAGCATTACCGAAACAGTGCGCAGCACTGCGCAAGGTATGGCCAAAACTGAATCAGCGGATAAGAAGACCACCGAAACGCTTGATGCTGTCTCCCAAGAGCGTGATGAAAGGCATCCCTCCGCCGAGGCAGGGCCGTCAGAGGTCCAATTATCTGATGAAGTTGCGAATACCATTGAAACCTCGGAGTTTGATGCTGCGAAAGTAGAGGCCTTGAGACTGGCCATCATGGATGGGAACTATCCTCTGGATGCCAGAAGAATCGCCGAAAACATGCTTAACCTTGAGCGGATGATTGGTTAGTTTTTAATCAACTAAACGTTGGCTTGGGGGCCGAAAACTTTGCCGCAAACGCAAAACAACCTTGCGCGACTGCTTGAGATCCTCGAAGCCGAATTTGTGCTTCTACAAACGGATAATTTAGATGGATTCGAAACCCTCCAAACGGAAAAGCAAAGTATCGTTGAAGGGCTCTCGGCTATACTTGACATAGCAGACACTCGTGGCGGAGGTAGGTTATCAAAAGGTGATTCTGAAGATCCAGATGTAAAGACGATGCTTGCAACTTGTCGTGATCACCATATCAGGAATAGCATTCTGTTAGAGAAAAAGATCGAGGCCAATAAAAACGCCTTGAACATTCTAAGATCCAGCCGACACTCCGAGGAAGTAGAAACCTACGATAAGCTAGGTAAGGTGCGTAACCCCAAGAGTGTGGGTCTTCAATCGGATGTTTAGGCTTTATTTCGGAGTTTCCCCTCTCAGCCAAAAAACCCAAGACAAGACTACTGCTACTGAAAAGTAGAGCTCTTCTGGTATTTCTTCGTTAAGCTCCAAGCCATCCATCGCTTCGATTAGTCCCGGGTCGTGAATGACGGGTTTTTCTTCATCTAAAGCATGGTCAATCATCTGCTGCGCTTCTAGTCCAGATGCTTTTGCGACCACAGATGGCGCCGATTTATTCCCATACTCGACCGCCACAGCCTTTAGATCACGTGGAGTCTTCATATAGACACGTCCAACTGTTTATCGTGCTTGAGACCCTCACCTTGCGCACTGTCATCGATCAGGTTGATTTGCACTTTATCTAGACCGTAGCTTCGCATTTCTGTTAGCAGCAGGTTTTGATTATTTGATGCCACCCCGTACATTTCTTTATTAGGCAACCAAAGGTCGATAAACAGCTCTCGGCGTCCATCAAGGCGAATTTGAATACAAACCTCGGTATTTCGATCAAAAGACACGGATAAATTGACGGTCCAAGACGATTGCTCGTTTGATGCTTCGTTTCCCTCTCGAAAAAACGACAACTCAACAGGAACCTCGTCTAGAAGTGCCAATAGCTCTGCATAGAAAAAATCTTGTCTTTGCGCGTTCTCCGCTTTCAGGAATCGAGTCCTCAACTCTTCAACCATCTCAACGATCACAGCTCTGTGCGCAGGATCTGCTTGCTTTCGCAACATTTTCAACAACTCGCCCAACAACGTTGAGCTAACCACATCGGTACCCTTTTGGCTGTGACCCAGCTGATAACCATTAATTTGAAAAAGCTGGTAGAGATATGACGCCGGACTTTGCAGAAATGCGGCTGGCGAAAAATTCATTAAGTTAAACAATGCCGTTGTAGGGGATTGGCTCGACTTCACGCCTGCTCCAGCACCTGTTGCAAGATGCCTTAAGATCTCAGACACCCTGAGATCTGAGGTGGTAGATGAAGATGCTGAGGTTAGAGTTGACCTGACAGGAGTTAAACTGAAGATCTGAGACGAGATAGGCGAGCCTTGAAATTGAACCTCTCGTCCTAGCCACCTGAGGTATTGGAGTGGAAGCCTTATGGGCTCTCCCCCTGAGTTAGCTCGAAGATACAATCGGCCGTGCTCCAAAGCGATCACCCCTGTAACAACCTGGGAGGCACTTAAAGCCAAACCGCGATAAACATCATTACTAATTTGAAGTGAAGGGAGGCTCGCAAAGGTTTGCGGAATAGCTCGGGGCACTAGGTTTACTTGCTCTGGACCTAACATTTAAATTAAGTCAATCGTTACGCACGCGGCACATGCTGCAGGCTAAGGGTAAGAAACCCATGTTTCGCGGTTTTCGCTTCGAGAGCTGTTGTCAGTTTTATCATTAACCACGTAGTCGATGACGTCCGCACCAGATGGAAACGTCAAGACTGAACCCGCCATCAACCAGTTAGGGTTTCCTCGGCGAAAAGCGGCTTTATTGGTTTTTACGAATACTGCTTGCAAGACCTCTTTATTGACATTTGTATTCTTATAAAAACGACTAAATATACCACTCAGAGTATCTCCAGATTGCACCCTGTAGCGGCCTGCCTCCAATGTCATTTGAACCTCGGGTGCCAGTGTTTCCGTCGAGCCGATAAAGTCCTTTAGCTTTTGCAAGTCTCTGTCGGACAGGCCAGTAGAGTACTCCTCATCCGCTGTAACGGGCATTATTGCAAAAAAAACCCAAACAGCAGTTGCTTGAACAAATGATTTCAAGACTAATTTCATTTCTCCTCCTAAAGCATCATTCCAGTTAGCTCACCCGACCGAACATTACTTTGGCCTATGCTGGATGCGAGCGGTTCGGCAATCGCCGAGTATGAGTTGGATGCCGATACGCGCATGATTGATAATGAATCGAAAGTAGCGTCGCTCACTTCATTTCCGATCATTAAATTTCTACTAGCTACCACGATCCAGCTACCTGCACTTAGACCATGCGCTAACCCAGCCGATAATTGGAAATTCCCGTCCGGTAGAGGGGTAACATTGAATACTTGCGGGAGGCATTGGGAATTGGCCACAAAAGATCGAACCGTATCGTCGACCCATTGATCAATCATTCGGTCTCGATCACCGAGACTCCATGCACCGGAAGCATAATGCCGCTGAGCAACAAATGATGTCGACAGGGTTTCCTCCTTGAGCAAACGTCGCGAGGCGGGTTGCGAAAAAGCGACTGATAGTTCCAGCACATAATCGCGAGAACCAATATTGGATAAAAACACCTCTGGTCCATAGAGCATGCTGTGAGAGGAGTAAACCGAGGGCACGATATGTGTAGATGTATTTATCAGATCGAGCTCCAAGTTAACCTCAAAGTCTGCAGAAGGGCCCAACGCCCAATCTGATATTAGATGGCGCATGTATTCGGTGTTTTGCGGAGAACTGACCTTTGAAGGACTGTCGCCGTGGACAACGTTGAAACCCTCATTGGTCAGTATTTGATCGAGAAGTGCTGTCAGTTCCGTGCGCTTACTCTCTGGTATCGCGTTTTCACTAACTCGTCTCGAGGTTTTGACCCTAGTAGATATTTTGACCACTCCCTTTTCGCGCTTTTCTTGGGTGTCCCAAACGTCGCACGCCTTTTCAAGTGGTAATTCCGCTCTACCAATGGCCTGACCGCCATCAAGCTCCTTCAAATATGAAATGACTTGATTTCCACGGACTTTGATATCGCTCGAGAAAAAAGCGTCTTGGGTCAAGGCCCCAGAACTGTCTAAGTACGCTACGCTTCGGACATTCACTCCTGATCCAAAAGCCGCCTCGATTAGCCTTTCTTTTATTTGCTCTAGGCGTACAGAAGCTAATTCTTGCTGTCCGCTAGCCGCGCTTGATTCAGCATCACTAGCTAAACACGATACGCTAGACGTTAAGCAAACGAGAAAGGCAGCGGGTTTACCGCGAAATCGCATGTCAACTACCCGTACTCGCCGAAGAGGCCCTAAGAGCCCTCTCT
>CACMGJ010000057.1 GCA_902613175.1 Halieaceae bacterium | reverse complement strand
AAAACACAGTCTGGATGAAGCAGGTCATAGAGTGCCTCCATGTTCCCCTCCTTCATTACATGGTGCCACCGCTCTAATCCGTTCATACAAGCTCCTTTTTCTTTTTTATCCTTTTGGCCTTAGCCAAAGCACGGCGTCAAACAATTAAGGTTGCGAAAGCGATGCATCATAATCTCGCTGCGCCTTCACCCTAATCTCATAAGCGGCTTGACCACGCAGTCGCTCTGAAGAGCGCATCCGCAAATCCCGGCGACGTCTCTGAGCAGCAGCTAACCGCTCAGTAAAAAACGACGCTTGGTACTCACCCGCCAAAAGCGCGTCAATCAATGCGATATCGATACCAAGTCGATACGCAATCCGGCTGGGTCTGATCCGATTCGCATGAAATTCAGCAACCAAGCGAATCTGCTTGGCCTCACTGAGATCACAGTCACGGGAGTAACCCAAAGGCGGATTGGGCGCCCGATTGTTGTTTGGTTGGATTGCCACCAAAAAAACCCTGTCAGTCACCAGGACCCTCAACATAGGATGAGTTTCTGGCTGTTTAAAATATCAACTTGAGCAAAATACAGGGTTTGCTGTAAAAACCCTAGTCAGTTCTGATTCGTTTTGGGGGAAACGCAGATGGGCAATATGCAGATGGGCAATATAAAGATGCCGTGTCCAGCGATCATTGCGCATCGTGGCGCTTGCGGATATCTACCGGAACATACCTTACCCGCCGTAGAACTCGCGCATACATTCGGTGCAGATTACATCGAGCAAGATGTAGTTCTAACGTCAGATGGCGTTCCGATCGTGCTACATGACGTAACACTCGAACTTACGACTAACGTAGCAAGATTGTTTCCAGAGCGGCACCGAGACGATGGGCTCTTTTATGCCATTGACTTCACGCTTGAGGAGATAAAAACGCTGAACGCGCACGAGAGGACAGACAGTCAGGGTAATCCTGTGTTTCCCGGCCGCTACTCGGGCACGGGGGTTGAATTTAAGGTACCGACCTTGGCAGAGGAGATTGAAACCGTTGATCGACTCAATGCATCATCGGGCAAACGCACAGGTGTATACGTTGAACTTAAGCGCCCTGAGTTTCACGAGCAGGAAGGCGTAGATATCTACCACGCGGTCCTAGACGTTCTGACCGCATTCAACCGACTCGGTGAAAATGCCGAGACTGTGATTCAGTGCTTTGATCCAGAGACATTGAAACGCTTTGCCCATGAAGGAATTTTCAAAGGGCCACTTGTCCAGCTCGTTCTCACTGAGAGCATCGCCAACTGGCGTGGCGATTTTGAGGGAATGCATACGATGTCAGGGCTAAAAGAAGTCGCAGAGTATGCCCATGGAATCGGCCCTGACGTAAATCTTCTCGAAAATATGCCGGGCGGCCCCTCCGAAATGGTCGTGGCCGCCAAAAAGCTTGGTCTTTTTTTGCATCCCTACACCTTGCGAGCAGATTCAGAATCCATACCCGGTGTAAACTTCGAGGCATTACACAAAAAGCTATTCGTAGATCTAGAGGTAGACGGCGCGTTCACGGACTTTGCAGATCAAACGCGCGAACTGCTCGTACACATGGGGAAAATTTCGTAGTGTCAAAGAACGCAACCCGCGTGCACCGAAGAACAAAAATTGTCGCCACAGTTGGGCCTGGGAGCGACAGCGAAGACATGATTGGGCGCCTGATTGCTGCGGGCGTAGATGTTTTTAGGCTGAATTTCAGTCATGGGGCTGTCGAGCACCATCAGCGTATTGCTGAGCGCATCCGACGACAGGCGAGGCACCACGATAGGTATGTAGGCGTTCTCGCCGACCTTCAAGGCCCCAAAATTCGAATTGCCAGTTTTGAGACAGGGAGTGTGTCACTCACCGCAGGTGACTCATTTCGTTTGAGCCTCACGGTGGACGGTGAGAAGGGTAATTCGTCTGCGGTAGGCATTGAGTACCAAGATCTTCCAAAAAGTGTCGAGGTTGACGATGTGCTTCTCCTTGATGATGGAAAGATGCAGCTTCGAGTAGACAGTGTGTCCGATTCTGACATCGACTGTACTGTGCTCATTGGTGGGACACTGAGCTCTCGCAAAGGCGTCAACAAGCTGGGTGGTGGTATTGCAGCGCCCGCGCTTACAGAAAAAGATAAGGCGGACATCCGAGCCATGGAGTCGATTAAGCCCGACTTCGTAGCTGTTTCTTTCGTCGCAGCAGTTCAGGATATTGAGGAAGCCAGCGGCCTGCTCCAAGAAGCGAGTGTTGATGCGGCCATCATTGCAAAGATCGAGCGGGCTGAAGTTGTAGCTGATCGCGATCTGCTTGATAACATCATCGATGCCTGTGAGGGAGTCATGGTGGCACGGGGCGATTTGGGCATTGAGGTGGGTGATGCCGAGCTTATTGGTATTCAAAAAGACCTCATCTCAAGAACACGAAAACGCGACCGGATGGTCATTACAGCAACGCAAATGATGGAGTCGATGATTAGCAATTCGATGCCAACCCGTGCAGAGGTGTTTGACGTCGCAAACGCTGTTCTGGACGGCACGGACGCCGTAATGCTCTCGGCCGAGACCGCGGTAGGCTCCTTTCCAGTAGAAGTGGTGAGAGCCATGGCCAATGCAGCAGTTGGTGCTGAGAGTCATCCGGTTGCCAGAACATCACGATACCGGCAGGACAGGGAGTTTAGGTCGACACAAGAAACCGTAGCACTCTCGGCAATGTACGGTGCCAACCACTTCCCAGGTGTGCGGGGTATTGCTACGCATACGGAAACGGGGGCAACACCCACGCTCATGTCGCGTTTGAGCTCTGGCCTCCCCATCTTCGCTTTAAGTCGCAATCCTGAGACCTTACAACGTCTCGCGTTATGTCGTGGAGTGATCCCGCTCTACTTTGATATAACCGCCTTTGATACGCGAGATGTTGATTCGCGAACGATGGAGTTTTTAAGTGATGCCGGGTTTGTCACCAAAGACGATCACATCTTGATGACCATGGGCACCTTGATTGGAAAAGCGGGAGCTACCAACTCGATAAAGCTCTTGTCTATATGTTAAGACGCCCGATTTACGCGACAAAACCTACTACCGCCATAAAAGGTTCATTTTACGTTAGGTCACACAAGGCCTATAGTGAGCGTTCGCGTGGTGATGCGTCGACGATGCGGCTGCTTCTTTTGCGTTCTCTTAGCGAATTTGTGCGTTAGCACAGTTACATTTTTAAACGATAGGTAAAAAGTATGTCTACAGTTACAGGTACCGTTAAATGGTTCAACGAAACCAAAGGTTTCGGTTTCATTGAGCAGGAAGGCGGACCCGACGTGTTCGTACACTTCAGTGCTATTCAAGGCGATGGTTTCAAAACCCTTGCGGATGGCCAAAAAGTTGAGTTCACAGTCACAGCTGGCCAGAAAGGACCACAAGCAGAGAACGTAGTTCCTGTATAAAATTTGTTCCCGCCCAAAAAAAAGGCCGCTGTATGCGGCCTTTTCTTTAAGTGACGGTCGGCTAGCCCAAATCTTTTGCAAGTTCTTCCAGACGATTCTCTTCGCTAGCGATGTACTTAAGCCACTGGTCGGCATAGGACCGCGCGCGCTCATCCTTCCTCGCTTCGCGGAACGCGCGGCGCGCTGCATTAAAATCACCCAGGTTGAAATACGCCATGCCTAAGGCTAAACGAGCTTGATCGGGACGCTTAACGCCACCTCTGTCAAGGCCACGCTTTAGCGCTTCAACCGCCTCTTTGTTCTTATCAACATCGAGGTAAACATTACCTAGGCGCGCATACAGCTCACCCTTCTCGGACTTGGACGCCGCCGCTTCCAACATGGGCAAGCTCTTGGTCACTTCCTGAGCTTGGCGCCATGCCACACCGGCTAGCTCGTAGTTCTTTGATTCCTTCTCTACGATATCGTCAGCCAACCCTTTCTCCATGGCTCGCGCCGCCGGGAAGGGCACTTCAGCCTGAAGATAGAGCTGCGAGAGCAATACGATATCTTGACTGCGGTCGAGAAGATTTTGCTCG
>CACMGJ010000056.1 GCA_902613175.1 Halieaceae bacterium | reverse complement strand
GGGTTGCCGACTGCTCTACGTAATGGTTTTTCGTCATCTATCGCCAATGTGGTCTGGTGCGACCACGGGTCTCGTTGCTGGTCTACTGCTCGTCCCCTCCTATGCGGCCGCTGACGCTAATACGCTCGCACCCGCGCTGATCACGGGCGCGTTTAATCTGCTTTTTGCAGGTGGCATGGAAGCGGCGGTAGGGTCGTTTTTGATGCTGTCCCTAGGCGCGGTGATAGGCGTCATTGTGGGCATCATCACCGTACGACTGTCCACGTCACGTCCGAGCCGACAGTAGATCTGCGAATCGTCAGAATCAGTAAAACGACTCGTAAACCTGCGGATTGTCCGTTAGTCTCACGTCTCGATTTTAGGGAGCTGTTTTATGAAATTCACCGGCACTGATAATTATGTAGCGACTGACGACCTCAGAATGGCCGTAGACGCGGCGGTCGCGCTACAGCGTCCTTTGCTCATTAAGGGCGAGCCCGGTACTGGCAAGACCATGCTGGCTGAAGAGGTTGCATCAGGCTTGGGGATGAAACTGATTCAGTGGCACATCAAGTCAACGACGAAAGCCCAGCAGGGCCTGTATGAGTACGATGCTGTATCGCGGCTGCGAGATTCACAACTGGGTGACGAAGGTGTTCATGACATCGCCAATTACATCAAGCGCGGTAAGCTCTGGGAGGCATTTGATGCCGATGAGCAGGTGGTACTGCTCATTGACGAGGTCGACAAGGCGGACATTGAGTTCCCTAACGACCTCCTTGTTGAACTCGACAGAATGGAGTTCTTTGTCTACGAGACAGGCGAGACCATCAAGGCCAAGCATCGCCCAGTTATTATTATCACCTCCAACAATGAGAAAGAGCTTCCCGACGCCTTCTTGCGCCGTTGCTTCTTCCACTTCATTAACTTCCCCAATCGGGACACCATGCGCCAGATCATTGATGTGCACTATCCATCGATTAAGCAAGACTTGGTGCAAGAGGCGCTTGAGGTGTTCTTTGAGCTGCGAGCAATTCCAGGTTTGAAGAAAAAGCCCTCAACGTCTGAGCTGATTGATTGGCTAAAGTTGTTGATGGCAGACGATATTCCAGACGAGGTATTGAAGAATCGCGATCAGAGCAAGGCAATTCCGCCTTTGTACGGTGCGTTGGTCAAGAACGAGCAAGATGTTCAATTGCTTGAGCGCCTTGCCTTCATGCATCGTCGAGAAAGCAGTCAGTAAGGCGCCCGGCGATGCTCGTTAATTTTTTCCAAGGACTAAAGGACGGTGGCGTTCCCGTAACGCCCCGTGAGCTATTGGATTTGCTCGCTGCAATGAATAAGCAGCTCGTCTTTGGCAGTATTGACGACTTCTACAACCTCTCACGCGCCGTGATGGTGAAAGATGAGAAGTACTACGATCGTTTTGATCGGGCGTTTGGCCTGCATTTTCGTGATCTTGAAGGTGTGGATGATGTTATTGAGGCGCTGATCCCTGACGACTGGTTACGCTCTGAGTTCGTAAAACAGCTCTCAGAGGAGGACAAAGCGAAAATCGAGTCGCTAGGTGGACTCGAGAAGCTGATTGACGAGTTCAAAAAGCGTCTAGAGGAGCAGGAGAAGCGTCACGAAGGCGGTAATAAGTGGGTTGGTACGAGCGGTACGTCGCCATTCGGCAACGACGGTTTTCATCCTGAAGGTATTCGCGTAGGCGGACAGGGCAAAAACAAGAAGGCGGTCAAGGTATGGGACCGCAGAGACTTTAAGAACCTCGATGACAGTGTCGAAATTGGCACTCGGAATATTAAAGTCGCGCTACGTCGATTGCGCAAGTTTGCGCGCACCGGCTCGGCGGACGAGCTCGATCTTGACGATACAATCAGCTCGACAGCGAAGAATGCGGGGCTTCTCGATATCAAGATGGTTCCAGAGCGCCATAATGCGGTGAAAGTCCTGCTATTCCTGGACGTAGGTGGTTCCATGGATCCCCACGTAAAGGTCTGCGAAGAGCTGTTCTCCGCAGCCAGGAGCGAGTTCAAACACCTTAAGCACTTCTATTTCCATAACTTTCTCTACGACAACGTATGGGAAAACAACATCCGGCGTCACAATCAGCGAACACCGCTGCATGATGTGATGCATAAATTCGGTCATGACTATAAAGTGGTGATCGTCGGGGACGCATCCATGTCCCCTTATGAGATCGTTCAGCCAGGCGGCAGTGTGGAGCACTGGAACGAAGAGCCGGGCGCTGTTTGGTTGGAGCGTCTTCGCTCGACCTATGAGAAGTGCGTCTGGCTTAATCCGGTCCCTGAAGACGAGTGGCAGTACACTCAGTCGATCTCCATTACCAACCAGCTTATGGAAGAGAAAATGTATCCTTTAACCTTGGGCGGTTTAGAGGATGCGATGGGGTTTCTCTCCAAGTAACTGTGGTTCCACATACGCCAGACATTGGCTAGACTTAGTGGCATAACAATTAAAGCTCTGAGGATCTGAGATGTCTTACAAGAAAGTTGCGGCAAGTCTGTTAGCGGTGGCCCTCGTGCCGGCGTGCGGAGATTCTGATACCCCTGTGGAGACGCAAGTAGAAGCGTCAAGTGCGATTGCAGCGGTGGATACCCAGCGCATCATGAATGCGGCGGAAGAGCCTGAGGTGTGGCTGACCTACGGTGGTTCATACGATGAGACACGACACTCATCACTTGCCTCGATCAATGGCGATACCGCTCAAAACCTGGGTGTGGATTGGGTTTACACCATGGACAAGCCACGCGGTGCCGAGGCGACACCGATTGTCGTGGACGGCGTCATGTATGTGACCGGATCCTGGTCTGTCGTGTATGCGGTTGATGCGCGCACAGGCGAGGAGCTGTGGACATACGATCCCAAGGTTTCAGGCGAGGACGCTGTTAAAGGATGTTGTGACGTTGTTAACCGCGGAGTAGCGGTGCACAACGGTAAGGTCTTTGTCGGTGTGTTTGACGGACGTTTAGAGGCGCTGGATGCAGCTACCGGCGAGGTTCTATGGAGCAACGTCACCGTTGACCAGTCAAAGCCCTACACCATCACAGGCGCCCCGCGGGTGTTTAAGAATAAAGTCATTATCGGAAATTCAGGCGCTGAACTGGGTGTTCGGGGATATGTGACTGCCTACAACGTCGATACCGGCGCTCAGGAGTGGCGGTTCTACACGGTACCAAACCCGAACAAAGAGCCAGACGGTGCGGCTTCGGATGCCATCTTTGCCGACCTGGCAAATGCCAGCTGGGGTGACACCGGAGCGTGGACTACAGACGGTGGCGGTGGCACTGTCTGGGACTCCATTGTCTACGATACTGTGAACGATCAAGTGCTCGTTGGTGTTGGTAATGGCTCACCCTGGAACGCGTCAATACGTGATCCTGAGGGCGATTTTAGTGGCGCCTATGACAACTTATTCCTGTCTTCAATTCTGGCGCTCGACGCTGATACAGGGGAGTACCGGTGGCACTATCAAACAACGCCCCGCGATCAGTGGGATTACACGGCGACGCAGCAAATGTTGCTTGCAGATTTACCATTGGGTCCCGACGGTGCATCGCGCCGTGTTGTTATGCAAGCGCCCAAAAACGGCTTTTTCTATGTTCTCGATGCAGCTGACGGCGAGTTGTTGTCCGCTACCCCGTTTTCCGAGCAGAACTGGACTACCGGAGAAGTCGACGAGAATGGACGACCCATTATCACAGACGAGGCGATTGCTCTCGATAACATGGTGGTAATTCCCGGACCTACAGGCGCTCACAACTGGCACCCCATGTCGTTTAACCCCGATACTGGTCTGGTTTACATCCCCACCAATTTGCCCTTGCCCTATGTTTATGCCGATAACGAGGCATCGCGAAGTGCAAAGAGTATCTGGAATACAGGCTACGATGCGGCTTCGGCTTGGGCCTACGAGTATCCTAAAGGCACCATTGCCTACACTCAGACGCTCGACGGCGGCAGCCTTGTTGCGTGGGACCCGGTTGCAGGAGAGCCTGTGTGGATGGTTCCTTTCCCGCAGGCGTTTAATGGGGGAACACTTAGTACCGATGGTGGCCTCGTGTTTCAGGGTAATAAGCGTGGTGAGTTCGTAGCCTATGACGCAGCCACGGGTGAGCGAGTTTGGGCTCAACGTCTTGTCGGTGATGCCGCGGCTGCGCCCATGACCTACGAACTCGATGGCGAGCAATACGTATCGGTACTGTCGGGCTGGGGAAATGTTTCGATGATGATTTATGGCGCTGCACTCGAGAAGCCCGTGACGCCAGAGCCAGGTCGTATTGTCACTTTCAAACTAGGCGGTGAGG
>CACMGJ010000055.1 GCA_902613175.1 Halieaceae bacterium | reverse complement strand
TTTAATGATGAAAGGTACGGGCGATAATTTGCTACCTCGTTGCTCAGCCTCCGCTTTAAGCGAACTACGGAAGGCCTCTAGATCCGTGATGTCCGCGTCATCAAACTGCGTGACGTGTGGCACGTTGAGCCACGACTTCGACATATTGGTCGCGGTGACTTTATCGATGCGTGATCTCTCTTCATGACGAACCGGACCAAACTTCGAGAAATCAATCTCAGCCACTTCCGGTATACCACTGCCCACCAAAACGGCGCGGGTCGCAGGATCAGCCAGACGTTGCGAAACGTAGGCCTGCAAATCCTCTTTAACGATGCGTCCCTTGGGACCCGACCCTTTGACAGCTTTCAGGTCGACACCAAACTCACGTGCCAGCTTCCGTACGGCAGGTCCAACGTATAAATCTGACCCGTCATCGGAGGCCGACAAGGATGGCTGCGCGAAGACCTCAGGCGCGCTAACCCGGGGAGGAGCAGGAGCAGGATTAGCTGCGGCCACTGGTGGGGATGCCTTCTCGTCCGTGTCGGCGGAATCAACGGCTTTCGCAGTAGCGGGTGCGGCTGCCGTAGCAGATAATGAACCACCTATAACGCTCAGCTTTATGAGCGCTGCGCCTTGGGTGACCGAAGCTCCCTCCGTGATTAAGAGCTCTAGGACCTCACCTGCCGCAGGAGAAGGAACCTCCATTGAGGCTTTATCGGACTCGAGCACGACAACCGAGTCGCCCTCGTCGATCGTATCGCCAACGCTGACACAGAGCTCGACGACCTCAACATCACCATCCGTGCCAATATCGGGCACTTCGACAATTTGCTCCGAAACAGCTTGGCCTGCGCTCGCTTCAGGGTCAGGTGAAGCTGCAACCCCCTCGCTGCCCTCATCCACCCGCTGAGCACTAGCGAGGTCGGCATCGGTCGATACAATGCTCCGATCGGTGCTTGAAGCTTCCTGATGGCTCGCCTCGGCTCCATCACTATCAGCTGCTGACGTATCCAGTACGAGAATTGCATCGCCTTCAGATAGCTGTTCACCGACCGCCATCTTAAGCTTGACGACAACGCCGGCATGCGATGCCGGGATTTCCATGGAGGCCTTATCAGATTCGAGAACAATCAAGCTTTGCTCGAGCTCGATAACATCACCCACTGCCACCAGAAGCTCGACCACCTCGGCACCTTCGGCGCCACCAATATCAGGAACTACAATCGTTTGATGTGTCATCTGTAGCACCTCCCTTAGACCGTTGTGGGGTCTGGCTTTGCAGGATCGATGCCCAAATCAGCTATGACTTTGGCAACATCTGCTCGTAACACCACACCTTCATCCGCCAAGGCGGTCATTGCTGCCAAGACAACGTAGCGACGATCAACCTCGAAGAACTCCCGCAGCTGCGCGCGCGTATCACTCCGCCCGAAACCATCAGTGCCGAGGACCGTAAAGCTGCGCGGCATAAACTCTCTAATCTGGTTGGTATGCGCTCTGATGTAATCAGTCGCAGCGATGATGGGACCCTCGGTCGGCGCGAGACATTGTGTGACGTAAGGCACTTCAGGCTCTTCCGCAGGGTTCATCATGTTGCGACGCAACACTTTATGGCCATCCCTCGCTAACTCATTGATGCTTGTCATGCTCCAGATATCCGCGGCAACACCATAATCCTTTTCCAGAAAGACAGCGGCAGCTTCGACCTCTCGCATGATCGTCCCCGCGCTCATCAATTGAACGCGCTTCTTTCCTTTCTTAGCGGATTTCTTTAGCGGATAGAGGCCTCGCACAATGCCCTCTTCCACACCCTCAGGCATGTCGGGATGCACATAGTTTTCGTTCATGGTCGTGATGTAATAGAAAACGTTGTCACCGTCTTCAAACATCCGCTTCATGCCAGAGCTGATGATGGTCGCGAGCTCATAGCTGTAAGTCGGATCATAAGAAATGCAATTAGGAATAGTGGTTGCCATGAGGTGACTGTGACCATCCTGATGCTGCAAACCCTCGCCATTCAGGGTCGTACGACCCGCCGTGGCGCCAATAAGGAAGCCTCGCGCCTGACTGTCGCCTGCTGCCCACGCCAAATCATGAATTCGCTGGAATCCGAACATGGAGTAGAAGATGTAGAACGGTACCATCGGGTAATCTGATACCGAGTACGATGTCGCAGCAGCAAGCCAGGCTGACATGGCGCCCGCCTCGTTAATCCCTTCCTCGAGAATCTGACCGGTCTCTTCCTCCTTGTAGTAGAGGATTTGCCCCGCATCGTGCGGGGTGTATTGCTGACCTACTGAAGAGTAAATACCTAACTGACGAAACATTCCTTCCATACCAAAGGTACGGGCCTCGTCCGGAACAATGGGCACAACACGCTCGCCGATCTGCTTGTCCTTCACAAGCGAGGACAGCACGCGGACGAAGGCCATCGTCGTTGAAATTTCGCGCTTACCACTGCCCTTAAGCTGGCTCGCGTACGCGGACTGCGCCGGTGCTGGCAAGCTGTAAGACGTCGCACGACGCGCAGGGATGCTACCTCCCAGCTCCGCTCGACGCTCCTTGAGGTAACGCATTTCAGGGCTGTCTTCGGGTGGACGATAGAACGGCGCGTCCTTTAAATCTTTATCGCTGATGGGCACGCCAAAGCGATCCCTGAAGGCTTTCAAGCTCTTCAGGTCGAGCTTCTTGAGCGAGTGTGTTTCGTTACTCGCCTCACCTGCCTCACTGGTACCGTAGCCTTTTACCGTCATGGCGAGGATTGCAGTCGGCCGCTCTGTCTCTTCACAGGCAGCTGCGTAGGCCGCATATACCTTGTAAGGGTCATGCCCCCCTCGGTTGAGATACATGATGTCGTCATCCGAGAGGTCTTTTACTAAATCAAGGGTTTCAGGGTACTTCCCGAAGAAGTGCTCCCGGGTATACGCACCGCCGTTGAATTTACAGTTTTGCAACTCACCATCGCAGACTTCATCCATCCGCTTCAGCAGAAGACCAGACTTATCGCGCTCCAATAGCGGATCCCAGCGTCGTCCCCAAACCACTTTAATCACATTCCAGCCAGCACCGCGGAAAACGCCCTCGAGCTCCTGAATAATTTTACTGTTGCCGCGAACCGGCCCATCCAATCGTTGCAGGTTACAGTTAACGACAAAGTGAAGATTACCCAAGCCCTCGCGCCCAGCCAGGCCAATCGCTCCTAAGGACTCGGGCTCATCGCATTCACCATCACCAAGAAAACACCAGACCTTTCTATCCCGATGGTCCACCAGGCCACGTTTCTGTTGATACTTCATAACGTGTGCTTGGTAGATGGCCTGCAAAGGACCCAGCCCCATCGAAACTGTTGGGAACTGCCAGTAGTCCGGCATCAACCATGGGTGGGGATAGGACGATAGGCCTGTTCCCGAAACCTCACGTCGAAAGTTTTCGAGTTGGCTCTCGTCAAAAACGCCTTCCAAATAGGAGCGCGCGTACATACCCGGTGCACTGTGGCCTTGATAAAAGACAAGATCTCCCGGATGTCCGTTTCCTGTGCCGCGGAAGAAATAGTTCATTCCCACGTCGTACAGAGTCGCGCTCGAACTAAAGCTAGAGATATGACCGCCCAAACCATCTTCGTTGTCATTAGCACGCATCACCATGGCCATCGCGTTCCAACGAATAAGCGATCGGATTCGTCGCTCCATAAACAAGTCACCGGGCATGACGCGTTCATCTTCCGGGTTAATGGTGTTTTTAAACGGCGTCGTGATGGCGGCCGGCAGCTTCACACCCTGTTCTCGAGCGTGATCGGTTAATCGCTGGATCAGCTCGCTAGAGACGTTGCTGCCGTTAAAGCGAGTAACTGCGTCAAACGAGTCTAACCACTCTTTTGCCTCGACCGGATCTAAGTTTGTATTCACACCAACCCCCAATAAAGTTCTAAATTAGAACTAATAAATACGTTATTCTGACTTTAAGGGTACGTAAATATAGGTATATTTTCTACATAGTTCCATAACAGAACTATAAAGAAATAATTCCAGGTGCTGTAAGCGCCTTATAATTAAAGCGACTGCTTTGGCATCTCTTTATGGAATTGATCAACGTCCTCGATGACAATACCGCCATCCAAGGAACCAAACGCCTGATCTGCGTAACGCTGACCTTTAAGCTGAATGACGATTCGCGATCGCGCTTCACCAAAGACAGTTGCATCGTAAAATGCCTGTACGTCAGCTAACGTCGCAGACTCCACCGCCTCAATGAGTTTGCCACGCGTGTCGAAGTCATAATTTTCTATCGACCAATCCGAGGCAAACGGCCCCGCCTCGGCCGATAGATTCTTGGGAGGTTCAGTCAAAGCTGTTAATACGCCAGCTTTAAACT
>CACMGJ010000054.1 GCA_902613175.1 Halieaceae bacterium | reverse complement strand
CGCGCTTCAAAAAGACATAGGCGGGCATCGCGCACTGCCTTTAAGCATAACTAAGACTCGGAGAGAACCGGATGAGTGAAGTTGAGGCAGGTCAAGCAGCCGATGACGGCCGCGCATCAGACCAAACACGACGTCGATTCCTAACTGCCGCAACATCGGGCATCAGTGCCGTAGGTGTTGTCGGGGTAGCAGTGCCGTTCATGGCGTCATGGAATCCCTCAGAAAAAGCCAAGGCAGCGGGTGCGCCTGTCACGGCCGACATCAGCAAGATCGAGCCCGGCCAGATGGTAGTGGTCGAGTGGCGCGGTAAGCCAGTCTATGTCCTCCGACGAACCCCCGAGCAAATCGCAGGCCTTCCGAGCCTCGACGACAACCTCAAGGACCCAAATTCAGACGGCTCTGACCAGCCCGCTTACATCAGCGGTGCACCCCGATCGCTCAATGAAGAGTATTTGGTCGTTGTGGGTCTTTGCACACACCTCGGTTGTGCGCCTAAATTTCGACCAGAAGTCGGTGCGGCGGATCTGGGTGGTGATAGTTGGCTGGGCGGTTTTTTCTGCCCCTGCCATGGCTCTAAGTTTGATTTGGCCGGGCGTGTGTACAAGGGCGTTCCTGCTGCGGACAACCTGATCATTCCGCCATACTCGTTTGAAGGCGATAACGTATTGGTCATCGGCGTTGACACGGAGGTTGCGTAAATGGAAAAGGCATTGACAGGACTGGTTTCATGGGTCGACGCGCGTCTTCCTATTACGCGTGCCTGGGACACCCACATGGGCAAGTACTACGCCCCCAAGAACTTTAACCTCTGGTACTTCTTTGGTGTGTTCTCACTCCTGATATTGGTTAACCAGCTGTTAACTGGCATTTGGTTGACAATGAGTTACACGCCGAGTGCTGAAGAGGCTTTCGCATCGGTAGAGTACATCATGCGAGATGTCGAATACGGTTGGTTGTTGCGATATATGCATTCGACGGGCGCCTCTTTCTTTTTTATCGTAGTGTACCTGCACATGTTCCGAGCGATGATGTACGGCTCATACCAGAAGCCGCGAGAGCTCATCTGGATTTTCGGCATGCTCATCTTTGTAGTGCTGATGGCCGAGGCGTTTGTGGGTTATGTGCTGCCTTGGGGGCAGATGTCCTACTGGGGCGCGCAGGTCATTATTTCGCTGTTTGGCGCAATCCCCGTAGTAGGTGAAGACATCACGACGTGGATTCGTGGCGACTACCTGTTGTCGGGCATTACGTTGAACCGTTTCTTTGCGCTTCACGTGGTGGCTCTGCCCATCGTGTTATTGGCGCTGGTTGTGTTACACATTCTTGCATTACATGAAGTGGGTTCTAACAACCCCGACGGCGTTGAAATCAAGAAGCATAAGGATGAGAACGGCATCCCTCTGGATGGAATCAAGTTCCACCCGTACTACTCGGTTCACGACATTCAGGGCATTGCGGTATTCCTGTTTTTCTTCTGCGGCATCCTTTTCTTTGCGCCAGAAATGGGGGGATATGCCCTCGAGTTGGCAAATTTTGAGGAAGCGAATGCTTTTAAAACGCCGGCGCATGTAGCACCTGTCTGGTACTTTACTCCCTATTATTCGGTGCTGCGTGCTGTGCCCGATAAGTTCTGGGGCTTTATGGCATTTGCCGCCTCTGTAGCGATTCCGTTTGCACTGCCGTGGATTGACCGAAACCCAGTGCGCTCGTGGCGCTACCGAGGCCTGCTCAATCGCGTCATGCTGCTCGGCTTTGTCATCAGCTTCATCATTCTAGGTGTGCTCGGTGTTAAAGCGCCGACTGAGAGCCGCACGCTGCTCGCGCAGATCTGTACGATTTACTACTTCGTTTTCTTCCTTGGCATGTACTGGTGGTCTACTTGGGATAAGACTAAAGAGGTACCAGATCGCATTACCATGGACGGCGGTATGGGCTTCGGTAAGAATGTGGCCACGCTTGCAGTTGTTGCCGTTCTGACCTGGTTGCCACTCAAAGCTGTGGGCGCTGAGTCCGCTTACGACTGTGGCAGCATCCCCTGTGACGAGTTTGTGGCTGACGCGAGCGATCAACCGTCGCTGCAGCAGGGTGCGGCGTTGTATGCCAACTACTGTGCTGGATGTCACTCGCTTCAGTACTCGCGTCACAATCGCGTAGCTAAGGATCTGGGTATCCCGGAAGATCTGTACCGTGAGCACTTGCTGCTAGACCCAGACCAGAAGATTGGGGCCTTGATGGACATCAGCATGGATAAAGATGTCGCCAAAGGATGGTTTGGCGCTGCGCCACCCGACCTGACACTTATCTCCCGCGCGAAGAAGCCCGAGTACCTCTACACATATCTTCGAACGTTCTATCAAGATGATTCGCGGCCCTATGGAGTGAACAATTTGGTGTATCCAAATGTAGGTATGCCACACGTGCTTCTAGAACTTCAGGGGTTGCCGCAGTGCGTTAATGCCGACGAAAGCCATGCGGATGAGGGCCACTGTGATTCACTGGAAGTAGCATCTGCGGGCATCATGACGACAGACCAGTTTGATGATGCAATGTACGACCTAGTGAACTTCCTGGCTTACACCGCCGAGCCGTTTAAGCAGACCCGAATTGAGATGGGTAAGAAGGTCATGTTGTTCCTTGCGATCTTCTTCATTATCGCCTGGGCACTAAACCGCGAATACTGGAAAGACGTGCACTAATCCGTCTCGGCGGGCATAATTAAAAAAGGCGGAGCTTGCTCCGCCTTTGTTTTCTCTCATTCCGCTCGGAGTTCTTCATGAAGTTAGCCGATGATGCGTCAGGGGCTGTATCAAAACGATCTGCAATGACCCTCTTTTCTGATAGCACCAGCCACTACAGCCATCGCGTACGCATTGTATTGGCCGAGAAAGGTGTGTCGGTTGATCTAGTTGAAAGCGAAGACGGTGTTCCAGTGCCCGAGCTGGGTGACTTAAACCCCTACAACACCATGCCTACACTCATTGATCGAGACCTGGTTCTCTACGAGTCAAAAGTCATGATGGAGTACTTGGACGAGCGCTTCCCGCATCCTCCACTGCTGCCGGTTTATCCTGTGGCTCGGGCAGAAAGCAGGCTCTTTATGTTCCGAGTGGAACGCGACTGGTGTTCATTGGTCGATACGATTTTTCACTCGTCCAAAGGCAGTGATGTTGCCGTTGCTCGTCGCGACTTGGGTGACAGTTTGACAGCGCTCTCGCCAATCTTTGCTGAAAAATCTTTCTTTATGAGCGAGGAATTTACGCTCGTCGATTGTTGCATTGCTCCTATTTTGTGGCGCTTACCTGCGCTGGGTGTGGATATCAAGGCAAGCAAGCAAACCAAGCCTTTGTATGGATACATGGATAGTCTTTTCGGTAGAGAGGCGTTCCAGGAAAGCCTGTCGATACAAGAGCGAGAAATGCGCACTTGAACTAGGAGAGACTCGAGTGACGCCAAGTAAACCCTACGTTGTTCGAGCTATCTACGACTGGATTGTAGATAATAATTGCACCCCCCATGTACTGATCGATGCAGCCACTGATGGCGTTGTCGTGCCCGAGGATTATGTCACCGACGGGCAAATTGTTTTAAATGTATCACCCACAGCAGTGGTGAGCCTTTATCTAGGTAATGATGCGGTGTCCTTCAGCGGCCGGTTTGGCGGCGTACCACTCGATGTCTTTTTACCTCTCGACAGCATCTTAGGCATCTACGCACGTGAAAATGGGCAGGGCATGATCTTTGATGACGACGAGCTTGGCGATCCCACGCCACCGCCAGATCCGGACCCAATTGGTCTAGGCTCTGCCCGAAGACCTTCCTTGAAGCTCGTTAAGTAGAAATTCGCTAACGGAAATGCAGCGGGATTACGTGCCGAAGAGATGTGTCTCCGTCACGCGCGCCATGGTAAGTGCGGTAATGTTTGACAGGCTGTAGCGCATCTGTGCGTCAGACTCAGTAAAGCTCAAGCTCATCGTTGGGCCCTGCGTTCCAACCCAAAACACCTGAATATCGCGCTGCTGCGCCGCTATACTCAGTGTATTTACATCATCAGGCGTTAGTTGCGACCCCCAAACGACAGCGACGTCCCCCGGTTGTCCCAAGCTGTTTAACTCTCGTGTTACCCACGATACGCCAGCACTCGCAGGTTCCGCTCGTGTGGCTGTGAGCTCAATGATCGGTAGGGATGGCCGTTCTAACCACATCCCGTCTCGAATGAGCTGGCAAAAAGACAAGGCAGTAGATGCATCTAAACCCACGCCGACAGAGAAGACCTTTTTTTCTGACACGATGGCATATGCAAGATGAGCTGCGGCTGTATCGCAGACATCAGCGATCGCATCCGCAGACAAGCTCAAATATTCGATGTGCTCATGGAACAGTTTTGCGACGGCGTCAAAATTACTCATAGTTCGGGTGCTCGGCTAAGCCA
>CACMGJ010000053.1 GCA_902613175.1 Halieaceae bacterium | reverse complement strand
TTGAACTTCCTTTGTAAAATCACCCACCGAGTATTGACCTACCGCCAGCTCGATTTGGGCAGATATGTTGTCCACAATAACCGTTAGAGAACGATTATCTGCCGTGACCTCAAAAGGTTTAGATGGATCAATACCCATCTGATTGCCTTGAACAATCGCAGGCACCGATACCTGACCTCTGACGGCAGGTCTATTGGCGACTGCAGAAATTGCCTCGGCTACGAGCACGGTATTTTCATTTTCGGGTGTCCCTGCTTCAACCGTTAGACCAAATAACCTTTCACCGATTTCACTAGCCGCATAAGCGGTGCCTACTTCAAAAGTGGTACCGTCAGCAGTGTTAGTAGCGTTAGTTACATACTCAGCAACATTGCGAATAGCGATGCTCGAGCCATCACCCGTCATACCCGATGAAAAGACAAAGGCACCGTCAGAAAAGTTTACTTCAACCCCATACCGCTGATTTCGGGTTTCAGCAATTAAATCCCCTGCTGGCACCATCTTGGGGGTAAGTACCACCGCATTATCACCATCAGCAGAACTCAGCGGTTGAATACTTGCTAAGGCAACGTTTCGCTCAGCATAGTTACCCGGTACGTCAAGATTTAAATTGGTCGCTCCGAATAACTCACCCGAAACTGCCGAATCAGTTGTGAGGTGGAGAGAATCATCTCCACTCTGTGTCAATCTTAATGCTTGCCGCTCGAAATCAAATACGACTTCAATATCAGCAAAAGATCGCCCGTTCTCTGAGCCAACAACTGGATTCGGAGCTACCGAAGTATATCCACCAGCAAAAAACTTATTTAGTGCGTATGCGAGCTCCTCGGGCGACACCATACTTGATGACGAGCCAGTGGGAACAATGTCGTCGGCTGCTATTGCCGCCGCAACAATCTCACCCACAGGAACTGATAGAAAATCTGCATTGCCCTCACCAAGATCCCTAGTTATTCCCAAAGAAGCCGTGCTCACAGTAGCTGTACCAGCGTTATCGACGGAATAGTAACTGCCAATGTCGAATTTCTTGCCGTCTCCAAATCGATCCTGAATTACCCTGGTTAGTTCATCAGCAAGTTCCTGACCGGAGAGTTGATCAATTCCTTCAGAACCCACAAGGTGCTCAAGCCCAATGGACACGAAGTCTGAACCATCAACGCTAATTTGTATGAGGTTACGCAAATCCGCTCGAGTAACGTCTACTCCATTTAATTCGGATAAATCTAACCCGTTTGATCCACCTGCTAAAGACAGCGCCGAGACGTCCTCGGGAGTAGCCGCCGACAAGTTCAGTGAGGCTGGCGTAGACTTGATTGGGTCAGACAACATGTCGTAGGAGAACTTTCTGTAGACGGTTCCCTGCGTCACCAGATACTCTGAGCTGTTGGCTGACGTTTTCTGGAGATACTCAAGCTCAGACTTGGTCTTAATCTCCCCGTATTTGTTTACAAAAAACTCGTCACCTCCGGTGTCCGACGCCTGAATAAGTGCGGGATCGACCTGTTCACCATCGATGTACACGTATGTCTGCCATTTGTTTAAAGGATTTTCAGAAGTAGCTGCCTGCGTCTTGACGTAATAAACCGTTGCAAGGTGCTGTGATCCCGAAGCTCCAAATACCGTCAACGATGTCGTTCTGTGGTAGGTCTCAGGCTTATTGGGATTAAAAACCTCCGTAATTGGGGTTACATTTGATGGCAGGTTTAACCCCAATTCGACTTCCGTGGTCGCACGGAACTCGGAAACTGTAGCGCGCGGAATTGCAAGTGCGGCGGGCGGCTGGCTGAAGTCCGCCTTGTTTGTTGAGTCTACGGGTAGTGATAAAAGAGCCTGTCCCGCTGAGTTCACCATCTGGTTTTGCTCATTGATCATAAATTGACCATTCCGGGTAAAGGTTCTTGAACCGTCCGATGACTGTAGTGGGAAGAAGCCATCGCCGGTGATCGCCAAATCAAGTGAGTTGGCAGAAAACTGGACGAAACCCTGGCTAAATTCCTGAGCAACCTCTTTCAAGGCAACACCCTGACCAACAACTGCAGCCGCTCTCTGCAAGGGTGACGTTGCAAAAATGTCACCGAAGCTGGCTGTGGATCGCTTAAAGCCCGCCGTTGCAGAGTTAGCGATATTGTTTGACGTAACGGCTAGTTCCGTTGTTGCTGCGTTAAGACCTGTCAGTGAAGTATAAAACGACATTTACCTGCTCCTAGTGATTTATTCCGCGATAGTTTGAATTTCAGCGAGAGATACCGTGTCTCCCCCAAGAAGTTGAAGATCTAGTTGTTGAATTGCCGGATTCCATGAAACGCTGCTGACCGTCTCTAGTATTGAAACGGGGGCAACCTCAATACTGCCGTCAACCAGCGCGCTGGCAGTTACTTGATAACGATCCACGGGCATCTGGTTGCCGTCCATGTCCTGGCCTGACCACGCAAACCGATGCTCACCTGGTTCCAAATCACCAACGTTTTGACGGAAAATAAGGTTTCCGTCCATGTCATATACCGACATACTGAGTTGGTCGGCACCATTAGGCAGACTGACTAGTGTTTCTGTCGGTCGCTGCCCGCCACCCTGACCAAAGCCGCCCGCAACAGCGACCCTTTTTCCAACTAGGGTCGATCCATTGAGTAGCGACTGCTCTCTTAAATTGCCAACTAGCTGCTCCAATGAAGATTGCATGCCCTTGATACCTTCAACCGATGAAAACTGCGCCAACTGTGCTACGAAAGCCTCGTTTTCCATCGGATCAAGAGGATTTTGGTTTTTGAGTTGAGCAGTAAACAGCTGAAGGAAGGCATCTCTCCCAAGCATCTCTGAGTCGCCCTCGCGATAAATAGAATTCGCTTGTTGGGAGTTAAACTGTTCGGTTGTCAAGATCGAGTTAATGTTAGTCATAATTGATTTTCACAAGGCGTTAAGCCTTCATGACCTCCAGCGTTTTCATCATCATTTGCTTGGCCGTATTGATGACCTCGATATTGTTTTGGTATGACCTGGCTGCAGCGGTCATCTCCACCATTTCAGAAACCTCATTCACATTACTCTGGTAAACGTAGCCATCCTCGTCTGCTGATGGATTTCCAGGGTCGTAAGATTTTGGAGGTGGTGTGGGATCATCCGTGATGTTCGGAACCTGAATAGAGCCTGCGTAACGGGTTTGGTCACCAATAGTTTGATCTGTAAGCAGTGTTCTAAACACGACGCGCTTCGCCCTGTAGGCCTCCTCCTCCGAGGGTGCCGTGTTACTGGAGTTTGCCAAGTTAGAAGCCGTGGTGTTCATCCTGACCAGTTGCGCAGCTAAAGCGCTGCCAGCAACTCCAAAAATCTTATCCATAGACATTGTTACTCTCCTTTGAGCGCGCGCTTGTACGCCGTAACGCGGCTCTGCAAGAAATCCAGGGTCGCTTGATACTCAACCGCAGCCTTACCAAACTTGGCTTGTTCAAGCCCTATTTCCACCGTATTCCCATCGACTGCTGTGTTGTAAGGAATCGTAAACACCTCGCCTCCATCTAATGCGAAGGGAGACGCCAAGTGCCTTTCATTCGTCATCATCATCGCCCCTTTACCTACTTCCCAAGAGAGCACCTTTCGAAAGTCGATGTCCTTTGCTTTGAACGCCGGCGTATCTGCGTTTGCGATATTCGTAGACAAGATTTCCATGCGGCGAGACTTCAATTCCAATGCGTCGCCGTGAATTCCGTATAATTTGTCTAACATGTTGCGTTGCCTTCAGCGCTTGATTTCATCCAGAAAGAAAGCACAGGCCGTGCCAGAAATTGTAAGCTATTGTTTTTAATACAGAATTTAAAGATAAAAATGCGATGCCAGCTAAAAGCGGCAACGATTTGCCGCTAGCCTTGCCGCCTTTCTTTATACATACTAAGCATCCGTGCTTTTTTGTTACGCGAGTTTATGATGCGAGGCCTATGCAGCACCTCATACGTAAGGCATTCAGCCCCCTAAGTTTTTTTAGCTGGGTCATTTTTTTATTTTGTGCTCTGACGAGTACCCATGTGATCGCTGTGAGCGACCAATCGCTAGATCAAATCACTCTAAAAGAAGCACTCCAGCAGCAAATTCTCGTCGAGGTCGAGAAACAATTACTGGTCGACAGAGACCGAATAACTGTCTACGTCAACGATCGACGCCTGGTGGTACCTAAGTGCGACCAAGACTTTGTTATCACGCTTCCATTTTCGGATCGCAGTACTGTAAGTGCGACTTGCACTGAGCAAGGTTGGCAAAAGTACATCAGAGTGAGTGTTGGCGATTACCGCTCATTAATGGTTTATCGGCGGAATATGACAGCTGGCGATATTGTGAAACGCGGAGATTTTAAGTTCGTTGATGGTAGAGGTATGTCTGAAGACCAGGCATTGGTGAAGACAATAGACCAAATCATTAATCGATCATTGAAAAAAAACGTAATCGCCAATCAACCTGTGCTGGCTAGTGATTTCTCTCTGGACAAACTTCCAACCTTCAGAACTGAAGAGGCAGTCGAAACTCAAGTAGTGATCGCTACGACCACAATCAATCGTGGTGTCAGACTACATAAATCAATGTTCGAACGACAAATACGTCGAGGGAGACTTCCA
>CACMGJ010000052.1 GCA_902613175.1 Halieaceae bacterium | reverse complement strand
CGCGATACCCGGTCATGTTGCATTTGGCGCCTCCCTTGGCGTGATAAATCTGAACCTGGTGGTCACCTTCGACACCCAACATTTCCCTCTCGGTGGGCGTGGCATCAGACAGCTCTCGGCAATCGGTGCACAACAGTCGCACCAGCCGCTGCGCCATGACGGCGACCAAGCTAGATGACAAGAGGAAGGGTTCAACCCCCATATCCTGTAAACGCGTTACGGCACCAATCGCGGTATTCGTGTGCAGCGTCGATAGCACCAAGTGTCCCGTCAGCGACGCTTGGACGGCAATTTCGGCCGTCTCCAAGTCGCGGATCTCACCGACCATAACCACATCGGGGTCCTGACGTAGTATCGCGCGCAAACCGCGTGCAAAGGTCATATCGACCTTGGGATTAACCTGAGTCTGGCCTACCCCGTGAAGCATGTACTCCACAGGGTCTTCAATCGTCAGGATATTGCGCGAGCTCTGATTGATGCTGGATAGCCCTGCATACAGCGTCGTGGTCTTACCCGAGCCAGTGGGGCCCGTGACCAAAATAATGCCATGCGGTCTGGCTAATGCAGCGCGGTAGCCATCGCCGACCTGCGCATTCATCTTTAACTGAACCAAGTCCAATTGTCCCGCCTGCTTGTCCAGCAAACGCAGGACCACGCGCTCACCGTGTGCTGATGGGATAGTCGACATACGAATATCAATGGCATGCCCGGCAATACGCACCGAAATACGGCCGTCCTGCGGGATGCGCTTCTCGGCGATGTCAAGCTTAGCCATCACCTTGAGTCGCGATACCAAGAGCGGTGCCAACATGCGCTTGGGCGACAGCACTTCGGCGAGCACACCGTCAATGCGGTAACGCACGCAGAGTCGATCTTCGAAGGTTTCAATGTGAATATCAGACGCCTGCTCTTTCACGGCCTGAGACAAAATAGCGTTAATCAATCGAATGATCGGCGCATCGTCCTCGGCATCCATAAGGTCACCAAGATCAGGTATTTCGTCGACGAGCCGGGCAAGGTCAACGTCAGAGGATAGATCCTCCGCCATCTGCGCCGCTTGATTCTGGTTGCGCTGATAGGCGCCACTTAGGCGCGTTTGGAATGTGATTTCATCGACCTGCTCAAGCGCAAAGTTAGCGCCAGCGGTGCGTCGCACCTCGAGCAATGTCTCTGTATCAAGCTGCCCGACATAGCTCAGTGTTAAGCCGTCTTCACTCGGTTCAAGAACCACTTGCTTGGCCTGCGAGAACCCGAACGGCAGTAGACCACTGCGTGTATCGGCGGCGGTTTCTTCCGAAACGGCCGTTTCAAGCGCGTCGGTCACGTCGAGATTGTCGGCCGCAGTGTTCACCGGTCGATTTGCTCCTCGGGCACCTCTGGCAGTGAACGCACTCTATCTTCCCACGTCGGCAATACAGGGATTAGATTGTCATCGAGGAACATCAGCCCCTGATCCCGGCGCTGTCGCTGCTGATCGCGGATATAGCGATACTTCTCTGCGGTGGCTCCCGCAAGATCATCATCGTCACGGATGATGGTCGAGCGAATGAATACCAGAAGGTTCGACTTGGTGACCGAGACCACATCGTTTCGGAAGAGTCTACCTAAGACTGGGATACCAGAAAGGAGAGGCACCCCCTGCTGCGAATCTTGAATATCGTCCTTCACGAGGCCGCCCAACACTATGATGTCACCGTCTTTTGCTAACACTTTGGTTTCAATTTTACGCTCGTTGGTAATGACATCTGAGGCAGACAGCGCCTGTTGAGAGATACTCGAGACCTCCTGAATGATATCCATTACCACCGAGTCGCCCTCGTTAATCTGCGGAGTGACTTGCAGGGTCACACCCACATTCTCACGCTGAATCGTCTGAAATGGATTCGCCACGCCATTGGCTGCGCCCGTATTGGTGTAACTACCCGTGACAAAGGGCACCTGCTGGCCCACCGTAATGAAGGCCTCCTCGTTATCCAGCGTCAACAGGCTGGGTGTGGACAAAATATTGGTGTTGCCCTGCTTCTCCAGCGTGTTAAGGATTGTGGTCATCGTGAGGTTTTGATCGACCACACCCCATCCGAAGGTCGTGCCGGGAACCTGTGACAACGCACCCGCGAGATCGCGAACACCAATTTCTGTTGAAGCGGCATCCTCGGGCAGAATGGCTTGGGCAATGGCAGCGTTGCTGCCCTGCCGCGCAGGACTAATGTTGCTGCCGTAGAGCCCAGAGTCATTGGCGAACAACCACTGGAGCCCCAGCTCTCTGCCCTCGGTAACGTCAATCTCGACAATAATGGCTTCCACCAACACTTGCGCACGACGGATATCGAGCCTGGCAATAACCCCCTCCAATGCTGCCATCTCATCGGTATCGGCAGTGATGATGAGACTGTTTGTGCCCTCGTCCGCCTCGATGGTTGACTTGGCCGCATTGGCAGCGCGCGTTCGGCCCGAACTCTCGTCATCGAGTCGCGCAAGGTTTTGCATCACCCGCGTGAGGACCTCTGCGACTTCTGTTGCATCAGCGTACTCTAGATACATCACTCTAACGTTTCCGCTCTGCTCTAGCGGAATATCCAGATAATCGATAAGGCCCTTGATTCGCTCAATGCTCACCTCGTCAGCGGTAACAATGACACTATTAGCCCTCTTATCAGCAACGAGGCTCGCCTCATCATTCGCGTCTGCGCCCTCACCTGCTCTGGATTTCTCCAAGGTTTTGAGCATCTCCACCACATCAGTCGCCACGCCATAGCGTAACTTCACAACTTCGGTTTTTTTGACCGCCGACTGATCCATGCGATCGATAATTGTCGCAATGCGATCAATGTTGGCTCGAATATCTGAAATGATGATTGCATTACTCGGCGCATAAGCCGCCATGTGAGCTTGCTGGGGTACCAAGGGCCGTAAAACGGGAATCAGCTTCGCTGCGGATACGTTCTCTAACCGGATGACCTGGGTGACATATTCGTCATTAATGACGGAAGTGCCTGAAATGACATCCACAGGCGCCGAGCGCGCGTTCTTGTTCGGGATCACGCGAACGACTTCACCACTCCGCACCGCTGTGTAGCCGTGAACATCCAAAATGGATAGAAAGAGATCGTAAAGCTCGGCGCGCGAAACCGGCTTGCTCGATACCACTTTCACTTTACCCTTCACGGCAGGGTCTACCACGATAGTAGTGCCGGTCACATCGGCCACGAACTCAATGAATTCCTGAATATCGGTGTCTTTTAGGTTAACCGTGAACTCTTGGCCCAACACCGGTTTGGCAAACAACAGCACGCTCACCACGAGTGTGATGAAAAAGCCTTTTGCATTGTAGAGCATCGCGTGCATGTTATTTGTTACTCCTACTGAAAACTGCTCAGGCTGACGCTAATCGACACAGGTGATCCGTCCCGTTCGACCTCAAAGATGGCGTCAGTGGCATCTCGCATCAATTGATACAAGCGTACCGTGTTTGTGGGGTCGCTGAGCGCATAACCGTTTACCGCTGTGACAATATCACCGGCTTTGAATCCAAGCGCTGTAAATTGTGCCGTGTCCCTTCCGGGCGCCACCCGATACCCCTTAAGTCCGCCATCCGACTGAACGGCGCTTATCGATACAAGACCGGCCAAGGATTGAGGGTCGCTGTAAAGCTGCTCGCGGTAATTCGCGGCAAGGCGCTGTCTTTGTGCTTGAGTCGCTGATGTCGCTATCACTGGAGATGGCGCACCCTCAGATGAGTCAGACGCAGGGGCTGGCGCGGCCGACTGGACGATACCGACGATGCCGTTATCGTCAAATAACGTAATCAGCTCGTAAGTGCCGTTATTATCAATCACTACTTGCTTGGGCAGTATTTTGGCCAGAGTAACCTTGCCGTTGGCCGGCAGGTCATCACCAACCGAATAGAGCTCCTGCTTCTTTCGCGCTTCAATCATGGCACTACCCAACCCATCTGCCGTCGAGGCGACAATACCGGTCAAGGTGAGCGCGAGATTCGTTTCTCTAGCACCGTTTTCTATTCCATCACGTGGGTTGGCTACGGTGCCCACGACTGCGAGCTCCTGGACCTCAGAGGGTTCAACCGCACCGAAGACACTCATTCCCAGAATCGAGGACACATCGATCGTCTCAACACCACCAGACGCGTCTGCAGTGGGTGGTGGCGGATTGATGACCACCGACTTTGAGACTTCTACCGGCGAGCTTGGTATGAGCGCCCATACGGTATTCGCCATACTGTTCACCGCCCAAACCACCAGGACCGCGATCAACCCTCTCTGAAGTATGAGTAGCCGCTGCTCATCCGCTACCCAGTGATAGAGCCCGCGAAATCGCGCGTCTACATCGAGTCGAGTTAACAACGGGGCCAGATTGTTCATGCGGTTTGCCGAATTTATTGTGGCCCTAGTGTAGCCGAGGTCGAGGCCGAAAAGGTGACGAAAAAGTGACTATCATCGCTCAAAAGTTAACCTTGAACGCGAACTAGCTCACTGCCTTGCTTTTGCACACCCGCCTTGGACGCTCCTAGTGTTCACAATCTCCGATGATTTGACACCACTTTGGACGTCGGTCTGATACAATTTCAAGTTCCTGCGGGGTGGCGTCGCCTGAGATGC
>CACMGJ010000051.1 GCA_902613175.1 Halieaceae bacterium | reverse complement strand
CGAAAATCCAGGAAAGGTGCCGCTTGAAATAATAGAAATCCAGTCGGGCTCTTACCTTGGGGAAGACGACATTGTGCGCATCTCGGACGTTTACAACCGAAGCAATTAAATAGGCACCCAAATAATTTTTATGAAGAGTAAGATCATTAAGGTATTGAAATCAGTCCTAGACATTTTGGTGCCTCGAAGTACAAGAATATCAAATAAAATTGATAACCAGAGAAGACTGGAGCTTCGGGCTACGTATGGTGACCAGAAAGGCCAAGTCGCATTCTTGGTAAACAATGTGCTTGACTATGAAAGTACTGGATTATTTCGAAACGGATTTTTTGTCGACTTAGCGTGCGCCGATGGTAGAGAGATAAATAACACCTACTTTCTTGAAAAGATGCTTGGCTGGACTGGGTTACTTTTCGAACCCAATCCCCACTACCACGAAACTATAAAAACGTCTCGGACCAGTAAATTGATAACGAAGTGTGTTGCTGACGAAGAGGATAAGTTGATCAGTTTCAGAATCGACAATGGAATGTTGGGAGGAATTGTTTCCAATGAAACAGATAATAACGACCTGCATCGAGCTCAGGAATTAAGAAGTGCTGAGCTGATTCAATTATCAACGACGACTCTCGCTATTGAATTAGATCTCGCAGGGGCACCAAAACTAATTGATTTTATGTCACTCGATATCGAAGGTGCGGAGTGGCTTGCTTTGAAAAACTTTCCTTTTGAGAGATATAAATTCAGGTGTATTGCTGTGGAGAGACCCTCTGCCGCTTTAGATTTATTACTTGATCAAAAAGGTTATCGGCAAGTTGCTCATTTAGAATATGACGTCATCTACGTTCACGAGGAGTTTCTTGGAACTGTAAATTTGACACCGCGTTTTGAATTTAGATTTACCGATGCTAAAGATTGGTAGTCGAAGTGAGTTAAGCATTTTTGGTGCGATACTTAATACAGCGTGGTCGCGCACTATAATTTTAGTAGGTGGACTAGTCATAACGACGGTCGCAAGTAGATTCCTTACAACGTCAGAGTTGGGGGTGTACTTTTTTCTGGTCTCAATAGTAACTGTCGTCGGGACATGCTGCTTATTTGGAACAGAAAGATACATTGTACGCGTGTTATCAAGCGGTGAGATGAGCGAATCAAAAAAACAGCAAGAAACCTATCGAAGCGTCAAACTTCTTGTTTATGTTCTTTTTTGTGTTTTGACCCTAGCCGCGGTTTTTCAGTATTTCATAGATCAATCTTTTGTGAGCTATAAACCTGGCGAAATGTATTTGCCCTTAATGACTGCCATCTGGCTGGCTTGCTCTGTATTTATGCGATTTTTCGCCGAAGTAGCAAGAGGGCTTTTTTTGTTGCGCTTATCGAACTTTGTGCTGGGGCCGTTGCATTATATTCTTATCTTAATGATCCTAGCTATAGTCGCCTTGAGAGGAGGGGATTTCAGTGCCTTGGCCTTAGTCGCAGCGCATATTACTGCAAATATTTTATGTGGCGCTATTCTCTTATTGAAGTGTAAAGCGAAGCTGCGTCTGAGCTTTCGTAATTGTTTTATCGCCGCGGATAATGATTTCAGTTATTTGAAAAAAATCAAAAAACTTTGGGCCCTTGCTGTGCTTACGATAGCAGACGCGGCTGTCTTAAATCTGGATCTTATAATTGTGTCTTTAATTCTTGGTGTCGATGCCGCAGCAGTCTACGGCGTTGCCACTAGGCTAAGCTCTCTTGTCTTAATGCCTTTAGCTGTAGCCAATCAGGCACTCATGCCCAAAATATCCGCTTACTACGGTGAGCGGAACAATGAAGCACTTATTGAAGTTCTCAGATCTTCAGCATGTATTGCATCTTTAGTCTCAGTAATGATGACCATAGCATTCTATTTTTTCGGTGAGGTTATAATTGGAGTTTTGTTTGGAAGTAGTCTTATTGATGCTCTGCCCGTTCTGCTTGTGATGTCGATCGCCAGATTGGTTGTTGTTGCTCTGGGTGGAAGCGGTATCACCCTGATTATGGCGGGTCTTGAGAAGAACGTACTGATTGCATATGTGGTTCAAATTGCATTTTTTTTGACTGTCATACCGCTATTAAAAATAAACTCTATTTTGCTTGTTACGCTTGTTTTTTCTTTCGCCTCAATTTTGGCAAAACTAATATGCTCAATACAGCTTTTCCGTCTGACTGGTATAGTCGCGCACTCATTTTTCGCCAGAAACCCCCTTCCCGTATTGCAGAGGAATTATAGTGCTCGTAATTTGTAATGGTATGTATCGATCAGGTTCAACTCTACAATACAACCTGGCGAGAGAGGCTATACAGCTATGTGGAGGTGAGGCCTTAGGGTTTTACACGGCGGAGACATTTGAGGAGCACGCTGAATTTCTTTCCAAAAGAGCAAGTTCTGAAAAGTATTTCATTCTGAAAATGCATGATTATGTACCTCTAGACCTTAGCGATTTTTATTACGATGGGGTGCGAATTTTATATACGTTTCGTGATTTGCGGGCGGTAGTGCTATCCATCAAAGAAAAGCTTGATTACAGTTTGGATGCGGCTTTCCTTATGGTTGATGAGGCCCTGATGACCGAGTTATCGTTAATAAATTTTGAGTATATTCTACTTCAGCAGTACGAGGTTTTTTACCGGCGGGAAGTTGATATGCTGCAGGGAATTATTGATTTTCTTGGAATTGATGTGTCTTCTTGTGCTGTTACTGAAATTGCTGATAAGCACTCCGTGGAAAGCACTCGCACGGCGCAAGGCCATGTAGGTGGGATGAGGAAATTTCTTCATAGAATTAAATTGAAGTGGCCTTTTCGTTACATATTTAAGGCTTCTGATCAAACCACGTTATTGCACTTTAATCATATCTCTAGGTTTGCAGGAGTTATCGATAGTTGGAAAGTGGGATTGCAAGCATCCGAGATTTCACTGATCGAACAGCGATATTTGTCTTGGTTGATTAAAAAAGGTTACGAGCTGAATGGAGATTAGCTAATGCGTTATTTTCTTACGGGATTAGCATATCTGGCGCTGCGTTGGATAAGCTCTGTTCCCAGTAATACCCTCCGCGTTCTTTTTCTTAAGCGTGTGTGTGGCGTTAGGATTGGGCCGCAAGTTCGTATTTACTTGGGAACACAATTGCGTGGGGTCAAGGGGATTGTAGTTGGTCGAAACACCCTTATCGGTAATGACTGTCGATTGGACGGTCGCACAGGACTAACTATTGGCGCAAACGTCAATATCAGTAACGAAGTTATGATTTGGACCCTTCATCACGATATAACCTGTTCCCAATTCAGCACCATTGGTGCCCCGGTGGTTGTAAATGATCGAGCTTGGTTGTGCTCCAGAGCTATAATCTTGCCCGGTGTCACAATTGGCGAAGGCGCTGTAGTCGCAGCGGGTGCTGTGGTTACTCGGGATGTTCCACCGTACACGATTGTAGGCGGGTCTCCAGCGAGAAAAATAGGTACTAGACCAACGGAGTTAAGTTATGAGTTTAGTCCTTCAGACTGGGTTCGTTTAATATGATGTCCGTAGACGACGGTGTCCGTTTATCGATCGTTATGGCAACTTACAACTGTGCTAGCGAAGTGGGTGATGCTATTGACTCCCTACAGCAACAATCATTTGAAAACTGGGAGCTGATAATACAAGACAACAGATCCGAAGATGGAGTGGCTGCCAAGGTTGCTGGGCTAGCTGATAGACGAATCAAATTTAATTCCGAAGCTGATAGTGGTATCTACAATGCTTGGAATAAGGCGGTTCGGCGATGTTGTGGCGACTGGATCATGTTTCTTGGGGCGGACGACAGGCTGAGTAATCCTGATGTTCTGGCTGAAATGTTGAGTATCGCTGAATTGTGCGGTCAACGAGTAGATTTGGTATCTGGCCAAGTCCAATTCTACAACGCGAAGACAGGCGCGGGTCGAACATACGGAGAACCGTGGTCTTGGCGACGGATCAAAAATATGCACTGCATTGCGCATCCTGGAGCTCTTTTCCGAAGAGACTTGTGGCTTAAGCACGGCTTGTTCAGTGAAGAGTATAAAATAGCAGGTGATTACGAGTTTACTGTGAGGCTTGGTAAGAATGTATCCGCGTGTTATGTGCCAAAAGTTATCGTGCTGATGGGTGACGAGGGTGTGAGCTCGAGTAATAAAGTCCAATCTTTGTTTGAAGCTTCAAAAGTTCAATTCCGCGCAAAGTCTATTTCGAAAGTTAGATCAATATGTAATCTTGTTCTTGGCTGCTTTCTAATTCTCGCGAGAAAATTCACCAAAAATTTTGCGTAACTTGATCCCCCTCACAATATTCGTGCAAATGCTATTGGGCCCGGCTTTTGGTCTGCCCTACAATCTCACATGGGGGCATATTATGGCTCCGATACTAGTGGTATTATCCAGGCGCGCTTTATTTCTTGGAATCTTTTTTGTAACTGCGGCTATCATCTTTTCAATATTAATACTATCATTACAGTTACTGACTAAGTCTATAAATTTTACAAGCTATATTACTAGCAGTGGAAAGTTTCTTCTGGCACTGTGTTTTTCCTGTACGTTTTATTGTTTTCTCGTAAAAAATTTCTCTCGAATAGAAGCAAGAATCCCAATTATTGCCGCAATAAACTTTAGTATACTAGCTGCAGCTGTTTTTTTATTGCTGATGGGAGACCCCTTAGGTCTTTGGGCACAAGATGCATACTCAGTGCCGCGACTACAACTTTTCTTCGCTGAACCAAGTGTAATGGCTTTGGCTCAAATGCCAGTCATTGCTCTGTTCGTTGGTGACGCTTTGCGGCATGGTTTATCACTGAAGCGCGCAATAGTGTTCTTGTGCGGCGCTCTGTCATTTTTGGCAACGCTTTCGCTTGGTCCGCAGCCATTCACATCCATCAGGATTAATTATTAGTTTTTTACCAAAAAGGTTTGGA
>CACMGJ010000050.1 GCA_902613175.1 Halieaceae bacterium | reverse complement strand
GAATGAGTGGCGGCGACTTAGGTGCCTTCGTTTTCTACGCTGTCATGCTTGGTACCGCCTTTGCCACATTATCGGAGGTATGGGGTGACTTGCAGCGCGCTGCCGGTGCTGCCGAGCGACTTGTCGAACTTCTCCATCAGGAGAGCGACATTGCCGATCATGGCTCATTTCCTATCCCGCATGGTCAAGCTTTGGTTGCCAAGGGACTCGGCTTTACCTATCCCGCAAGACCAAAAAATCCTGCTCTCTCAGACTTTAATTTGACGATTTTCCCGGGAAAAACCTTGGCACTCGTTGGCCCTTCAGGCGCGGGAAAATCAACGCTCTTTGAATTATTACAACGCTTTCACGACCCCAGCGAGGGCGCACTGACCTACGGTGACATCGCGCTTGCCGACTTTCCATTACAGGGCTGGCGAAGCAAGGCAGCATTGGTACCTCAGGCGCCTATCCTTTTCTCGGGTGACATCGCCTACAACATTGCTTACGGGAATCCTGACGCCAGCCAGGCCGACATCGAAGCCGCAGCAAAGGCGGCCTATGCTCAAGAGTTCATCGAGCGATTGCCACAAGGTTATCAAAGCGAGATAGGTGCACAAGGCGTCCAATTGTCTGGCGGACAACGTCAGCGGATCGCGCTTGCTCGCGCCATTTTGAAGAACCCTGAAATTCTCTTGCTGGATGAAGCCACCAGTGCGCTCGACACAGAGAGTGAGTACTACGTGCAACTGGCTCTTGGCGAGCTCACTAAAGGCAGAACCACCATTATCATTGCGCACCGACTGTCTACCATCATTAACGCGGACGCTATCGCGGTGATTGACTCAGGCTCCGTTGTCGACGTCGGCACGCATTCTGAGCTCTTGACGCGCTGCAATCTTTACCAGCGTCTTGCCAGTATGCAATTCAAAGAGACGCCAGCGGAAAAAGCGCAGATCGCACCCCCTGCCGCCTAGGGCAAATCCAGATCGCTAAACAGCCGCGACCGGATAATCTCAGCCCAAATATCATAGCCTTTGGCATTGAGATGTAGCCTATCAAAAACGTAGTTATCGGGGTTGGGCTCACCGTCGCTCATTAAGGCTTCACCCGTATCAATGAAGTGCGTATTTGGCGTCTGCGAAATGAGCGTCTGAATCGCCTCGTTGACCGCAACAGCTTCATCCCAAATAGTCCAGCGCAGTGGCGATGGCGTGATCGCAATATAGTAAACAGGCACATCCGGATGCTGTTTCCTCAAAGCCGACACCATGGCTGCAAATCTAGTGGTCATCGTATCGACTGACTTTGTCTGCTGGGGCGTCATGTCATTGGTGCCGACGAAGATCACAATAGCGCGCGGGTTATCTGCCCGAAATAAGGTGTCGGCGTAGTGCACAGCATCACCTATTTTAGAGCCTCCGAATCCGCGGTTTATGACGGGTACAGGCGTCATGTCCTCGGCAAGCTCACCCCAGAATCGAATGCTGGAACTTCCTACAAACAAGAGGGATCCGGGCTCGCCGACACCTCGCTCCGCAAACGTTTCAATATCCGAGGCCCATAAAAGCGGATCCTCGCTCTGTACCTTTTCGAGCCTGCGGGAGATATCAAAAAAGATATAAGCAATGACAACGAGCAGCAATACGGCAATCATTCCCAGAATGCGTTTAATCGTCATAGCGTGGCTTCCTTTTTTTTTATTTATCTTTCGAGCCTAAGCACAAACGCTACTCCGGCGAAAGCGCTCATTGCAAACAAAAACGTATCGCCCAGTTATTGCCTGAATAACGGGCAAAAAAAAGGCGCCTTGTTCCGGCGCCTTCCCAAAAGGTCACTACTGACCGGGCGATTAAGAGAACTCTCTTACCAAGCCACCAATAGACTCTTTCGCATCGCCAAAGAGCATACGTGTGTTGTCTTTGTAGAAAAGCGGGTTTTCGATTCCCGCAAAGCCAGAGGCCATAGATCGCTTCAATACAAAAACGGTTCGTGCATCAGCAACATTGATTACCGGCATTCCGTAGATAGGGGACGACTCGACTTCGCGAGCGGCTGGGTTCACGACGTCATTGGCACCAATGACAATCGCGACATCAACACTCTCCATGCGCGGGTTGATGTCGTCCATTTCCAGCAATTGGTCGTACGGTACGTCTGCCTCAGCCAGCAGCACGTTCATGTGGCCCGGCATTCGACCTGCCACCGGGTGAATACCGTAATTCACCTCACAACCGTTGGCTTCGAGCAGCTCCATGAGCTCCTTCACAACGTGTTGCGCCTGAGCGACCGCCATCCCGTATCCAGGAATAATAGCGACGTTAGTCGCTGCCTCGAGCACGTAGTACGCATCCTCTACAGAGATAGGCTTAATCTCGCCCTCAACCTCTGTAACCGTCGTTGAGACGCTGGCAAAGCCTGAGAACAAGACGTTACTCAATGAGCGATTCATTGCCTTACACATGATCTGGGTCAAGATGATTCCTGACGCACCGACTAGCGAACCGGCAACAATCAACACGTTATTGTCGACGGCAAAACCGGCTGCACAGGCCGCTAGACCTGAGTATGAGTTCAGTAACGAGATTACAACTGGCATGTCCGCACCGCCAATTGGGATCACCACCATGATGCCGAAGAGGAGCGACAAGCCAACCACTGTGTAGAGCATATTGGTGTTAGTTGGGTCCATGACGAACATCACGGCACTCGTCAAGATTCCAATAACAATCAAACCGTTAACGAATTTCTGTCCGCCGAAGGTCACGGCGCCACTACCGATGGTCTCAGACAGCTTGCCGTACGCAACCAGTGAGCCAGTGAAGGTCACACCACCAATCAGGATGGAGAGAATAATGGTGATGTAGGTAAAGCTGCCGTCTGCGATCGAGAGCGCAGCGACACCTACAAGGCCAGATGCCGCACCACCAACACCGTTGAACAACGCCACCATCTCAGGCATCGAGGTCATGGCAACCGTGCGCGCTGCGACGGCGCCAACCGCGCCACCCACCACCATGCCGCCTAGAATATATTCGTATTGGACAATGCCCTGATCGAGCAGTGCTGCAACAATCGCCACCAGCATACCAATCGCGGATATGCCATTACCTTTACGCGCTGTATCGGGAGACCCAAGCATTTTGAGGCCAAAAATGAAGAGGCCTGCAGCAACGACGTAACCCAGTTGAATAATCAGTTCGAGACCCATGTCTTAGCCCTCCTTCTTCTTGAAGAAGCCGAGCATACGGTCGGTCACCATGTAACCGCCGACAACGTTGACACTTGCAAGTGCTACCGCACCAGCACCCAACCACTGAGCTATGTCGGCGTTGCCACTTCCTGCCAGTGCAATCGCACCCACGACAGTAATCCCTGAGATTGCGTTCGCACCTGACATCAATGGGGTGTGCAGTGTCGCAGGCACCTTATTGATCAGCTCAAAGCCCAGAAAAACTGAGAGCATCAAAATGAATAAAAGATATGAGACATCCATCTTAGCCTTCCCCTTCCATTAGGTTTTTAATAGTGGGGTGAACCACCGCTCCACCGTGCGTGATGACACAGCCCGGTAAAATATCGTTCTCCATATCAAGAACAAATGTCTTCGCTTCCGTATCCCAAGTGTCCTCAACCAAGTTAAACAGGTTGCAGGCATACATCTGAGATGCGTCCTTGGCGACCTCGTCCGCAAGATTCGCGGTACCGACGATTGTCACGCCATCAACGACGACGGTCTCATCAGGAACTGATCCCTCAACATTACCGCCAGTCTCTGCGGCCATATCGACGATCACGGAACCTGGCGCCATACCCCCAACCATGTCCTTGGTGACGAGAACAGGCGGCTTGCGGCCAAACACTTGCGCCGTTGTAATCACGACATCAGAGTCAGCGATCACATCTTTCTGAGCCTGGCGCTGAATCTCCACCTGCTCAGGAGTCAATTCTTTCGCGTAGCCGTCCGACGTCTGACCGGTATCTCCAAGATCGATTTCCAAAAACTTTCCGCCCAACGACTGAACCTGTTCCGCAACAACGGGGCGCGTATCAAATGCAGTGACTCGAGCACCGAGGCGTTTTGCAGTAGCAATTGCCTGAAGACCTGCAACGCCAGCACCGATGATGAATACCTTAGCTGGCTTAAGCGTGCCTGCCGGCGTCATAAGCATTGGGAAAATGCGGGGAAGCTGCGCTGCTGCCAACATGACGGCAACATAGCCGGCCAGGTTCGCCTGAGAACTCAACGCGTCCATCTTCTGACTTCGTGTGGAACGCGGAATCATTTCCATACTGATGGCAGTAATGCCCTTGTACGCCAGTGTTTTAATTAAATCGCGCTCATTGAACGGATCTAAATAAGACACATGGATACAACCAGACTTCATCATGCCGATTTCGTCAGGCTCCGGTTTACGAAGCCTCAGAACCATATCGGCAGAGCCAAGCAAGGCGGCACGATCCGCAACGATCTCTGCGCCAAGCTCCGCATAGATGCTGTCATCAAAGCCCACCGCTGCACCAGCGCCAGACTCGATAGCCACTTCGGCGCCGAGACGGATCATTTTCTTTACAGTTTCAGGAGTCGCGGAGGTGCGTCGCTCGCCTGCAACCGACTCGCGAGGAATAACAATACGCATGGAAGATGCTCGCTTTTTTAAGTTTGGGGGTTGTACGTCTATTGGATGTAAGAGGATCTCATCGAGTCCGCTTTATCGATACAAAAATCCGCAATATCGCGAATAGCCCAAGTAAATTTCTGAGCCTTATCGAATAGGTTTAAGCTGCCTTCGCACCCGATCGATGCAGAGACGATCGGCTTGGAAAAGACTAGCCCGCTCGTAGCTGCAACAGCGGACTCAACCAGCGATGGTGCCAGTGAGTGAATCGTAGCGGTGATTCGAGAACCGCCAGACAAATGCAGTCGCCACCGGGGAGTGCCGTCGGCGCGTGAATGTCACCCACTTCACGAGTGATGAAATCGCCGGCATGGTACGAGCCGCTTTCGTCGCTAAAACCACCCTGCAAAACCAAAGTCATCTCTGTCCCGGAGTGATTGTGCTGAGGAATACGG
>CACMGJ010000049.1 GCA_902613175.1 Halieaceae bacterium | reverse complement strand
CTGTGGCCCCCGCATTGGCAGACGACCACGGCGCAGAGTCTATGGGAAATGGTGCCTTCACAACCTTGTTTGTCTCGGCTAAAGACGTAGATAGTTATATTGATTCTGTGAAATCTAGCACCGCTTTATTTGAGGCTATTGGAAGCGATGCGGCGGGTTATTGCGAGACGATTTCTGGACGTGATGACGTCGGTCAATTGATGATTTGGAACGCCTTTGCCAGCGTGACTGACGCGCTTGTTGGAGGATCTAAATACGACGCCAGTAAGGCGGCTGCTGATATGGCTAGTCAGAGAGAATTCAAGTACACCGCGACATGGGCTCCACTCAAGCCATTCCCGCGTCTAGATCCGGGCTACGAGAGAGCCATGAGAATAAAGTTAAAACCAGAGAACCTACCGGCATTCATTGCCGCCATCACAAAGATGGAGGCTGAAATCATTGCGGCAGGACACGAGACCTTTATGAACGGCTTGTTTGTTGCCATGGGAGGCGGCACGACTGAAGCGGGGACTTATTATTTAAAGTCTATTACTTCATCAGTCGAAACCCATGGGGCTATCATAGATGACTATTTTGCTGGGGCATCTTGGGGTGCTACTTACAACGAAGCTTCGGCAATGATCGATGAAGTAGTCAATGATCAGTTTGAAATTTGTGAACAGTTTTATACGGCAGAATAAGTGGACTTAAAAAATGGGGGTGCTTTGCGCCCCTTGTTTTGTGCCATCAAGTTTGTCCGGTTAGTAATGAAGCCGAAGCGCCTAAGCGTGTTTCAGTAGAAATGACACTGGCTTTAACCGCATATTTTCTAGATAAAAGGTAGTTAGTGGCCTGCGTCATACTAGGTTCATGTTCCCCTGCCTTACTGAGCCTCAGTTCTCGAGCAAATTTATATTTACTAAGGAGATGTAGATGAGAAATATCACTTTTTGCGTAGCGATATTGTTGATGGGCACGGCCTGTAGTCAGAAAGATGACGTACAAGAAGAGGGCATGGACGCAACCCCTGTCGTCGCAGGGGCCCCTGAAGTGACGGAGACAGAATCCGTGAGTGACCCGGATGCCTATTATGAATACCTCTGGTGCAACCAGGGCGATGACTTTTCGCAGGAGAAGTTTGCGGAGCTTACAGCAAACTGGAACTCAGTAATTGATGGTTTGGATGCGCCTGCCTTAGCTGCTTTTGGTTACATACCCAGAGATACGGATATTGAAGCCTATGATGGTCTATGGGTACTTCGCTGGAACTCCAAGAGCGATAGTGCTGCCGGTTGGGAGGCCTACGCGGCCTCGGAAGCAGGCCAAGCACATGAAGCTACATACGCGTCGGTTCTTGCATGTGGTAATGAGGTGGGCGTGAACCGATTTGGGTTCAACGCATACATCCCTCAACCCATGCCCGCGAGTTTTACTGGCGAGCCTGCCCCGTATTTTCTGACTAACACTTTTTGCTCGTACAACGATGGAAAGGGTTCTGCAGATTTGCGCGCCGTTGTAATGGAGGAGTATCTACCGATGTTGGCGGCCGGTGCTGAGCTTAACCCGGAGTCCAGCTACTGGTTCATGGTCGGTGTACCTGATTTTGAGGAGAGAGTGTCAGGCCCGTTTGACTTTAACTGGATCAATTATTGGCAAACAGCTCAAGAAGCGGAAGCGTCATCGACTGCATTCGCCTCTTCAGAGGAAGGACAGGCAATGATGGTTTCCCTCGGCGAAGTGGCAAGCTGTCAAGATGCCCAGGCGTGGGATGGCTACCTAATCCGTTCCAACATTGATGCTTAAACGAGCTTAAGGAACCTACCGGGGCCGGGCGATCCGCCCTCGTTAGATAGAAAATAGGGCCAGTCAGATTGCCTTCAATCGCGATTATCTCTGGCGATTGACCTTCGGGTGCCACGGGACTGTGGCGGCGGGCCAAACGCTGCTTAGGTCCCGTTTTTCAAGCAGCCGACTCAACCAATGTCGAGACGATCCAGCTTTTCTGAGGCACTCAATTTTACAGAGGCTTATCGTTTCAACCGTTGAGCGGCTGTATGCCGTGCCAGAATATCGCTTGAGTAAGAAGTGCTTCCGATCAAGCACGTCATAGCCAATCATTGATTGAGACGGGTTTGCGTTTTTCCATAAACGCGCTCATCCCTTATTTGGCATCCGCGGTGTCACGATTGGCGAGGACGGCTGCGGTCTCATCAGCCATGGATTCATCAAGTGTTTTGGTTTCATGCCCGACAATAAGGGCGTGTTGCTGGGAAGTCAGGTAGTTGCGGTTAGGTTTGCCGGCTACGCCCGCATTAATTGAAGTAAAAGATCGACAAACACACGGTAGTCCAACTTAGGATCACTATAGTAATTGCCATGAAGACGGCAGCGGAGCCCATGTCTTTTGCGCGTCCCGATAGCTCATGGTAATCCTCACTCACGCGATCAACCGTCGCTTCAATGGCACTGTTAGCCAGCTCCGCACACATCAGTAGCAGAAGGGGTAGAGCCAGCAAGAGAAAATCCACCGTATCTCGCGCCAACCAAACTGCGAGCGGTAGACCGACCATAACGACCAGGACCTCTTGGCGGAATGACTCTTCGTTGCGCCATGCAGATCGAATACCTCGATACGAGTACCGAGTTGCAAGGTGCATGTGGGCGAAACCGCGTTCTGTGGGCTTCATTTCTCATCTCCTCAGCGGAAGTGGCGCAAGTATGCGGAGACTAATGTGATGGTTGCAAGCGCGGGCGTGTAAAAACGCCTTTTTTAAAAAAATCATTACGTGGGTGGCGGACTTGATCGCAGCTGTAGCTTTGCCGAGGTTCAGAATGCCCCACAATAAAATTAGGTCGTTAAAGGATGTTTTCATTTGGGTCGCCCCTCGAAACATCTGCCTGGTGTTTCTTTTTTGAATAAAATTAATGCGACTACATCCACTACTTTGACGAACGTACGCAAGAGTCGAAATCTCAAAAAAGCGGAACGACGAGCAAAAAAAAGCCCGCGCATGGCGGGCTTGTGTCTAACGAATCAATTTACAGAACGGTAACACTGTATATGCTCAGTGTTCCTGATACCTCATTAGATACTAGGAGATACATTTCGCCGTCTTGAGTGATGAACTTGATATCCTCCGGACCTAGTGGACCCGCCAAATTGGCTTCAACAGCGTCATTGTCTGCACTGAAATCGCGCGGATTTATATACTGAACGAACTCGGCGCTTTGAGGGTTAGTAATGTTGTACACCATCACACCGCCGACTCTCTCTAGCGCAATGAAGGCAAACGTGTTGTCGTTAATGACTGCTATCTCAACAGCCTCAGGCTCAGGACCCTTAGCATCGGAGCGAGAATCTCCATCGTTCTCATCATTACTGGCGTTGAAAGAAGACCCCAACTGCTGAGCAGTGGTGACTTCAAAGTCGCTTCCACTGTCAAATACAGGTCTCTTGGTGTCCATATCCCAAATCGTGAACGACCGAGCGCCATACGAATAGAGATCTTCATATACACAGCCATCGACAGCATTATCGTTACTGTCAATGGGTTGGCCCGTGACAGGAAGCGATGAACAGGCAGCCTGATCAACTAGTCCTAGATCCGTCATTACGAGAAGTCGACCTAAGTTCTCGCTATCTTGGAATCCAGTGCCCAGCTTTTCTCTGAGTTCGTCAGTGAACTGTGTTTCCACGAGATCTCTTATCCTAATCTCATCCACATAGTCACCGGAGTCTGACTCGTACTCTCTGCCATCTCCCTCATTAGCTGTAACAAGGTAAGTCGTACCATTGACTTCATAGGTATCAAACCCATCGGGCTGATAGGTACCGAATACCGACCAATTCCTAATATTGATTCGGTCATCTCTGTCGCTTGCATCAATTTCGTTACCCGGAAGACTATAGTCCTTGAAGCCTAAGCCAAACACTTCGGTCACTTCCGCTGTGGCCAAATCAATAACAGCAACTGCATTGTTCTCCTGTAAGGTCGCATAGGCAGTCCCGCTGTCGGCTGAGAAGGCGACAAATTCGGGCTCCAGGTCCTGTGCCACGGATATAGCAGTGAAGCTTGCGACAGCTGGCACTTCATAAGTTTGTCCCGTATTGATAGTGCCATTTGTATTAGCCGCGGCTACCCAACTAAAGTCACCGAAACCGTCGCCCGTGCCGGTCAGCTGAACAGATTGCCCCACCGGTGTTGATGAACCCTGCACAACATCCATCTCTGTTGAGGTGACGCCGGCACAAATGCCGGTGGCGTTGCTGATTTCTCCCTCATAGCTAAGCAGCATATCGCAGGTGTCATCGGTCTGAGAGCCGACATCTGGTCCAGGGCCCAACAGTGCGACCCCGTCTGGCGCACCATTTTGAATACCGTTGCTGGGCCGATTTACAACGTATAGGTCTAATCCGCCCGACGTCGTCTTCGTTAGGGCAGCAAAGGTATTGCCCGCATACGGGGCGCCATTATTGCCGTTTATCAGCTGAAATCTATAACCGGTAGTATCAAAACCAGCGGGCGCAGCAAACTCTACAAACTCGCCCGAGTCTGCCCCCTCGTTGTCGTAATGAATTTCATTAATCCAGGGTGTTGATGGAGCCGGCGCCTCAGGTTGAGCAGCCGTTGCCTTGGGCGAGATGCGGACGGGCCCCGTCAATGTTTTGGCGCCGCCGTCATTGAACGCCGTAAAGTCGGCAGTGGCTACCGTCGGCGACTGAAAGCCACCGGAAACGTCGATGACAGTGATGCTACCCTCGGGGTCATTAGAATAGTCATCGCTGGGTTCGCCTTCATTCGCCACGACCGCGTAATTGCCGTTAGGGCTGAATCCGACTTTGTCAGGCAGAGCACCCGCTTTGACAGCAGATACAAAACTAGGGCTACCGCCAGCGACAGAGTAAAAGGCTACGTAACCATCATCTTGTTTGGGATCCGCCTCAATCGCCACGGCCATATGATCGCCGTACACGTCAACGCTGTTGACTCCGCCTAATTCTGCTCCATCGGTGACATTCGCCGCCACGTCTGCAGCGACATCGACGCTGGACGTTACTACTGGTGCGGTGGGATCTGCCATTCCGACCACATCAACCTGCCCTAAATTTGAGTTCACCAAATACGCTGTTTGTGACGCCGCATGATAGGCAACGATTTCAGCTGCAGATTCATCGAAGTTATCTGCCA
>CACMGJ010000048.1 GCA_902613175.1 Halieaceae bacterium | reverse complement strand
ATGAGCATGAGTCTCATGACCACAACGCAATGGCGCATGATCATGGGGATATGGGTATGAAGGCAGCCACCATCACCCACACCGATGAGATCTCTGCAGCACTCGCCATTGGTGGCGCACCTGTCGTAGTCGATGTGCTGGGTGTTGTCTGCGACTTCTGCGCAACGGCCATGAACAAGATTTTTAGCAAACGCGATGAAGTTGCCGCTATCTACGTCGATCTCGATAAGAAAACGCTCAGTCTGGTAATTAACGAGGGCTCGGATCTCTCTGACAAGCAAATTGAGAAGCTTGCCAAGCAGGCCGGTTACCGCATCGCAGCCATCCGACGAGATAGTGAGGCAATGGGCGGATGAACCCCATTGATCGCCGTACGCTGATCGGGCCTACGCTGTCACTGTTTGCTAGCACATCAACCCTGCTGTGCTGTGCCTTACCTGCCCTGCTGATTACCTTGGGCGCGGGCGCAGTGATGGCGGGTCTGACCGCAACATTTCCCGGCATCATGTGGCTATCCGCCAATAAGGGACCACTCTTCATCGCGTCTGGTCTTTTGTTGGGCTTGTCGGCCTTCATGCAATGGCAGGCCAGAAACGCACCTTGCCCTGTCGATCCAGAGCAAGCGGCGGCATGCATGCGACTGCGCGCTCTAAGCCGACGCCTTCTGGGAGTATCGGTTGGGGTATATGCAACAGGCGTTTTCTTTGCCTACCTCTGGCCACTGATCTATCTGTAGTTTTTCAGTCGACCTGGCTATTGAGATGACGATACATCGCTGTGGCCATGCAACCCCGGTTCACGAGCACCCACCTAACTAATCCTTAGAGGCACGTCTCCAGGGAATCATTACGTACAGGGCAATGCCGGCGATAGCTGTGAGTAGCGCCATCACGGAAAATAGCTTGAGCAGCCAGGTGCCAATGTCGTCGCGGTCATCATAATCCATGATGTGGAGCATCCACAAGAAATCCCATGCTCGCCATGCCAAATTTCTAATGGCGACAATATCGCCCGAGCGAGGATCGACGTAGACCCGAAGAGACGGGTTTTCCACGTTGTAGGCGCGCCACAAAGGAAGTTGTCGGCCTCTGTATTCGGCCGCGGCGGCGGCGGTTGTCACCCACTCGGTAACGTCCACCGTAATGTCCGTTTTACTCGACACCGCTGAAATCGCCTGCTCCGACGTCAATGGAGTCACGGGCTGGCCGTGAGAACCCAACCACTCTGTAAGACCTGACTCCGGGTCTGTTACACCAACAACAAGCTCGCCTGGCAGTCGGGGTTTTATAAGTACTTGGCTTGTCGAAGCGAGCGAAAAATCAAATTTGGCGAGGTCGATGGACTGAGTTGGCGGCGCTAGACGATGCGGCTCACCCCGCACCATCGTGATATCAATAAAGGCAAAGTAAATGCCACTCACCGTCCACAAAAGGAGCTGAATGGCAGTGACTACGGCCAGACGCCGATGCCAAACGCGTAGACGCCGCTGCCAAGGGAGGGATACAGCACGATAAGGCCAGCGCGCTGCTTTCTCGGCGGACTCAGACTCGGGCACCTCAGATACCGCCACTAGTCAGTCTTGAAAAGTAGTCGAGCCTTCGCTCTTGTACAGCGACTGCTTGGGTTTTTCGAACACGCGCTGAATCATCGGCTCAAAAAACGACAGTGGGTAGGTTTCAGCATCGGGATCAAAGGCAGGCGCATCATACTTTTCAATGAACTCGAGCGTCTGATCATAAAGAGGATGGTCTTTAAACTGCTCCCGCATGTTCTTGTCCAAACCCAGATACTCGAAGAAATAATACCCTTGGAAGATTGCGTGGTGCTTCACCATCCAATGGTTGGCTTCACTGACGTAGGGCTGGAGTAAGACCGCAGCGATATCTGCGTGGTTAGCCGGTCCCAACGTATCGCCTATGTCATGCAGCAACGCACAGACGACATATTCTTCGTCTTTACCGTCTTTGTAAGCCAGAGTAGCTGTCTGTAAACAGTGGGTGAGTCGATCAACGGGAAAACCACCGCAGTCGCCTTCAAGCAATAACAAATGATCAATAATTCGCTGATACAGCGTTTTGGAAAACTCCTGCACCTCGGCACCAATAATGGTCCAATCCTCGAGTGTTCCATCTTTCATGTGGTGGAATTTTGCGCGTTCCGGAACTGCTGTATTCATTTTTATTCTCCTCGCTAGCGCCAACACCAGTTAGCGCCGTTTATCTAAATCTACTTCGACAGAGTAACGCGGCTCGATCTGTTCTCGCTACCAGCCTTTGGGTGACTCTTCATCCGAATCTGTCTAGGCCGCCACCGATCGGCTAATCATTTGATCGCCTTCGAGCCACTTCAATGCCTCGCGATATTTGACTGGCGGCTTGAAACCCAACTCCGCTCGCACGCTCTCTAGCGGCTCATGCAGACGATCTTCCCAGCGTGTAAACAGCATCCAATCGGCTGCCTCCCCGATTTGTCGCCCTTCACCGATCAACTCTTTCAAGTTTAGTCCGGGCTGCTCTTTTTGGCCTCTTGTCCGACCCATGAAAATAATGAAGTCGATGCCACGGGACGGCACCTGCGTGGTCATGAACGACAGCAAGCACAGCTCGCCCAATGTATCCCGTCCGTAACCTGTCATCACGTGCTGCAAGTCATGTATATCCCTCAATCGATCTCCCAACCAGCGCTGGTCCTGCCCAATTTTCTCGAAGCGAGGCGCCTCGTGACTTGATTCAATCAGACCGTATGCAGACAGCCCCTCAGCATGGACAAAATCGTAATAGGCTCTTCCAATGCTGCCTTCGGGGAGTGCCGCAAGCGCCTCTCGATCATTCAATGCATTGACGATATTAGGCTGCTCTGCGAGCAATGTTTGACCTCGCTCATCACCCCTCATGCGGCGAAGTGCTCTACTTAAAGAGTCTCCCCGAAAGGCTTCGAGAATCTTGAATACCTGACCCGTATCATCGGGGTCGCGCAGCAATCGAGAAATCGCAAGCCCAGCTTGTATTGGCTTAATGCGATTTTGCTCGTACCAGTGTCTCAACGAATTCAGCATAGTGTTCTTCCAAATATTCAGATGCCAGTCTTATGCTAACAAAACCTCATCACTTATCCCTAGTACGAAAATCGGCGACCGTTTCCCTCGCTACGCGCTGCTGATAGTTCACATCTTCTGGACTAAGCCAGCAATCGGAACGCATACCAAGGACTCGAGTTGATTGGTTGGTTCTCAGGAGCAACCGAGATTGTTAAACGCCCATCAGGGGCAAACTCACAGCCATTGATATTACCGCCCTGAAAATCGGTCAACACCTTGAACCCTGCTGGCTCGCAGACTGGCATCGTAATCTCAGCAACTAACGGGCTAGGAAAACAAATGATGCTGAGAATAAGGGAGCCTAAAAATAGTCTCATGCTGTGTCTCTCTTATTATTTTTTAGGCCCTTGTACTGGGCTGCTCACTTCATTCAGGTCGCATCGAGCTGACCGCCTCCGGGTTACTCCAAAAGCCACCCAAGAGGTCCGTCCGAGAGATAACGTACAACGCGTCCGAATCTAATACGACCCGCGTATCACCGTCCACTGAACCGGGCGTTAAGGTGACTTCGCCAACTGCTGCGATTGTAGTGTCAGCAGGAGACGCTTTATCCCTAATTTCAAAGAGTGCGACGCGATCCACGTGAATGCAGCACAACCCATCCTCAACCCCACCTGCGGCATAGGGCACAGTTAAGCGATCGACCGTATCACCCGCCAGATAGGTGAAGGCATAGCGGTTATATTGTGCTGGACTGTATCCCCAGTCCAGATCGGCACCGAGCTCGATCAGCCCCTGAGAAATTGGCCTTGAGACATCACTGACGTTGTAAAGCTCGAGCTTAGGAAAGCGACGCTCACTCGACCCTAAACCCAGTAGCAAATCATCCGAGACCTCATGTAACAGATCGGAAAAACCGGGTACCTCTAGCTCACCAACAATCGCAGGCGCACTAGGGATCGATAGATCGATAACATAGAGCGGATCGATGCGTTCAAAGGTCACCATGTAGGCACGATCACCCATGAAACGAACACCGTAAAGGTCTTCGTTGGGCTTGCCGATGCGCGCCTCGGGGTCATCACCCAGCAAACCTAAAACCTCAAGCTCGGGTGCGCTAGCCTCGGGGCTCACGACGTACAACCGATGTCGGAATGAGTCCTCGGGATCGCCCGTCCATTGAGTCGTGACCAGCCTGACGGCACCTGATGATTCACTGATACGAAAATCGGCATTACCACCGCTGTAAAGGTCACCCTCGACTTTCTCTGAACCAATGTAGTCAAACGAGTCACGATCGAGCAAATGCACCATCGTGCCACCTTCCTCCAGATCCCAACGGACATGAGTGAAGGCAATGTAGGTCTCACCCATGTAAACCCCTGTCACAGGCTCCGAAGTACAAGCCGAACGCAGGATCTCACCAGAGCTTTCAGAAACGGTCAGCATCGTAGTGATGGTGGAGTCGCCGGGCGCGGGCACCGCCAGCGGATGCTCTGGATCGAGTCGATAACAACCATCGAGCGTCAGTGGGGATACCAACTCACCATTAATTCTGATCTCCGGTAATACGTCTTCGTCCGAAGCCTCGGCGAGAATCGCCTCATTATTCGCCACCTCCTCTTCGGTTTGAGGGTTGGCAACAAGGCCCTCAATGTTAGGCGCATGACGCGAAATAATGTGAATTTCATCGCCTGTGCGACGCGATGTTACAAGCGCCCCTTCTATGCTCAGCTCGCTGGTCAAGCCGGGATTTTCAGGATCGGTCACATCGAAACTCTTTAAGCTCACCTGCTCATCAAGCCAGCCATCGGGCGTCGTGAATCGATCCCCATAAACACCCCACCAGGCGGTGGAGAGCAGTACCTGAAGTCCGGTTTCAGACAAGTACATCCCCTCAGCGTTCACCCCCTCATCGAGATCGATAACCGACTGCAATGAAGCTGTACCCGAGGTTGGGTCGGTCAGGAACAACTCGATCTGCGGCAGTGGCGACTCGCCAGGCGGCGGCAACGCAGCTTCTGCTGCCACCGGCTCGGCAATAAAACAGCAGCCACTGCGTGTGGGGGCAATTGCCAACGTCGAACCGTTGTATTTAACAATGTCATACTCATCGACGCTCGCTTCCAATGTGTAGGTGCTGGAGAA
>CACMGJ010000047.1 GCA_902613175.1 Halieaceae bacterium | reverse complement strand
CTTTTTGGCTTATGGGCGTGCTGAGCGTGCTGATTGTGATCGCTCGCCCGCTACAAACCTTGCTGATAGTCATCTTCCCTCTTGCGGCTATTTCGGTCCTTGTTGCAACGCTCACTCCCGAGACAGCGCGACCTATGACGGAAACCCCGCGGGGACTGCTGCTGCACATTTCCACATCCATCATTGCCTACGCGCTGTTCGGCCTGGCGATGCTGCAGGGATTGCTGGTGCTTCAACAAAGTCGTCTGCTGCGACAGCACAAGACCCGCGGTTTAATCCGTCGACTTCCACCGCTGGATGCAACCGAGCAACTGATGTTCGAACTCATACTCACGGGCACCGTCATTCTCAGCGTCTCCATCGTCGCCGGGATCTACTATGTTGAGGACTTGTTCGCGCAACATTTGATCCATAAAACGGTTCTTACCGTTATCGCTTGGATTGTTTACGGGATTTTGACGACCGGACATTTCAGGCACGGCTGGCGAGTCAATACGGCTGTCATGTTATGTGCCAGCGGCTTTGCGCTTCTGACACTCGGTTTCTATGGCTCAAAGCTGGTATTGGAATTAGTACTGAACTGAGAAAAACAGGGTTGCTACCCGTCCGTTTTTTCTCAACAATCACCTTACATGCTAACGCCCATCCTCAAAGTTTGAACGACGCTCCGCTGGGACTCCTCTTTGCCATCTTGGCTGGCCTCATCCTTCTCTCTGGTTTCTTCTCCAGCTCCGAGACGGGCATGATGGCACTCAACCGTTACCGCCTAAAGCACTTGCAGCAGCAAGGCCACAAGGGTGCATTGCGCGCCGGCAAATTGCTCGCGCGGCCGGACCGATTGATTGGTCTCATCCTGATTGGTAATAATCTAGTCAATATTCTGGCATCTGCTATTGCAACCGTCGTCGCCATTCGTCTGTACGGCGATGCAGGCATCGCAATCGCGACAATCACACTGACAATCGTGATTTTGATTTTCGCGGAAATTACACCCAAAACCATTGCGGCCCTGCATCCGGAAAAAGTGGCCTTTCCTGCCAGCGTGATTTTGCTGCCGCTGATGAAACTCATCATGCCATTGGTTTGGGCTATCAATGCAATTACCAACAGCTTGCTGTCATTGTTCGGATTCAAAGCTGATGCGTCGAGCGAGGATGCGCTTACACAGGAAGAGCTCCGCACCATTGTGAATGAGTCGAGCGGTCTTATACCGCGCAGACACCGCAACATGCTGGTCAATATTCTCGACCTTGAACAAGTCACCGTGAACGACATTATGGTGCCCAGAAGTGAGATTTACGGTATTGATCTTGAGGATGATGACGAGACCATACTGAGTCGCCTAACAGGCAGCACCCATACGCTTGTGCCCGTGTTCACGGGCGACATCAATAAGATCGAAGGAATCCTGCATCTGCGCCACATTGGCCGATGCCTCAGCGAAGGGAAGCTCGATCGTGCTGCACTGCTACGCGAGCTTCAAGAGCCTTACTTCACGCCCGAAAATACCGCGCTACACATTCAGCTTAGACACTTTCAGCAGCGCAAACTGCGACTTGGCATGATTGTCGATGAGTATGGCGATATTCTTGGCCTTGTGGCACTCGAGGACATCCTCGAGGAGATTGTCGGTAACTTCACCTCGAATCTCGTGGAGGATCAGGAAGAGATCGCCACAACCGCAGATGGCGGCGCATCCTGCACGGGCAGTATTCCTATCCGAGATATCAATCGACAGTTTGATTGGGAGTTGCCAACAGATGGCCCTAAGACCATCAGTGGCCTTGCACTTGAAGCTCTGGAGGCGTTTCCAATGGGGCCTGCCTCCGTCAGGATTGGTAGCTATCAGCTGGATATTGAATCTATCGAAGGCAACGCCATCACTCAGGTGAAGGTCACTCCACTATCCTTCATGACCGCCGACGATGACTGACGGCTCAGAAAATTGAAAATCCAGCGTCTTTGCGGCGCTGTATCGACGCCTCAAGAATTTCTCGCTTTCGATCATCATCAGCGATAAACCAATCGACAATTTCATTGCCCGTTCGGAAACAGCCTTCGCACACATCGTTTTGATCCAGCGAGCAGATCGAGATACAGGGCGACTCTGGGGTATTACTCATGAGGGTCTCCTGCCGCTTGTGTGTCGTAAAACTCGGACGCAAACTCATATAACCTCCCCAACTCAATCGCCTCGCGAATCCCGCGCATATGGGTCTGGTAGTAGGTCAGGTTATGAATCGTGCACAGCTGCGAGCCCAAAATTTCGTTGCAGCGGTCCAGATGATGTAGGTAAGCCCGGCTGAAATTCTGGCAGGTGTAACAGGCACAGTTATCGTCCAATGGCCGAGTACTGGTCTTGTGCCGGGCGTTACGTAACTTGATAACGCCGTGACTCGTAAACAAATGTCCGTTTCGTGCATTACGAGTTGGCATCACGCAGTCGAACATATCGACGCCACGACGCACAGCTTCGATCAGATCAGAGGGCGTGCCCACGCCCATCAGGTAACGCGGTCTGTCTTCGGGGAGCTGATGGGCGATATCGTCAAGGACCTTGATCATCTCGTCCTTAGGCTCGCCCACGGAGAGACCGCCAATGGCGTAACCATCGAAGCCAATATTCACCAGCCTTTCGAGCGATTCTTCACGCAAGTGTTTGTACATTCCACCCTGCACGATGCCAAACAAAGCTGAAGGGTTATCACCATGGGCTGACTTGCTACGCTCGGCCCACCTCAGCGACAACTCCATTGAGACACGCGCCTCCGCGTCCGTCGCGGGATAAGGCGTGCACTCATCGAAAATCATCACAATGTCACTACCGAGATCTCGCTGGATTTGCATCGAGGTCTCGGGATCAAGGAATACCGTGTCGCCATTGACCGGCGACTTGAATGTGACACCCGACTCCTCAACCTTTCGAACGTCACCCAGGCTAAACACCTGAAAACCACCGGAGTCGGTCAAGATGGGGCCTTGCCAGCCCATGAAATCATGCAGATCGCCATGCAAACCAATGATGTAGGTGCCCGGACGCAACCAAAGGTGAAATGTATTACCCAACAAAATGTGCGCACCCGTGGCGCGCACATCCTCTGGCGTCATGCCTTTGACCGTGCCGTAGGTACCCACTGGCATAAAGGCGGGCGTCTGAACGGTGCCTCGGTCAAACGTAATGGCGCCGCGTCGCGCCAGACCATCAGTTGCAGTAACTGAGAACTCCACCTTCAGCTGCCTCCTTTTCGCGTGACGAACATTGCATCACCGTAACTAAAGAATCGATATTCCTTATCTACCGCGGACGCGTAAGCAGCCATCGTTTCCTCATAGCCTGCGAAGGCGGAAACCAGCATGATGAGCGTACTTTCAGGTAAGTGAAAATTCGTAATCATGGCATCGACCACGCGAAACTCGCAGCCGGGATACAGGAAGATATCACTATCACCCTCAAAGGGCGCCGGGCATCCAACCGCTAATTCACCTGAGGCTGCAGCTGTCTCGAGTGATCGTACCGATGTTGTTCCCACGGCAATCACACGCCCACCACGCTCACGGCACGCGCGAATCGCATCAACGCAGACCTCATCAACCTCAAGCCACTCGCTGTGCATTCTGTGGTTGTTAATATCATCGACTCGCACGGGTTGGAAGGTGCCTGCGCCAACATGCAAGGTGACATAAGCAGTTTTCACGCCCTTGAGGCAGAGTATTTCAAGCAATGGCTCATCAAAATGCAGACCAGCGGTTGGCGCTGCTACTGCGCCATCACGTTTGGCGTAGACCGTCTGATAGCGGTCTCTATCCTCATCCGTATCCTCACGTTCGATATACGGCGGAAGCGGCATGTGACCGTGTAGCCGTATCATCTGAGACACGCTTCCTGTCACTGCCTCCAGCTCGAAGAGTGCGCCAGAACGGCCTGTCACTCGAAGACTAAAATCTGAAATATCGCCATTTGCATCAGGGGTGATGTAGATCAGGCTGCCCTCTTTTGGGCTTTTACTCGCTCGCACGTGAGCCAGTACCGAGCCATCACCCTTAAGTCGCTCAATCAGTATCTCTGCGCGGCCACCGGTTTGCTTTTGTCCATACAGCCTCGCAGGTATGACGCGGGTATTGTTAAAGACAAGTAGGTCGCCAGAATGAACAAGCGCTTCAAGCTCCAAAAACTGACGATGAGACACGTTACCCGTTGGCCCGTCGAGCAGTAGCATTCGAGAGCCGCTGCGGTCAGACATTGGTGCCTGGGCAATCAGATGCTCAGGTAAATCGAAGTAGAAATCAGATGTCTTCATCGAGTGACTGTAGCGAATATCTCAGGTTGAGCGCCCCGACCAAGCGAGACATTACGAAAACGGTTTTCACGCAATGTACGCTTATTAACAATCGTCTGGAGCAACGATCTGCGGCAAAAAGTTCTGTGGCTCTAGGTACGTTGGTGATTCATATCCCAGTTAACTGTTACTGGAAACTATCTCTCTGACACATCTCGTTAGAAAGTCCCGTTCCCATAGAGGGTCTCGTCATAAAAAAGCCGGCATAAGCCGGCTTCTGTCAAAATGGTCCGCACCGTTTATTTAGCTTCCTCGTCATCAGCGGGCTCTTCTGCAGGTGCTTCCTCTTCAGCAGGCTCTTCTGCAGGTGCTTCCTCTTCAGCAGGCTCTTCTGCAGGTGCTTCCTCTTCAGCAGGCTCCTCTGCAGGCGCTTCCTCTTCAGCAGGCTCCTCCGCAGGTGCTTCCACTTCAGCAGGCTCTTCTGCAGGTGCCTCTTCTTCAGCAGGCTCTTCCGCAACTGCTTCCACTTCAGCCGCTGTCTCCCTGGCAACTTCTTCAACCGTCTCTTCGACGTCAGGCGATGCTTCGGTCGTAGCCGTGACTTTAATGAGCTCCTCCGCAATCAAGATGTTTACTTTTTCTTCACCGTTAACAGGATTGCCATTGGCATTTTGAACAGCGTAACGATTGTCGCCACGCAGGAAAATTTTGTACTCAGCGGTCTTACGGACAAGCTTCATCACCATGTCTTTTCTCCCTCAAGATACTCAGATAATAGCGCGGGACCCGTCGCCCTGCGCCAAATTGCGGCGGAGTATACAAGCAACTGAGAATTATAGCGATCCTTTCATTGCCGAATCAGTCTGAACTGATATACTCCGCGCCCTTTCTGTCTTCTTGCCGGAGTGGTGGAATTGGTAGACACGACGGATTCAAAATCCGTTGCCTTTAAAAGCGTGCCGGTTCAAG
>CACMGJ010000046.1 GCA_902613175.1 Halieaceae bacterium | reverse complement strand
GGCGACGGGGCCAATGAGCACCCCAGTCAGGCACTGCTCGACCTCTATACCATTCGAAGCGAACTTGCGGGCAGGCAGCGTGGCATTGATGGTTTGCGAATCGCCATGGTCGGAGACCTTCGTTTTGGACGAACAGTGCACTCGCTATCTCGCTTACTGACACGTTTTAAGAATGTCAGCGTGAGTCTGGTCTCGCCTGTTGAGCTCAAAATGCCCGGCGAGCTGGTTGAGGAAATGCGCCAAAGCGGCATTGACGTGGTTGAGACGGATCAATTGGAGTTGGGCATTGCCAACGTCGACATTGTGTATTCAACGCGGATTCAGGAAGAGCGTTTTGAATCTCAGGCTGATGCCGATCTCTATCGGGGCCGTTTTAGGCTCAATCAAAGCACTTATACAGCGCTTTGTGAGCCCAACACCGTCATCATGCACCCATTGCCTCGCGACTCGCGTGAGGGAGCGCAGGAGCTTGACGACGACTTAAATGACGATCCGAACCTCGCCATTTTCCGCCAATCCGACAACGGTGTGCTGGTTCGAATGGCACTCTTTGCACTGATTCTTGATGTTGCGGATCAGGTTGACGATTACTCAAAGCCGGTGAACTGGAGCACGGAGCGTCGATTTTGAGTGAGCTTTCACTCAGCCATGGCTCAGGTGATGTAGAGGTCGACAAGCGCGAGACCTTATTCAAAGGCTACTTTCGGATGGATGCCCTAACCCTGCGTCATCGGCGATTCGATGGTAGCTGGACAGAGGGCATTCGCAGAGAGATTTTTGAGCGAGGCGACGCGGTTGCTGTTCTTCCATGGCATGTGGAATCTGACACCGTCATTTTGATCGAGCAATTCAGACCTGGGGCTATTCGCGGTAACGGCTCGCCCTGGATGCTTGAGGCGGTTGCCGGCGTGGTTGAGCCCGGAGAACGCGACAGCGATGTCGCGCATCGCGAAGCCTTAGAGGAAGCGGGTTGTACCATGGATGCGTTGCTTCCTGTCGTTTCGTATTACCCCAGTCCAGGGGCCTGCTCTGAGCAAATCCGCTTGTTCCTGGGGCGCGTGGTATCAGCGGCTGTGGGTGAGGTTAAGGGCGTTGAAACCGAGCACGAGGATATCCTGGTGCATTCGGTGCCCCGCAGTGACGCAATAGCATTGCTGGATGCGGGGAAAATCAACAACGGCTTAACCATCATCGCGCTTCATTGGCTTGCTCGGCACGGCGACAGCCTGAGAGCGAAGTGGCTGGACCGATGACAGATAACAAGACAGATAACAAAGAGCCCTCCCAGCAGCCGTCTGCTGAACATTCCGACGCAGTGTCGCAACCCAAGCGCGGGCTACTGGGGTCGAGTTTTATCGTCAGCATGGGCACCATGCTCTCTCGAGTACTGGGCTTGGTGCGTGATGTCGTATTGGCCAACTTGCTTGGCGCAGCACCGAATGCTGACGCCTTTTTTGTTGCCTTTAAAATTCCGAACTTTTTGCGACGATTGTTTGCCGAAGGCGCGTTCTCACAGGCTTTTGTGCCGGTGCTCACTGAGACGAGGGAGCGAGGATCGCATGAGGCGGTCCGTCACCTCGTTGATCGTGTGGCGGGTGTCCTGGGTGGCTCTCTGTTCGTACTGACAGCGCTGGCGATGGTCATGGCTCCGTGGGTGGCGCTGATCTTTGCCCCTGGCTTTAGTCGGGACGCCGCCAAGCTCGCACTGACCGCTGACTTGATTGTCTGGACCTTTCCCTATTTGCTACTCATCAGCCTCACGGGATTTTGTGGCGCCATTCTCAATAGTTACGGGCGATTTGCAGTACCTGCCTACACGCCTGGTCATCATTTCAAGGGAGACAACCGATGCAGACCGTGAGCGCTTCCGTCGGGGTTGAGAGACAGGATCCGTCCATCGTCTAGCAACCACACCTCGGCACATGACCAATCGGGCTGCGTTCCCGAATCAAATGTCACGCATCGGAGATCATGCTCGGCACGCCACCGGCCCGTGACCTTTTTTACTGTACCGCTATCATTTGCATCACTTGCAGGATTTGCTTGGATCCACCATCGGCTCAAGAAGGTCCCGTCCGCATGCCAGTGGGTCTCTGCTGAGATACCCTGTTTATTCTGAACTTCAGCGCGATCAATGACATCAGAAAATAGACGCGCAATCTCTGTGCTTGTCAGTCGTGTCTTGCCAAAAAGATCACGCGTTGGACCCTCTTCTTCGATCGACGCTGCCGCCGCGTCTAGTACTAGAGCCATACCGAAAAATGTGAAGCCGACACGGATCGAGGTCAGTAGTGACCATCGAAAAACATGCCGTGTGTTGGAGAGAACGTCTTTCTTGTCCGCTTGCTTCCCGAAACTTATCCCGAGCGTAATTTCGAACGGTGTGTTGACTTCAGACCGTTTAGGATCGCCCTCGACTGTGTCGATCAAACTCAAGCCCTGATCTCTTTCACGTAGCGGTTGACCGCCCAAATTAGAACGAGGACTGGTAAGCCCATCATGGATGAGATCAAAAAGAAGCCCTCATAACCCAAGGAATTGACAATAGAGCCGGAGTAACCACCCAGTAGCTTGGGAAATAAGGTCATCATCGAGCTAAACATGGCGTACTGCATCGCTGTAAACGAGAGATTGGTCAAACTCGAAAGATAAGCAATGAAGGCAGCCGCCGCTAAGCCGGCGGTGATGTTGTCCGCGCCGATCACGACATAAAGCAGTGATAGATTTTCGGGGTTTTGGGCAACGAGGATGAACAATAAATTCGTGATGACCGTCATCACCGCGCCTAGCATTAAGACTTTGAGCACACCGAACCGAATGGTGAGAAATCCCCCGACGAAACCACCCAAAATGGTCATCCAAATACCAAACACTTTAGTGACAGTGGCAATTTCACCTTTGCTGAATCCCATATCCAAATAAAACAGATTGGAAATGACGCCCAAGACAATGTCCGAAACCCGATAGAAACCAATCAGCAGTAACACCAAGACCGCCATCCTGCCGTAGCGGCCAAAGAACTCAGCGATTGGATCGACATAGGTCTCTTGCAATGCGCGTTGATCAGCAATGTGTAGCATCACCAGCATCCAACTAGTGACCCCAGCCACGACAACGGAAGCCAGCAGCCGAGTAGCCTCAGCCGCGAATGACGCTAGTGATGCACTCACGCTAGGGCCGATGAGCGCGATCCGAAGTTCAGCAATGCCATCGGCAAGCCAAGCGTAGGCAACGACAAGCGCGGAGACGAAGCAGGCAAACAACAGTAAGAATCGGAGGTAGTCACTGGTTGACTTGAGGAAACTCGATTCACTGTGACTGTGGGGTTCCTCGATCATCAAGGTGGTGACGATACCAACGAGCATGGTGCCCGCCATTGCCACATAGGTAAGTTGCCATGACGAATACGTGTAGGCTTCCTTTGTCGTGCCCAATCCCGCTGCGAGATACAGTGCGCCAGCACCAGCAACAATCATTCCGATCCGATAGCCCGCCACGTAAGAGGCTGACATCAAGGCCTGCAAGGTCTCCTCCACAGCTTCAATGCGGTAAGCGTCGATGACGATATCCTGTGTAGCAGACGAGAAGCCGAGAAAGACCGCTGCATAGGCCATGTAACGAAGACCCTCGGTACTTGCCGGATCGCTCATAGCCATCCACAGCATGGCTGAAATCACCATTAACTGTGATAGCAGTAGCCAGCTTCGTCGCTTACCCAAAAACTGCTCCAGAAGCGGCAAAGGCAATTTATCAACGAGTGGCGCCCAAACGAACTTGAATGAATAGCCAAGCGCTGCCCAACTAAAGTGGGTCACGGCACTCCGCTCTACGCCCGCCTCACTTAGCCAAATAGAGAGCGTTGAGAAAATGAGAAGCAGCGGCAGGCCTGCCGAAAATCCAAGAAACAGCATGGCCAGCACGCGGGGGTGCGCATACGCAGATATTGAGTCAAGAGAACCTTGCATCTGAACTATCCCGCTTGATCTGTCATCCCCAGTAAAAAGCCACTGTCGAGTAGCACCCATGAAGTCAAAGTGTTGAGCTTCAAGCGATGCACCTCGTCATAACAATGACTGTACCGACAAATAGGCGCAAACAAAAAGCCCCGCTGGAGCGGGGCCTTTTTACGTGTGGTTTACCTACGCGGGAAACTGATAATCCTCGAACATTTCTCTGAGTTTCATCTTCTGGATTTTACCCGTCGCGGTGTGTGGCATTTCCTCGATGTACTGTACATCGTCCGGAATCCACCACTTCGCTATTTTCCCATCAAGGAAGGTCTTTAGCTCGTCCGGTGTGACATCACCTTGTCCATTCTTGACGACGATCAAGAGCGGTCGCTCGCCCCACTTAGGATGAATGCGGCCAATAACCGCAGCCTCGGCCACCATGGGGTGTCCCGTGGCACAGTTTTCCACCTCAATCGATGAAATCCATTCACCACCCGACTTGATCACATCCTTCGTACGGTCAGTAATTGACACATTACCTCGAGCGTCGATAGTCGCAACGTCACCGGTCTCGAACCAGCCTTCTTCAGCATGCGCTGAGCTGCCTTCAAGTTTGAAGTAGCTGGAGCAGATCCAAGGACCACGAACTTTGAGTGCACCAAAGGCAACACCGTCCCAAGGAAGCTCGTTGTTGTCATCGTCTGTGATCTTCACTTCGACCCCATAGATCGGCTGACCCACATTGGTCCGCATCGCAGCAAACGAATCGGCATCGTACTGATGGCGACGCGCACCAGATGAATTAGAGGTGCCAAGCGGGCTCATCTCTGTCATACCCCAGGCGTGGCGCGTATCGACGCCGTAAGTATCGAACTCCTCCATGACCGACAAGGGGCAAGCGGAACCACCCACCACCACTCGCTGCAAGGTCTCCACTCGCTCTCCGCTCGAGCGCAGGTGTGCCAGAAGGTTCAACCAAACGGTGGGTACACCGGCCGACATGGTGACGCCTTCCTCGTTGATTAATGTCGCCAACGTCGGGCCATCGCCCATTTTGTTGCCGGGCATAACCATCTTCGCGCCCGCTACAGGGCAGGCGTATGGGTTGCCCCAGGCGTTGACATGAAACATAGGGACAATCGGCAATACGACATCAGCCGATGAAATATTCATGGAGTCGGGCATCATTGTGGCGTAGGTATGCAGCACCGTTGAACGGTGGCTGTACATAACGCCTTTTGGATTCCCGGTCGTGCCCGACGTGTAGCACAGTGCACAGGCGTCATTCTCATCGATTGCAGGCCACGCATAGGTGTCGGCTTGGCCTTTTAGCAGTTGTTCGTAGCAATGAACATTGGTGAGGCTGGTCTCAGGCATATTCTCAGGCGTGGTCATGACAACCCAACCCTTAACCCCCGGACACTGAGGCGCAACCTGCTCAATCAGTGGCCAGAAATCAGGGTCTAGAAAAACGTATTGGTCTTCTGCGTGGTTAATGATGTAGACGATTTGCTCAGGGAATAAGCGCGGATTAATGGTGTGGCATACGTATCCTGAGCAGGCAGATGCATAGTAGGTTTCGAAGTGGCGGTAGTCGTTCCACGCGAGGGTGGCAATACGATCGCTTTGGTCCAGCCCAAACCCATTCATTGCATTCGCCAGTTGGCGAACGCGAGCGAAAGAATCCGAGTACGTATAGCGATGGCGCGGGTTATCCCGCGTGACGGAGACGATCTCCTGTGCGCCATGAACACGCTCAGAATGTTCCATAATCGACGTAATCGTCAGTGGGAAATCCATCATCAAGCCTTGCATGATCTACCTCTCTGTCTGGCTGTTATCGTTAGTATGTTTTTGCGGTCTATGCCGCGAGTGACCAAATACCGGCGTCTTGATGCGCTCGGCCTTCAAATTCTAGTTTAAGCAAATGCGCTAGCAATGACAGCTGCGCCCATCGGTGCATTGCTTCAGGGACGTCATCGTATACGGATACCACTAGCGTTCCGATAGACACGGGACCGCCCCGCTCGAGATTCGCAACGACCTTCGCCTCACGCATCAGTCTGTGGCGCACGAGCTTCTCAACTTCATCGCGACAACCGGGAATGACTTCGCCGTGACCCGGTGCAATCGCGGTCACGTCATAGTTCAACAGCCGCTGCAGCGATTCGATATATGCTTTCATATTGCCACCGGGCGGCACGATGACGACGGTCGATCCATTCATGATGTGATCACCCGCAAAAACCATCCCCTCTTCCTCTAATAAAAAGCAGTAATGGTTATCGACATGCCCCGGGGTATGGATGGCTCGAACCGTCCAGTCGTTGCCAGTAAATACAGCATCCTGGGTGAGATGCACGTCGGGCTTGAAGGTCAAATCCTGATGCTGATCATCCGCTGTCACCGCGCCAATCATGGGGACATTCAACTCACGCGCCAAATGCGCCGCCGCCGGCGAGTGATCTGGGTGCGTGTGCGTGCAAAAGATGTGGCTTATGCGACCATCACCCACACGCATGATGTGCTCAATATGCTCATCTATTGCTGGACCCGGATCGATCACCGCCACATCGTCTGTACCAATGAGGTAGGTGTTGGTCCCGGGGCCAGTCATCACGCTCGGATTTGGCGCGACTAACCGTCGAATGCGTGGCGATACCTGAACTGCCTCATCGTAGCCTTGCATGTCAGCTCACCAGCTGCGCAATGGTAACTGCGGGATCGACATCAGCGTCGTAATCGACGCCGTCAACTTCAAACCCGAACAACTGTAAAAACTCTTGTCGGTAACCCGCAAAATCAGACAAATCACTCAAATTATCAGTGTCTATTTGATCCCATAGCCCAGCGACTTCTGCCTGAATCTCTGGCAAGAGCTCAAGGTCATCCACTCGACAGCGGCCCTCGTCATCCAACGGCTTATCGCCATAGAGCGCCTCACGGAATAGCCTATCGATCTGCTCAATACACCCCTCGTGAGTGCCTTTTGCCTTCATCACTTTAAATAGGATGGCGAGGTAGATCGGCATGGCGGGAATAGCGGCCGAGGCCTGAGTAACCACAGCTTTTAACACAGACACGCGGGCATCTCCGCCCTTTGCGGCCAGGCGCTCTCGAATCGCGACAACCCGCTTATCAAGGTCTTTCTTTGCGGCACCAATGGTTCCGTGCCAGTAAATATCCCAGGTAATTTTCTCACCGATGTAGGTATAGGCCGTTGTCTTTGCGCCATCTGCCAGAACGCACGCATCATCGAGCGCTTCTATCCACATCTGCCAGTCCTCGCCACCCATTACAGCCACCGTGTTGTCGATTTCTTCTTGAGAGGCGGGCTCGAGGTGAAACTCCTGAATGGTTCCCTTATCGGTATTGATACCCTTTTGCACCGCCGCGGATCCAATGGGCTTCAAGGTTGATACATGAACATCGCCTGTCACAGGGTGCGTGCGGCGCGGTGCAGCAAGACTGTAAACAACAAGATCAACTTGCCCTAAATCCTGCTTAATCAGATCAATAACGCTGTCTTTGAGCTCTGCCGAAAAAGCATCGCCATTAATGCTCTTGGCATACAGTCCGGCTCCTTCGGCATACCGATGAAAAGCAGCCGAGTTATACCAACCGGCCGTTCCCGGCTTCTTCTCGTTCCCCTCTTTTTCAAAGAAGACGCCAATGGTGGATGCACCAGAGCCAAAAGCCGCCGTAATCCGGGACGCGAGTCCATAGCCCGTTGATGCACCCAGAACGAGTACCCGCTCGGGCCCACCGGCTACATCACCTTTAGATTTCACATGTTCAATCTGACGACGGACATTCTCATCGCACCCAACAGGATGGGTCGTGATACACAGAAATCCGCGAACTTTAGGCTTGATAACCATGGACTTAACTCTCACTCGAAATATCGGTACGAAAGTCTAGCATGCAAGCAGTGTTTCGTTAGAGACTAGCGATGCGGTCTGGGCCGCGCATCGAATCACGATAACGGAGATCAACCATGCAAGACTTCAACCCTATTTTAGGACCTGCGGCGGTACTCGCCACGTGGTCAGTCGTCATGTTCTTTATCTACGTCACCCGAGTGATGGGCTCCGGTGCAAAACTGGGCGAGCTGCCTCCCGGCTTTAGAGGCCCTGACGGCGAGGCTGACGCCCCCGACAAAATGAAGTGGACGCGCCATAACTACGAGCACCTGATGGAACAGCCGACCGCCTTCTACGCACTGGTGATCATTCTCGCGATGGTCGGCGATACATCGGCCGAGTCACTCTATGCAGCCTGGACCTATGCCATCGCTCGTATTCTTCACAGTTTCTGGCAGATGC
>CACMGJ010000045.1 GCA_902613175.1 Halieaceae bacterium | reverse complement strand
TCTTTTGGTAACAGGGGCTAAGGTTTTTGATGGTGAGGGCACACCGGGTCGCATCGAGGATGTGGCGATAAAGGATGGTGTGGTTGCGGCCAGGGGGCGCGATTTACCACGTGAAGCGGCTGCGCAGTCCGTTGATGCCAAGGGTCAATGGTTGTTACCGGGCATGCTGGATATCCATACCCATCTGGATCTCGAAGTCGAGGTGGCACCGGCGCTGGAGGAGGTTGTGCGGCACGGAACGACCACGGTACTGGTGGGTAATTGTAGTCTCGGTACCTGCTTTGGTGCGCAGGAGACAGAGGGTCAGGAACCTATCGTTGACTGCTTCACTCGTGTTGAGAATATTCCGAAAAAGGTCCTGAGAAAGTGCGCCGAGGCGATGACCTGGGACAACCCCGAGGACTACCTTGAGCACTTTGAGAACTTGAATCTCGGGCCGAATATCGCCGCGTTTGTTCCTCATTCCATGTTACGCATTGAAGTGATGGGCTTAGACGCGAGTATCAGCCGGGCGCCAACTGAGCTTGAGCTTCAGAAAATGGAGCAGATTCTAGAGGGTGCTATGGAATTGGGTTATCTAGGTCTCAGCACGGACGGCTTGCCATTTCATTACCTCTCTAACGACCCGCATACGGACAAGCGAATTCCAACCCAATTCGCCTCGTTTAGAGAGTTACGCCGGTTGCTGAAAGTGGTCCGGAATTACGACCGTGTTTGGCAGACCACGCCCATTATTGAAAATAGGCTTAAGGCCCTGTTCTACTTCACGCTGACCAGTGGGCGCTTGTTTGGGAAGCCGCTCAAAACCTCTGCGCTTTCAGCGATGGAAATGACCGCGGCGCCAAACTCATCAAAGCTGTTTCTTGGTGTGGCAAAGCTACTCAATAGCAAACTGCTGGATGGAAAACTGCATTTTCAAGCGCTGGGTACGAATTTCAGGGTCTGGTCGGATGGAATCGTGAGCCCACTTTTTGAGGAGCTGTCCTCAACGGCTGAGCTGATCGCCCTTGAATACGACGATTACGAGGGTAGGCAGCGATTGATGCATGATCCCGATTGGGTCGAACGATTCCGCAAAGAATGGCGCCATGGTCGCACGGGCGATGACTTCGCTAGCTGGAAAGCAAAACGAGGTCTGCCTGACAGTCTGGTGATCCGTGAGCCTGAAAAGCTCATTTTTGATGGTGCCCCTTGCTCAGAGTGGGACGGAGAGAGCTTTGCTGACGTCATGGCTCGCGCCCAAAAATTCCAAGCGGGTGATAGTTCTGTCGCACGGTCCGATTCTGAGCGTGACGCGTTCGAAAAGATCGAACTTCCGCTGGCCGATGATGCTGATTTTGCGCTTCACATGTTGCGCAGCTACGACAAGAGCTTCCGGTTCTACGCCGATGTGGCCAACGCGGAAAATCGATCGACCCTAGAGTTTCTGCTTCACCAAAATACTTTGCCGGGGTTCAACGATTCCGGCGCGCACATTACCAACATGGCATTTTTTGATAGCAATTTAATGTCGCTGAAGCTCGCGAGGGAGCAGGGCGAGAATGTCGTAGCCAAGATTGTTAAACGCTTGACTAAAGACCCAGCCGACACGTTTGGGCTCGATGCCGGTAGTTTGGCGATTGGTGCTAGGGCCGATATGGTACTAATCAACCCCGAGGCTTTGGATGGATGGGAACCCGACCGAACCCGAGAGCTGGTGTATCGCCATATCTTCGAACACGAGCAGATGGTAAACCGCCCCGTAGGCATCGTGGGCAGTGTTTATATCTCGGGCGAATTAGCGTGGGACGGTGAATCTGGCGCGGGAGAGGCTCTCGGCACTAAACCGCTAGGCCAGTACTTGTTGAGCGGAGAGTCTGCGCAAACGCCAGTTCCAGCCGCTGAAGCGGCTTAGAAAATTGGTACCCGCTAGCGAGCGGCAACAGAGCCCTTTCTATGGTTTAGCGATGTGCTAGACTCCCGCGCCACGGAGAAGTGGCCGAGTGGTCGAAGGCGCACGCCTGGAAAGTGTGTATACGGCAACGTATCGAGGGTTCGAATCCCTCCTTCTCCGCCAATCCCCTGTTTCATCATCATTCATCTGATGCCAATGACTCCAAATACCCCATTAAAACAAGGATTTTAGGGTTGCATACCCCCGCACAACCATTCAGGCCATTAATCGTGACTGGTGTTCGATAGTGGTGGCCTATGACTCTTTCAGCGTCCGAACTTTCCAAAAAAGTGGTGGGCAGATACTCTGACGGAAACGGTTTGATTTTCCGCGTTACCAAAGGAAAGACCCGTGACTGGTTCCTAAGAGTTCAGCGCAACGGTAAGCGTAAAGAATTCTATTTGGGAAAATACCCTCAGCTAAGTCTCTCTCAGGCAAGAGAAAAAGCCAGAGAGTGGCGCGAATTGGTGAAGATGGGGTACGACCCCAGAAACCCCAAGGGAGTCCCGACATTCCGTGAATTAGCGGAAGAGCATATCGAAACTAAGTTAGCAAATAAGGCTCTTGGAACTGTTGACCAATGGAGGAGCAATTTTGAGGCTTATGTGTATCCCTACATCGGTGAAAAGGATGTAGATAAGATTTTTCGGTGGGACATCGAAAAGCTACTCCTTCAAAAAGTCGATGGGGGAGTGCTTTGGCTTGATAAACATGTAACTGCAGATAGAGTCAGGATGCGCGTCACTAGAGTCCTTCAGCGTGGAGTTGACCATGACCACTGTAGCAAGAACGTTGCCGCGGGGATTCTTGCTGATTTACCCGATGTAAAGCACGTGCCACGTCATCATCCGATGATGCCATTAGAGAGAGTCACCGAATTCTTCAATCATTTGAGAATCAATGGAAAAACAGACCCACTGACTAGGCTTGCAATAGAGTTTGGTTGCTTGACGGTCGCTCGCTCTGCCGAAGTGAGGAAAGCACGGTGGGAAGAAGTGTCAGGTGATGTATGGACGCTTCCCGCTGAGAGGACTAAGCAGAGGGAAATCAACGAGATTTTCCTTAGCAACAGAGCAATGGAAATCCTAGAGGAAGCAAGAAGGCTCGAAAATGGGCCATACATCTTTTGGTCGCGCAATGGTCAGCCAAAGTCTGACAACACCCTAAATAAGTCAGTCAAAGAGCAATACTTCAGCCGATTTGGCGAGGCTACGGGGGACACCCCTGTATTTCATGGTTTTAGGGCGACTTTCAAAACATGGGCGGAAGAGTTTGAAGCTCCGTTTTCTGAGCGGGTGATTGAGGCGATGCAGGGCCATAGGCCAGAAAGGTCACGGGTGAGGGCCGCCTATAACAGAGCTAGGTATGTAGACCAGAGGCGCAGGGCCTCTCAGATGTGGTGCGATTTCGTTATGGGCAGGAGTTTATTGGATTAGTTGTGGAATATTTACACATGTCAATTTGAGGCAGGAAATTAACTTTGGCGGTTAAAAGTGTATCCATACCTGATAAAGATGATATGCACAGGAGAATACTAACCAATTGATTTTTATAGTTTTATTTTCTTTCGGCTGAATCTCAAAAAAACTTGCCACGGCCTCTTACGTCACGGGAAGCGGTGCTGGTATGGTTGGGGTTCAGTTGAACGGGACAGTGAGAGACTGCAGTTCATTGAAAGGCGCTGAATGGGTAGCGCCAACTACCCATCCAGCTAAGAACATTAAGCGACGTAGCAAATTGCTCCTACCGCCGATGGTAGGACAAAGGCGGAGATATATCTATGAATTCCGAAATCCTTAGCAGTAGTGACATCCTCAAGAAGTTCAGAATAAGCCCAACGACTCTCTGGCGATGGAGACAAAAAGGTTTCATTCCTGCCCCAGATTATCAAATAGGTACCAGACCCTTTTGGGAGGCAGATGGGCTTAAGGAGCACCTCAAGCAAACCCAAGTACGGTAGTGTCCCCGCACGTATTGGGGAGTCTGCTCACTTTTTGAGTTATCTAACACCCCTCAATGGCGGGGCTTTCTGATATCAGGAGGCTCCTATGAACTCTTTAGAAGAATTACGGCAAGACGCTGAGACGTGGAAACAGCGACTTGCTTCAGCCATCAAACATATTCCATCGCCTTGGAATCCCAGCGAAGAAGAGCGCGCGCGCATTCACTACCTTCAACAACAGACTGCGGTTGCAGTGAGGAGGTACCTCGAATGTCGTCGTTAGAGCAGTTATCCAACCTCGAGGGATTCAAGAAGCTAGGCGGAAATAGATATATCGCATGTTGTCCAGCTCACGATGATAGGAATCCAAGTCTGTCTATCACACAGGGTAAGGATAAGTTGCTGGTGCATTGCTTTGCGGGATGTACGCAAGCAGAAGTTATAGATGCGCTAATCGCACTAGGAGTTTGGCACAAGAAATCTAATAAGAGTTCTATTCCTTACTCCTCTGATGAACTGACTTACATGAGACTTTTTTGTCTCGCGTGGAATGGGTCGGTGAGGAAGAAACGAAACGTAGCACGAGAGGATACAAGTCAGATGGAAGCCTATCTGAGGGTACTCGCGGTTCATGCGCATGATTTCTACCTAGAAGTAGTCGAGGACGCAACCAATGGCCTATGACGACTATTCCTACCTACCAAATAAGGTTTCTCAGTTAGAGCCTAAACGAGACTGGAGACGCTCAGTGGACAAGTTAACGGTGACTAATGAACAAGTCGAAGAGATATCAGACTCTCAACCCCTGTGGTGTGACAGCATATTTCATCAGAAATCTCATGTTTGGGTGGCTCCTCCAAACGGAGGAAAGACAACCATTGCAACTTCAGCGGCGGCAGAACTAGCTAAAGATGGCTACGAGGTTCTGTACTTTAATCTGGACGCTGGAGCCGCAGATTTGAAGCACTATCAACGACTGGCAGAAAGTTCGGGATATCGCCTTATAGCGCCGCTAGAGGCGGGGACATCTGAAGCTGATTGCATCAGTGTTATTACACAGATGCTAGAAGATGAAGACTTGTCAGATTGCGTGGTGTTTTTAGATACCCTCAAAAAGTTTACCGACGTCATTTCCAAACAAAACTCAAAGAAGTTTTACGCAAACGTCCGAGGTTTAACTATCCGCGGATGCACCGTTATTGCACTAGCTCATACTAACAAGCACCCCGACAGTGATGGCAAGTTGGTCTATGAGGGTACGGGTGATTTGAAGGCAGATTTCGACATCATGATGATGCTTTATCCTTCAAAGACTGACACTGAACTCACTGTATCCACTGAGTTTGAGAAGGAGAGGGCGCTCGTTAAGCCTCAAACCTTCGTAATTGATTCAGCTCGTAGTGTCACGCTGAGTGGTGATTACACAAACACTCGGGAGCTTGAACATGTGCGAAGACAGGAAGCCGATGATTCTGAGGTTATCGATTTCATAAAAGACTTAATTTCCCCTAAGCCCATGAATCAAAGTGCCGTCATTGAAGCATGCAAGAATGCGGGAATGGGCAATCGAAAACCTACGATGCGGGTGTTACGCGCTTACAAGAACAGACATTGGACTTGCGAGCGTGCCTTCCAAAATAACGAGCTTCGGTACATATCAATCGACTACTCCCTCTGACAAAGGGGCAAAGCGGGCAAAGTGGGTAAACGGCTTAGATATTGGGTTTGTCCCGTTATATCACTTAGTTAGGCTTGCCCTTTGCTAGCGGGGTCGCATCTATTTTAGAACCTTTCGAAACCTAACATCAGGTTAGGGTCTTGTTGAAATCGACACACTTGAGTATCACTGCAGATGAAGGCGCGTGACTTCATCTGTACGACCGTTTCTGGCAGCATCAACGAGTGTTTCGAGTGCTTCCTCGGTATAAGTTTTGGCAAGCTCTGAGAGGCGTTGAGACTGCTAATAACGGTAGATAAACCCTAAACCCACTGCAGTGACATCGTCATTGTCTCGCGAGGCGCCGAGAGAAATACCGAAGTTTGGAGAGAAAAAGTAGTTAGTGCCTAACGAAAAAGTATATGTCTCCTCGGTGTCGGTGTCCGAGTCCAAGATACCGAAAATCGAGAAGCTTCCAGTTATTTCTAGCGAATCAGATAACTTATGAATGACTGTCGTGTCTGTGATTAAGATGGAGTAGCTTCGACTAGAACAAGAATTAAGGCACACGTTGTACTTGGTCTTACCTACGCCAATGGTACCAGTTACAGCTGTATTCCCGAGGTAGCCAGCGTTTCCCAAATATATCGCGGCATAGTCTGATGAAATTGGTGCATCATCGATAGCGACGCTTCCACCTGATGAACCTACTAACCAGTTTTTATTTCATCCAAAAGCACTTGTAAATCCAAATTCGGCTCCGTTGCCATCAACTCTATCGGCACTCATGCTGACATAATCGAGATAGGCTCTATTCAGATTTATTGATTGTTTGGAGGTGTTGGTTCGTTTGAAGACTGAGTTTTGTGTTATCACGTCTGATGGGGTTCGTTTACTGGCTTGGTTTACTTTGTTTTTTTTATTCCGATCTTCGGCATCGTCAGAAGCAGACTCTTTTGGCTTAGGCTGAGGTGCTTCGTAGGTGATCCAGTCTGAATCATTCTGAGCGCCGAACGCTGATTGAACTCCGATGCATAGCATTAACAACAGGGCAGTGAACGTAACTTTGGCCATTGAACTAAATCTCCCGCAATATGAATTAACCGCGTTATGGGTGACATCGGCGTAATGCGGTCCATACTTTAGTTAACGGGATTTAAATACAAGGAAAGTGACTAAATTCTGATTTAACTGAGCTGAATAACCACAGGCGGTAAGTCCACTATCTCGTTTTGCTCTTTAACTGCTGGCTTGCCATAAGCTCGGTCGAGTAGTGCGTTAGCGGCATGAGGTCATCATGCTACGCCAACCTCGGGTGTGGTTTCAGTAGTCTTTTTTATTGCCCCATGTATGGACAGTGACCCCATTATCAAAACCACCTTCTAAAATATCTTTAGTGGCTTCTTGAATGCCCGTTTCAATTCGCCATCCGAGATATTTCTGCTGGTGTGCGAGTGTTTCCCACTCTTCAACCAAGGTAATAGTAGCGTTATCTCTGTCCTCATAGACGTCCACCTTAATACATCCGTCGTAAGCCCGAGTGTCACCTAGTACAGCTCTGAACATGTCAGCTAAAGCATCAAACTTGCCCTCGGTGGCTTTGAAATTTAGGACGACTAATTCGGCCATTTGACGTCTCCTTATTGAGCTAAAGGGCGCTGACGCGCCCTGTTTTACTGAGTTTAGCTGGCTGGGTACACCTGCTTACACATCTCGAATGTATCAAGCTCAACAGATTCCACTGTACTTGCCAGTTTTGCCGCGGCCGCTTGGTTCCACGAGGGTTGTCCCATCAACTCTAAGCTCAACTTACCTGCCGCCTCAGCTGTCACTCCAAAAATACGTACGTCTAGTAGATTGGCTGAAGTTTCGCCTTTCCCTAAAGGCATAAAAACACCAATTTCGACATTATGCCCATTAGCCTGCCATCCTTTTTCAAGCTCAGTGGCCGCCTCGATGTACTTCGGTACATCATTCACCACCAGCTGAAATCGACGCTCAAATCCTGACGGTAAGGTAAACGGCTTCAAAACCGCATACATCTCAGCAGAGACAACACTGCGCATGCTGTCCATTGTTGGATTCTTTGGCGCCATAGCGAAGGCACTGGCAGACTTATAAGCTTCAGCTGGCGTGTTGTAGATAGTCCAAGCAAACGCTTGATTTGGATACCTGTGACCCGTGAGCGTGACGCATGTGCCGCCAGTTACTGCTCCGAACGACTCAAATATTTGAGGGTTCTTAGCGAGGTATTCTGTGTACCCAGTAGGGTCATCAGTTTGCACATTAATGACATTTACTACTGGATTGGCGGTGGCATGGCTGATAACAAAGGCACCGAAAACAACACCTAATAACGTGGAAGTAAGTTTCATATTAATCCCCTAGTGCTAATGAATTTTTTAATTGCTTGCGCGGGAAAACTGCATACCCGAAGGGAAATTAGCACGCCGAAGCTCTGTGTAAGTTGCAGATTTATTAAAATTTCGGTGTGGTCAACGAGGTATTTATTGAGTGAGCTGAATAACCACAGGCGGTAAGTCTACTATCTCCTTTTCTTCCTTCACTGCTGGCTTGCCATAAGCTCGGTCGAGAAGGGCGTTAGCGGCTGAGACTCTAGCGGCATCTGTACGGCCATTTCTGGCGACATCAACGAGTGTTTGGAGTGCTTCTTCGGTATAAGTTTTGGCAAGCTCTGAGAGGCGCTGAGACTGCTCAGGAGAGGATTTGTTGGTGGAGCCTGATGGACGTCCTGCTCCTTCTCGAAAGCCACCACGAGCCATACTGAACCTCCTACGAAATCAAAATTAAATTCAAAAGTTTTAGTAGGTAAGTATAGCAAGCTACTGATTTATAATGAAAAACTAGGTATCTGAATGACTAAGAAACGTCGGTCGGCCAAGCTCAGGTCTTTGTCACGTTTGTCGCTGGAAAGTAGCAAGTTACTCCTAGCTTACTCGCGGTTTTTTGTGAAAATAAAAATTGTTTAAAATCAGAGGCTTACAGATTTTCGGCTATATCAGCTAACTCGACATGGTGCGCAAAATGGTGACCATACATCGAATAAATAGCTTAGATGCTTGTTTTAAGTGATACCTCCTTCTCCAACAATAATAAAAAGGGACTCAGCGAGTCCCTTTTTTGGTTCAGGGGGCTCCCATAGCTCGATGTGCGCAGTGCTTCGGGATG
>CACMGJ010000044.1 GCA_902613175.1 Halieaceae bacterium | reverse complement strand
CAAGCGCGCGAAGGCCACGTTGCTGACTCCATTCAGCACCGAGTTGTCCTGAGCCGCCCTAGCGGCCACTTTGGACACCTCGGTTGCCAAAACACGCCGATAATGTTTCGACAGCGGAATCGTGAAGTTACCAATGCCGCAATAGAGCTCAAGAAGGTCTTGATCCGTATTTTGAGCGTGCGCGCATGCCCACCTGAGCATTTCCTGATTAACCGTGGCATTAGGCTGTATAAAGGCTTGCTCAGGTTGTTTATAGGTAAACGGGCGCCCGTTAACCTGCAAAGTCTCCGTAACCCAATCATCGCTTACGACAAGCTTTTGCCCACGTGATCGACCAATTAACTTGATGTTAAGTGATTGTTCGACCTTGGATGCTTCCTGAGTCCACGCTTCATCGAGTTTTCGATGGTAGATCAGTGTCACGAGAGACTCGCCGGATAGTGTGGACAAAAACTCTACTTGGAAGAGCTTGGTGCGAAGTATTGCATTGCCCTGCAGAACCGCTCTCAATGGCTCCAGCAGAGATTGGATCCCCTCGCTACCGAAAGGAAACGCGCTGATCTTGATTGCCTCTCGCGGTTTTTCGCGCTCAAACATGACGAAATCGAGGTCCTCACCATCATGCCAGACCCCGAATTCGGCTCGCATCCGAAAGCTATGAGTGGGCGAGGGGAATATCTGGGGCTCAGGCGCATCCAGCGCCTTAAAGTCAGAGAGAACCGTCGCTACCTTTTCATTAAGTAGCTCCTGATAGCGCTCGGGTTGATAATCGTTGGGTAGCACGAGAACTCAGAGACAGTTTTTAGGCTTAGGTAAGCCCGCTATTCGACTTCCGACGCGCGCTGGAGAGCCCGGGAATAGGGACATCAAATATATGCTCGATCCCTTTGATGGCCCAAGTTTCAGTTTTGTGTATTTTACCAGCGCCCGATTGGCCGGCGATGCATCGAACTCTTCGAAGTATTCACGGAGTAGATGAATGACTTCCCAGTGCTCATCCTGCAAAGAAATGCCTTCCTCGGCTGCAAATACCGTGGCCAGCTCGCGCGTCCAAGCCTGTCGGTCTTTCAAAAAGCCGTGCTTATCGAGCGTTATGGATGACGGAAGCGTATTCACACTATCCCCAAGAGCAAAGAGTGGTTGAATCGAGCACGCATTGTACCCACGCCTGGTCACTGATGACGGAAAAATTTTTATCCTCATCACTCGCCCGCTCGTCTGAAGCAAGACAGACAATCTTTAATCCTGTCGCCTCCAGCTCTACAGACAGACTTCCGATGCCCGCTGTGTCGGTCCAAATGACCAGGTCATCGGCCGCGATGAATGGTCTAGCAGTAGGCCATGCTTGTGCACGATTGATGACATGAACATTCATATGAAGGTCACCACGTGAGATGCATTGCTTATGAGTGAAGCGATATCCGAGGGCTCCAGACAGGTCACAGGTAGATCAACGACACTGGTATCGAGGATAGGTTCGTTTGAGCTCACGTAGAGATGATCTATGTCGTAGAGCGGCAGTGACTTGAGGAGTTTCCGCAGATCGGCCTGGTCGGCCGGAGGCGATATGGCTTGGTTTAGATACTGACAACCCGCGCCGATGAACATCACTGAAGCATTTTGCCCAAAGGCGCCTGCAGCCATTGACGCATCAATAGCCGGGTCACTGGGTAGGTCATGCGCGTAGGGACTACTACCGATGATGAACAGCCACCTGCTAGTCTTATCCAAAACTCAGCACCTTGCCGCTTGTAAGCCCCGCCTCAATAAGCTCACCCAAACCTTCGACTGAAAAATCGTCGTCTTCTGTCAGTCCAAATGTTTCAGCGGAGGCACTGCAGAGAACAAGACGAGCGCCTACCGCGCGCGACCAGTGAGACCAGAACTGCTTTTCTTGGCCTGTGGCGTGTAGCACACCTTTACCGAAGAAAAAGACGCAATGCATACGCGCATCGGTATCGCTACTAGCCTTGGCAAAACGAAGAGCCGCCGAGGTGAAAGCGGGTTCATTTTTTATAAGTAAGGATAATGTGGTCATTGGAAGCGAGTGCGCAATAAAAAACCCCGGCAAGCCGGGGTTTTAAATATGAAGAGAAGGTTTAGTCGTCACCGCCAAATACACCGAGTAGGTGGAGTAAGTGCACGAATAAATTGAAAATGTTGAGATACAGACCCACGGTGGCACGAATGTAGTTAGTCTCACCACCATGAACGATGCGGCTTGTATCCATCAGGATAAGGCCCGACATGATCATTATAACCGCGGCCGAAATGGTAAGTGACAGCGCTGGAATGGCCAAAAAGATATTCGCGATCATGGCCACGATGGCGACCAACAATCCTGCAAATAGGAATCCACCCATAAAGGAGAAGTCGCGCTTTGACTGAAGTGCATAGGCCGACAAACCAAAGAAGATGAGCGCCGTACCACCCAATGACTGCAACACTAAATTCGGTCCATTGGGCAGTGCGAGATAGACGTTAAGTAGCGGACCCAGTGCGGCACCCATCACGCCTGTAAACGCAAAAATAGCAGGGAGCCCCTTTGCACTGTCGGCCATTCGGTTGACAACAAACAGCAGACCGAAGCCCACCAGAACGAAGACCAGATACATAAAGCTCGGCAACTGAAGCACCATTGAAATAGTTGCGGTCGCTGCACTGAACGCCAGTGTCATGCCTAACAGCATGTAGGTATTTCTCAGAACTCGATTCGTCTCGCGTACTGCCACGTCCATTGGTGCGGTTGAAACATCGACTCGTCTTTCAGACATACTTGGTTCCTCTCGTAAGTTAACCCGTCCGTTATATATTGCGTCACATTACCTAATATAAGGGTGACTCAGTCCATATCCAAGAAAAAAACTCTATTCAGCGTCCGCTTGTGCCTTAACTTCTGCCACAAAGGTTAAATTTCCCGGCACAAAGGTGTTGGAAGAAGCTGAATCGAGCGCCATTTCCGCCCGCATCATGGTGGGTTGCGGTCTTGGCGAATAGGGCGCTACTTCAGAAATTTGTGTGATGCGAGAAAGCGACACACCTGCAGCCCTCGCAAGTAGTGTTAGCTTTTTGCGCGCATCTTCTACAGCCTTGACCAGTGCTTCATCCCTTGCGTCTTGTGCGTGGGAAGACCCCATTACGGGAGAGCTAATGAGGGTGGCTCCAGCATTGGCTAGAGCGCTCAAGGCCGCTCCCAGGCGGTCTATTTCAGCGATGGTGAAAGAGACAATTCGAGTGACTCTGAAGCCGATAAATTGCTGCTGATCGGTTGCTCGATCCCACCGGTATTCCGGTAGTAGCGACAGCTCGCTCGCGTTCAGACTGTCTGGCTTTAATGTGAATGATTTTATGGTGGAGAGCATTGCATCGACTTGTTTTGAAGCTCGTGCCTGCGCCTTACCAGCGTCCCGATCAACCAGTGACACCTGTGCGGTGATGGTTGCCTCGTCAGGAGCAACTGAGACCGTCCCTTTACCGGTCACATCAAGTTGTGTAGCCGCCAGTGAAGGTGCGGAGATGAGAAGCCCTAAAACGAGCTGAATCCGTAAGAAAAATCGCAGTTTTTTCATGACGCTATCCAAAGCGGTACCCATTTCTTGATGGTGAGGTCTGCAAAAAAGTTTCACGTAGTATAATTATCGTGATACTTCGCCTGTTACAGTAAAAAGCATCAGTACGGATATTAGTACAGAGAGAAATTGTCATGCCGAACCTTCGCTCATGCGCAGTCATTCTGGCTTTTTTGTGTGTACCCACGGGGTGGGCCAGCACCGACACTGCGTATTCACAAGCTGATGTCGAAACGGCGATCTTACTTCGTGATGATGCGATGTCGGGAACACGCGCGTGGAATATCGTGGAGAGCTTAACCACCGAAGTCGGACCGCGACTTGCCGGCAGCGAGGCGGAGGCTCGAGCGAGGGACTGGGCGGTCAAAAACCTCACGCGCTACGGGTTTGAGAATGTCCGTGTCGAAGCGTTCATGATCGAGGGTTGGCGTCGAGGCGCCGAGACGGCAGAGGTCGTATCACCATTCCCACAAAAGCTGGCCATCACCTCCTTAGGCAACAGTGTGGCCACACCCCCAAACGGTATTGAGGCAGAGGTCGTTCTCTTTGAATCCTTGGCCGCGCTTCGGGCTGCGCCTGATGATTCCTTGAAAAGCAAAATTGCCTACGTTGGTCACGCCATGAAGCGCACTCAGGACGGTTCCTCGTACGGCCATTTTGTTCGACTACGTTCAGCCGGTGCGGTTGAGGCCGGGCGCCGCGGTGCCATAGCGACGCTTATCCGCTCGATCGGGACGGATAGCCACCGCATGCCACACACAGGTAACATGAGTTACTCGAGTGACGTAACCCCCATCCCCATTGCCGCTTTGTCTAACCCTGATGCCGATCAGCTGGAACGAATGGCGCAGCGGGGTCAGAGTATTCGTGTCAAATTGACCCTAACGCCGAGCTATACGGGCGTGGTTCAGAGCGGCAATGTGGTCGCCGAGCTGCCTGGCAGTGACTTGGCTGATGAGCTGGTCGTTATCGGTGGCCACCTTGATAGCTGGGATCTTGGAACGGGCGCTATTGATGACGGGGCGGGTGTTGCGATTACGATGGAAGTGTTGCGCCGCATCAAAGAGGCAGGTCTCAAGCCCCGCCGCACCATTCGACTGGTTTTATGGGGCGCGGAGGAAGTGGGACTGATTGGCGGTTACGCCTATGCAGACAAATACAAAGATACCCTTCGGAATCATGTTATCGGCACAGAGAGCGACTTTGGCGCGGGTAGGATCTGGAAGATCACTCGCAACATCAATGAACAAGCGAAAGCGGTGGCGGACAAGATCGCCGAGCTCGTCGAGCCGCTGGGTATCGCGCCGGGCAGTAACAGTGCACGATCCAGCGGGCCTGACCTCAGCCCCATGAACGCACAGGGCTTCCCTGGGTTCCGGTTTGTGCAAGACGGGAGCGACTATTTCGATTTACACCATACGCCCGATGACACGCTCGACAAAATCGACCCTGCGGCAATGGACCAAAACGTTGCGGCCTACCTTGTTTTCGTCTGGATGGCTGCCAACAGTAATGTGAGCGACTGGGGTTGGCCTGCAGAGAAGTAGGCCCTGGTGCGGCTGATGTCTCTAGCGTAGCTGATGTAATCATAGAGAGTCAGGTATAAAAAAACCGTCTTTCGACGATTTCCTAGAAATGGCGATGGGTTAGGGATAGGTGTGACCGCGGTTGTCTCCTGCGTTCACACCCTAACGGGCGCCTTGTGCTTCGCCTTTTGGCGTCAAACTTTGCCTCGCGGTAAAGTTTTTCGGGCCCCTCGGTTATCACCCGTTCCCAAATAATAGACACAAAAAAAGCACCACTAGGGGTGCTTTCATTTTTATGGCGGTGGGCCAGGGATTCGAACCCCGGGAACCTCTCGGTTCAACGGTTTTCAAGACCGCCGCTTTCGACCACTCAGCCAGCCCACCAAAACTCTCACGACTCTAGTATCGAGAAGCGCCGCATTATAGCGGGGCTTTTCCGCCGATCAAGCATCGGCCGCCTCATTTTCCTCGATTGAGGCATCATTTGCCGTAGGCTCATCGATTCTCGGGCCTCGGGGATCATTTGCGGCTCGCGGTGCTGCGCTTGCATAGTGCGGAGCGTCGGGGAATGCCTCGGTCCCAAACACGCTGCCAATCGCTGTTTGCACCTTGATGTTGCCAATAGGTCGTGCATCTACCCGTGGGTCATTAGTGGCACGACCCTCGGCAGTGATGCCCGACATATCGCACTCAATATCGGTGTGATCGGAGGCAGGCTGAATCGCCCCGGTCTGCGCCGTTTCTATGACCTCAGCAGGCGCGTCTTCACCTTCGGCGGACACCGAATCGGCCGTCTTCGCCGATGGAATGGTTGCAAACAACTCCTCCTCGTTGATTGTATCCGAACCGTTGTTGCTATCCACGGGCGCAAGCGTAGCTGCGCTGGTGGATCGCACGCCCTCAGCAGCTGTGGGCCCCGTAGTGTCAGTAGCATCGGCTACAGGCTTCGGGCCACGCCGGCGACGGCGACGTTCCTCAGAACGCTTTTCTGCAGGGCGATGACGGGGTTCCTGTGATGCCTCTTGATCAGTATCTGCTCCGTCAGTCTCTTCAGTGGCTGTTTCGCTGTCGCTCACAGCCACCTTGCCATTCATCTTGTCTGAAGTTGCATCATTTCCAGACCGTCTGCGTCCACCTCTGCGACCTCGTCTGCGACGCTTTTTAGGCTCACCATCGGCATTGGCGTCATCCGATGTATCTGCAGCGGTTTGAGTGAGTTCGTTCATCTCATCGGCTGTCTCAGCTTCCTGGGTTTGCTTGGCAGGATGCTTCCGCTGTCGATTATTGCGACGCTTGGGTTTATTGCCGGTTTTGCTCGCGCTCTTCTTGGTGTCTGAGGATTCCTCTTCAGCCGCCTCTTCCACCTTTGGAATTGGAGCGAATAAGGCGGACCAAAGACGCGGGAAAAGGCCGGGCTTTGGACTGTCTGGGGCTTCAGCCGCCGCAGGTGTCTGTTGTGGTGCTGCCTCGGGAGCGACGGCGGGTAGTGGTGCATCGGGTGTTACCCCACGAACTAACGCTTGAGGCGCGGCGGCCGGCTTTTCGGCGTCCTCGTAGGATGGCTCGCGATCAAACTCACTCAGGTCAATTTCGAAGCTCTCGCGATCGTCCTGATCAATTTCGTCATCTCGTAACCGGATAACCTCGAAATGTGGTGTCTGCATATTCGGGTTTGGAATCACGATCACCCGCACTTTAGTGGCCTGCTCGATTTCACCGACGGCAGCACGCTTTTCGTTTAGCAGGAAGGCCGAAACATCGACGGGGACAATCACACGCACTTCGCCAGTACGCTCCTTGGATGCCTCTTCCTGAATTAATCGCAATATTGCGAGCGCCAGTGACTTGGTATCACGAATTGAGCCTTGACCTGTACAGCGTGGGCAGACTATTCCGCTGGTTTCTCCCAGCGACGGGCGCAACCGCTGACGCGACATTTCCAACAAGCCAAAGCGAGAAATCCGGCCCAGTTGTACGCGTGCTCGGTCAATCTCAAGTGAATCACGCATGCGATTCTCTACCGCGCGTTGATTTTTCGACGCATTCATATCGATGAAGTCGATAACAACTAATCCGCCCATATCACGAAGTCGCAACTGACGTGCAATTTCGTCGGCCGCTTCAAGGTTGGTTTGAAGGGCTGTGGCCTCAATATCGCTTCCTTTAGTTGCTCGTGCCGAGTTGATATCAATCGATACCAGAGCTTCGGTTGGGTCGATCACGACAGAACCGCCAGAGGGAAGTCTGACTTCGCGTTGGAAAGCCGTCTCGATCTGACCCTCGACCTGGAACCGGTTGAACAAGGGCAGGCCATCGTTGTAGGCCTTGATGCGATTCTGATACTTCGGCATGACCATACTGACAAAGTCAAGCGCTTGCCGGTGCGCGTGTGGCTCATCAATCAACACTTGATCGATATCGTCTTTCAGATAGTCGCGAATCGCTCGGATGATGACGTCGCTTTCCTGGTAAAGCAGCGTTGGCGGTGCGTTCTCATCTGCCGCTTCCGAAATGGCTGCCCAGAGCTTCAAGAGGTAATCGAGGTCCCACTGAAGTTCTTCGGCCGTTCGGCCGACACCGGCGGTACGAATGATGACACCCATACCGTCGGGTATTTCCAGTTGCGCCAGCGCGTCTCGCAGTTCAGAACGATCATCACCTTCGATGCGACGTGAAATGCCACCCGCTCGCGGGTTATTAGGCATGAGCACCATGTAGCGTCCGGGGAGGCTAATGTAGCTTGTAAGCGCCGCGCCTTTGGTGCCGCGCTCTTCTTTATCTACTTGAACAATGACCTCTGTGCCTTCCTTGATCGCATCTTTAATCTTCATCTTGCCATCATCGGGAGATGAAGACCGGTAGTACTGGTGCGCTATTTCTTTGAGAGGTAGAAAGCCGTGTCGTTCGGCACCAAAATCCACGAACGCAGCTTCTAGGCTGGGTTCGACGCGAGTGACTTTTGCCTTATAAATATTGGCTTTGGTCTGCAGTCGTGCCCGATTTTCGATATCAAGATCGTACAGACGCTGGCCATCTACTAGCGCTACGCGAACTTCCTCGCGCTCGGTGGCGTTGATCAACATTTTCTTCATGTGTTAGGTTCCATTAGGCAACCCAACAGCGGGGGAGTGCACTGTAGTGCACGACATATCAGAAAGCGGACAGGGCTCTGTCGCTTAGTTCGTCTTGTCGTGGCTGATATTACGGGGTAACTCAGCCTGAATCTCTCCGCGCTATCGGATCGCGGTGTTTATAAATAACTCTGAGCTGCCGTGCTTCGTTCCGTTTCCAATTCGCTGGCGCTTCGAGTTCGTTTTACTGGTTCTGCGGTCCGTGTTTCGGGTAGTCTTCCCCCGATCGCTCTCGCGTCGTTATCGGTCAATCGCAAACCAGGGTGGAGCATAGCACCGGGGTGTTGATTCATCAATCAAAGAGTTGAGTAGAGCAAGGTGTCTGAATCCAGAGTTCAATTCATTGAGTTGTCCGACGAGGAATCGGGTCAGCGCCTCGATAACTACTTGATGCGGGTGTTGGGCGGCGTCCCTAAAACACGAATCTACAAAGCGATTAGGACGGGGGAGGTTCGCGTCAATAAGGGACGAGCCAAGCCTGAACGCAAATTGAATGCTGGTGATGTCATTCGAATACCTCCCATCTCAATTGCCGCACGTGAAGAGGGGAGACGTGTTCCAGATCGCTGGTCGCAACGAATCGACCGCAGCATCATTCACAACGACAGCGAGCTGATGGTAATCGATAAACCCACAGGCCTTGCAGTGCATGGTGGCAGTGGTGTTCAGTTCGGGCTCATTGAGTCGCTGCGACAGATGTTCCCAGACCAGCGGTATATGGAGCTTGTTCATCGGCTTGATAGAGAT
>CACMGJ010000043.1 GCA_902613175.1 Halieaceae bacterium | reverse complement strand
ACAATCCGAGCTGGAAAGCAAAGTGGTCCGGCAAGCTTGCTTACAAAGACGGTGACGTTGCTATTACCGTGCTTAAAGGAACCGTTAACCCTGGGTCCGCAGACGCGCAATGGCAGGTCGATGGTTTGTCCGGCGCAACGTTGACGACCAAAGGCGTCAGCAACCTAGTTCAATACTGGCTCGGGGAAGACGGTTTTGCGCCGCTTCTCGGCAACCTGCGTGGGGGTAATGCGTAATGAGTGTTCGCGAGACCTTATTTTCCCCTGTTATTCAGAACAATCCGATTGCACTGCAGATTCTTGGCATTTGCTCTGCGTTGGCGGTGACATCATCGCTCCAGGTAAGCCTCGTCATGTCGGTTGCTCTGACAGCTGTGACAGCGTTTTCATCGTTCTTTATTTCCTGTATTCGGAGCTACATTCCATCGAGCATTCGTATCATCGTTCAGATGACCATTATTGCGTCGCTGGTTATTGTTGTTGACCAGATACTCAAGGCCGTCGCCTACGACATCTCAAAGCAACTGAGCGTATTCGTGGGCTTGATCATCACAAATTGCATTGTGATGGGTCGTGCCGAGGCGTTTGCGATGAAGAACCCGCCGGTACCTAGCTTCCTTGATGGTTTGGGGAACGGGCTGGGTTATTCATTTGTTCTCATTGTAGTCGGCGTAGTTCGTGAGCTGTTCGGTGCTGGCTCTTTGATGGGTATCGAGATCCTTCCTGTCGTCACAGAAGGCGGCTGGTACAACCCCAATGGCTTATTACTACTCCCGCCGAGTGCGTTCTTCCTTATCGGTTTCCTCATCTGGGCAATTCGAGGGGTGCAAACAGAGCAAGTCGAAGAGCCTGAGTTCAAGATTGCGAAGCACACAGCTGCAGAGGAGGCCGCGTAATGGAACACTACTTAAGCCTCTTTGTGCGGGCGGTCTTCATTGAGAACATGGCCCTCGCCTGGTTCTTGGGCATGTGTACCTTCCTCGCCGTCTCAAAGAAAATCTCTGCCGCATTTGGCTTGGGTATCGCTGTGGTGGTGGTTCTCACCATTACCGTCCCCGTAAACAACCTGATTTATCAGAATCTTTTGGCCGATGGCGCTTTGGCTTGGGCGGGCTATCCCGATCTTGACCTGAGCTTCCTGGGTTTGCTCTCGTACATCGGCGTTATCGCAGCGATGGTTCAGATTCTCGAGATGTTCCTCGATCGGTATGTGCCTGCGCTGTATTCCGCGCTGGGCGTTTTCCTGCCGCTTATCACAGTGAACTGTGCAATCTTGGGTGCATCACTGCTAATGGTTGAGCGAAGCCTCGATTTTGGTGAGAGCGCTGTGTTCGGGTTTGGTGCAGGCGTTGGCTGGGCACTAGCGATTGTTGCGCTTGCAGGCATTCGTGAGAAGTTGAAGTACAGCGACATTCCTGATGGGTTGCAGGGGCTTGGCATAACCTTTATCACTGTGGGTCTGATGTCGCTCGGCTTCATGTCCTTCGGTGGTATCGATATTTAATTGGCTACGTAAGCTTTAGGAGAGATCTGTGTATACAACTATTTTCTTTGGCGTTGCGATGTTTACTGCCGTGGTTGTTGCCTTGGTAATGGTGATTCTGGCGGCGCGTAGCAAGCTCGTTGCGAGCGGTAATATCAACATCGAAATTAACGGTGAAAAGACGATTCAGGTGCCGGCCGGCGGCAAGCTGCTGCAGACGTTGGCTGACGCCGATCTGTTTTTGGCAAGTGCTTGTGGAGGTGGCGGTACGTGCGCACAGTGCAAGTGCGTGGTCTCTGAAGGGGGCGGTTCTTTACTTCCTACAGAGGAGAGCCACTTTACTCGTCGTGAGGCGCACGAGGGCTGGAGACTCTCCTGTCAGACCCCTGTTAAGCAGGATCTCAAGATTGAGATTCCGGAAGAGGTGTTTGGTGTTAAACAATGGGACTGCACGGTCGAGTCTAACGATAATGTCGCCACGTTCATCAAGGAGTTGGTCCTGAAGCTACCCGAAGGTGAGACTTGTGACTTCCGCGCTGGTGGCTACGTACAGCTCGAGTGCCCACCTCACGCGGTGAAGTTCTCAGACTTCGATATCGGCGAAGAATACCGAGGCGACTGGGAGCATTTTGGCTTCTTCAAGCTCGAATCTTCTTGCCCGGACACAACGATCCGAGCCTATTCAATGGCGAATTACCCAGAAGAGCAGGGTGTCGTTAAGTTCAATATTCGTGTGGCGACGCCACCGCCTCGTACTGAAGGCCTACCCCCCGGCATCATGTCGAGCTGGGTATTCAATCTGAAGCCCGGCGATAAGGTCAACGTTTATGGTCCCTTTGGTGAGTTCTTCGCTAAGGAAAGCGACGCAGAGATGGTCTTTATCGGTGGTGGTGCGGGAATGGCGCCAATGCGCTCGCATCTTTTCGATCAACTCCGTCGAATCAAGACAGACCGCAAAATCAGCTTTTGGTATGGCGCGCGTTCGCTTCGCGAGATGTTCTATGTCGAGGACTACGACACACTCGCCGCGGAAAATGACAACTTCGACTGGCATGTGGCGTTATCTGACCCTCAGCCCGAAGATGATTGGGACGGCCTCACCGGATTTATCCACAACGTACTGTTTGAGCAGTACCTGAAGGACCACCCGGCACCCGAGGATTGCGAGTACTACATGTGTGGACCACCCATGATGAACAAGGCGTGCATTGATATGCTGTTGGACCTGGGCGTAGAGCGCGAGAATATTTTCCTCGATGACTTTGGCGGTTAATCACTTGTCGTCACTGCTTCGAAGGCCAGCCATCGTGCTGGCCTTTTTACTATGGCTGAACGGCTGTCAGAAGGCGCCTGAGGACGTACAGCTCTCTGGGCCCATATTCGGGACCCAGTGGAGCCTGATCTACCATGGCGTGGATGAGTCGGTAACGGAAGAAAAGGTCAAGGAGGCACTTTTAGAGGCCTTATCGATTGTTGATGGCAGTATGAACCACTATCTCCCGTCTTCAACGCTCAGCGAACTAAATCGGCTTCCGGCCATGGAGGTAATGGAGGTCGATTGGGACTTCGCATTGGTCTTCAATACGGCGCTAGAAATCTACTATGCGACAGATGGTGCATACGATCCGTCAGTTTCGCCCCTGATCAATCTTTGGGGGTTTGGTCCTGAGGGCGTCACTAAACGTCCTACCGATGAGGAAATTGCTGCTGTCGAACCCTTTGTTGGCTTAGATGAGTTCGCGTGGGATCTATCGACGCGCGGTTTTGTGAAGCGTGACACCAAGGCCACACTGGATTTTTCGTCAATTGCCAAGGGATATGCTGTTGATATTGCCGCGGACTCGCTGGATGACTTGGGGTTGGAGCACTTCATGCTGGAAGTCGGTGGCGAGATCCAAGTTCGTGGTACGAGCCCTCGTGGCGATGCTTGGCGCCTAGCCGTTGAGCGTCCAACGCCCGGTAGTCGTGGACAGATTTTCACGGCAATCGAAGTAGAAGACATTGGTGTCGCCACCTCTGGTGATTACCGCAACTTTTTTGAGGATGGGGGACGCCGCTTCTCTCATTTGATCGACCCGCGAACTGGCTATCCGATAGAGCATGATCTCGTGTCCGCAACCGTGGTGCACCCGTCAACGATGATTGCGGATGCATGGGCCACGGCCCTCATGGTTGTGGGTACCGAGGAAGCGCTGAGGTTGGCGGATGTCCACGAGCTGGCAGTCTTTCTCATTTCGCGTGAGGACGACCAGCTGGTAAGCTCATACAACGATGCTATGACTCAGTGGCTAATGGTGCTCGAGCTAGGGGGAGAGGTAGAGTGATCTTCGTACTAACATTTTTAGTGTTTGCGCTCATTGTCGCAGCCATGTCTGTTGGCGTGATGGCAGGGCGGGAACCCATAAAGGGGTCATGCGGCGGAATTGGAGCACTGGGCATAGATCAGTCCTGCGAGATTTGTGGTGGTGATCCTCAGCGCTGTGAAACCGAAACACGCTCTGATAGCTCGAAACCCGTAGCTATCGAATTCGATCCTACTGAACACTAATGTCCTCCCGCTTGGAACTCACAATCGCGAGGCGACTGAGTTTCAGTAGAGAACAACGTGCTTTTACCCGCGGCGTGTCGATTTTTGCCGCGCTCGGCATGGCGCTGGGCGTCTCTAGTCTGATCGTTGTCCTGTCTGTAATGAATGGTCTCGCAGGTGAACTTACTGGCCGACTGTTGAAGGCGGTTCCGCATCTTGAAGTGAGTAGTGTCTCCGCTGCCTCTAGCGTCATCGAGACGATAGCGCTGGACGGGCTGATCTTCAGTCATACCCCCTACATTCGTCGTCAGCTAATGTTGCGCGGCGATTTCTCGTCCTCTGGTGCTGAGTTGACCGGCGTCGGTGCAATGAATCCAGAGCTCTTCTCAATGACGGTTCTAGAGGGTGACCTTGGTGATGTGGCATCCAAGCGCTTTCATGTTGCGCTTGGAGAAGTACTTGCGCGTAACCTTGGCGTTGGCGTGGGCGACACCATTGACGCGGTGCTTCCACAACTCGCCATAACACCGTTGGGTTTATTGCCGCGCTATCGGAAACTCATAGTAGGGGCTGTGGTCGCCGTTGGAGCCAGCCCCGACGCGACACTAGCCCTGACATCTCTGGAAACAGCTCGAAAGCTGAGTAGAGCAGTGGACGCAGACGGCATTCGATTGCAGCTGTCGAACCCCTATCGTGCGGGCGAACTCGCTCAACTCATTCATTTGAAGAGTGACGGTGCTTTGACCCCGGTAACCTGGGCCGAAACCTATCAATCGCTTTTCGCTGCCATTCTAATGGAAAAGCTCATGGTGAGTGTTCTGCTGTCAGCTTTGATCGCAGTTGCAGCGTTCAGTGTCATTTCTTCGCTCACAATGTCAGTGGCCGAGAAGCGCTCGGATATTGCCTCCTTGCGGGTGCTGGGCTTAACGCCCGCAAACATTCGGGCGGTGTTTATGTTGCATGGGCTATACCTGGCACTACTCGGGATTGCTGTAGGTCTAGTGCTTGGACTCGTTGTGACGACCAATTTTGAAGCGTTCATGCGGGTATTGGACACCGTATTTGGGTGGACGCTGTTTGACCCCGATGTCTATTACATTGGCGGACTGCCTACCGATCTGCAATGGCGTGACGTTGCCTACATCCTTATGGGTTCTTTGGTTCTTAGTATAATTGCAGCGGTATATCCCGCGCATCGTGCAAGTAAGATCTCACCTGTGCTGGCGCTGGACGGATTGGAGGCTGCATGAGTATTTTATCGGCGGTAGGGATTTCAAAACGGTACGACTCAGCCGCTGGTAGCGTCTCTGTGCTCAATGAGCTCAATTTTGAGCTCAATGCTGGTGATCGTGCTGCAATCGTGGGCGCCTCCGGAGCAGGCAAGTCGACGCTTTTAAACGTCTTGGGTGGGTTGGATAAAGCGACATCAGGAAAACTACTTTTGGGCGACAAGGACCTTACGAGCCTCGACGAGCGAGCTTTGTGCAACTGGAGAAACAAGAACCTAGGGTTCGTGTTTCAGTTCCACCACTTAATGCCTGAATTTTCTGCGCTAGAGGCCGTAGCGATGCCCGCTCAAATTGCCGGAAAATCCGTTAAAGATGCACTTGGTATGGCGGAGGAACTCCTAGTTGAGCTTGGTCTGTCGGAGCGGCTACATCACCGACCTAGCCGTCTTTCGGGAGGGGAAAAACAGCGTGTTGCCATTGGTAGGGCGCTAATCAATCGACCCCTGTGCCTCTTAATGGACGAACCAACGGGTAATTTAGACCCCAAGACAGCTGAGTCCGTTATGAGATTGATGAATGATGTTGTCTTTGAGGATACCGGTTTTGTAATTGTCACCCACGATCCTGTGATCGCTCAAAGCACGGATCGACAGTATGAGCTGTCTAATGGCCAGTTAATCGAGCGTGTCTGACTGATGTGGCGACTTCATTGGGATATCGCGCTTCGACAGGCATACGATCCCGGACATGGCTTATCTGCTTTTTTATCGCGACTGTCCGTTTTCGGTATGGTCATTGCCATTTCGCTACTTTTGGCTGCGCTATCGGTTATGAATGGTTTTGAACGCGAGATGCGCGTTCGGATACTCAATTTGGTGCCGCACGTCACCATACGTGGTTTTGCTTCTGATGATGATTGGGCCCAAGTACAGGCCGATTTGGCGCAATTGGCGAGCGTAACTCGACAGAACCGCTTTACAGACATCGACACACTATTGGTTGCTCAGGGTAATGCTCACGTCACTCGCTTAACCATTGCTGAAAACGGCGCATTGGCGCCCTACAAGCAGCATTTGCGACCTGCGGTGGACTCATTAGGTTCCCGAGAGCTTGTGATCGGTGCTCACCTGGCAGCCACGCTAGGACTCACGGTTGGGGACAACGTATCCGCGTTATTCTCTTCCGGTGGTTATCAAAACACCCTCCGACCTGGAACACTGCAGATCGTCTCCCTGCTCTCATCTGATACGGAAATAGACCATGTCTTTTCAATGACGGGCCAAGGGTCAGTTGAAATTGATGAGTCATCTCAGGGCAGTGCCCTCGCATTAAATCTGGTTGATCCTCTTAAGGCATCTCAGCTCGCGCGGTATCTGCGCCAGACACTCCCGCCCGCCTTTTGGGTGACAGATTGGACGGCAGCGCAGGGCAATTTGTATCAGGCCATTCAGTTGTCACGACAGATCGTTGCGCTCATATTGGCCTCTCTGTTGATCATTGCCATGTTTAACGTAGTCACCTCACTTGTGCTCGTGGTCTCCGATCGACGTGCGCCATCGTCCATGCTTAGAGCGATAGGATTAACCTCGACCGATATTGCTCAGATATTTGTCATTCAGGGCGCGATGATCGGTGCCGGCGGAGCGGTTTTGGGCGCTGGATTGGGCTTTTTGCTAGCTCTGGGGACGCCTTCGCTTGTTCAGTTCATTGAGTTGGGGACGGGCAGTCCGTTACTGGATACTGCGGTTTATCCGCTGGCCTATGTCCCAGTCGACATTCGAATAGAAGACTTCCTGCTGGTCCCAGGAGTGGCGTTGGTGCTCTCGATCGTGTCCTGTACTCTGCCGGCGTTTGCAGCAGCGAAGTTGCCAATTACCGAAGGATTGCGAGAGTCGCGCTAACGGAAATTGCTGTTTCTCTCGCTTTTTTCCCGTGCTTTTCTCTCACGACGTCGGCGTGCTCTCTCCGAGATTCGCTGTGCAATCCGATATCGCCATAGACCGTCGGCAATGAAATAGCCGAAAAACGCGACTAGGACCCCCATAACAAAACAGCCCACTAGGAAGGAGGGCCAAATACTGAGTAGTTCTGGGCTCGTGGGATCAAGCCAGTCAACGGCGCTGGCATCAATTACAGGTGCCTTAAGCAAAGCGCTACCCAAGAGATAGGCCGCAAGGTAAATCACCGGCATCGTCAACGGATTAGTGATGAATATGAGCGAAAATGCCAGTGGCACGTTGGCGCCAACCCTGATTGCCACAAAAACCGCAACGATCATCTGACCTGGAAGTGGCACCATGGAGCAGAAAAGGCCAATCGCGGTAGCACGAGCGATAGAGGTCCGACTGATATGCCAAAGTTCGTGTCGATCGAACAGGTCTCTAAACATACCCAGCCCCTTTACATCTCTTAGGCGTGCTGGTGTGGGAAGAAATTTTCTGAGTGACCGCTTGGGCATAGTTACCGCTAAATTATTTTATACAGAGCTTTATCCGCTTATTTCAGCTCAAAAGGCCTGCTGTTCTTCAAGCTTAAAAGGACTTTTTAAAGTCTTCAATGTATACGGCAAGTATGGAGGGGATGGCTTAAGTCCGCCACGCTCGAGCGAGTGAAATTTAACGATTTCGTCCAACAAAACAGGCTTTTGTTGCCTTTTTCCATAGGCTTGCTTTCGACAAAGGCTTGGATATCATCATCACCGCCGGTGGCTCCATGTTTTTAAGCGGCAAACCGTTTCTTGCAGACGCGGAAAATTTACGTGCAATTATCATTGAAAAAACCGGTAGTAGACGCGATATACCAGTATCTATCGCCGTAGGTGGTTATACGCGGCATGCTATGGTGGTCATGTGGATGGATACAGTGAGTCAGTTAGGGTTCAAACGTCTGTCAAATAGTACGCAACGACCCGCAGCCGGTGAATAGTTTGGCAGATCAGTCAGTTAAGACAGTCTCAGATTCCAAGTTGTATGGTCGGCTCCTCACTTACGCCTTCGCTTACAAATGTTCCTTATTTCTTAGTTTTCTGGGCTATGTTGTCTATAGCCTCGGAAACGTGCTGCTGGCTGATCTGACGCAGTTCTTGCTCGATTCGCTGGGTGGTCAGCCAATGGCGGGGCTGGGGTTCGTGTCGCAGGCCTCACAATGGATTTGGCCTCCGGGAGACAAAACCCCAACGGACTATGCGCGTATTGCGGTTCCTGTCGCTGCAGTTGTCCTCTCGTTGGGACGTGCACTGGGTTTCTTTGCCGGCAGTTATTTCATGAACAAAGTGGCGCGCTCGGTCGTGCACGAGCTGCGTACACAGCTGTTTGATGTTCTTGTCAGGGCGCCCAAAGCCCACATCGACAAGTACTCCACTGGTGAGCTTCTCTCGAAGGTCACATTTAACGTAGAGCAGGTGAGCGGTGCCGCATCAGATGCACTGAAGACGATGCTGCGTGAGGGACTCACCATCATCGCCCTCGTGTCCTACATGCTGTACCTGAACTGGGAGCTCACGGCCGTATTTTTCATCGTCGCACCAGCCATAGGGTTGGTCGTACACGTCGTTGGCAAGCATTTCCGTCGCTACAGTAAGCGCATACAGGAATCTATGGGCTCCGTGACCGAGGTTACCGCAGAGAGTCTGTCTGGACTTGATGATGTACGGATCTACGGGGCGACGGAGCAGATTAGTGAACGCTTTGAGGCAGTCAGCCTATTCAACAAACAAGAAAGCTTGAAACTCGCCCTCGTGCAGGCTGTTTCAACACCCATTATTCAGACTCTACTGGCGCTAGCACTCGGAGCGCTGTTTTGGTTTGCCCTCGATCCAGCGGTACTAAAGGAATTGAGTGCAGGCTCATTGGTCGCCTTCATCACCGCTGCGGCGCAGCTGGGTAAGCCAATTAGGACGCTGAGTAACATTCAGAGCAT
>CACMGJ010000042.1 GCA_902613175.1 Halieaceae bacterium | reverse complement strand
CTGGTTAATAAGGGTCTCGAACTAGCGGAGGCCTGCTGGCTGTTCGATCGAAACCCCTCAGAAATCGAGGTTGTCGTTCACCCCCAAAGCATTGTGCACTCGCTCATTCGCTACGTAGACGGTTCGGTACTTGCGCAATTAGGTCAACCCGACATGAGGACACCGATTGCCTACAGCTTGTCATGGCCCGATCGAATTGATGCGGGTGTTGAGGTGCTAGATCTGGTGAAGGTCGGTCGACTGGACTTCGAGGCGCCGAATCTCTCCGCTTTCCCATGTCTGCGTCTGGCCTACGAGGCGATCGAGTTGCCTGGTGGTATGTGCGCGTTCAGTGCAGCCAATGAAATTGCAGTCGATGCGTTTCTCTCTGAGCGAGTTCGATTCACCGATATCGATAGGGTGATAGAGCACACGCTAAAAACAGTCGATCTTGCTGAACCATCGAACCTTAGTGAGGTCCAAGATCTCGACAGTGCGGCACGAGACATTGCCGGTACTTATGTGACTGAGTTGACGGGGTAGGGAGTCGCAGAAATCAATGCAGGTGTTGTTTTCGATTGTGATGGCTTTGGTGACGCTGGGAATCCTTGTCACCATTCATGAATACGGGCATTACTGGGTTGCTCGTCGTTGTGGTGTCCGTGTTTTGCGATTCGCTCTTGGCTTTGGTCGTCCACTTGCCATGCGGGTGGATAGGCATGGGACAGAGTTTGCGCTCTGCGCTATTCCGCTCGGTGGTTATGTAAAGATGCTGGATGAGCGAGACGAAGGTCAGGATGTTACGGCCCAAAACCGTCATGAGTCCTTCAACGCTCAACCTGTCCGAAACAAGTTGGCGATTGTTTCTGCTGGGCCAGCAGCTAATTTCTTGCTGGCGATTCTGGTCCTGTTCGGTTTGTTTTTGCGAGGTGAAACTGGAATAGCACCTGTTATCGAGGAGGTTGAGTCGGGATCTGTGGCTCACGATGCGGGCCTGATGCGAGGCCAGGAGATAGTTGCAGTCGATGGTACGAGGACGCAAACCTTATCCAATGTCCGCTTCGCGTTACTCAAGCGCTTAGGAGATACCGGAACCATTGATATTTCAGTTGGTAGTGCGCTGAGTGATCTACAGCAGACGTACGTGCTGCCGATTGATCGATGGCTAGCGGGTGCGGAGGCGCCCGATCCAACCCGAGCCTTAGGTTTGACTCTGGGTATCCCGTCGTTGCAGCCGAGCATTGGGTCGCTGGTAGAGGGTGGTCCAGCGATGAGGGCAGGCTTTGAGGTTGGTGACACTATTATTGAATCCAACGGTCAGGTTATTTCAACGTGGTCGCAATGGGTTGATCTCGTGCGAGCATCACCGGGACGATCATTAGCCGTTCTTGTCGAGCGCGATGGGCAGACTATTGAATTGACAGTGGTACCCCGCAGTACCGGCACGTCCGACGCCGAGGTTGGTTCTGTTGGTATGGGTGTTGTCATACCTGACATTCCGGAGGACCGCATCAGACGACAGGGCCGTAACCCCACTGAGGCGCTGATGGCAGCCATTGAAAGAACGTTTGCGCTCACTGTCTTCACCTTCGAGTCAATGTGGAAAATGATTCAAGGCTTGATCTCCACCAAGAACTTGTCGGGACCCATCGCGATTGCCCAAGTAGCGGCTAGCACGGCGGAGAGTGGCTTTACGACATGGCTGTCATTCCTTGCGTTACTCTCGATTTCACTAGGAGCGATCAACTTATTGCCCATTCCCGTGCTTGATGGTGGGCATATTGTCTTTCATTCGTTGGAAGGCTTATTGGGGCGTCCAGTGCCCGAACAGATTCAAATGATTAGTTATCAGGTGGGATTGCTGGCAGTTTTCACGCTTATGGTGTTTGCCATCTACAACGATGTGGCTCGACTGTGAGATACTCCGGCGCTTTCGCCATCGACACGAAATCAAAGACGACTGAAATCAGCGAGTTATCTGGAAAGTAAGCGAATAAAATGCTGCGTAAATTCAACAACAATTGGTTCACAAGGCTCGTTGCAGTCTTAAGTTTTGGTGCGATGTCAGTCATTGCGGTTCCGACTGCGACGGCACAGATCGAGCCGTTTGTTGTGGCCGATATTCGAGTTGAAGGTTTGCAACGAATTGCGCCTGGCAGCGTGTTTGCCGCGCTACCCGTCAGTGTTGGCGATGTGGTGGATGGCGCGTCCGTCAGGTCCATCTCTCGAAACCTGTTCTATACCGGCAACTTTGACGATATTTCGGTCGGTCGCGATGGCAATGTGCTGGTGCTTACTGTCGCTGAGCGACCCAGTATTAGCGAGATTACCATCGACGGTAATAAGGCTATTGAAACCGAGGCGTTACTCGACGGTCTAAAGGGCGCAGGGCTTGCTGTTGGTCAGGTGTTCCAACGATCAACATTGGACGGAATGCAACTGGAGTTGCTTCGCCAATACGTTATTCAGGGGCGTTACGACGCTAATATTGATACGGAAGTTATCCCAGAGCCGAGAAACCGTGTATCGATCAGTATCGATATCGATGAGGGAACCGTTTCGAAGATCAAGCACATCAATATCGTCGGTAACGAGATTTTCGATGATGAGACCTTGTTGGATATCTTCGAGCTACAGGTCGGCGGCATGTTTAGCTTCTTCTCAAGCGCCGATAAGTACAGCAAGGAGAAACTCGAGTCAGACCTGGAGACACTCACCAGCTATTACCAGGACCGTGGCTATCTGCAGTTCGAAATTGAATCGACGCAGGTTGCAGTTTCACCAGCTAAAGATGCCGTCTACATCACAGCCAACGTGGTGGAGGGAGATCGCTTTACCGTCACAGGTGTCGACCTTTCGGGTGATTTGGTGTTGCCGGAGGAGGATTTATCGCGATTCTTGTTAGTCGCCGAGGGGCAGGTGTTTTCTCAGCAACTGGTGACGAGTACGGAGGAGTACCTCACGCGCCGCCTGGGTAACGAGGGTTACAACTTTGCAAAAGTAACGGGCATCCCGGAAGTGGGTGATGGCGAAGCGGAAGTGTCCATCAAGTTCTTCATCGATCCGGGTCGACGTACCTATGTTCGACGCATCAACTTCGAGGGCAATAGTCGTACGGCTGACAACGTACTCCGGCGAGAGATGCGTCAGATGGAAGCTGCGCCAGCCTCATCCGCTGCAATTGAGCAGTCGAGAATTCGTCTCGAGCGCTTGGGATTCTTTAGCACTGCTGAAGTAGAGACGGTTGAACTGCCTGGTTACGACGATCTGGTCGATATTGATTTCACTGTTGAAGAGCAGAGCTTCGGCTCGATTGGCGGCAGTTTGGGCTACTCGCAATGGGCAGGTTTGATCCTCGGGTTGAATCTCCAGCAGAACAACTTTATGGGAACGGGGCGTCAGGTTGGCCTTAACCTGAACTCGTCGCGCTATCAAAGCTTGGCAAGTATTAACTACAGCAACCCTTACTTCACAGAGGACGGCGTGAGTAGGGGCTTTAGCCTGTTTTATCGAAAGACAGATCTTTCTGAGATTAATGTAGCGAGCTATACGACGGATACCGTGGGTGCCCAAATGACGTTTGGCTACCCCATTAGCGAAACGCAGCGGCTCGGCTTCAATGTAGGCATTACCGATACCGAGATCACCTCTGGCCGCTATGCGGTGCAGGAGATCCGTACCAGCCCTCTTAGCGAGAGCGAAGCGCTGAAAAAGCTCCGACATTACGCCGATCAAAACAAAGTGCTCAGAAGCTTTATCGGCATTGGTTACTACGACACCATCACCCCGCCAGTATTACTTAGAAATGTTTTTGAGAATCCGGGGTGGTACACGGCCTACACGCCCTACCAGCCCGAAATCTCACAAGGTCGTCTGGAAACGCTGCTGACCTTCCAGCAAGTCATTATTGACCTCACGGGCATGCCGCTTGCCAACGCGTCACTATTGGATGAGGCCACTGCGGCTGCAGAAGCCATGACGCTCATGCAACGCATGAACCGAAAATCCAAATCAAAGCGATTTGTGGTTGCCAGTGACTGTCACCCGCAGACGATTTCATTGGTTGAGACACGTGCTGAACCACTGGGTATCACCGTAGAAATCGTCGAGCCTGATGAACTGACTAATGTTACTGATGCCTTCGGTGTATTGGCCCAATACCCCGGAACCTACGGCGACGTTCGAGACCTCAGTGACATCATTGGTCACTGCCATAGTGCCGATGCCCTAGTAGGTGTAGCCTCCGATTTGTTGGCGCTTACCCTCCTCAAATCACCGGGCGCCATGGGAGCCGATGTCGCTTTCGGAAACTCACAACGATTTGGCGTCCCCCTGGGCTACGGAGGGCCCCATGCGGCCTTCTTTGCAACCCGTGACGAGTTCAAGCGCTCTATGCCAGGGCGTGTCATCGGCGTATCGGTTGACAGCAAAGGGCGCCAGGCGCTCCGCATGGCAATGCAGACGCGCGAGCAACACATCCGGCGAGAGAAGGCGACAAGCAATATCTGCACGGCACAGGCCTTGCTCGCGATCATGGCAGGACTCTTCGCTATGCATCACGGTCCACAGGGGTTACGGGGGATTGGTGAGCGAGTCCACCAGATTACGTCTTCGTTGGCGGCATCGCTGACCAGCGCTGGCTATAACCTGCAAAATGCATCGTGGTTCGATACGCTCTGCGTCGAAGTCGATGACGCGGCGCAGGTCATTCAAGCGGCCGAATCGGCTGGCTTCAATTTCCGCGAAATCTCGTCAATCCGTATCGGAATCTCACTCGACGAGACAACGACCGACGAGGAACTTCGCGCGATTTGTCGGATTTTTGATGCTGAGCATACTGGAGGACGCTCGGGCATCCCCTCGACGCTGTTGCGTAAGATGGACTACCTAAGCCATCCGCTGTTTAGCGACTACCGGACAGAGACGGAGATGCTTCGCTATCTCAAGCGTTTAGAGAACAAGGATATCTCGCTGACACGCGCGATGATTCCGCTCGGTAGCTGCACCATGAAACTGAACGCGGCTGCGGAGATGATCCCGGTATCTTGGCCTGAATTCTCCCGTATCCACCCGTTCGCGCCGCAACATCAGGTGGCGGGCTACCGCACCATGCTCGATGAGCTCACCGCGTGGCTTACCGAGTGCACGGGCTATGATGCCATGTCGCTACAGCCCAATTCAGGGGCACAGGGAGAGTTCGCAGGATTAATGGCGATCAGGCGCTACCACCGGGCTCGTGGCGAAGCACATCGGCATATATGTCTTATCCCAACTTCAGCGCATGGAACGAACCCGGCGAGCGCGGTAATGGCAGGTATGACGGTTGTATTAGTGAGCTGTGATGACAGCGGTAATGTCGACATGGATGACCTCAAAGCCAAAGTTGAACTCCACTCCAATGACCTCGCCGCAATCATGGTGACCTACCCGTCCACGCATGGGGTGTTTGAGACGTCGATTGTTGAGCTCTGCGAATTGATTCACCGGCAAGGCGGTCAGGTTTATGTTGATGGCGCTAACCTAAATGCATTGGTTGGTCTCGCGGGTCCAGGTAAGTTTGGTGCTGACGTATCCCACCTAAACCTCCATAAAACTTTCTGCATCCCACACGGTGGTGGTGGGCCCGGTATGGGGCCCATCGGAGTGGGCAACCATTTGGCACCACACCTACCCTCATCAGTGGTCGCGCCTCTCCAAGGCCTGGATACAACCAATAACGTGATTTCCGCGACGCCGTACGGAAGCGCGTCGATTCTGCCAATTTCGTGGATGTACATAGCAATGATGGGACCGGATGGCGTCACGGATGCCAGTCGCGTTGCGATCGTTCATGCCAACTACATTGCCAGCCGCCTCAAAGGTCATTACGACGTCTTATATACCGGGAAAAAGGGCACAGTCGCCCACGAGTGCATCATCGACATTCGTCCCCTCAAGGAACGGACCGGGGTGACGGAGGAAGACGTTGCGAAGCGACTAATCGATTATGGGTTCCACGCACCCACCATGTCGTTTCCCGTCGCCGGCACACTAATGATCGAACCTACGGAGTCAGAATCGTTGGCTGAAATCGACCGGTTCTGCGACGCAATGTTGTCAATCCGCGGTGAAATAAGGGCGGTGGAGGAAGGTCGCTCTAACCCAACTAATAACCCACTTAAAAACGCACCACATACGCTGGACGAGGTAACCGCTGATCAGTGGGACCGCCCCTACAGCAGGGAGCAAGCTGTATGGCCTGTGGCATCATTGCGAGCCGATAAGTACTGGGCGCCTGTCAATCGAGTCGATAACGTCTACGGCGACCGAAATTTGATTTGCTCGTGTCCGAGCATTGAGTCTTATTTAGAACCCGTCGAACCCGCTTAATCCGTTCTAAAAGGGCAAGACCGAGGGAAATTTCCGACCTGGCCGTGCGGATTACTGATCTTCGGGTAATGGGGTTTGGTACTGCGCTTTCCACTCGTCGTAGGGCATACCGTAAACACGTTCACGCGCATCGTCCTTCGACAGGTCTAGCCCTGACTCGTTGGCCGCCTCTGCGTACCACTTAGATAGGCAGTTACGACAAAAGCCTGCCAGATTCATGAGGTCGATATTCTGGACATCGGTTCTTTCTTGAAGGTGGGATACCAAACGTCGAAAGGCGGCGGCTTCCAGTTCAGTCTTGGTCATTATTGTCTCTCAATAATCAAAGTCTGAATGATATCGGCCTGGTTCGCGTAGCGCCATTTTAGGTGCTGGAATAGCTCAGGCACGTACCAGTCGGCATGCTGAATTTCGATAGGACGGCTAATCTCAATCTCACGTCCTGAAACTGCCTCACACCAGTAAAGTCGAAACCCATTGTCAAATTCGGCGGCTAACTCACCAGCGCTCACCTGCACACCCGTCTCTTCCCAGGTTTCTCGCTCAGCGGCACATTGTGCAGACTCATCGCTATCGACCGATCCCCCGGGCGGACCGTAAGTGCCACCCATAATCTCAACGAGCAGTAGTTCGCCGTTGTCTACTGCCAAACAACCCGCGCTGGGAACGCCCATATCACCTGACGTTACAGAGCACGTGGGCTGTCGCGAGCACGCAGACAACATGACTGCTGCAATCATAATTAGCATGCAAGACGCTTTCATAACATCTCTCCCACAATGTGTCTCGAATACTGGCCCCGCGTCCGCCACCCGAGTTATCTTATTTTGGCAGCAAACTCTCCGCCATAGTTTAGGACGCTTTAGTGAAAAATGCCGTAAATGGCGCATTTGAAGGAAAAATGCACTGAATTAGTGCGAAAAATAGCAGAACAGTCGGGAGGTAAAGCGACCTCCGCATCAACATTCAACGCCTATTCAACAGGCCAATGACCTACCGCTCGTAGATCACCTCTACCGACTCGTGGCCAACCAGCTCCTTAAGCTGATCAAGCAAGGTATCCGTTGGCGTGACCCGCCACCGATCACCAAATCTGACCACTGCCGAACCGGCGGGCTGTCGGTACTCAACAATAATCGGGCAGTCTCCCGTATGAGCGGAAAAGGCACGCTTCAACTCGGGTGCCACGCCACTTTGAATCGCATCAGGCCTCAAACCCAGCTTTAGCTCCCTGACGCGAGAGCTTCTCGCCTGTTCCAATGTGGTGAACGATTTTGCTCTCAATGATAGCTGTCCACGGAAATCATCCATTTGAAGACGGCCATCAGCGAGTACGATCTGATCTTTGACCAGCAAGTCACGGTTCTGCTCGTAGACTTCGCTGTAGGCCGTCGCCTCGATCTGACCCGTACCGTCATCAAGTTGCAAGACCGCCATCGTGCCGCGCTGTGTTTTGACCAATCTGACATCCACAATGAGCCCAGCGACCCACTGCTTACTTCCGGTGGTTAACTCCCTGATAGAGCGAGGAGAGAACTTTCGTACCTCTTGCTCAAATTCATCCATCGGATGACCACTCAGAAAGCTTCCGAGACTCTCTTTCTCGCCGGCAAGGATGTCTCGCAACGTCCAGGGGCGCGCGCGCCTATGATCGCGATAGGGGTCTCCTGATCCAGAGGTAGGTACCACCCCCCCGAACAGATCACCCATGCCAGCGGCCTCATTTGCAGCAGATTGCTCTGCCGCTCTGAGGGCGTCATCGAGTGCTGACATCAGTACGGAACGCTCAGCGCGGAGGTCATCGAGCGCGCCACTTTTGATGAGTGCTTCGAGTGCTCTTCGGTTGACCTTACGTGGATCCGTGCGACTACAAAGATCAAATAAGTCAGCAAACAGCTTTTCCTCGCGGGCGACTAATAGATCCTCGATTGGACCTTCACCCAAACCCTTAATGCCGCCCAGACCATAAATAATGTGCCCTTCAGCATTAACAGAGAAATGGTGCTGCCCCTCCAAAACATTGGGCGCTCGCACAGTTAATCCCATACGACGGCACTCATCGCGCAACCCCAATAACTTGTCTGTGTTATCAATTTCCGAACTCATGACCGCAGCCATAAACTCAGATGGGTAGTGCCGCTTCAGCCAGGCCGTTTGATAACTCACTAGCGCATAGGCCGCAGAGTGGGACTTGTTAAAACCGTAGCCCGCAAACTTTTCAACCAAGTCGAAGATCTTCATCGCTAGGGTCGGATCAACCCCTTTGTCTTTCGCCCCCTCCTCAAAAATGGAACGCTGCTTGGCCATTTCCTCCGGTTTTTTCTTACCCATGGCACGCCGCAGCAGGTCAGCGCCTCCCAGCGTATAGCCGGCGAGTTCCTGCGCGATCTGCATGACCTGCTCTTGGTAAAGAATAATCCCGTAAGTGGGCTCAAGAATGGGCTTCAACCACTCGTGTTGATACTGCGCGTCGGGATAAGAAACCTGCTCTCTCCCGTGCTTGCGATCGATAAAATTCTCAACCATCCCGGATTGAAGTGGACCAGGCCTGAACAAGGCGACCAGGGCGATGATATCTTCAAAGCAATCAGGCCTCAGATTCTTGATCAACTCCTTCATACCGCGGCTTTCGAGCTGGAATACGGCCGTCGTCTCAGCGCTCTGAAGTAAGCTGTAAACCGCTTTGTCATCGAGGGGAATCTGATTAATGTCGACGGGCGACTCGATGTCAGCGCGCTTATTAATCATCGCCACTGCCCAATCGATGATGGTCAGTGTTCTGAGGCCCAGGAAGTCGAATTTGACGAGACCGGCATCTTCAACATCATTTTTGTCATACTGCGTAACAAGACCTTGCCCTTCCTCGTCGCAGAACAAGGGTGAGAAATCGGTCAGTTTCGAGGGCGCGATAACCACGCCGCCCGCATGCTTGCCCGCATTTCGGGTAAGTCCTTCAAGCTGGATCGCCATATCCCAAATTTCTTGAGCGGCGCTATCCTCTTGGAGGAGATTAACTAGCTGTTCTTCTTGCTCGATCGCTTTTTCAAGCGTCATTCCAACTTCAAAAGGAATAAGTTTGGACATCTTATCGGCCAGCGCGTACGGCTTATCCTGAATCCGGGCGACATCACGCACGACCGCTTTCGCTGCCATTGTTCCGAAAGTGATGATCTGCGATACCGAATTCCTGCCGTAGGTAATTGCCACGTAATCGATGACTTCGTCGCGCCTGTCCATACAAAAATCGACGTCGAAGTCAGGCATTGAAACGCGCTGTGGATTCAAAAATCGCTCGAACAGTAAGTCGTATTCGATGGGGTCGAGATCCGTAATTTCGAGTGCATAGGCGACGAGAGAGCCAGCACCCGAGCCCCTGCCCGG
>CACMGJ010000041.1 GCA_902613175.1 Halieaceae bacterium | reverse complement strand
CGCGCTAACAGCGAACGGGATGGTAGGGTTTTCTGACATCATCGATGATGATGAGATCGAAGCCATCAGGCTGTACGTACTGCGCCAGGCGTGGCTCGCTGTTGAAAACGGCACGGCCGATGCGCCCGAGCTCGCAGCGGCGGGCGATCAGTAGACTGGTTTATCGCTAGTGGGCATAAAACGCCACTAGCGCCGCAGTGACAGCAACGTTGAGTGATTCAACGTTATTAGTCATAGGAATACGCAGCGAAACACTCGCTGCGTTTTTTATTGTGTTATCCACCCCGTCCGTTTCACCGCCCAGAACATAAACAGTGGGTTTTGCTGGTTTGAAGTCAAACAATGACGTTTCTGCATGACTATCTAAAACAGCGATATCGAACCCACAGGCTTGCAGTGACTGAGCGGTAAATCGGGCATCCTCGCACTGGATGATGGGTGCATTGAACAGTGTTCCTGCGGAACCTTTGATGACGAGCGGTCCGAGGGCGGCGACCGAGCGTTTTGGATAAAAAATGGCGTTGATACCCGCTGCACAGCAGGACCGAATGATCATGCCCACGTTTTGCGGGTTCGTAATGCCATCTAGTAGAACAGCCTTGAACTCGTTGCTTGGGTGCACCCATGCGTCAATGAAGTTACCCAACGAGTCGAATTCAGGGCAAAAGAGGTCGAGCGCCACACCCTGATCCTGCTTCCCATTCTTAGATATGCGCGACAAGGCCTGACGGGCGTGAACCTGAACGTCGACCGCCCGGGTTTTTGCTAGCTCTTCAATCTGACCTACAATTCCGCCGGGTTTGTTACTGTCAGCGAGATGAAGGCGCGAAGGAGACAAGCGATTGTCCTGGAGGGCTTCCAAGACAGGCTTTCTTCCATAAATTGTGAGCGTTTTTGATAAATCCATCGGTGGTCAAATTCAGTAGGCTATGAAAGGCCAGAACCCCCTAGGTTATAGGATCATCAGCCATGTCACTAACACTGTTCAGTAGTCCCGGATGCCATTTATGTGAGCAGGCGGAGGACATTGTCGATTACTTGGGTGTTCCCTTTCAGATAGTTGATATCACATCAGATGTGGAACTGGTGAGACTGTACGGGGTTCGTATTCCCGTACTCAAGCGTAGTGACGGTTCGGAGCTCGGCTGGCCCTTCGATGCCCTCGATGTGGAGCGTTTTTCCGCATGACTCACTTATTTCTCTCTATCCACCCGAATCGCTAGCACGTCGCAGTCTGCAGCACTGACAACGCCATCAGTCGTGGTGCCCAGCAAAAGTTCCAACCCCCATCGACCATGACTACCCAAGACAATCAGGTCTGCGCCTATCTCCCGTGCTACGTCTGGAATCTCTTTTTCTGGTCGACCATTGGCGAGATGACAGTGTTGTTTTGGGATGTTCAGGTTTTCCGCAAGGTCGGATAAGTGAACTTCGGCTTGTTCGTTGATGTCTTCTTGCAGTGCTGACGTATCGAGGTGAAGGTCGGCACCGTACGTCAGCGACAGTGGTTCAACGATATGCAAAATGTGAATTTCAGCTTGCTGGTTGCGGGCCATCGTCGCCGCTTTTATAGCGATTTTGTCTGATGCGGCGCCAAGGTCGATTGCGACAAGAAGGCGTTTGTAGGCCATATCAATTCCAACGTTGACTTATCATGCGATGAGCATACCTTTACGGCTTCCGTTGAACTAGTGGTGGACTCTGTGTCGATTATTTGGATTCTTGTCATCATCGCTGTGGCTGCAGCACCGCTGGTGTCAGCGCTTCCCACCGAGGCACAGCGGTATGAGGCGAGGATTCGAGATCACGCAATGCAGTCCGGATTACTGGTGAAGTTGGCGACTCCTCCGGATGTGCCGGCGCGCTTTCGGATGCGCTGTGATTGTAATCTGGTGGCCTATCGATTACGGCGCGCAACCCCCGACCCTCTATTTACAGAGAGCGTACTGGCTGTAAAAAGCGATTCAAGATGGGTATCCGTGCCGCTCGAGAAAGATCTTGCCGATCTCATGCCGACCGTACCTGACGGTGCTTACATCGCCGAGTTATCCGAATTTACAGTGACACTCTATTGGGACGAAAAAGGTGATACCGAGGCGGTTGATTGTGTGGCCAGCGCATTGCGGTCGTTTCTCAACTACCGAGGTTTTGAATAGCTTGCGTTCGTACCTGTTCACATTTATCGCTTGACCTTGGCCCATCACTGTCCCGTACACTCCGCCGTCTGCGCTGTCTCAAACGGCGCGTCGCGGATACAAATTTGAGTAGATGTAGCGTTCATGGGTAAGTCACTAGTCATTGTCGAGTCTCCTGCGAAGGCAAAGACGATCAATAAATACCTAGGCTCGGATTTCATTGTGAAATCTAGTGTTGGGCACGTGCGTGACTTGCCGACCGCCGGTAGCGCGCCAGCCTCGGATCCCAAAGAACGCGCCGCTCAAGCTGCGATTACGCGCAAAATGGCGCCTGACGAAAAAGTCCGTTATCAAGCGAAAAAGAAGCGCGAGCAACTCGTGCGACGTATGGGCGTTGACCCGAAAAATGGTTGGGCTGCCCGTTACGAGGTGTTGCCAGGCAAGGAAAAGGTAGTCGATGAGCTCAAGAAGTTAGCGAAGTCTGCCGATGCCATTTATCTGGCGACAGACTTGGATCGTGAGGGCGAAGCCATCGCGTGGCACCTGAAAGAAATTATCGGTGGTGACGAATCTCGCTATCAGCGAGTGGTCTTCAACGAGATTACCAAACGCGCGATTCAGGAGTCGTTTGCTGCTCCAACTCAGCTGGATACCAATCGGGTGCAAGCGCAACAGGCGCGTCGCTTTCTAGACAGAGTTGTAGGCTTCGAGGTCTCGCCGTTACTGTGGGCCAGGATTGCACGCGGTCTCTCGGCAGGACGGGTTCAATCCGTGGCTGTGCGTCTTATCGTCGAGCGCGAGCGAGAAATACGCGCCTTTGTGCCCGAAGAGTACTGGGACCTCCATGCTGACCTATCGATAGATGGCCAGAGCCCTGTTCGTTTTGAAGTCACAAAATATGAAGGAAGTGCGTTCGACCCTAAGACCGAGCAGCAGGCCGAAGTGGCGGTTGAGCGGCTTTCTGGCGCTGAGTATTCGGTTTCCAATCTCGAAGCGAGGAAGACAAGTTCTAAACCACCGGCTCCGTTTATAACCTCCACACTGCAGCAGGCGGCGAGTACGCGTCTTGGTTTCAGCGTTAAGAAGACGATGACGTTAGCGCAGCGTCTCTATGAAGCGGGACATATTACCTATATGCGGACTGACTCTACGAACCTAAGCGGCGAGTCCGTGGCCGCGTGTAGAGACTTCATTGAGAACAACTTCAGTAAAGCTTACTTACCAGAATCACCCATTCGGTACGGTGCTCGAGAGGGCGCTCAGGAGGCCCACGAGGCGATTCGTCCGTCCAACGTCGAACTCCGCTCCGAATCACTGAAAGATGCTGAGAGAGACGCTCAGAGGCTCTACGAGCTTATTTGGCGTCAATTTGTGGCATGTCAGATGACGCCAGCGAGATACTTGAGCACAACGGTGACTGTTAGCGCCGCCGGGTATGACATGACGGCACGGGGCCGTGTGGTTGAATTCGATGGCTACACACGAGTGCAGACGCCGATGGCTAAGAAGGGCGACGATGCCATCCTACCTGACTACCAGTTGAACGATCGCTTGTCGCTAAGTGAACTTCTACCGACGCAGCACTTCACCAAACCACCTGCACGTTATGGCGAGGCGAGCCTGGTTCGAGAGCTCGAGAAGCGAGGTATTGGACGCCCATCTACGTATGCGGCAATTATTTCCACCATCCAGGATAGGGGTTACGTAAAGCTTGAAAATCGCCGCTTTTACGCTGAGAAGATGGGCGATATCGTGACTCAACGACTCCAAGAGAGTTTCGAAGACCTACTCGACTATGGCTTCACGGCATCCATGGAAGAGAATCTTGATGACGTGGCCGAGGGTCGGAAGGATTGGCGTGATGTTCTCGACGCGTTTTATGACGATTTTCGATCGAAACTTGATCTTGCGGAGCAGCCTGGCGCTAGCGGTATGCAAGCGAATGAGCCAACCCCTACCGGCATAGCCTGTGGCTCCTGCGGCCGCTCCATGCAGGTTCGCACAGCGAGCACAGGGGTGTTTCTTGGCTGCTCTGGCTACAACCTGCCTCCAAAGGAGCGGTGCAAGAGCACAGTCAACCTTATCCCCGGAGATGAAGTCGTATCGGCGGATGCGGACGATGAAGCCGAGTCAAGGCTGCTATTAACAAAAGAGCGTTGCTCTAAATGTAATGCCGCCATGGATAGCTATCTGATTGATGAGACACAGAAGCTACATGTCTGCGGTAACAACCCAGATTGCGACGGGTACATGGTCGAAGCAGGCCAATTCAAAATTAAGGGATACGACGGTCCAACACTCGAGTGTGATAAGTGCACCGCGGAGATGCAGCTTAAGACCGGGCGCTTTGGCAAATACTTTGGTTGTACGAACGATGCTTGCTCGAATACGCGAAAATTACTGCGTAACGGTGAGGCGGCACCACCGAAAATGGATCCTGTTCCGATGCCTGAGCTTCAGTGCGCCAAGGTTGAGGATCACTATATTCTGCGAGATGGTGCTGCCGGGTTATTCCTTGCCGCTAGTCAATTCCCCAAACATCGTGAGACACGCGCTCCCTTTGTGGATGAGTTGATACCGCATCAGGCTGAGCTTGATCCTAAATATAACTTCATTCTCGATGCGCCTGTGACTGACGACGCCGCTAATCGGACACAAGTCCGATTCAGTCGAAAGACTAAAGAGCAATATGTGATGACTGAGGTCGATGGCAAGGCGACGGGTTGGAAGGCATTCTTCGACAGTGGGAAGTGGGTATCCGAGGGATCGGGCAAACCAACGCCTACAAAGAAAAAAGCGAAGGCAAAGGCTAAATCAAAAGCCAAACGGAGCTAGTGTCGCGTGAGTCAGGCGCAGTCGTTCGCAAATCACTGCATGTATATGGCTTCAGTCGTCCTAGAAAGCTGGCAGAGTGCCATTGCGGAAGAAAGCAAACCCTTATCGGTGCTGACTGCATCCTTCGGTCCAGCCGTCCGCCTGCATTTGCTTGATGCCTATGGTTGGCAGCTACTCGCCTGTAACCGACTTACATCGATGCCTGCTAAGCCACCTCATCGGGCGGTCGACGTTCCGCCACTGGCAAACGGGATTGCACAATCGCCCGAAGTGACGGAGATGGCTATGCTCGAACGATCAGGCTGGTTAGCCGATCTTCAAAGAGAGATTCCTCCCGGCCTTACTCCACAAGCCTCGAGTGGTTTTATTGCGGTGTCCAGCAATGTGTTTGATTTTGATACCGCGCGTCATTGTTTCGCGGAACTCGAGTCACTGATGGCTCGTGTCGCCGATGCGATAGATGAGTTGTAATGGGATTCCATGGATTGTGGTAAAACCCGATTTATAGTGTTACTGTCAACTAAACAACACGACATATTGTGAGGTTGGAACATGTCTGCATCGCTTTTGGAAATTGTTGATCTAGGAGATGGAGAGGTTGTTTTGCAACGTGCAGACGACGATTCAGAGCCTTTAGTGAGCATCCAGTTTTCTGAAGAGGCGAGTGCCTACCTCATGGAAAACAACCTCGAAGTTGCCAAGGTGATGATTCAGGCAGGTATTCAGGCCGTGGCTAAGATGGCTGAGATGTCTGGTGTTGAGATGGAAAGCAGCGAAAGCGCCGAGAAAGCCGAACAGCGCACGCTTCACTAGGTCTTCTTATTGGATCAGCGTCGAATGACACCGACGCTAATACCTTCCACAAAAACGTCTTGCTCACGGAGATCCACCTCGATTGGCGCATAGTCGTCGTTCTCTGCAACTAGGTCGACGCGCGTAGTACTCACTAGCTTCCAGCGTTTCACTGTCACTTCATCTTCAATCCTGACGACAGCAATCTGACCTTCCTTCACCTCCGTTGTGCTGTGAACCGCCAGTAGATCGCCGTCGAAGATGCCAACGTTAATCATGCTGTCGCCACAGACTTGAAGCAGATAGTGGGCGGGCGGCGCAAAGAAGCTTGCGCTTAGGTCACAATAATCTTCAATGTGTTCCTGTGCGAGTAGCGGTGCACCTGCAGCAACGCGACCAATGATCGGTAAGCCCAGTTGCTCGGTAAGTCGAATGCCTCGGGATGCCCCTGCAACAAGCTCGATGACGCCTTTTTTCGCCAGTGCTTTAAGATGCTCTTCAGAGGCGTTGGCCGATTTAAAGCCCAGCTCCCGTGCGATGTCCGCGCGAGTGGGCGGCATACCCGTGGCTTCGATACTCGATTTGATGACGTCCATCACCTGTTGTTGTCTAGCAGTTAGCTTTATCACGGCTCAATCCCTATGAGTTTTACTGACTATATCTCCAGCATGTGTAAATGTACAGTATTGGCCGATTCGTAGTGGATGGTTAGCTTATGCAACTTCATAGTGGTTTGGATCTCTCATGGATTTCTTTCTGAATCTTGTCACTCCGTTGAGTGAAGCGACTGGCATCCCGGTTGTTGCCGCTGCGCTGTTCTCCCTTTTTGCACTGGGTCTGTTGGGTCATTTCATCATCCGTCGGTCCGTGCAGCGCCTTGGGGTCTTTGCTGACACGACATCCACACGCTGGGACGATGTTGTCTACTATTCCATCTCCCCGCCGGCAGAATGGGCGATGTGGGTTTGTATCGTTTATGGGTCCTTGAGCTTGTTTGAGGAGGCAGAGGCGCTTCGCGCGGGTTTACTTCAGTTAGCGGATACGTTGTTTATTTTGCTTGTTGGATGGCTCCTGCACCGTGTTTCAACAGGCATTGAGAAAGAGCTGCTCTCTGAGCACCGAGGGCCTCGAGATTCGGATGATCGGGCGACTATCAGCGCGGTGGCTCGCCTAGCTAGGATTACGGTGTGGGTTCTCTCAGCCCTCATGGTTTTACAGTCCTTGGGTGTTTCAGTGTCGGGGCTTCTTGCCTTTGGTGGTATTGGCGGCATTGCCGTAGGCTTTGCCGCAAAAGACATGCTGGCTAACTTCTTGGGCGGTCTTAGTATCTATCTCGATCGGCCGTTTGCCGTTGGGGACTGGATTCGATCGCCCGATCGCAGTATCGAAGGAACTGTTGAGGACATTGGTTTACGCGTAACGCGAATTCGGACTTTCGATCAGCGTCCCCTATACGTTCCCAACTCCACCTTCTCCAGTGTTTCGCTGGAGAACCCGTCGCGCATGACAAACCGAAGAATCTACGAAACCATTGGTGTGCGTTACGAGGATGCCGACCGAGTGGCGAAAATTGTCAGTGATGTTCAAACCATGCTGAAAGAGCATGAAGACATTGCGCAGGACCGCACAATGATTGTGAATTTCAATCACATGGGTCCTTCGTCGCTGGATTTCTTTATCTATGCCTTTACCAAGACGACGAACTGGGTCGAGTACCACGGTATTAAGGAAAATGTGCTTCTACAGATCTTAGAGATCGTTGAGCGCAATGGTGCCGAGATCGCATTCCCCACCCACACGATCCACCATGCGCCGGCAGAACCTACGGAGCAATAGTATCTGTAGACTCAGGGGCCGCCTGAGGTGGCGAACCCTCTGGTTTTGGCCCAGTGGTTTTTAGCGCAGCGGTTAGTGTTCGAGTCAGGCTATCGATGTCGCGTCTAATGCGTTGTGATTCTCCGAGTTCGTAGACTTCCTTGAACGACAATTCGCGCCAAGTTGCGATAACCTGCAACGCTGGATGGTCAATGTACCGGACATAGCCCTCTCGGATGTCTCGTCGCTCCGAGATGGCGATCGCATGTCGGTAGGGGCTAGATGTTTGCCCTGCAGGCTCAATAGTCGTATCGGACTCATTCACCTTGGACGCGGATCCATCGGTATTCAGACCTGTTCGTAAGTCAATAAATTCCGGTAATTCAGCCTCTTGCGCTGGTTCTTGTTCCGTTGGGGGTGTTTCTATTACCAACACTCGCTTGGGTGCAGAGGGGGTTTCTATCGCCTGAAATCGTGGCGGTAAGTAGTCTCCAATCGTGTTTAACCAAAGATCGACCGTGACGGATGCCTTGTCGTCACGCGCTAATGTCAGAGTGCCTTGGACGACCGGGAAGTCACTCGCTTGCTGCCAGGCATCCAAAACAATGGGAGTGCCGTTATCACCGGGGGCTTGCAGCCAGGCCACAGCAGTGACGGGCGCTCTATCCGCCTGCAGTTGGAGTTTATCTAGACCTTGCTTGAGCATCTCCACCGCTAGTGCTTGATACGGTGTCGGCAGGGCGGGTGGTGCCTCCTCGGTCGCGAGCGTATCGGTGTCCTCAGCGGTCTCCTCATCAATTGCGTAACCGTCCAGCCAGTTGATATCGGAGCCGGGAGTACTGCTGTTATCAGGGAAGCCGCTGGTCATACTGCCAAACTGAGTGCTGGCATCTGTTAAGTCGCCCCTGTTGAAGATATCAACGGCATCAATCGCCGCGGTGTCGACGTTATCATCGAGACCTTCCGAACTGACTGCCATCGTCGTATCGCCCGCTACTATTTTTTTCTTAGCAAGCGCACTGTCGGCGTTTGAGTCTGTGTCGACTTCGGTCAGTAACTCCTCCATGGACACCAGCGTTCCTCCGGATATTGGAGCTGCCGAGGTCCCGTTTGGTGCGACATCCGGGTTGTTACTTAGCTCGAGTGCATCCTCTGGTAATGGCTCAACAAGTTCAGCTAGGTCAAACCCATCTATTTCGGTCGACGGGCTGGTGTCAGCACCAGTGAGCGTCTCAGGTTCATCAATACCTAATATTGAGTCCACGGCGATACCCGCATCATCGCTAACTTCGAGGGGCGCATCCCCCATAGTTGCTTCCAGGAATTCCCCTTCTAGTTTGGCATCGGTAAGAGGCTCGCTATTCTCCTGTGCAGCCTCGATCACCGGCTCGATTACGTGTTCTGGTACCACGTCAATAGAGCCATCAGCGTTCACCGTGACAGCGGATTCACCCCACTCATCCATGAGGGCCTTAATCTCATCGTATCGCGTAAGCCAGCGTCTGCTCTCGGGATAGCGGAGTGTGGGGTCGTGTTCCCAAGTCTCGGCGTTCAGCGTGGCCGCGTTTGAGTCAGCGAAGATGGCAACCTCGATGCGGACCCAGCCTGAGGTCTCATCGCTGTACTCGGGAACCGTGGCGAGTGTCGCGCCTCGCTCCTGGCTGATTGCGGCTGTAGCAAGCAATGATGCCAATAGCGATACCAATGCCTGTTTGGTCAGCTGCTTTTGCATGCTTCTTCCCACTGTGTCATGAGCGTATCAATATAGTTACGACGCGCTTCACCTGATTCTAGCTCTCGAATAAACCGCAATGTGTCAGAGCCCGCTAACTTAAACTCTTTCGGATTGCTCTGGAGCAGGCCAATGAGTACATTAATCGGTACAGGGGTCGTCGATTCAAACTTGACGCTACCACCTGCAACGCCCACGTCAACTTCCGATATCCCTAGTGCCTGAGCCCGCAGCCGAACTTCGGCTTGGATAAACAGTTGTTTGGTTGCATCTGGCAGAAGACCAAAGCGATCGATCATCTCGACTTGAATATCATTTAAGGCCTCTTTGTCCTGTGCTTGTGCGATTCGCTTATAAAGCACGAGGCGCGTGGAAATATTGGGCAGATAATCGTCGGGGATCAGTGCAGGTAGGTGCATTTTGATCTCAGTCCCGGTTTCCAGAGGCGTGTCAATGTCGGGAATCTCTCCCTTGCGAAGTGATTCTACCGCTCGATTAAGCATCTCGAGGTAGAGTGAAAATCCTACCTGCTCAATCTGTCCGGACTGTTCATCACCCAGGAGTTCACCAGCACCTCTGATCTCAAGGTCATGTGACGCGAGCATGAATCCGGCACCCAAGGCACCGGCTGACTCGATGGCTTCCAGTCGCTTTTCCGCGTCCGATGTCAGCGCCGAGCGGGGAGGGATTAGCAAGTAAGCATAGGCTTGGTGGTGTGACCGGCCGACGCGGCCTCGCAATTGATGTAGTTGTGCCAGTCCGAATTTATCAGCTCTATCGATGATGATGGTGTTTGCATTGGGTACATCGATCCCTGTCTCGATGATGGTCGAGCATACGAGAACGTTGTGACGCTGATGATAGAAGTCAGTCATTACGCGCTCAAGCTCTTGCTCCCTTAACTGACCGTGGGCAATGCCAAACGAAAGCTCGGGCACCAGTTCCGACAGCTTACGGGCTGTTTCTTCAATCGTTTTGACCTCATTGTGCAGGTAATACACCTGCCCTCCGCGCAAGGTCTCCCGCAAGATGGCCTCTTTCACTAGACCGATATTGTGCTCGCGAATGAATGTTTTGATTGATAAACGTTTGGCAGGGGGTGTTGCAATGAC
>CACMGJ010000040.1 GCA_902613175.1 Halieaceae bacterium | reverse complement strand
AATAAGCGCCTTGGCACTCGGGACCTCCTCATCGCGATACCGGATACCCAAGCCACCCCCAATATCGATGTGCTGTAATTCAATGCCACTTGAGCGAAGGTCTAGCACTAGGTTTTTGAGGTGCTTTACTGAATCGATGAAGGGCTCGATCTCGGTGAGCTGGCTGCCGATGTGACAATCGATTCCGACAGGCAGTAGCGCATCGGATTCATGTGCCGTGCGGTACAGTGCCCTCGCAATCTGAGCGTCGACCCCAAATTTATTTTCCTTGAGGCCGGTCGAGATGTAGGGATGTGTCTTGGCATCCACATTAGGATTGAGCCGGACCGAGATGGGTGCGACTTTATCCAAATGACGAGCAACCTTCTCGATGAGCGCAAGTTCGGATGCGGACTCGACGTTGAAGCAGCGAATGCCAGCGGTGAGCGCCAATTCAATCTCCGCTGCTGACTTACCCACACCCGAGAAAACCACCTTTCCCGCATCACCACCTGCTGCAAGCACCCGTTGTAACTCGCCACCCGAGACAATATCAAAGCCAGATCCCAGACTTGCCAGCAATTTGAGAATCGCGATGTTCGAGTTAGCTTTTACGGCGAAGCATATGAGATGTTCAGCTCCGCCGAAGGCTTCGGTCCACTCAGCAAATGCGTCCCTGATTGCGTTCTGAGAGTAGACGTACAAGGGTGTGGCAAAACGCTGCGCAAGGGAGTCAGCCGATACCGCCTCGCAGAAAAGAGAACCCTCGCGGACACTAAATCCGTTAGGCATGTTGTGATCATGCGACATGGTAGAAATTAGTTAGTCGTGGTGGGTTCTGGTTCCGGGTGCCGTAACTCGCCGGGCTGTCCACAACCTAGAGTGAAGGATAACACGACCGCTATGCAATGAATGAAAAGTAGTCGCACCGGAGCCACCAATGTTTAAACCGCTAGTATACCAGCTGTTATCCTATGTTCGTGACTCGAGATCCTTATCTGGTTATGGTCTCGGCCCGACGTCTTACTTGAGCCCATGAAAAGGACACAGAATGTCTGCATCGCCACAGTACTATGGATGTATCGATGAAACCTTCGAGGAGGTTGAGTCGAAGTTGGAGGAATTGGAATCGGACCCCGATATTGCCGCGGCCGAGGGGGTGCTCAATGTGACCTTTAGCAATGGCGTGGTCTTCGTACTAAGTCGGCAACCCGCGGTAGAGCAGCTTTGGTTAGCAACCCCGGGCGGTGGCTTTCACTTTATGTGGCGAGATGCCGATGAAGAGTGGTTCGACACCAAAACTAACGACGGGTTTCGTCAGCTGTTGAGCCGCGAACTAGCCGAGCATGCGGGTGAGCACATCGAATGGTGAGATTGCTGCGGCGTTTAAAGTCGGCCTTTGCAGGATTACTTCTGCCTTTGACAGTATCGGGCGAGGTGATTCATGAACCATTGTGGGTGGAAAATCTCTCTCCGCTTGCGCAGTTGGTTGCACTGCCTTCACAGCGCTCCGCCGATGTCAAAGAAGGGCTCTTGGTGTCGGTGCATACGGATATTGCGACCCATTTTGTTTCTCAGACGTCCGAGCGTGAGCGGATATTTTTTGACGGGGAGACACAAAAGTACAGCGTTAATCTTCGATGGGGTCTCTCGCCCCAGTGGGAACTTAGCGCGCATCTGTCGTCCATCAAACATGACGGTGGCTTTGTCGACGCGTACGTGAATCGCTGGCATGACTTCTTTGGAATGAGTGATGGCGGTCGGAGCACACTGCCGGAAGATCAAATACGTTTTCAGTTCGATGGCATTGAGCAGCAGTCGTTGCTCGATCGTCCTGTTTCCGGTCAGAGCGACTCGACGCTCGAGCTGAGTTATGTCGCAGAGCGCCAACAAGCGCTGCAGATTGCCTACGCGGTCGGCTATAAAGCCTCTAATGGTTCGTCAGAGCGATGGCTCGGGAGCGGAGCTGAGGACCTTTATGGCGTCGCGCGCTTCAGTGGAGCGCATCAAGGTGACCTGCCCCTTTATTGGCACGGACAGTTTGGTGTCACTCGAGCAGGCGAGAGTGCACTGTTAGGTGCCCAGCAAAAAGATTGGTTGTGGTTCACCGGCTTGTCAGCCGAGTGGCTTCTGAATGACCGCTGGTCGCTTATCGCCCAGCTAGATAGTCACAGTGCCCTCATAAAGAGTGACGTTGATGCGGTCGGTGAAACTGCCGGGATGCTCAGCCTTGGACTGCGGCGGCAACTTGGTCGGCAGTGGGCGCTTGATGTCAGTTTCGCCGAGGATATTGTGGTCGAAAGCGCGCCCGACATTATCTTTCAGGCATCACTGCATTTTCGCCCTTAAATCAATAAAAGACGCGATCCCGCGCACAATCTTTAGCGCTATGAGTTCAGCGCCTCTCTCGCCCGCTTAGCAGCGGCCAGGACCTGTTTTGGCGCAGTGCCACCAATATGATCTCGCGCTGCAACAGAGCCCTCGAGTGTCAGCACGTCAAAGACATCGTCTGTGATGTCCGTGCTCAGGTTTTGAAGCGTCTCGAGCGACAGTTCTGCCACATCCACGCCTTCGGATTCAGCGATTCCTACGGCGGTGCCCACAATCTCATGCGCATCGCGAAAGACGACACCCTTCCTAACTAAGTAATCAGCAAGGTCGGTTGCTGTCGGATGACCCAAACTCGCCGCGCGTCGCATCGACGCCGGTTTTGCGGACATAGCAGGTATGAGATCGGCAAAAGCGAGCAGTGAGTCGTGTACGGTTCGCACAGCATCAAAGACAGGTTCTTTATCCTCCTGGTTGTCTTTGTTGTAAGCGAGCGGCTGTCCTTTCATGAGCGTGATAAGTGCCACTAGATGCCCCTGAACTCGTCCGGTCTTACCGCGAATCAACTCCGGAACATCCGGGTTTTTCTTTTGCGGCATGATCGATGAGCCCGTACAGAACCTATCTGGCAGATCGACAAAATCGAATTGCGCACTCGTCCAAATAATCATCTCTTCAGCCATGCGAGAGAGGTGCATCATGGTGATCGCTGCGGCGGACGTAAATTCGATGGCAAAGTCTCTATCGGATACTGAGTCCAAGGAATTTTCGGTTGGCGCTTTGAAGCCTAGCGCTTTGGCCGTCATGTGCCGGTCGATGTCGTATGACGTGCCTGCGAGTGCTGCTGAGCCCATAGGGCAGTAGTTCATTCGGGAAGAGCAGTCGGCGAGTCGGCTATCGTCACGCGCCAACATCTCATTCCAGGCTAGCAGGTGATGACCAAACGTCACCGGCTGTGCTACTTGCAGGTGCGTAAAGCCGGGCATGACGGTGTCCGCATACCGCTCAGCCTGATCAATCAGCCCTGTTCGCAGGCGGGTCATTTGACTTCGTATGCTCTCGATCGCGGCACGCAGATAGAGCCTGATGTCAGTGGCAACCTGATCGTTTCGCGAGCGTCCTGTATGGAGGCGCTTGCCGGCATCGCCAATCAGTTGGGTGAGTCGTGCCTCGATATTCATGTGCACGTCTTCCAGCTCTACCTGCCAGCGGAAGGCACCAGAGGAGATCTCGTCTTCTACCTGTGTCAGTCCACGATGTATATCGCTTAGATCATCACTGCTCAAAATGCCAAAGGCAGCCAGCATGTCGGCATGTGCTCGAGAGCCCTGAATATCGTAGTGAGCAAGCATTTGATCAAAGGAGTAGGACCCAGTGAATTCCTGAACGAACGCATCGGTGGCCTCACTAAAACGACCACCCCATGTTTGACTGGTATGACTGTCTGAAGAACTGGACACGCGATAGACTTCTCTTGTTTTACAGTTTGCTATTGTATCAGGTGCAGGGCGTTGCATGCGCGGGTGGTAAGCTGAAAAGAAATAGGGGGAGGCATGAATTCAATAACAATAGCGACTCGTGAGAGTCCACTCGCTTTGTGGCAGGCCCATTTTGTCGAGGCCGAGCTGAAGCGGCATCACCCAGGCATTGAGGTGAAATTGCTGGGCATGACGTCGAGGGGTGACCAACTTTTGGATAAGCCCTTGTACAAAGTGGGTGGTAAGGGTCTGTTTGTTAAAGAACTTGAAACGGCCTTGTTGGATGAGCGTGCTGATATCGCTGTTCACTCGATGAAGGACGTGCCAATGGAGTTGCCGCCAGGGCTTACGCTGGGTGTCATTTGCGAGCGTGAGGATCCGCGCGACGGGCTGGTCGGGGTGACGAGCTTTGATGATTTGCCAGAGGGGGCTCGACTGGGCACCTCGAGTTTGCGGCGCTCGTGTCAGGTCATGCAGAAACGACCTGATCTGCAAATTGGATTCCTGCGCGGTAATGTGAACACCCGTCTAGCAAAGCTCGATGCGGGCGAGTTTGATGCCATCATTCTGGCGTGCGCTGGTCTCAAGCGTCTGGGCTTTGATGCTCGTATTGGTGCTGCGATCGATGAAGACTTTCTGCTCCCCGCGGGCGGGCAGGGTGCGGTTGGTATTGAGTACAGAGAGACGGATAGTCGCGTTGCCGAGCTGCTAGCGCCACTCGCACACGAAGAAACAGCCCGGCGTGTCATTGCTGAACGAACGGTTGTGAGACGACTTGATGGGGGTTGTGACGTCCCTATCGCCAGTTTTGCGGTGGCCGAGGGCGACTCTCTCTGGCTGCGCGCTCGAGTTGGCTCGCCTGATGGAAAGACAGTTATTGTCTCGGAGTCTCGTGGATCTGAACCCGAAGCGCTTGGACTCGAAGTTGCCGACGCGCTGATTGCAAAGGGGGCAGCAGAAATTTTGAAAGCATCGCGATCGTGAAACGCGTTGTTGTCACTCGTTCAGTAGAGGATGTCGATCGCCTTGCCGAGCGTCTGACAAGCGACGGGCATTTGCCCGTAAAGCTGCCCTTGCTGGCTATTGAGCCACTACAAAGTTCAGTGGATATCGACAATCTGCCACGGACTACCACGGCCATTATTTACACGTCGGTTAATGCGGTCCGTCATGGATTCGAAGCAATCTCGCAAGCGATAACAAATGACGGTTTAGTGACCATTGCTGTGGGGGCTAAAACTCGAGATGCATTGGGTAAAAAAGGTGTCCGCGCTGAATCGCCAGCTAGGGAAGACTCTGAGGGTATCGTCGCTTTACTAGCATCACTTGATCAGTCGCCTGCCCAAGTGGTGCTTGTGAAGGGTCAGGCCGGTAGAGATCTCATCGAGACCCGTTTGGATCGCTTGGGCATTCATCTCACCATCATCGAATGTTATCGCCGTGTTTGGCCTGATGTGCCGGAGGCGAATTTCCTTTCGGCGGTATCGACTGAGAGTCCCAGCATTATCCACGTGGCCAGCGGCGAAACGCTAACTCGGCTAACGGATCTGTGTTGGGCGCATGGCGTTGATGCCCTGGACGCGCACACTCTAGTGGTACCCTCGCAACGAGTTGCCGACCAGGCTCGAGAGCTGGGCTGGCAATCGCGTATAGTAGCGGATGGGGCAGGGGACGAAGCACTACTCGAGGCAGTTGCTGATCTTCCCTAGGAAGCAGAGTTCCGAGGTGATGTTATGAGTGAGCAGCGCGTTGCAAAGAAGGCGAGTCGAACGGGTGGTTGGATAAACCGGAGTCTGCTGCTTATTTTGCTCCTGTGCCTCGCAGCGCTAGGAGCCGCTGGCTACTACTATGGTCTTCCATTTGCCAATCAACTGATCGATGAGCGTGATTCGATTAAAGCGTCTGTCGCGGATCTCGAGGCCAGTCAGAAGTCTGCACTCGACACTATTCCCGGACAAGTTGATGCAGCGATAACTGAACGCCTGGCGGTAGTCGTTCAGGAGCAGGACAAAAAATTGTCACGGCTAACAGGGGAGGTTGATCGCATGACAGCCTCCGCGCAGCGGTTAAAGGAAGCACTTGCCCGCGCTGAGGCGCAGTTGGAACGACAATCGGGCGTCGACCAAGCAGCCTGGCGAACGGCCGAGGCCGAATTTAATGTTCGTATGGCAAGCCAGCGTCTCCAGGTCGCCAGAGATGTCACAGCAGCGCTCGTTTTGTTGCGGGGAGCTGATCAGTTGTTGGCAGGCGTTGATACCGATAAAGCGGAATTGCTTCGGCGGTTAGTGGCTTCGGATATCGCTGAGCTGTCTGCATTGCCACAGGTGGATCGCATCGGACTTCTCAATCAGTTACAAGCCCTCGAGCAGCAGGTAGGACAGCTAGAGCTGGTCTCGCTCGGGTTTGAGTCGCAGCCGCTTTCAGGGTCCGCCTCAGAGAATCCATCAGATTCCTCGTCGTTCCTCCAGCAGGCGATCAGTGTTTTGTCGTCTTACTTCGTGGTCACTACGCTTGAGTCCTCTGAGGTGCGTCCCCTGCCCCGTGAATGGGCTGCACTGGCACGATCTTCATTGACTGCCATGTTTGAGCAGGCGCGATTGTCTCTCTTGATGGGTGATCAAACGAATTTTAATGCGTCAGTCGATCGCACCGCGTCATTTATCAAGCGGCATTCCCGCACTGATGACTCGCGTGCGACAAGTGTCATCGAGGCGCTGATAGCACTGAGCGTCATTGACGTAGCGCCGCCCCTTCCTGATCTATCTGAGACTCTGCGTGTCCTCCGCGACGAGCCGCGACCCACTCCCGATGCGCTAGCTGACAGTGTCGGAGGGGGGACGAAATAATGCGACGACAGTTGTGGCTAATTCTTGGTGGTCTCGCTGCCGGTGTTGCTCTCGTGTCCTTGCTTGCGTTCGATGCAGGTTACGTTCTGGTTCAGTTTGCTCATTATCGACTCGAGACAACGCTGGTGGCGGTAGCCATCGCAGTATTCCTCCTCTTGTGGATAGTGCGAGCTAGTGTGCGTTTTCTGTCCGTTATTCTGGGGCTCGGACCTGGCTTCGGGCGCTGGCTGGAAAAAAGGCGCGAAGACAAAGCGTCGGCCTTGTTGCGAGAAACCTTGAGTGCCATGTTTGAAGAGCGGACCGACACCGTTGTACAGCGGCTACCAAAGTTGATGAAAGGCGATCTTTTTTCTAGCACCCAACGCGCCCAGGCAGATGTCTGGGTGTTGAAGCGACAACTCGAGGCAACGGCAAAGCCCGACCAGCTAAAGCGGCTGTGGAGTGGTGCTAAAGCAGAACTCAAGCAAGCCCCTGAAATGACTGCGCATTATGCGAGCCAGTTATGTCGTTTGGGGCGCTCGAAAGAAGCGGAATTAGAATTACAGGCGCTGTCAAAACGTGGCTGGACAGCTTCAGCTACGCACGCCTTGGCGCAAATTGACCTCGACGATGCGCCCTCGCTGGTCAATGCCTTAACTCAGCTCTCGGGCAATCGGAGTGCCAACGATGTGGCCAATGGATTGGTGATTGCCAAAGCGCAGCTACTGCCCAAGAGTGATGCGGAGAAAACGTTGATTGAGCACTATGGGAAACAGCCAGCACCCTTTGTAGTGACGGCCCTAGGAACCATTGGGGTCAAGAAGTCTTAGCGCTTGCGCCCTGGTAGGTGGATGCCGAGAGAATCCCAAATCGAGTCCACGCGCTCTTTGACCGTTGTGTCCATCTGAATTGACGTACCCCACTCGCGATCAGTTTCCCCTGCCCATTTGTTGGTCGCATCCATACCCACTTTGGAGCCTAGACCAGCGACAGGTGATGCGAAGTCAAGGTAGTCGATGGGCGTGTTATCGATAAAAACAGAGTCGCGACGCGGATCCATGCGCGTCGTCATGGCCCAGATTACATCTTCCCAGCTTCGGACATCGACGTCCTCGTCTGTGATGACAATGAATTTGGTGTACATGAACTGACGGAGAAAACTCCAGATGCCCAACATAATTCGCTTGGCATGTCCGGGGTATTCTTTGCGTATGCTGACAACGGCCATTCGGTAAGAGCAGCCCTCGGGTGGTAGATAAAAATCAACAATCTCAGGGAACTGCTTCTGAAGAAGCGGCACAAAAACCTCGTTCAAGGCCACGCCCAAGATAGCGGGCTCATCCGGTGGTCTACCGGTGTAAGTGCTGTGATAGATGGGGTTTTTACGTGTTGTCATTGTCTCCACGGTAAAGACCGGGAAACTCTCTATTTCATTGTAGTAGCCCGTGTGATCTCCGAATGGACCCTCGTCTGCCATTTCGTTCGGATCGATATAGCCTTCCAGAATAATCTCTGAGTGCGCTGGAACAAGCAGTTCGTTTTCCTTGCACCGAGGGGTGAGGCAGTTGGCTAACTCCGTTTTACCGTCCCGCAGTAATCCGGCGAATGCATATTCTGAGAGTGCATCTGGCACAGGTGTGACCGCGCCGAGTGTTGTCGCAGGATCGGCGCCCAGTGCGATGGCGACAGGGTAGGGCTCACCGGGTCGTTTCAGTGTCCAGTCGCGAAAGTCGAGTGCACCTCCGCGATGCGACAGCCATCGCATGATGAGCTTGTTAGGACCCAGCAGCTGCATGCGGTAGATGCCAAGATTCATGCGAGGTTTTTCAGGGCCACGAGTGATGACCAGCGGCCACGTGACAAGCGGTCCCACGTCACCTGGCCAGCAGGTTTGGATTGGCAGGGTCGTAAGATCAATGTCATCACCCCGCAGAATAATGTCTTGGCATGGTGGTCGACTAATAATCTTAGGCCCCATGTTCAGTACTTTTTTGAGCAGCGGTGCTTTGTCGATGAGGTCGCGCATGCCTTTGGGCGGATCGGGTTGTCGCAGATAGGCGAGTAGCTCGCCGATCTCGCGCAGGGCCTCGATAGAGTCCGCGCCCATACCTAAGGCCACTCGTTTTTCGGTGCCAAACAGATTTGCGAGTAGCGGGGTGTCGTAACCTTTCGGGTTTTCAAAGAGCAAGGCTGGACCGCCGCCTCGCAGTGTGCGATCGGCGATTTCGGTCATCTCAAGATTAGGATCTATCTCTTCTTTGATTCTCACCAAGTCGCCGTTGGTTTCCAAGGTGTCAAGGAATTCGCGGAGGTCCCGAAATTTCATACGATGATTCTTTATCAAGCTAACAGTGTGAGCATGCCACAGTTAGGGTTTAAGCGTGCATCCACGTCTTGTTATTGACATGGATACTCGACTGCACGATCCCGTTCGACCGAATTACTTTCGCTTCATCGAACGGAAGAATTCGTCGTTTGATTTCGTGTCTTTCAGCTTGTCCAGCAGGAATTCGATGGCAGGGAGGTCCTCCATACCATGCAGAAGTTTGCGAAGGATCCACATGCGATGCAATTCTTCCTCGCCCGTAAGCAATTCCTCGCGGCGGGTGCCTGAACGACGGATATTGATAGCAGGGTAGACACGCTTCTCCGAAATTTTTCGGTCGAGATGAAGCTCCATGTTACCTGTACCCTTGAACTCCTCGTAGATGACCTCATCCATTTTGGAGCCAGTCTCGGTCAGTGCTGTTGCAATGATAGACAGGCTTCCCCCTTCCTCGATGTTTCGCGCTGCACCAAAGAATCGTTTGGGACGCTCCAATGCATGAGCATCAACACCACCAGTCAGTACTTTGCCTGAGCTTGGTACCACGGTGTTGTAGGCACGTGCGAGTCGCGTAATAGAGTCGAGAAGAATCACAACATCACGCTTGTGCTCGACCAACCGCTTCGCTTTCTCGATGACCATATCGGCTACCTGAACGTGCCGTGAGGGTGGCTCATCGAAGGTTGATGCCACGACTTCGGCACCGCGCGCTCCTACCGACCGCTGCATCTCTGTCACTTCTTCGGGACGCTCATCAATCAGCAGAACAATGATGTAGCACTCGGGATTATTACTGATGATGGCCTGCGCCATGCTCTGCATCATGATGGTCTTACCCGCTTTCGGGGGAGCCACTAGCAGGCCTCGCTGGCCTTTTCCGATCGGTGCACACAGATCGATGATTCGACCCGTTAGATCTTCGGTGGAGCCGTTGCCTTTTTCCAGTGTCAAACGCTCGTCCGGGAACAGGGGCGTCAGGTTCTCGAAAAGGATTTTTGCTTTCGCCGTCTCGGGCGATTCAAAATTGACCTCGCTCACCTTCAACAGTGCAAAATAGCGCTCCGAATCCTTTGGCGGGCGAATCATGCCGGTCACGGTGTCACCGGTTCTCAGATTGAATCGTCGGATTTGGCTCGGACTGACATAGATATCGTCTGGACCCGCGAGGAATGAGCTGTCCGCTGACCGGAGGAAACCAAAACCATCGGAAAGAATCTCGAGCACACCGTCGCCAAAAATGTCCTCTCCGCTTTTTGCATGTTTCTTGAGTAGCGAAAAGATGATGTCCTGCTTTCGCGAGCGGGCCATGTTTTCGATGCCCATCTCAGCGGCCATATCGATCAGTTCCTGCGTCGATTTGGTCTTTAATTCTGTCAGACTCATCGGATTTTCCGATGGCACATGCGGTTCTCGTCGGTTGCGACGATTGCGGTTTCGTCGATTACGAGCACCACCTTGATGCTCGCCTTCTTCATTGGTTTGTGCAGTATCGCCATCAGCCGCTACTGCCGGTTCTTCGCCGTCGGCCGCAGATGATTCTCCTGCCGCCGAAGCCGCGCTGCGGTTGAGTTTCAGAGTTCGAGTCGGCTTTTCTTCGCTACCGGCTGCTTCTTGATGTTCGGTGTCGGGTGTCGCTTCGGCGATTGGCTCGACAGCCTGATCGACAATGTTTGTTTCTTCTTCTTGCACGCGGTTGTACCTGTGGCTTTGGGAAAGTTTTGTTACCCGCTAAAAGGGCGCTAAAGGATCTTTTGATGACCCACAGCCAACGCAAGTGCGTGTTGAATTTGCTGGTCGTTGACTAGGGGAAGCGGGGCGAGATATCGCCCACAACTGAAAGGTAGCACCGCTTTAGCGGTGCGTCTACTAAGACTGAGTATAAATTTTTTGTTGGAGCGAGGTGCTTAGAGGCAACCGTCTACGAACTCAGCCAGTTGTGTCTTGGAGAGTGCGCCCACTTTTGTTTCAACAGCACTGCCGCCCTTGAAGACAATCAACGTAGGGATGCCACGGATACCAAACTTGCCGGGTAGGTCCGGGTTTGCATCCACGTCCACTTTGCACACTTTCAGGCGATCACCGTATTCATTGGCAATTTCTTCGAGAACGGGTGCAATCATCTTGCAGGGTCCGCACCATTCTGCCCAGAAATCGACCAGGACGGGTACGTCTGATGACAAAACCTCATTTTGAAATTCTGCGTCCGTTACGTGTGTAATGTT
>CACMGJ010000039.1 GCA_902613175.1 Halieaceae bacterium | reverse complement strand
GATCAATTCATTGAGTGGGTTGGTGGGGCAGATTCTCAAGACGGGCACTGCCTCGGCCGCATCTGGACTTTACGAGGCTATGCCACTGTTGATTGCGGTTTTTATCGGTGGCGTTGTTGGCGGCAGATTTGTGATTGAAGGCGTTGCGAACCAGCGAGTAGCTCAGCTCACAGGTTTATTGGTTCTATTGGTTGGGCTTCGCACTTTGGGGGCCTGGACCAGTTATCTACAAACGTGACATCACCAGATATGAGAAAACCAACCTGAAGGGCCGCTGTAAATTGACATAAAGCTCCCTAGGTTAGCGTCAGTATGTTTTTTTAAGGGTTAGTATGTTCCCCCGGGAAGGAGTAATCATGAAAGCGGAAGGCTTACCTCAATCGCAGCAAAACGTCTTTGGCGAACCCATTGAGCTGTGTTGTAACGATCCATTGACCGGGTTTTATCGAGACGGTCATTGCAATACGGGACCCAATGACTTGGGCACGCACACCGTCTGTGCGCTTATGACCGATGAATTTCTCGAGTACTCCGCCGCGGCGGGTAACGATCTGAGTACGCCTCGACCGGAATTCAACTTTCCAGGTTTAGTCGCCGGTAATCGATGGTGTCTCTGTGCCATGCGTTGGGAGCAGGCACACCGAGTGGGGAAAGCACCAAAACTCTACCTGAAGGCCACCAATATCGTGACTTTGAGAGGCATTCCATTGGAAATTCTTAAGCCCTATGCACTAGATCTCGTCTGAGTGAGAACTAATAACCGTTTTGGAGGATGGTCTCCGAAATGGCTCTACTGATACATTCGCGCGACATGCATGAGTGAATACATAACAGGTGAATCACTGAAGTGCGGAGAGTGAGTTGTTTTTAACTCATTTGCGAGATGACGCCGTTAGTCGTGGGGGAAAAATGAAAGTATCGCGTGTGGCAGGGGCGCTAGGAGCGGAGGTCACCGACATTGACGTTAGTGCGTCGCTTGCAGACGGCAGCATCGGTGTTATCCGTGATCTACTCAACGAGCATGAAGTGCTCTTTTTCAGAGATCAGTGTATTGCGCCGAGTGAGCAATGCGATATGGCGCGGCTGTTTGGCCCCTTACAGACTCATCCAGCATACGGTACGGTGGATGGTTTACCTGAAGTTATGCTTCTTGAGAGCACGGAAGCGAAGCCCTCCAAGATTGAGGTCTGGCACTCCGATATGACCTTCCGTCAGCATCCGCCTTCAGTCACTGTCCTTAGGGGGGTCACTATTCCAGCGGTGGGTGGGGACACCTTGTTTGCCAGCATGACGTCAGCGTACGATGGACTTTCAGCGGGTATGAAGGCCTACCTTGAGCCATTGGTTGCGATCCATGACTTCTCGCAGGGGTTCAAAGAGAGTCTTGCAGAGCCGGGAGGCCGCGAGCGTTTGGCCGGTGCGCTGGCGGATAACCCGCCAGTACGTCACAAGGTCATTCAGACGCACCCGGAGACGGGAAAAAAGGTCATTTTCGTGAATGCATTATTCACCTCGCATATCGAGGGTGTCTCGCCACTAGAGTCCTCAGAAGTGCTCAACTTTTTGTATCGGCATTGTGTATTACCGGAGTACACCTGCCGCTTCAATTGGGCGGTCGATAGTCTCGTCCTGTGGGATAACCGAAGCACCCAGCACAAACCGGTCAATGACTTCCTGCCGGCGAGTCGGGCGCTGCATCGTGTTGTCAGTGAGGGCGATTTACCTTATTGATTTACGCGGTTTCGCGAAGATATGTCTCTACCTCGCGTTTCACCATCGGCGCAAATAGATAGAGTGCGATCAGGTTCGGTAGTGCGATAAGGAAAATCATTGCATCCGAGAAGTCCAGGACGGCTTTGAGCTCTAAAACACAGCCGAGTGCAAAGAAAGTCAGAAAGACCAACTGGAAGCCGAGCGTTCGCCATTTGCCCACGCCAACGAGGTAATTCCACGCCTGAAGTCCGTAGTACGACCAAGCAAGTGCGGTTGAAAACGCAAATAAGACTGCGGCGAAGGCTATGAGATAGGGCGAACATGGAATGTGGAACGCGAAGGCGGCAGAGGTGACCTCAATGCCCGATAGACCCCCGCCCATCAGTCCATTGGGCAGTGCCGTGGTCAGTATGACCAATGAACTTAGCGTTAGGACCACAACAGTATCGATAAAAGGCTCGAGTAATCCCACAAAGCCTTCAGACGCGGGAGAGCGGGTCTGGACAGCTGAGTGTGCAATGGAGGCTGATCCCAGCCCCGCCTCGTTGGAGAAGAGTGCTCGTTGGAACCCCATGATGAGTGCGCCCAGTGCGCCCCCCGCCATTGCGTCCGCACCAAATGCGCTGGATACGGCTGTCGATATGGCCAACGGGATGTTCTGCCAGCTCAGACTGATGATGACGAGACAGCCAATAATGTAGATACCCGCCATGAAGGGCACTACGTAAGCGGCCACTCGGGCGATCGAAGTGATACCGCCGATGATGACCAACCCTACGATACTCGCCAGAACTAATCCGAACAGCAGTGAGTAGTCAGCTAAGAAGCTAGTCTCTCCACCGGTGATGACAAGCATTTGCTGATAAGCCTGATTGGACTGGAACATGTTCCCGACGCCAAAACAGCCGATGACCAGTGCTAGCGCGTAAATGCCACCCAGGGTTCTTCCGATTCGTGGCCAATTACGTTCTTTGAAATACCCATCGAGGTAATACATGGGGCCACCCGAGACAGAGCCGTCCGCGTGCACTTGTCGATACTTCACGCCGAGGGTGCACTCGATCAGCTTTGTCGACATCGAGAGGAATCCTGCGACGAAAAGCCAGAAGGCCGCACCCGCGCCGCCCAAACTGATGGCCACAGCAACTCCACCAATATTACCAACTCCGACAGTACCTGAAAGAGCCGTAGCTAACGCTCTGAAGTGACTGATTTCACCCTCGGCTGATGGGTCCTTGAAGTCACCTCGCACATGACGAACTGCCAGCCAAAAGCCCCTGATATTGATGAATCTAAGGTAAAGCGTGAAAAAGAGCGCACCAATGGCCAGCCAAGCCACAACCAGCGGCACCTGTTGACCAAAGACCGGGACCGAAAAAAAGACGAAGGCAGAAAGCGCGCTTGCCAGCGGTGCCATGAAAGCATCGATCGATGCGGCCAACGTATCCATAGTGATTCCTTATTTTTTTGCTTGGCAGACTGGCGTTTAGCTTCCGCTTTCTCGTACTGCAGAGCCTCGGAACAACGGTTTAACTGCGACTTCGAATTTCGCGTGCCGCGCCCAGTGCGATACCAACGCCAATCCAAACGGCTTCATTGGTCAACACGTAGAGCACCACGCCAAAGACCAGGCCAAGGCCAATCGACAGCCCTTGAGGGCGACTTGGTTTATTGTTTTCCAAGGTTCTTACTCGCTTTTGGCAATGGAATTGCCCGTTCCCAGAGGTTTCCAGCGTGAGGAAGTGGTAACTTGTAGTCAAGTCGCCGTCCCGAGTGCGCCAAGTAGAGGGGGCAAATGAGCTATAAAGAGACCTGTATCAAGGTCATGGCCTGGCTTAACTTTGGGCTGGCACTAGCCGGCTTAGCAAAGTTTTTGCCCATTGGTTATCTGATGGTGCTGTCGGTCTGGGAACCGATCGACCCAGCGGCTAATGAATGGTCGATCGACTTAATTTCCGATACGTACTTAATCGTCCTGGTCTGGTGTGTTGCGCTTGTCATTATCAGAGCACTGAGCGGTCACTTCATCGTCAGGCCTTGGCGCCACCCATGATTCTAAAGGGCCCATGACAGCGCCTTTCAACCCGCGGTGGACTTGGGCTTACGGACCCAGCACGAGGGCTGTCGTGACTTGGGTTTACTTCTGAGCGTAAGAGGCCGCCCCTAGAAAGTGTAGCGAGACGTAGGGTTCGTCACCCACCACCCAACTATCGTGCGGTGACGGAGGTACGTAAAACACATCACCCGGGTGCATCTCAACGATCTCACCATTGGCCATGGCAGCTGTAGCACAGCCTGAGACCACCATTCCTACGTGCTCAACATGGCAATGCAATTCACCCAATGCCGCGCCAACGTCCTCTGACCATCGCCAGCCGGGTTGATAGGTGGCGCGTCCAATGGTCATTCCTCCAATTTCAAGTAGCGCGAATGTTCCTTTATCAAAGGTTCTGAGTTCATCGGGATTATCGAACCGTTTTAAAATGACGTCAGTATCCAACATCGGGCAATTACCTCTCGTTTACTGGATGTCCGTTTTATACCGGACGAAGTATAGGCATCAGCCATTCATCTGCATCGGTAAAGCTACCATCAGCCCCGCTTCAATTTAAGGAAACACGTCGTGGAAACATACATTGCTGCAGCTTTGTTTTTGGTCATCACCACTCTGGTGTATGCCAGAGTAGGTTTTGTAAATATCGCCAACAGCTACCGGATGTGGTTCGAGGAGGGGTATTGGGTCAACTACAACATCGTTGAGGCCTTAGCCTGGCTAGCGAAGGCCGCCGTGATTTTGCCCGGTCTCATCTGGCAAAAGGAAATATGGGAGCTCCACATCATTACCTTACTGACATCGGCTCTTCTCATCTGGGTCTCTGAGCGCAAGCTTTTGCCAACGATGGTGGCTTTTAACACCCTATGGATTGGACTGTCGTCGGTCGTTATCGTCCGCAATCTGGTTTAACATAGGGCCGTGCCGTCCTAGCAGCTTTTAAAAATAAATAGCAGACCGCGAGGCGTCTCTTTTGTGGCTTTCGACTATTGTTGCTATCGAAAGTTAGCCACCACGAGCTATATTTTCGGGATGATGAGACATATCACCAAATGACTAGTATGAACCGCTTCGGCCGCTGGCTAGTTGTCATACCGCTGACGGTCTTCGCTGTACTAGTGTGGGACGTGACGTCGCGTCTTCGCGATGCTGAACAGACCGCCCAGGAGCTGTTCGTTCGGGGCTTTGAGGTTGACGCATCGCGGCGCGAAGGGATGCGAGACCTCCTGGCTAGAGATGTCCAAAGTGCGTTGATGTATGCGTTGCATAACCTTTCGAATATCCAGACGCTGCCAACCAACGGGGAGCGTACTGAGCGACTCACCACCGCATTTGAGCAGCTAGGTTTCATGTTACGAAATTCTCGCTACGACTTCCTTGAGGTGTTTCTGTCCGAAAGGACTGTGCAGGGTAAGTTAGTCCTGCGCGGCCGCTATCCCAGCGTTGTCGATCTTGGTGAAATTGATCCATCGGATACACCACTTTTTGCACACGTAGATCTGAGCAAGGCGGAGCTGTTTAGCTCTCACTATGAAATCTACGATTTAGAAGCTGACGCTGTGCTTCTCGTTTCAGATGCGCAACCCGTACTGGTTAATACGCGCTTGATTGTTGATGGGAGTGAGGACTTCTCATCATGGTATCTATCGGTGCGAGCAGGATTCAACGATCTCAACAAGAGTATTGATCTTATTGGACAACAAATGGCCGGCGGTGTGACACCGATGCGCGTTATAAGCTTTGATGCCAGAACGAACGTCTGTCGAGCCGTATGGGAAGTGGGCAAAGGCGTCATCGATTGTGACGAGGCATTTTTAGCAGAAACCGTGTCGTATCAGACAGAATTGAATTCGGGTGCGGGTGGACTGGCTTACAGCCTCTACCAGCCCACAGACGCCTACAGGCAGTTCCGTTCAGCGCCGGCAGATGAGCTAGAGGTGTGGCGACCGTTTTTACCAGCGGTGCTTGCCCTAGTCCTATTGTTAACGACTATCAGTTACGTGAGATACCGCAATCAAAGCGAAGGGCTCATGAGCTCGTTCACACGCTCGATATCTGACAAAGATTCGCTCAACTCCTCAATCCATGAGGTCTTGTCCTCGCATTTGGAAATCATGAGTCGTTTTGCATACGCCATGCGACAAAAAGATGTTCAAGGCGAAGAGCGTCGATATTTTGATATCGCCATCAGTGAGTTCTTGGAAGCGAGTCTTCGTCTGAACACGCTCATTCTGGAGCGACCGCCTGTCACCTCCCAAGACACAAATAGTGTTCCAGTGGTTGATTTGAGGGAGTTGTCCGAGCTGGCTCAGATGGCACTTGAGGTGGCCACGGTAGATACACCAATTGAAACAAACGTTTTTGTGCCTGAGGACTTCCCTAAAACGATTCCCGGCTGCGCTTATAGCGTTCAAACCGCGGTTATCGCTGCGATCAATTTATCTGCGCAAGGGACAGAAGAGGGGCTTATCGAGGTTTCTCTCTGGGTCGATTCTGAGGGTCCGAGACCTTGCCTTTATCTGCGAGTAAATGACACGGGTGTCGGCTGGGGGGATCTCAGTGACAATAGTGATTCGCGGGCTGCGACCTTCGATAACATTGCGTTGAGGGCTCTCGTCTCGTGTCTTAAATTCTCGGGCACAACACTCGAGCGTCAGTCAGAGACAGAGCTGGGGAATGAATACGTTCTCAAGCTTTGCGATGGCGGTGACCGATTAGCTGTTTAGGTAGTCTGTCAGTCCTGGACTGACGCCCCCTAGTGTGGGAGTGGGACCAAACCTGCTTGTTTAGTGGACCGTAGGCGCACTGTGGGCCACCTTAGGTATGCAATTGCGCACCTTCTCGATTTTTCAGTAAATATGCCCGGCTTGGACGCAGGCAGCAGGCGCACATGATAAGCTCACTCACGATGGAGTATCACTGACTGTGTCCCTTCCGTCGTAACGATCTTTTATGTACATCCGCTGAGCTACTCTGTTCGTAGCTCCGATATCGGTATTTTTTAACTGGAGTTTTAAATGTATCAAAACGGTGATTTTGCACGTTGGCGCCGACACCCATGGCACGGTCTTGAGGCGGTACCGGAGGGCGCAGACGAGGGCATTGTTCAGGCTTATATTGAAATGCTGCCAAGCGATACAGTGAAATACGAGTTGGATAAAGAGAGCGGCTTCTTGATGGTCGATCGACCACAACGAACGTCCGCAACACCGCCGGCATTATATGGATTTATTCCAAAGACCTACTGCGCTGAGGAAGTCGCCAACCGCTGTGAGGGTGTCACCGTAGCCGATGGTGACCCACTTGATATCTGCATCTATTCTGAGCGACTCATCAATCGTGCCGATATTATTCTCAATGCACGAGTGGTTGGCGGAATTCAAATGATCGATGGTGGTGAGGCAGACGACAAAATCATTGCGGTCCTTGAAGGGGACAACATCTGGGGTGGTGTCACAGATATTATTGATTTGCCAGCAATTAAGACTGAGCGACTGCAACACTACTTCTCAACATACAAACTCATCCCAGGCAAAACGGTCGACATCAAAGTCGACTGCGTTTACGGGCGCGAGGAAGCCTTGAAAGTGATTGAGGCAGCTCGTCAGGACTACGATAACCACTATGGGAACCTGTTTGGTGATCAAGCACCAATGTACTTGGCTTCCTAGTCGTTATCTCGTCTTGCTCGTAAGTGCTGTTGGTCGACTCGTGAGTGCACGCTGTTAGGCGTCACTCACCTCAGTTTCTCTCGAAATCGAGCTGCCGTTTAAAGATCACCCAGCCAGCACGGTGTAAACCACACAACGACAGTACTCTCCTTTAACCAGACGCGCCGTTGTGATCTCGGCTTGGTATTGGGTGCCCTCGAAGTCATCAAGCTTGTGCCAAAAGTCGGCCAGATCTTCTGACTCAACTAACACACCATCGACGACACTCGTCGGATGGGACTCGGCGGTGATGTTGTCGATACCGGTGTCCGCTAGTCGCGCGCCCGGACAGCCGTGCTCTGCACCCCAGCCGGCATCATGCAAATAGCCTGAGATTTGTGCTCCCGTCTAAGCTCCCGAGAGGGGCGCCAACACACGTGCATTGAACTGACCCGGAGCGAGGGTGCCGTAGATGAACAGGGCATTAGGACGATCCAGTTATTTAGTGGCTTGATTCACCATAGATCTGCAAGATTAGAACGCCCGGGCCTTACTCTGATAGAAGCTGTCGCATAGCTAAGCCTGTGGTACAGAAGCCACTTTGGTCCACTCGACTGAGCGGCTGATAAAACCTATTTTGACTTTCATTTTTAGGGTATTGGCGTCGGGCAAAGTTACTATGACCCGTTTGTAGTCGCCCAGCTGAGGCACATACACCTGGCCCGACCATTGCCCTTCCTTAGGCCCCGTCACAACCTCTTTGAGCACTGCAAAGCCTACACTTGACGGATCATCATCGTTTCGGACAGCGATTCCAGTGCCCATTCCCTCGTTAACATCAAGCCAGACGGGATCCTTCGGGTGCTGCCAAAAACCGTTGAGATCACTGTCGGCAGATGCATTACAAGCAAATAAGAGAGCTGCAGCTACTATTGGTTTAAGCATCTGAAAAGGCTTTCATTCTATCGAAAATCGAGTTTGCCATTACCGGCTCAATACGTCCGCCGAGCGTCCAGAATTAGTTGAGTATTCTTGTGCAAGGTGCGGGCTCATGACCGGCGTACAAGCTTCGGATAGCGCCTGGGCGCTTTAGCGTTTTGGATTTGTGGTACCGGAGGCCTACGTCACTTCCTGTTATCGGTACCACACCACTTCAAAGGTCTCTGAAACCTAAGCATTTACTAAGGACTGCCTAGTCGTCAAGGAAACACTTGGTGCTACTGTTAGTGCTACTTAGAGCCGGGGCAGGTGACCATACCCCCTCCCGTATATGTATACATGTGGGTTCAGAAGTTGAGGGAGTTTTGGGTGTCTACTAGTTGTCACTGTCGCAGTAGTTATCCGCCAGACACATCAGAAGCCAAATTGAAGAAAAGACAGACCAAGTTTCCAATGATTCAAAGCTGACAACTAGTTAGTTTTGGATTTGTTTTACTCTGCGCATCGAAGACTCGTCTAGGTCACTGCCAAAACAAAAAGCCGAAAGCCGAATCTTGCGAAGTGTATCTAGTTTTCGTATGTTAAATCATGACCTTGTCACATCGGCCACGTTCACTGTCGTGCGAGAGTTCTAATACGGCGGCCGGCCATTGTCGCTCCTTAAAATAAATTAAGACACTGTACTTGCATGATGTTAGAAGAAAGTAAACCGCGTATTACTCAAGCAGACCTCCAAGGCATCCCGGATTTCGATTTTTATCGACCAGTCTTTAGTCCATGGCTGGGGTATGGAGAGTTTTCAGCCTTTTACCAAGAAGCTCGGCCCTTTACGCTGGTCTCTGCGGACCGTTGCTACATTCTTTACAGTCTGGCCCTTCAATCCCTGCATCTAGACGGACATTGGTATGAGGCAGGTGTGTACAAGGGTGGTACAGCTGCGATGCTGACCAAAATCTTAAATGAGAAGGGAGGCACTAAACAAAAAGAACTTCATTTATTCGATAGCTTTGAAGGGATGCCAGAAACGGCAGGAATCGATTTGGTTCAGAAAGGTAATTTTAATGATACTTCCTTGGAGGAGGTGGAATCTAGAATCGACTCGGCAGCGCCAAACTTTCGCAAAGTGTCGTTTCACAAAGGATTTGTTCCGCTTACCTTTCGGGGTCTTGAATCTCATCGTATTTCCTTTGCACACATAGATGTGGATATATACCAAGCAGTAAAAGATTGCTGCGATTTTATATATCCGAGACTGCAAAATGGGGGAATCATGGTCTTTGACGACTACGGCTTTCAAACTTGCCCAGGCGCCCGAAAAGCTGTCGACGAATTTTTCTTAAACAAACACGAGGTGCCCTTGATTCTTCCTACCGGCCAAGCTGTAGTTATTCGGGTGAGACTTGACTCTGTTACGAATTAAAATTTATAGAATCAAACCTAAACTGTAGCCTATCAATATTTTTGTCAAGAAAAACCTAACGATAAAATATTTGAAGACCTTCACTCATGGCCCTGCTTCTTAGAACTTGAGTACTTAGATGTACATAGTGAGTCATTTGATCAACGTATCTCAATGATCACTTTTATTTTAATCTCCTAGCAAACTTCGAGACAAAAATGACCATGCCTCTTGATGCACTTTGAAGTTAGATCCAAAGTTAATAGTGTGTTCGGCGCCCTCCACAATAAAATATTGGACAGAGACGTCATCCCCGCAGCCCTCGAAGCTAAATCTGAAAACAGGGTGGTCACCCCAAATAAATTCATCGCTAACAGGTACAGGTTGGCACTCGAAAAATGAAGCCCAATTTTCAGCACTATCCTTTGCAGACATAAACATTGTACCCGCTACCCCATTCCCACCTTCTATTGGAACTAAGTCATCTTCATCTCCGTTTACCTGAAAAACTGAAAGCGTCCTTGGCGGAACTATGGTTCCTAAGTAGGTGGTTTGCTGACTAATTAGTGGCGCGATGCCCAGTAGCAAATTAGTTTCTTTACCAATTCGATTTACGATGCCAGCACCATTGGACACCCCCACAGCAAACGAGTACCTCAAATCGAAGACTGTGTCTTCTGACAGAACGTGGAAGATTTCTGTTACGAAGGCTACGTCGTCGGCAGAAGTTTCGTTATTAACATTCCACCTATTCTGAAAGCCATCAGGAAAGACCCCTATAAACGATCCTTCATCTATAAGAGTTAACACCTGTGGGTGACGGTTTAAGTAGGACTGTCCGTCGCCACCGGCGCCATGAAAGAAAATAACGACAGGATAGGTCTCATCTGTCGGGTTTTCCGGGTATCGAACTAGATATCGGCGTTCAAATATCTGGCCGTCGATGGTCTGGTTGATGGTCCTTGATTCTGAAATGAAGCCCTCTATGACGACGGATGCGGAGCTCGAATATTCCTGATTGCTGCATGACAGTGTGTATTGATTTTCACCATTCTCAGATACCACCACGGTAGCAGATCCATCAAGGCCTTGATCTCCACTCCATCCACCAGACGCCTCGCAGCTAATTGCGTTGTTGGTCGACCACTCCAAAAGTGCCGGGCGATTGCGCAGAGTTCGATCAACTGATGCGTTTAAGGAAATAGAGATGGGCTCTGGGAAATTATGTGGTGGCAATGTCTCAACCACTTTCCCTTTGCACCCTAGCAGCGATAACGAACCGCATATCAGGAAAATGGGCACGATAAATTTCAATTCAGAACTCCTATGTCTCGTAATTGCTCTCCCCATTTAACCAATGTTAATGCTGAAATTTGACGCTCGCTCCTTTTTTAATCGCCAACTTCCTCTAATGTTCCTAGACAAAACCAACAGCAGATCAACAACAGCAATCACGGCCCTGTCTCTCAAGACCTACTTTTTCAAATTGGGTTCTGATGTGTCTGGCGTGGAACTACTACAACTTGAGTACAATAAGGCACTCTGCAATGCCCATGGTGAACGCACGC
>CACMGJ010000038.1 GCA_902613175.1 Halieaceae bacterium | reverse complement strand
GGCACCACCTCTTCATTGCTGCAGCGGCCGCTCTCAGTGTGGCACCAGAGGTGATTACGTCATCGATGATTAATATCCGTTTACCTTTGATGGAGCAGACGGTGCAAAAGTGATCAGGATCAATGTGACGATCAGAGGCCGCTTGTAAATGCAGGAAGGGTAAGTGGTGTGCCTGCCGGCAGCAGGCGCATTGCGGAGCGAGAATAGTTTCTAGTGGGCGTTTTGAGATCTTTTCAATCTACCTCAACCAAGACGCTGTGGATGAGGTTCGTATCATTACCTGATGCTACTTTGGCCGCCAACTCAATCGGTCATTACCGCTTGTTCCCGATTGGTAAAGCCCTGCTAAAATAGCCGTAGTTGCAGTAGATCGATGCTGCTCTGCACTTAATGTTGAGATTTCTTATGAGCAATGAAAACCGTGAAGATGACCATCCTGTCTTGTCTGAGGAAGATCAAGCGCGAGTCGATCACTTCATACGCACGGGGGTTAATGCAACAGAAAAGAAGCCTTTCCGGCCGATTCTGCTCGTGGTTTTATTGATCGCTGTTGTCACTGGCTTCAGTTTGCTGAGCCAGATATTAGCGCGCATCGCAGGTGTTTATTGAGCTATGGCAGTGTTGATTTGAGTTTGCGCTCCTCAATAATCAGAGTCATAAGTAGCAATAAGATCAGTAAAAGATTAGCCGCATACAGCAGAATTGCTGATAGATTATCCTCGGGCATCGCACGCCATTGTCTGCCAACACCGCTGACTAAAAAAATACGCTTGGATCCATGCCATCGTCGTGAACGTCTCCTAGACATGCCAGTCGTAGTTCAAGGTGACGGTACCGATGGTGATCATGATGAATGCGAGTAAGAATCGTATCTGGTGGAGTTGATAGTCCGCTTCAAGTCCAGTGAGTGCGGCCGCCATGTAGGGCTTGATCAACCCTGTGAACCATCCCATCAAGTAGAGAATGGTACGCTCATTAATACAAACCATATCCGCTTAAACAGGGTCGAGCGTCGAACAAGCGATGCTCCGACGCCTTGAGAAGAAAATATTGAAGGCGAGCTTAGCAGTGCCTCCATCTCCTCTTGTGAGGGGTGAATGGGGTCATCGTTTGGGCGGTCTTTCATCTCAGATCAATCTCCCACTGTTTTAACGCGACATAGGTCAGAGCGACTAGGAAGATGGGACGCGTGAAAACCAGGGCTTGTGCTAGTGGGTGACTGGCAACGAATAACACTCTATCGAGAACCGTATAGTCTTCCAGGAACATGACCCAAGCGCTAGCAGTTAAAACGACCACCACCACCGCGCTGGGCTGGTTGGTAGCGCTTTTCCATGAGTAAAGGGCTAAACCTGTGACCACAATTCATATTCGAACCGCGGTTAAATCCTGCACTAGGGTTGCGTCCCGATCAGTGGATGTCTCGAAGGAGCCATCGCTAATTATGGGTGTGAACAAGGCAATGACCAGACCGGCGAATATGAAGCAGATAGCGACTGACAATTTGTACATAATTCTGCGCCGAGGGCTAATAAACATGACAAGGGCAATATGACAACATGCTCACATTTGTGACAAATACGATATTTCTGCATATACACTTTATTTGGAGCGAACGTCCTCGCCGGTTTGGTTTGGTTTTCTCCAGGGCGCGCCTTTGCAGGTATGTCGGTTTGGGCATTTGTCTGTACAGCCCCGGCAAGGGAGCAACTCAAGTGATTGTGTGGGAGCAGCGGTCATTGGTCATCATTTTTGATTAAAGATATTTGCGGTCAGATGATAGCGGAGCCTGCCGGTTGTTGTCAGTGAGACGAAGCGGTAAGTGACTAATCTTTTCGGGTCAAAACTGGAGCTTTTCTTTTCGGGTCCAAACTGGAGCTTTGGCGCATTCAAAGCGGAGATTGGCGTAAGTCGTTGTACCGCTATTAAAGGCCCCTGTTGGTCGCTGTAATGCGGATATCGATATTGCTGTTTCTTGTCCGTTAAGTGCCGTTCTCATCTCAACCAAGTAAGGCGGTCGCAAAGGTGAGTTCGGTTAGAAGATAGCTGATCACTCCAAGCAAGGCGCGGTTGGCTCTCTGGGAGCTTTTACAGCGCCTCAGCAAAGTTCACCAAAATGGAGCTACTAGCGACATAAAGCGGGTGCCTTGGGGCGCCGTGCTTGGTGACGCCTACACATTGCCAGTCATCGCGGAGTGACAGTATGTATTGATCACGCCGTGCTGATTGGCCGTAGGACTTCAAGCCATGGTTGCCCCACATGGCAACAACAGTGTGTGCTTGTTTGATGGCAGGTAACAAGCATCGATCATTCTCTGGTCCAACAGGGTCTTGATGAGTTGATAAGATCTGCGGGTAGCGGCAGCGCACCGCGAATAGGTTCGCCATAGTCAGCCCAGAAAAGCCCCAGCTTCTGGCCAGCGCTATACACTTCCTTACAGTGGCGTCATCACTGCTTGCAGTAGCGGTTGAGGGATTCAATCCAACGAATACACAGATGGGACCGTCAGTCCATCGTCTTTCTAGAAGGTAGCGGTAACGACCACAGTCTGAAAATGCGGCCGTGGATTTGGCGAAACTATTCTGCCTCACTCTGGAGGGCTTGCTTTTGCCGCAAACTTTGCACGAATAAAGTCCGAGTGTGACACATAGAGCAGTTCTGACGCCTTTCTAATTGCAGCTTCTTCATATTTATCAATCACACCGTCGGCATAAGCGATCCGCCAAAACTGTTCCACAAGCTGCACACGCTCTCTCATGGACATACTTTCGCAGGCGCGACGCGTGAATTCAAACAAACCGGCTGAGCCTGCTTGCTCATTCCTAGCGCAATCTAGTAATTGATTGGCATCTTCAGACGTTAAGCCCAAGTCTTGTTTATCTAGCCAGGCTGTCATGGTTTCTATTTCAGACTTACTTTCCTCAAAGTCGCTTTTGGCGACCTCTAGCATTAGCACGGCTAAAGTCATTCCGAGTTCGTCACGGTCGTTTCCTTTGTCGCTTGCTGACTCCCCAAGCTGGGTTAACTTCTCTAGCCACTTGAATGCCACGTGATATCCTTTTTTTCAAAGTGCGAAAGCGAACTGTGCATGTTTCGTCGTTTTCATAGACAACGACTGAGCTCGCCCGATTCTAATTGTAATGACAAATAAGAAGTAAGCCTCAAATGCGCTTAATGAAGTCTCACAACATTGCTTTCTCGATTCCAGTCATTGTCTTGATCGCAGGTTTACTGGCGACCGCAGCAGACGTAAGACAATTCGAAGTAGAGCGAAATGAAATACTCCAAGAGCGGTTTGAGTCAGATGCGGCACTGAGACTGCTTGTTCGCGATGCTTTGGCGCAGCGCCTTCAGACACATTTACAGGGCTTTTTACAGGCCCTCGCAGCAACTAATACGGGAGAACTGGAGCAAACCATTGAGCGAGCAGGAAATATCCTCTCTAACAATTATGGTTCTGATTCTGCATCACAAATAGTTCATTTCTATGTGGCGAGAGTAGATGTCGAGCAGCGTGTTTTTATCGCCCACGCTTATCCGCGGCCCGAATTGGTTGGGCAGGAGATTTCGGGGCATCCCATGCTACGTGATTTCGACTTTTCGAGCTCCGCCGGGCGGTTTGATCAAATCGGTTTTCTGGCCTCTCGCGAGAATGACTTGTCGTTTACATCTGAAAGCCCCGTCGTCGTGCGGCGTCATGTTTTTCGCTACCCGGGTGCCAATGTTCCAGTAATTGGCATTGTTAAGCTCAATCTTGTCGAGCTGCAGAGGTACATTGATTCAGAGCTGCGAGCGCTCGGGCCTCTACCTGAACTGGAGGTGACCGTGTATGAGCCATCAACGAATCAGTGCTTGCTCAGGTATCGTGCGGATCGCGGTAGTTTTCCCTGCCCGGAGTCTAGCCCCAATGACGGGCTGGAATTCGTATCTGAAAGAAATGGATTACGCACAATTGTCTCGGCGACACCTGAATACCTAAAACTATTTAAGGCCAATCACCCTATCAGTTTTGCGTTTGAACTGATGTTCGCACTGGTCGCAACCGGCGTTGCCCTGCTGGTGGCACTCATCATTCGAGCACGTTTGGCCAGCGCAGATCAGGAGGTCACCGCCTATCGTGGCTCGCTTGATAGTAAGGAAGAGCTGACAGAAGCAATTCATACCATTGTCAAGGATAATTTGACCCAGCTGATAGAGCTCGCGCAACGGGTGAAAGAAGCCCCGAGCATGGCCGATGCCGAGCGACGCTACCTCAACATAGCGCAGTCAGAAATGAGCCAAATGCGTTTAAGCCTTGATGCGAAAATCATGGCAGATCGAAACTTGCAGGGGCATAAGCCTTATGAAGGCGATGGAGAGATGTTTTCGGTTGGCGAGGTAGCGAAAACTGTTGAGGCCGAGCTCAAAAGGCTCGGCGCGGCCGAGGGGATTGAAATACGCGTGCTCTTGGATGACAGCTTAAGGGCGGATATTGAAGGCTCTGCGTATTGGGTGGAGTCCGCGCTTTTGGCCCTGATCAATACATCGCTTAACTTTACTGACGAGGGTTTCATCGAGCTCTCGCTTTGGACTGAAGCCTCTGAATCAGGGGTGCCCGAATTACTCGCCAGAATCAGAGACGCGGGCGTTGAGTGGTCGCTCGAAGATCCAGGGCTCGATCACGCATCGCTCACAGTCTTGAAGAACATTCTGGAGGGCCTTGGGGCGGCAATCTATTCTACTCCAGCTTCCATAACTGGCAATCAAGAGCACGTTATACGCTTTAGCCGCGACCAACGGATTTAGGCGATGTGACGTGAGCTTAAACCTAGCAAGGTGATATTTTCTGACATCATCTGCAAACCAGCCCCGGCGTTTGTACAGGAGATGCGCGGGACTTTACCTAATTCTTCGGCACCTAGATTGTTGCACAGCGTTTCATGGTGTAATCAAACTGAAGCTAACGTTATTCGCGAAGTATTTACAACGCCTGCGCTTCTGATATCAGGTCTGCAGGCTTGGTGTTGGGAGCAAGACCTGTTGATAGCAGTCAGCGACGAGAATTATCAGTAGCCGAGGCTCAGCGTTATTGGCTGACAGCAATAATCGGAGCGGTAAAGCGATGTCCCTCACCGTAATGAGTCGTAATGGGGTCTACGGTGCTTATTTTGGCGACAATCTTCTGTCTTAGTCGTTTAATTACTGCATCTAAAGCGCGATTCGCTGATGAGTCGAATCGTCCATAGAGCGAACTTGTAAGCGCCTCGCGGTTGGTGGGCTCAGAGGGTGCTTCCGCCAGCGCTAAACACACTTTGACTTCATTGCGTGTCAATGCCACCACTTGACCCGTAGGTGCTACGAGCTCTCGCTGCAGTGCCTTCACCTGCCATGGGACATTTCCTAAAGTTTTGCTCGGGAACGGCACTACAGCGCCTGGCTTGGATGAATGTCTCACCACTGGTGTTGCCATCGCTTCGATGGCTGCCATGATTTCTCCCGTACCCTCGGGCTCTCTTAGGAGCAGGTTCACGCCTGCTCTGTAAAGTCCCAGTCGCATCTCTGCATCAGCCAAGTTACCGAAGAGGACAACATTCTTTGCTTTGTTTTCGGCTAGGTATTTAGCCAGTACGTGACCGGGCTGATCTTCGAGGTGTTGATCAATCAAACATAGACTAAAGCGCTGAGGTGAGGACCAGGCAGAGTAACAATGCCGTGCGAGTGGTGCTCGCACGGTTTTGTAGCCCTGAATGTGGAGTGATTCTGTAAGTTGCTTGGCCAGGTAATTATCCGATACAACTAATAATGCACTTGGCTTCTCTGACAACTGTCCCATAACACTTACCCCTGAGCTTGAGTTGTCAAAATACCACGTGGGTTTCGTAATACGCCGTTCCGCCGCATTTTTCAGTCGTATTTGTCACTATTGGTGGCTGTTGGTCGCAGTCGTGGTGGGTGATCCGCCGTGTCTCGATGCGCGTTGCGCAACTCAGCTCAACGACCAAGGCGATCTCTCAAGTTGTAAAACAGCATGCCTGCCACTAGCGACGGTCTTCGGAACAGGGGGCCACCCGGGAACTTGAGGGTCTTAAGCCCGGACATAAGGTCAAAGTCGTCGCAACCCGCGTCAATGGCTGCCGCAATCAATTTACCGGCCATCGTGGCCGTGGGAACACCGTGCCCTGAAAAGCCTTGGGCGTAATAAATGACACCTTTATGGACGCCAAGGTCTGGCATCCGATTGCGGGTGATAGCGAGCGTACCTCCCCAGCCATAATCGAGCCGCGCATTGGATAGCTCTGGATAGATCGCCAGTAGCCTCGGTCGCACAAAGTCGGTAACAGACTCGGGGAATTTATCGCTGTAAGTTTCGCCACCGCCAAAAATAAGTCGCCGGTCTTCGGACAGTTTCCAGTAGTTGATTACAAACAAGCTGTCTGACAACGAAGCGTTAAGTGGATTTATTAGTTTGGCTGTCGCCTCGTCCAAAGGCTCCGTCGCTACGATAAAGTTATTGATCGGCATAATATTGCTGGCGATGGGCGGAAATAAATTACCGAGATAACCATTGCATGCCAGAACTACCTTTTGCGTTTTGATTATGGCGTTGTCTGTTGAGACGACGGCATGGTCGCGCCTAATATCGATACTTTTTACCCGGCTTTTCTCAAATACCGAGGCTCCCGCCGTCATGACCGCTTTAGCGAGACCCAGACAATACTTGAGCGGGTGAAGGTGTCTCGCGCCGTGATCAACGACACCGTAGTGAAAGCCGATGCCAGACGTGAGCTCCTCAAGTGATGATGAATCGACGCCACTGATTTGATCGTAGTTGTACTCTGTTCTGAGGTGGTCGACCTCGTTTCGTAACTCATCGACATGAGATTTCTTTGCTGCGAAATGTATATTCGTCCTGCCAAGTTCGCAGTCGATGCTGTTGTCTTCGACGAGATCCGACACCAAATCAACGGCCTCCAGCCCAAGTCGCCACAGCTCTTTCGCTGTCGTTTTGCCGTACCATTTTTCGACTGAATGTTGGTCTGCTCTTTGCCCGGTACCAACGTGTCCACCGTTCCGACCGGAGGCTCCCCAGCCAACCCGCTCTGCCTCAAGAACAGCGACGGACTTACCGGATTTTGCTAGATGAAATGCAGACGATAATCCGGCGTAACCACCCCCAATGACACAGACATCATAAGCAAGATCTCCGCTGGCGGGTGGTTGCTCTGCCAGCATGGGGGTAGATGCGACATACCAACTGTCGGGGTAACTGTTCATAGGCTTCGACATAGTGCAATTATGCCGCTTGATAGCATCGAATTGCCACACCATACTGACCGTCCAGTAGCAACATGAAGGCTTTATGAGCGCGTCGAAAAAGCGGTTTGACAACAATAAAACGATTGTGTATTCGCCCGATGTCGATATTGCGGACACTCCGGCTCATGAGAATGCAGCGGAAATCCGAGCATGGCTTGAAGCGAATAAAATTTCAGAGGTGGAATGCCTCGTACCCGATATGACGGGCAACGCGAGAGGGAAGTTTATCCCTGCACACCAATTCCTCAGCAGAGACGACCTCAAGCTTCCTGAGTCCATTATGGTGCAAACGGTGACGGGTGAATACACCGACGAGCATTGGGATTTTGTCGAACCCACCGATACAGACATGCTGTTGGTGCCTGACCCCAAGACCTTGCGAAAGGTCCCTTGGGCCCGGGAGCCCACCGCGCAAATTGTTGCCGACTGCTACAAAGCATCGGGCGAGCCGCATCCTTTGGCTTCTCGCAATGTACTAAAGCACATCATCAAGCTTTACGAGGAGGCAGGCCTGCGTGCAGAAGTCGCCCCCGAGGTTGAGTTCTTTCTGGTCCACAAAAACACCGATCCCGATTATGAGCTGATGCCGCCGAAGGGTCGTTCGGGGCGCCGCGAGGTCGCACGAATGTCATTCAGCATCGACGCCGTGGCCGAGTTTGAAGACTTTGTGGAAGACATGTACGACTTCGCCGATGAGCAGGCGCTGAGTGTCGATACCCTTATTCACGAAAACGGCGCTGCTCAGCTCGAGATTAACTTTAATCACGGCGATCCATTGGACATGGCCGATCAGGTATTTGTTTTCAAGCGGACCGTTCGTGAAACAGCGCAGCGTCACAATATGTACGCCACGTTCATGGCCAAGCCCATGCAGAAGGAGCCGGGATCAGCTCTGCACATTCATCAAAGCATTTTGTCGCTGGCGACAGGCGATAATATTTTTAATGGTGCAGACGACCAGCCAACCCCCGAACTAATGCATTACATCGCAGGGTTGCAACGGTACACGCCCGACTTGATCAGCTTTTATGCGCCCAATGTGAACTCGTATCGTCGCTTAGCACCTGATATCTCAGCCCCCATTAATTTGAGTTGGGGTTACGACAACCGCACTACGGCATTTCGAGTACCCGATAGTACGCCCATCAATCGGCGCGTGGAGAATCGCTTCCCCGGTGCTGATGCCAACCCCTATTTGGCGATCGCTGCATCGCTTGCCAGTGGCTTGCTGGGTCTAGAGCACAAATTACAGCCCACGGCGCCGCATCAAGGCACGGCAAATGATGAGAGCGTGGAGGTAGCACGTTCACTGGAGGAGGCCGTTCGACGTTTGAATGCCAATACGGATCTTGCTCGCGTGATGGGAGACCTTTTCCTTCGGGCTTATGCCGCTGTAAAGCTGGATGAGTTTGAAGAGTTTAATCGGGTGATAAGTTCCTGGGAGCGCGAGCACTTGCTGCTCCAGGTTTAATCGAACGTCGTCGTTTATGTTGTCTGCAGTTTTACAAAATCGAGCGCTGTTCCAATGGGTCAAGTACGCGGTCTATTTGGCACTGCTAAGCAATGTCTATTTGTTCCTCATCGAGGAAATTGACTCGGCTGCAGCGCTGAATACGTCAGTCACTTCGTTGGTGAGTGTTTTCCAGATTTTCTCGACAACTATCGATACGGCGGCATGGCTGGTGTTGCTGCTCTTCTTTGAGCTCGAAACCTATTTGTTGTCCGATCAGACCCTGCGAGGCGCAACTGGCCGCGTAATTAGGGTGACACGCGCTGTTTGTTTAGCAACCATCTGCATTGCTTGTTGGGGGTACTTCGCGGAGTTCTATGGTTTGCTCGCAAGTGAACCTTTGGATCCCATGCAGTGTGGCATCGTGGATGACAGTTGGTCTTTGCTGAAAGATCTCGATAAATTTGAGCCTCTCATGATCAATGCCTGCGGCGAGGGTAATTGGGTGATCTTGAGCAATTATGATCGTGTACTCGCAACCCCAGAATTACTTCAGAGCGCGATTTGGCTCGCCGCTACGGACTTCATTAACGCTGCGGCATGGATCCTGGTGGTTTTAGTACTTGAGATCGAGGTTCGCGCCGTGCTGGCCTCCCGGAGCGGCGGCACATCGGATGGTGGAGGGATCTTCTCATTCAAGTTGCTGCTGTATTTCATTTTGTTCGCAGCCGCGGTGTACTGGGGGTTCGAAGGCGACTTTCTCGACTTCTGGGACGCCATCCTATGGTTATTCGCCTTCTTTGTTATCGAGCGAAACGTCGTTTCGTGGCGAGAGGAGACTGATTTAGTAGCGGATTAGTTGTCTGAGCTACTCAGTCAAAATTGAAGTCATCATCACCTAGCTCTTCGCGTAAGCGCCGTCGCTCTAGCAGATCTTCGGCGCGCCGGCGCTTCTGTGCTAATCGAGCGGCATCGGAGAGTGTCGGTGTGCTTTTCTCTATCTCGTCGAGCGCTGCCTCGTCGTAGTCGCTGAGAACGGTTTCTGCAACATCATCCGTCAGTGGCATGTCGCTGTTGTTTTGGTCTCGGCCCTGCATGTTCACCCCTAGCTAATTCCAAAGGTAAAAAACTCAACCGCTTTTTTTGGACTGTCCTCCCTTTTATGCAAATCCACAAGTGCTTTTAGATACTTTTTAGGTAGCTACGATATCGACACTCTCGGAGGGTTAGACGCTCCCGCCCGTGCACACGCCCTTGTGTGAATGAAAATCCAATTTAGCGGACGGGAGCATAAGAGCATGAACAAGTGCTATGCCAATGTATTTCGGTAAGCTTGGAGTCAGTATTTATTGAGAAGACTGTATTTGTTTGCTGCTGTTCTCCGATGTGCGGACGCGTCTGTCCTCACCCTCTAGCTGTCCAAAGCGATAGCGATGTGTCCGGAGATGGTCTCGGGCGGTTCACTGTCAACGTCGACAGTGATAGCTGCATAACGCTCGTACAGCGGGACGCGTTCGTTGTAGACATCCTCGAGCCTATGACTGCCGGGCGAGGCGATGCCACGATCAGGTGCAAGAGAAATTCGATACTCAACCGTTGCCAGCTGTGATCGCAGATAGACCACCGACGAAGCACTCGATAAACGATTCATTATCGCCTCGCTATAGACCACGGATCCGCCGGTTGAAATGACCAAGGCCCCCCCTATGTCCATGTTTAGCAGTACTTGCTCCTCGATAACGCGCAGCGCTTCGTGGCCTTTAGCCGCAATGATCTCGGCGAGAGTGGCTTGCTCCTGCTCTTGAATCAATAAATCGGTGTCCACAAAGCCGAGTCCAAGGCGCTTTGCTAGCAAGACGCCTACGGTACTTTTCCCGCTGCCTGGCATCCCAATTAAGCTCACTACTCGTATCGGGTGACGCGCCATATTGTTGTCCTTCATACTATGTTTGCCGGCCATTCAAATAGTCCATTAAGAAAGGCCGGTGAGATTAATCTGGAATGCGCACCTGCTTTAGTGGGCGCACCGCTTTTTAACTCATACCTCTTACGCTTACACCTCACGGGAGGCTCAGTTGTTACTCGAAACGCCACTGACGGCACTTCATCAAACGCTCGGAGCAAAGCTCGTTCCCTTTGCTGGCTACAGCATGCCCATCAGTTATCCGGGCGGCATTATTGCAGAACACAATCACACGCGCTCTCAGGTCGGTCTTTTTGATGTCTCCCACATGGGGCAGGTAACCGTCATGGGTGATTCTGTTGCGGAGCGGCTTGAGCGTGTTATGCCGAATGACTTCATCAGCCTTGCACCGATGTCGAGCGTTTATGGACTTCTAATGAGCGAGTCAGGGGGTGTTAGAGACGATCTCATTGCCACCAACCTTGGTGATGGAGGATTCAACTTGGTTGTAAACGCGAGTAATAAGCACGAGGACCTTGCCTATCTGAGAGCGGCGCTCCCTGATCTGACGTTTGAGCTCCATGAGGACCGAGCGCTGATGGCACTCCAAGGGCCAGAGTCGCGTGCCGTGATGGCGCGCTTGGGAAAAACAGCCAGTGGACTTGGCTTTATGACGGCCGCTCATGATCAACTTGATGGGATCGATGTTTGGGTCACATGCTCGGGTTATACCGGCGAGGATGGTTTTGAGATTTCGGTATCCGCATCAGAAGCCCACAGACTTGCTCAGCGTTTGCTAGCCGAGCCCGAGGTGGAAGCGATTGGATT
>CACMGJ010000037.1 GCA_902613175.1 Halieaceae bacterium | reverse complement strand
TGGAGCGCACCGATCATGGCGGAGTTCTCAGGAATGAGGAAGCTAAAGCACGGTTTCACTATGAATTGTGAAGTGGTGTACTCAGCTCTTTAAATCAATGATCAGTTGCGGGTCTGAGGACCCGCAACTGTTTCGTTGCTCATTGGATTTTGAATTTCATAGCTTCGCCGCTAGCCAGGGTTTGCAAACTCGCTCAGTCCTCAGGAAGAGCTCACCGGGTAGTCGAAGCCCACGCACTGCTCACTGTAGTTCCAGAGTTTCTCAGCCGCGGCATCGTCCTCTGCCCAAGGCTTGGGTCGCTCGACCTTACAGTCATTGAAGTAGGCCCCTGATATCTCAGCGACGTCATTGTTGGAGCACAAGTAAAGCGATGTTTCTGCGCCCTTTAGTGGGCTCCTGAAAAACGGCTTGAGCAGTAAGTGCAAAACCTTCGCCACCCACTCCCCATGTTGCTTTCCAATATCCGTAGCAACGGCACCGGGGTGCAAGCAGTTAACTGTCACACCCGCCCCTTCCAGGCGTTTTGCTAATAATCGTGTGAACAAAATATTCGCGAGCTTGGAGCGACCGTACACATCAAAGGTTTTGTAGTTATGCTCGGACTGAATGTCATAAAATTGCATACCTCTGACAAAGTGATGCGCACCAGAAGCCACATTGACGATACGAGCCCCCGGGGCTGCCTCACGCACAGAGGGCAACAGCAAGCCCGTCAGTAGAAATGGCGCGAAGTGATTGACTGCCAGTGTCTCTTCAAAGCCATCGACCGTGACTCGTCGGTGAGAGTTGATCACCCCTGCGTTATTCAAAAGCACATCGATGGGCTTCGCCAATTGCCGCACTGACTCTGCGGCAGTACGAACGCTGTCGAGGCGGGCCATATCCATCTCGATGACAGTCGGTTTCGTCCCGCCCGCTGCAACGATCTCACTGGCTAGGGCTTCACCCTTTTCGAGATTTCTGCAGAGAAAGGTCAGGTCAGCACCGACCCGCGCCAAACTCAATGCACTTGCCCGTCCAATGCCGGCCGTTGGCCCCGTAATGACAATGTGCTTTGGCCGGTTATCGATGCTCATATTAGATTTTGCCTCTATAGCGATGATGCTGACTCACGGACGGGATGTATCAAATACCCAAGCCCTTTGAGCGATTAAGACCAGCTTTCCTCGTCGATCTTTTCCTCAGGCAGCGTCTCACGCTTAAACACGGGTGCAGAACCCCCTCTAAGCTGCGCCTCGAAATCTTTCAGCAACTTCATACCAATCGGCGCGAGATACCACAGGGCCAACAGGTTGGTGATCGCCAACAGTGCCATCGTGAGATCTGAGAAGCTAAAGACCGTACCCAAGTCCTGAACCGAGGCCCAGGCAATCATCATCAGTACTGAAATGCGAAAGGCCGGGATCGCCCATGAAGGCCAATTGGCAAAATAGGCGATACTGTTTTCACCGAGATAACAGTTGTAGGCGATGGTCGTCGTAGCAAAGAGCACCAGGAAAATACTGACGAGTGACTCACCCCAACCGCCCAGCTGCTCAGCAACCGCGAGCTGTGTCAAAACAACACCTTGCGGATTAACTGCGTCCGGTTGGTAAGCCGAAGAGAGCAAAATGATAAGTGCGGTACAGGTACATAGAATGATGGTATCAATAAAGACGCTAAGGCTTTGCACCAGCCCCTGCTGAATCGGATGCGTCACATCGGCCGTCGCGGCGACATTAGGTACTGTACCCAGGCCTGCCTCGTTGGAGAAAAGACCTCGTCGTGCACCCTGCATAATGGCAGCGGCAACGCCGCCTCCGACAACCTGCTCGAGACCAAAGGCGGACTTGAAGATAACGCCAAGCGCTGCAGGCACTTGGCTAATGTTGGCGATCAGAATGCCAATAGCGAGCACAAAGTAGCCTACAACCATAATCGGAACGATGACCTGGGATACCGCGGCAAGTCGACGGATACCGCCGAACAAAATGGCGGCCATGACCGCTGTCAGAGCAAGACCACTCTGCCAGGTCGGTATGGCGAAGGCTGACTCAATGGAGTTGGTAACCGAGTAGGTTTGAACCGCATTAAATCCAAAGCCAATGGTCACGAGTAGCAGCGCCGAGTAGATGACCGGCATGACACTCCAGCCGAGTCCAAATCGCATAAAGTAGGCAGGACCACCCCGGTAGGTTTCGGATCCGTCGCTCTGCTTGTAAAGCTGGGCAAGCGCGCACTCGAACAAGCTCGTGGCCATGCCAATCAGCGCAATCAACCACATCCAGAACAGGGCGCCCGGGCCGCCGAGCGTGATCGCTACCGCGACACCGGCAATATTGCCGCCGCCAACGCGTCCAGCCACACTCACCACTAAGGCCTGAAAGCTCGATAGTCCTTTATCGGTACCCGAGAAGCCGCCGGACAAGCCGCGAAACATCTCTTTGAACAAACGCAACTGCACAAAGCGCGCGTCCCATGTGAGGCGAAGACCCACCAGCAGTAACGCTGCGATTAATACATATGACCAGAGCCAATCGGTAACAGTTGATAGCATGTCTTAAATCAGTCCTGTAATCAGAATAATGGCAATAGCGGGTACGACTAAAAAGCGGAGCAAGAGGCGCCAGATTGAGAAGACCTGCTCACCCGTTGCAAGCTCCGAGAAACTCAGTTCACGCTTCATAAACCAGCCCACGAATAGCGCTATCAGCAGGCCCCCCAGCGGTAACGTAATCTTGTCGTATAACCCTTCAGATGCCCCATTAAAGTTCATACCAAACAGTGTTACGTCCTGCCATACATTGTAGGAGAGGACAGACGCAATACTGCAGAAGGTAACTGAGCCCACAACCACAACAGCGCTCATTTCGCGTCCCAAGGTCGTGCGCTGATCAGTCCAACTAGTCACGGACTCGAGCAACCCCACCATCGAGGTCACGCCGGCAACCGACAGCATGACAAAGAAGAGAACCGCGAATACATGACCGCCGGGCATCTGCGCAAACGCGACAGGGAGCGTCTGGAAGATAAGGCCAGCGCCACCGGCGATATCAAGGCCGTAATTAAAGACCATTGGGAAGACGACGAAACCGGCAAGTAAGGCAACCATAGTGTCAGCGAGTACGATCATCATTGCGCCCCGCGTAATGGAGAAGTTGGCCGGCAGGTACGATCCGTAGGTCATCATGCCGCCCATGCCGACACCAATGGAGAAGAACGCCTGCCCCACTGCAGCCAACAATGTCGGACCGTCAATCTTGCTGAAGTCCGGTGTGAACAGCCAACTCAGTGTCTCGCCAAAACCGCCGGCAAATATGTTGTAGATACTGAGGCCCACCAATAGCGCAAACAACAAAGGCATCATGACCGTAACTGCGCGTTCGATACCCCCAGCAACACCAGCATAGATGATTCCGCCAACGATCAGGTTACCAACCACGGTCATGATTAGCATGGTGGATCCGTCAGCTAGGAGCGCATCGAAATCCTGTGATGAAGACGCCGCGTCCACGCCCGCAAAGCCGGTCATTGCCGCTTGGGTAAGGTACCAAAGCACCCAGCCCACGACAACCGCATAGGTAATAGAGATGGTGTAGGCCGTGAAAACACCGAGACCACCAACACCGCCCCAGGCGCGGCTGTGCCCACTTTCCTCAGCAACGGCTGCCATCGACTTTGACGGGCTCGATTGACCGCGTCGGCCCACCAGCAATTCCGCCATGACACACGGGACACCAATAGCGAAAACGCAGAGCAGGTAGACGATGACAAAGGCGCCACCTCCGTTCTCACCGGTTACATAGGGGAATCGCCAGATATTACCTAAGCCAACGGCGAAACCGACCGAAGCCATGATAAACGCGAAACGACTAGACCATACGGGTGTGCCTGCTGCCATTGCTTATTGCTCCGCAAGATAGTTCGCTGCGGCACGCGCCGCATTGAGTTTAATGGGAAATTCGGGTGCGAGTGTCGATGCTGCGTCGCGCTGACTCGAAAACCAGACCATGACGGTATCGGTGCTTCGATTGATGTAGATAACCTGACCGTGAATCCCGACCGCACAGAACTCTTCGGTAGTCTCATCCAAAATCCACCACATGTCCTGATAGGCAATCCAGTCCGCCTGCGAATAGTTGGGGTTGAGGTTCATCGCAGTACGATCGCTGTCCTTCACATCGACCATATGCTCGAGCCAATTAGCAGGGAGCACTCGCTCGCCTCTAAAGACCCCCTTGTCGCGGATCAACATGCCGTAGCGCACGGCATCGCGGGCTGTTGCATTGAATCCACCCGTGGCGACCGGGATGTACGCGCGGTCCACCGCGATGAAGGCATCGTGCTCCGCGCCTATCTTCTGCCAGACCTCATCTCGGATGACGTCATTTAGGGACTTACCCATTAGTCGGGATACCATCCAACCCAAGACATCAGCATTCGCAGAGTTATAGTCAAAACGCATTCCCGGAGGTGTCTCGGGATCAGGCTGCACGAAGTGCGTTAGAAAATCATAGACACCGTAAATTTCTGTTTGCCCCGGCTGGAGGTCCGCTGCGCCAGGCAAATACCCAAGGTTTAAAGCCGGCGCGTAATAGAGGAAAAAGTCGCTCTTCGGATCGACATAGTTCTCCTCAAACGCCAGACCACTGGCATGGTCCATTACGTTTTGCACTGTCACGCGATCGAAAGCACTTCCCTTAAGCTCTGGCACGTACTCCGACGGGCTTTTTGTCAGATCCAGCTGCTCGCTCTCCACCAGAACCCCCGCGATGCTGCTAACCAGCGACTTGGTCATGGAATACCAGATATGCTGGCGGTGCGCGTCCATCCCGTTCCAGTACGACTCGTGTACTAAGGTGTCGCCATGAATGACCACCAGCGCGTCCGCGGCATTGGCAGCAAAGACATCGCCCAGCGATGCACCATCAACGGTGAATTGGTCTAGGCGAGACTCTTCTCGCGGGAAGTGGTGAATCTCACCACCCCTTGGAACCATGACGGTATTATTCGGTGCGCCAAAATTTTGAAACGCCCACTGACTGTAGGGCCAATCCCGATGATTCTTCTTGGTCACCTGCGACTCGGTGCTAGGCGGAAAGCCGTCCATGACTGCAGGCATGTCTTGAGCTGTTGTCGGCATAGCGCCTCCCAGTGTGACGAGGACAAGAAGCATCTGCTAAAACTTCATAGGCATCTCACTTCGTTATTGTTGTATCAGCAGGCCCCAGAGCCCATCTGTTCAGAGTGTACCGCTTAACTCGATTCGGTAGCCACTGCCGGTAGGCACTGCCAGCAAGGCGATCGCTTGCTGAAAAGCCTCGTTGCGCGCAGCCGGTCCCGATAGATTAGCCATGACACGGTAGTTGTCGCCCGCAATGGTGACTAAACCATCGACCTGAAGCGCTCCCTTCAATGTGATGATGCTCGCTCGGATACCTGCATCCGTTGTCGTGATATCAACCGCATACGACCCCAGCGATACGTCGCCACCCATCGCGCGCCAGGCCGCGTTTTCCCACACTAGACGACCGTTGGCCGAGGTCGGGGTGCCATTAGCAGTGATACTGAGGAACTCAATATCAGCCTTGAGTTGACCGCCCACGTACAAGGGAAGAAGCTCACGCAGCCAACCCAGATCGATACGAAGCTCGGCGTCGTTGACCTGCAACGATCCATTTAATGCTGGTCTCGCTGCCACATCAACTCGCTGGTTTCCCCAATCGCTCTTGACGCGAATGAGATCACCCCGCAGGAAACCGATCGGGTTAAGCGTCCATGTGATTCTCCCCATAGCAAAAGGCCGTGATTGGAGAGGGATTTCAACGTGCGCCACCACGCCCTCCCAGACGGTGCCGCTAAATCCAGTAGTCTTGACCGCCGGTGGGAGCACGAAACCCATCAAAGAAGCCGGCGCACGGGTGATGAATAAGATGATGATCAGCGCTGCTGCTAGCGCGGATACACGACGGTAAGTCACACTTACTGGCCTCGTACTCGGAGTGTCGCGTTGACGCCCCCCGATCGACCCGCATCACTCACTGAGGCATCGACGATTCGGAGGCCTTCATTGCCCTCTACCGTCTGTAACCACTGAAGTAGTGCATCAAAATCAACGCCCTCAAAGCGTACTTGGACCTCGCCGCGACTGTTTGGCTGAAGTCGTTTTACGGTAAGACCGGCATTTTGCGCCGCGGCGCTTAAGGTTGATGACAGATTCTGACTTTGATTGCTGCTACCGGTTTCACGCAGACCCAGTAAACGGCTGACTTTTGTCTCAACTCGACTCAACTGAGCGCTCGCCGCCTGATTATTGAGCACCATTTGGCCCCGCGCTTCACTTGCCGGCACCAGCGCAAACTGGAAAAGTCCAAAGACCACAAGAAATCCCGCGAGTAACAGCAATGCGACCTGATCTCGAGGGCTTTGGTTGGTAAACCACTCTTTCATTACGACACCTCGACCCGTAAACGCGCACGCACCTCGTCACCACGAGCGCTCGATGTTTCCAGAGTAGCTTTGAGCCCTGCTCGCTCCAACGCCTGCCGGATCTGCTCGACTGAAGCAAAATCCTGGGCTGTGAGGTTAAGCCTCAACTGGCCTGCTGTGTAATTGATGGACGTCACGCGACCGTTCTCTGTCATCGTTGCCGTGACGACATCAACCAACCTGGGTGTAAAGGCTGCAACGCCCTCTTCACCTGCAAACTCTGCGATCTGACGATCCAGCTGTTTCTCAACATCGACCACCGCGCCTCGAGGATTCGCCTTTCGATACGAATCCTGAATCGCCGATCGCAGCTCAGTATTTTGGCTTTTTAGCTTCTGAAACTGACTGATGTCGGACACGAACTGCAAGCTCAGCGCTACTGAGGCCGCAATCGCAACGGTCTTCCAGACACCCCACCACTTCGTCAACGGCAATGGCGGCGCAAAACTGCCCTGACGCAGATTCACGTGAGGCGCTGACTTTGTCAGCAACAGAACCGCTCCCCAGCCACCCTGACGCCAATCAACGAGCGCAGCCTGATCATCGGTTAATTGCCCTACCACCTTTTCTCGGTCTGTGCCGTAGATAACGAGGCTGGACGGCGTCTCCGCCAACGAATCCAAAACCATAGAAAACAACGACAAATCGACGCGAGCGCCATGCGCCTCACTCCAGCGCAAAACAACCTCATCAGCATCAACGACAGCACACCGCTCATCGCCCTCAAGCGGTAAGCAAAGTGCCTCCGGAGCAAAAACCTTAAGATTGTCGTTCGAAGCCAATTGCTCAATCCAAGCCACCATACTGTCTCGCCGCGTGAATGCCACGAGATAGCGCTCCTCATCGAGGGCACTGGATACGAAGTGCAGTTCTTCGACGTCCTCGGCGACCTGCTCTTCCATCATGAATGGAAGTGATTTCGCGAGATGCTTACGCTCCTCTGGACTTACGCTGAGCAACGTCGATCGAACATCATCACTGGGCAAACCTACAATCACACCTTCCGGAAAAACCGTGTCTTCTGTGACTGACTCGCATGCGGTGGCACCGGCGCGCCATAGAACCGGCGCTCCGTCTTTCCAAACCACGAGACTCGGGTTTTCAACACGCATGTCAGTCAGTAAACCTCTCTCTTTCTATACAGCTACGATTAATACCGCCATAAAAGCAGCGCCATTCACGTATCCGCTCGAAACGTTTTTCCCCAAAAAGTGTACTCAGCGCAGTGACCGCTCACTACAGCTCCCCCTCGGTTCGATGTACAACCGAAATAGCGCGGCCTTGACGATGCAAGACACTGTACAGGCGGCGTTCTCTATCAGCAATCTCGACACGAGCATCGAGTAGAAACCACGATGACTTGATATCGACCAGATCACGCAACTCGTCGGTTGCGCCATCAGAAAACATGGCATCCTCAATGAAGGTATCGACCTCGTTAAGCATGCCATCGTTGCGGAGTTCGATGATGCGTGCGACCTGTTGAGCCGATAAAGGCTGCAGAGCATCATCCTCATTGAGCGCGGCCAAGACTTCGGGCGGTGCGGTCAGAAGATTTACCTTGCTACCCTCTGCAGGCCAAACGGTTAAGAACGGGGCGATCAGACGGTATAGCTCTGGCGTGATCTCATCGACAGCCCTGAGCTCACTCACGCTGGCCAGGGGCCGATTGGGTGCACGGTAAGGGAACGCCGAGGAGAGATAGCGCTCATCCTCGGCGCCCTCAATGCGCGGGTTGCGATCAGGATCGACAAAATCCGTAATCCGCTCAACGAGCCGTGCTGCCTCACTGCGACTCAACTCCGCCTCCTCAATCGCGAGCAACAGTCGCAACAAGACGCGTTGCTCGGCGTTAAAGCGTCGCGTTTCCCCGGTCTCACCGACGGGTTGTGCAGGCGCTTCACCGAGAGGTGTGTTGGGGTCCCTGCCCTGATTATTGGAGTGATCAACGAGACTGTTGATGTTAAAGCGGCCTTGTAGGTCATAAATGTCACCACTTAGAAAGCCAATTCCATCGAGTGGATATGGTGCCTGCGGCTGCGCCCACAACTCCTGCAAAGAATCCACCGGAGTATCACTTTTTGCGTCCGCGTCGACATCAAATCTCAGAGCCAATTCAGCGAGCGTCTCGGCACCTAGTAGAAACGACCAACCTTGCTCTGCAAAGAAGGTATTGGTACTGCGCTGCAACTGAAGATTAAAGTCGCGCTGCACACCCACCATCAGCGCCGCCGAAAGTGCAAAAACGAGTAGCGCAATGACTAGGGCTGCCCCTTGCTGCTTATTAGAACGACGGCATGACATAGAGTCGCTCCAATTCACCCCAATCGCTCAGGGTTACTCGTACTTCAATGGCAGCGGGGGGATCGATGAGTTTGTCGGTGAAGCCAACATCGGCCACCCAGTTCTCCTGCCAGAATCGGCGATCAATAACCTGATTTCGATCCACTTCTACCGCATTAATTGACGGTAAAAATCGTAGTTCGAAAAGCTCAACACCCTCAATTAGAACCGTTTCAGTCGGTTCGATCGCGGTAGTACGGTCCAGTACCGGGTAACTCAATCTCAACAACCTGTCTTCCTCTAAGCGATAGGCCACGCGCTGCAAGGTACTTCGAGGCGCTCCGGTACTGTTGTGCCAACCCGAGCGGGTCAAGCGCAGAGGATCTCGCGCCAACTCCCCACCGGACATAGCCGACGCTAACTGTCCAAATTCGTCACGGACTGGTCGATTGGTCAGTTGACGAATGTCTCGCGAAAGCACAGTGAAGGCCCGGTTAATCTCATGAAGGCGCCCAGACTCGGCGCGCGCTGACTCAATACCTACCAGTGCGGTCGACAAGGTTTGATAGGACAACACTGACACGAACGCAGTGATCGCCATCGCAATTAGTACCTCGACCAGCGTGAAACCCGCCTGCCTAGGGCGATGATCAGCTCGGCGCATCCACCACCTCCGCATTTAAGAACGCATCGAGCGTGAACAACACCGAATCATCGTCGGTATCTTCGCCAGTCACGGTCACCGTTAATCGCATGAAACCGGGCACCGGCGTTTCTTGAATTTCGCTTTGCCAGTACCAGGTCCGCCCTGCCCGCTCAGACTCCCCAGCAATAATTCCCGGTCTGGCGCTGCGTTGCTTCGCAACGGCCAGCCGAACTTCAGCCACACGATCGGCGGCCACCCATTGCGCGATAGAACGATCTCGCAGATAGGCGGTTCCGTCAATTTGTTGGGAGAGCAGGAAAAGTAGAGCGGGCAACGTCACGGCCACCACGGTCAAGGCAACCATGACTTCAATCAGAGTGAATCCCCGCTGTTTGTTTTCTCTAATCTTCGAAGACATCGTCCGGCTCTATACCTTTGGGCATGAAGGACATGCGCCCAAAAAGGTCCCATCGCAGGGTGTAGAGCAGGTCGCCAGACCGCTCATCTATCCAATCAAGTTCGCCGGGAGTGACCTCTCCACCAGCAAACAAAATAATCTGTGGCGGTGGATTGGCATCCTCTTCCAGCACGTCAAAGTCGATCGGGGGCTGCTCTTCAAGGCGTAGCTCTAGTTCAATCCCCGATTGAAAGACCAAGTCCTCGAACGCCGTGTTGAGCGACAGGGGTTCCGCCCAGCCTTGATCGTAACGTCTCAACCAGAGTCCACCGTAAGAGCCATTCTCAAAGCCATCAAGTTGATGGATCAACAGCCCGTGGTCGGTACCGCTGAGCTCTGCCTCCGTCAGAGCATAGCCCAGCATGGCTGCCACATCGCGAACCTGATTTTCTCGGTTGATATCTGCACTTCCTGAACCGACATTCAGACTGACCAGCGAAGTGAGAAGGACAACGACGAACACCACAGCCAGCATCTCGATGAGGCTGAAACCCTTCTGATGTCGACGCATCGATGCGCACCCGTCACCCATTGCGAATTAGGAGTTGTCGTCCTCTCCCCAGTTGCCGATATCAGCGTTTTGATCCTCGCCGCCCGGCAGCCCATCCGCACCCAAGGAATAAATATCCACTTCCCCATACTCACCGGGTGACAGATAGAGATACTCCTGGCCCCACGGGTCCATGGGAACCTCAGGTAAGTAGCCCCCTTTTTTAAAGTTTCGCGGCTCAGGTTCCAGCGTTGACGCCTCAACCAGAGCAACCAAACCTTGCTCCGTCGACGGATAAACATAATTATCAAGACGGTAAATCTTCAGCGCCGTTTCAATGGATTTAAAGTCGGCCTGTGCCTTTTGAATACGTGCATCATCTGCACTGTTCAAGACGGTCGGTGCAACTACACTGATCAACAAACCCATGATCACCAGCACCACAAGAATCTCGATCAAACTAAATCCGCTCTGCTTTTTCACTGCTCTACCTCACCATCGTGTTCAAATCGAATATTGGCAACAGAATTGCCATGACTATTGTCAGTACCAGCCCACCCATGACAACCACCATGATGGGCTCGAATAATCCCATAACCGTGCCCAGGGTCGCTTCAAGCTCACGCTCTTGGTTCGACGCCGAGCGCTCGAGCATGGTTTCCAACTCACCACTGGTTTCGCCCGATGCCACCATATGCACCATCATGGGAGGAAAGAACGCTTCCTGTGACAGCGCACGATTCAAGCTAGAACCCTCCTGTACCTTGCCTGCAACCTCCTTGCTTGCAGCACGTAATACAAGGTTGTTCATCACCGCCCCAGCGATGCGTAGGGCGTCGAGCAATGGCACCCCAGACGCCATTAAAATACTTAAGGTCGACGAGAATCGCGCCGTGTCCATCCCGATGAGCACGCGCCGAATACCGGGAATCCTTAGCAGACCAGCGTCGGACATTTTTTTGTACGTCGGGTTCTTCAACAACCGGCGAATAATGATCACCAGCGCTACAATCCCAAGACCCAGAATCCATCCGTGGTTGGTCAGAAAATCACTGGTTGCGATGAGTGCCACAGTCAAGGGTGGCAAATCGGTTTTGGCCTGGGCAAAGATGCCCACCATCTCGGGTACGACGAAGACCATGAGCGCCGTGACCACGGCGATCGCTACCCCGATGAGAACAAACGGGTAGATCAGGGCCATTTGAAGCTTCTGTGTCGTGTGCTGTCGATTTTCCGTGTAATCAGCCAGCTGCTCTAGAACCGGTCCCAACTGGCCTGCCTGCTCTCCCGCGTTCACCATCGCCCGATACATATCACCAAATGTCTGAGGAAATTGCGCCATCGCATGCGCCAAGGTGTGACCCTCTGCAACTTTCGAGCGGACCTGGAGTAACAGTGCTTTGGTCGACGCTTTACGCGTCTGTTCTGCAGCAGCTTGCAGGCACTCATCAAGGGGCAGCGCCGAGGCAACGAGCGTTGCTAATTGTCGGGTAATCAGAGCTAAGTCACTGGCGCTGAGACGCGGTGCAAACAGGCCACGACGGACACCACTCTCAGTACTAGCGCTATTGGCCGCGCGACGGCCTGCAGAAGCAACCTCAATGGGTCGCAGGCTCTTGGTTCGGAGTTGCGCGCGAATTTGACGTTCTGAGTCTCCCTCGAGAACGCCTTTGACAACCTTTCCCGAGGTATCGAGTGCTTTGTACTTAAAGGCGGCCACGCTATGTCACCGACGTAACGCGCAGAACCTCTTCAAGCGTTGTCTCACCG
>CACMGJ010000036.1 GCA_902613175.1 Halieaceae bacterium | reverse complement strand
GCCGGACACTCGAATTGCGTAGTGCCCGACACATATTTCGCGTCGAAGTCATAGAAGTCCGCGGCGGGGATGATCTTTATGGGCTGTAGTGGCTGACCGCGCAAAATGGCCACCGTGAATTCGTCGCCCTGAACCAGCGACTCTGCCATTACCGCGACACCCGACTCAGACGCTTTAGCCAAAGCGCACTCCAGCGAGCTCACATCGTGAGCCTTCGACATGCCCACCGATGATCCCTCTGAGACCGGCTTCACAAACACAGGGCCCAGTCGATCTATGACTGCAGCGAGGTCGCTACTGGCATCAATGATCTCGAAGTCTGGCGTGGGTAGCCCGAGACTCTGCCAGACGAGCTTGGTTTTGGCTTTGTCCATGCACAGCGCACTGCCCAGCACTCCTGATCCTGAATACTGAACCCCTAGGGACTCGAGCAGCCCCTGAATCTGACCATCTTCACCGCCCACGCCGTGTAGCAGATTGAAGACGAAGGTTTCTATAGGTAGGTCTCGGTGCCAGCCTGTTGTAGTCGTATCGAGACGGGTAACACGAGCGCCCGCTAGTTCCAGCGCATCGGCCACCGCAGTACCGCTCTTTATCGAAATCTCACGCTCAGCAGAATCGCCGCCCATCAAGACCGTCACGTTCATGTTTTGGAGGTCAGTGTGCATGACAACACCTCCAGCGACTCTGCGTCTGACAGAAGCTTCGACAACCTACCGATGTTTCCTGCGCCCTGCATGATGAGCACATCGCCATCTTCCAGGAACTTAGCCAAGCGCGCCGGCAATTGACCGTTATCACTCAACAACACCGGATCAATCCATCCTGCTTGGCGAATGCTTCGTGCCAGCGAACGACTATCCGCGCCCGGAATTTCGTCCTCGCCGGCGGAGTACACCTCAAGAAGAACGAGTCCATCCAAGGTTGATAACACCTCGACAAAGTCGTCGTAGCAGTCACGGGTGCGGCTATACCGATGAGGTTGAAACACCATGACCAGGCGTTTATCGGGATACGCCTCACGGGCCGCATTAATAGTGGCCTTGAGCTCTGTTGGGTGATGACCGTAGTCATCCACCAGCAAGGCCTTGCCTCCCTGCCAGGTAATGTCACCAAGAACAGAGAAGCGCCGGCCAACGCCCTCAAACCCCGCCAGACCGCGTACGATCGCATCAATGCTGACGCCCAGCTCTGAGCAGACCGCAACGGCGGCCGCCGCGTTCAACGCGTTATGTACACCCGGCATCGGTAGGCGAATACTTAATGAATCACCCAGTACCTTTCGATTTAGGGTGAAATGACTCTCAGTACCCGAGAATGTCAGTGCTTCCAGTCGAAAGTCAGCATCGTCCGCAAAACCATACGTCACGACCTGGCGGGTAATGTTTGGTAGCAGTTCGCGAACACCCGGATCGTCCAGACACACCAGCGCCACACCATAGAAAGGTAGATTGTGAAGGAACTCGATAAACGCCTGGTGATAAGACCGCACATCGCCCTCGTAGTGCTCCATGTGGTCGGGCTCTACGTTGGTAATGACCGACATCATAGGCAACAGATGCAGGAACGAGGCATCGCTCTCATCAGCTTCAACAACTAAGTAATCGCTCGCACCCAACTGAGCATTGGTGCCTAGGTTGTTGAGCACGCCGCCAATAACAAACGTCGGGTCCAGACCCGCCTCGGCCATCAACGACGCAATCAGACTGGTGGTCGTTGTTTTCCCATGAGTCCCTGCCACAGCAATACTGAAGCGATAGCGCATGAGCTCAGCCAGCATCTCCGCTCTCGGGACAATTGGTATTCGCTGCTCTCTCGCAGCTTTAATTTCGGGATTGGCCTCGTTGATAGCGGACGACACCACGAGCACGTCCGCGCCATCGACATTGGAAGCTCTGTGCCCAATAGAAACTTCAATTCCCAGCCCGGTCAGCCGCGTCACTAAAGAACTCTCCGCGATGTCAGATCCGGACACCGTGTAATTTAGCCCGACCATAACTTCGGCAATGCCGCTCATACCTGAGCCGCCGATGCCGACAAAGTGGATGCGCTGAATGCGCCGCATCATGGGTTCACGAGTGAGGATGGTCTCAGCCACAGGCCACCTCCTCTGCAATCGCCACTACGTCTTGAGTAGCATTGGGCTTCGACCAAGCGCGCGCAGCATCAGACATCTGCTTCAATCTGAGTGCATCCGTCAGAATTAGCGAGAGAAAATCCGGAATAGCGTCACTAACCAAGTCACTTTGGGGCACGATGCTAGCGCCACCAGCCGACATCAACGCCTCGGCATTTTTAATCTGGTGGTTATCGATGGCCTGCGGGAGTGGCACCAGCAAACTGGGCGTCCCAGTGACTGCCACCTCACTCACCGTCAACGCCCCCGCTCGGCAGATTGCAAGATCGGCCCAGTGATAAAGCGCCGCCATATCCTCAACGAACGGCATAACCTGATACTGGTTGACGCCGACGCGGCCCCAGGACTCCTCGGTAACATCAACATGGGCAAGGCCACATTGATGCTTAATGTCGATGCACGCAAGCTCATCGGCTGACAACTGTGAGAATGCCTGAGGGCAGCCTGTGTTTAGGGCCAGGGCACCCTGACTACCACCGAGAATCGCGACACGAAGACGGCGAGACGTGTCGAACGAGGCCGTTGGGTAGGCTTTTTCAGCTACCTCGCAGAGTTCACCACGCAAAGGATTACCTGTGACAGCAACGTCAATATCGACCTTGAAAGCGCCGTCAAAACCAGCCATCACGCGCGCCGCTTGGCGAGCGAGGAGTCGATTTGTCGTACCGGCCACCGCATTTTGCTCATGGATCAATAACGGGATGCCGACCAGTCTGGCAACAGCACCCGCAGGACCCGCGGCATAGCCACCAAACCCAATCACCATACTGGGTCGGTGACGAAGCAACAGCGCCAGCGCTTGCACGCACGCCCACAGTAACGAAGCGACGCCTTTGACCTTGGAAGTCAAACCCTTGCCCCGCAAACCGAGCGTTTTCAGTGTATGCAGGGCGATCTGGTTGGCCGGAACAACCCTCGCCTCGAGCCCACGCGCAGTCCCGATCCAGGCGACATCCCAACCTTTAGCGCGCAACCCTTTAGCTACCGCCAATCCGGGATAAACATGCCCACCCGTTCCGCCGGCCATAATCATCACGCTATGCTCGGAGGCGGTCATGCGGACTTCCTCCTGGCTTGGACTTTCTTGGGCCGATGCGATCGACTTCGTTCGAGCTTCAGCAATACACCGACCATCATGCAGCTAACGAACAGGCTATTACCGCCGTAGCTTATGAACGGCAGTGTCAAACCTTTAGTTGGGAGTAAACCTGAGCTAACCCCCATATTAACGAAGGCCTGCCCTGCAAAAATAAGTGCGAAGCCGAAACAGACGAAGGCTTCGAATTCGCGCTTTTCTAAAAGGAAGCGATAACCTATGAAAACAATGCGGCCGACAAACGCGGCAAAGAGCGCGATGACAGCGACAGCACCGACCAATCCTGTCTCCTCGGCCCATATCGAAAAGACGAAGTCGGTATGTGCCTCTGGCAGATAGAACAGTTTCTGAATGCTGTTACCCAAGCCAACGCCAAACCACTCGCCGCGCCCGAAGGCAATCAACGATTGGATTAACTGGAAGCCGCTTCCAAAAGGGTCACTCCAGGGGTCCTGATACGCCATCAAGCGCTTCATCCGGTACGGCGCCATGACGATCATGCCGACCAAGATGGCCAGCGCGGCCAAAACGAGGCCTAAAACATTGATGAGTCGTGCACCCGCCATAAACATCATGCCAAACGCAGTTCCCAATAGGATTACCGTGGCACCGAAATCAGGTTCCATCAGTAGCAGGCCTGCGAAGGCAACGAGTACGGCGATGGGTTTAAGCAAGCCACGCAATGCCGTTCGAAGTTCTTCACCGTGACGCACCATATACCCGGCCAACCATAGGACGATGGCGAATTTTGCAAATTCGGAGGGTTGGAACGTCAGGGGCCCCAAGGGTATCCAGCGCTGACTACCGTTCACGATACGCCCGACACCCGGCACCAGAACTACCACTAGCAGACCTAACACCAGCAGGAGGAGCCAGGGTGATGTTTGGCGCCAAACAGTGACGGGGATGAAGTAAGCGACCACACCCAAGGTGACACCAATACCCAGATACATGAGATGTCGGGTTGCGTGGTGCCACTCATCACCAAATCTAGCTTCCGACAAGCTGATAGACGCGGAGGAGATTGCGATGAGTCCGATAGAAATCAACGTCATCGTCAAAACGAGTAGCGTAGTGCCCGCATAAGCCTCGCGAGGTAAGGTCACCATTAAGACACCTCCTCGAAGTCCCGTACCGCAGCTGTAAACGCATCACCACGTGCGCGGTAGTCAGCAAACATGTCCAAACTGGCGCAGGCAGGTGAGAGCAACACGACATCGCCAGATGCAGCGATATGAGTCGCGGTTCGAACAGCAGATTCCATATCATCAGCAAACGTATGTGGCGTTGCTGCATCGAGTGCATCGGCAATACTCACTGCATTGCGACCAAGCAGCACCGTATGCTTTGCATGCTGCGATGCCGCCTTAGCCAGCGGAGCGAACGCCTGCCCCTTGCCCTCACCACCAGCGATTAAAATGATGTTGCGACCATCCGCTAGTCCCTCGAGAGCAGCCACAGTCGCTCCCACGTTAGTGCCTTTGCTGTCGTTAACAAATCGAACACCGTCTTTAGCGGCAACCAGCTCACATCGATGCGGGAGACCCTTGAGGGTATTTATACCTGTTACGAGTTGCTCGTACGGCAGCCCCATGGCGTGGCAAATCGCCAAAGCTGCCAACACGTTATTGACGTTGTGATGACCAACCAGAGGCACATCCGAAAGCGGATACAGCGGCTCAAACCCAAAACAGATCCAAGGGGCGCCTTCGTGATTACGGACGCCTAGCTGTTGAATATCCGGTTCATTGTCACGCCACAAGGTCCATGGCACATCGCCCTTCCCGACAGGCTGTGTCAGTGAGTCTCGATAGTTCGCAACTACATGCTGCGCTCCCGCGAAGATCCGGTGCTTAGCCAGGTGATACAGCGGCATCGAGTGATGCCGGTCTAAATGATCGGGCGACAGATTAAGGACAGCCGCAACCGCGAGATTCAGGTCACCTGCCCGCTCCAATTGGAAGGACGATAGCTCGAGCACATAGGCATCGACCGGGTCGTTGAGCAACTCAAGCGCCGGCGTCCCCAAGTTCCCACCAATCGAGACATTCAGACCACACGATGTCAGCAACTGACCCACAAAGGTTGTCACCGTCGATTTGCCGTTTGAGCCCGTAATACCAATAACCGGCGCTTGAGCCTCGCCCGCAAACAGGTCGATGTCGCCGCGCACTTCGATATTGAGCGACTGCGCCAAACCGATCACAGCCGAATCCATTGCAATTCCCGGCGAAGCGATCAGTAGATCAACCTGCTTGAGCACGGTCTCACTAATCTCTCCGAAGTGTGCTTCATCGCCCTCAAGTTCACGACGCAAGGTGAGGTCGTTGGCGAGGTCAGCCCGCGTATCCATGGCAATAAACGGTATGCCTTGTGCCTTCCAGTAGCGCGCAACGGAGCGCCCGGTACGACCCATACCGAGAACACCGCGTCGTACCGAACTGGAAATAAGCTCAGGCATCATTCAGTCCTACCTCAGCTTCAACGTCGCCAATCCGAAGAGCACAAGCATCGCTGTGATAATCCAAAAACGGACAATCACGCGCGGCTCAGGCCAACCGGAGAGTTCAAAGTGATGATGAATGGGTGCCATTTTGAAGACACGCTTGCCGCGCAACTTGAAGGAGGCAACTTGAATAATGACGGACAGCGTCTCGATGACAAAAACTCCCCCCATGATAAAGAGCACGAGTTCCTGTCGGATGATGACGGCGACAATACCCAGCGCAGCACCAAGTGCTAGCGCACCGACATCTCCCATGAACACCATGGCTGGATAGGTGTTAAACCACAAGAATCCCAGACCCGCACCCGCAATAGCACCACAAAAAACGACCATTTCGCCGGCACCTGCGATGTAGGCGATGTTCAGATAGGACGCAAAGTCCACACGACCAGTCACGTAAGCGATCATGCCCAAACCTACAGCCACCATGACCGTAGGGAGAATCGCCAGACCATCGAGCCCATCGGTCAAATTAACCGCATTACTCGACCCTACAACGACAAGGTAAGCCCACGGGATGAAGAGGATTCCCATCACTAGTGCAAAGTCCTTGAAGAACGGGAGATAGAGCGTCAACTCAGGGACTTGAGTCGATGTGGCAAACAGATAGCTGACCGCTGCTAAGCCGACCACTGACTGCCAGAAGTATTTCCAGCGTGCAGGTAGCCCGTGCGAGTCTTTCTCAACTACCTTTCGATAATCATCCACCCAGCCGATTGCACCAAACAACACCGTGGTGAGGAGAGCCACCCATAGGTACTTGCTCGATAGATCGCCCCAGAGCAACGTGCCCGAGGCAATCGCAACAATGATGAGCGCGCCACCCATCGTCGGGGTGCCCGCTTTATTCAAATGCGACTGAGGACCATCAACGCGCACCGCCTGACCGATCTGCATCTCCTGCAGCCAGCGGATCATCCGCGGGCCTACCAAAGTGGAGATCACAAGGGCTGTCATCGCAGACAGGATGCCGCGTAGCGTGATGTACTGAAAAACGGAGAACGCAGATTCCCACGCCGCCAACTGTTGTGCGAGCCAAGTTAACACGTCGCCTCTCCTGCAGATGCTGTCATTGAAGTCACAAAGCGATCTAACTGCATTCCGCGCGACCCCTTAACCAAAATCGTTTCGTCCTGAAAAAACTTGGGGCAATCGGCCAACAACTGATCGGTATTGGCAAAGTGCAGCGCGTGAGAGACGCAGTTATCTGAGATGTACGCTGATAGCTCGCCCACAGCGATAACGCGCTCAATACCCAGATCTGACAGATGCCGACCCACCTCGCGGTGGTAATCCGGTCCATCATCACCTAACTCCAACATGTCCGCCAGCACCGCGGTGCGCGGTGGTCTCGCATGCTTGAGCGAGTCGAGCGCAGCCATGACACTGGAGGGACTCGCGTTGTAGCTGTCATCAATCAGGCGGATACCCCTATCGAGGTGAAGCGTATTCCCCCTCCCCTCAACGGGCGATAGGGCCTCGATGCCTTGCACAATCACTGACACATCAATATCCAGCGCCATCGCTGCGGCGATGGACGCCAATGCATTGGTCACGCCGCCCTTGCCGGGAATGGAAAGCCGCAATGATATCTGTGTGCCCATGGCATCAACCGTGATATCCGAGCCATCAAAGCCACGATCTGTGAGGTCCAGCAGCTGAATAGCTGCAGTGCTGCTCTCGCCAAAAGAGATAATTCGCGCAGGTGCCGCGCGCCGTTGCCACGTCGAATAGTGCAATTGGTCCGCGTTTAAAACGGCCGTATCGGAGGCAGCAAGGTCATCGAGGATCTCACCCTTAGTCTCGATAATGGCCTGTAAACTTCCAAAGCGACCCACATGCGCCTCGAGCGCGTTGAGAAGCACAACCACCTGAGGGGCAGCCATTGACTTCAAATAAGCGATGTCACCCTTCTGCGAAGCCCCCATTTCAACGACCGCAAACGTTGGGTCTGTTGACAATCTTGCGAGCGTCAAAGGAACACCGAGCTCATTATTCTGGTTACCCACCGTAGCAACCGTTTTCCCCGCACGCCCGCAAATAGATTCGAGAAACGATTTCGCGGTCGTTTTGCCAGCACTGCCGGTGATTCCAATCACCGAGCCATGGAATCGCCCTCTGATGAGTTGCCCATAGTTTGCGCACACCTGATGAGAATCAGCGGCCTTAATATGTGGGGAAGCGACGTCAATCCGCCGAGTGCAGGCAATAGCGGCTGCACCATTGTCCAATGCCTTATCGATAAAATCGTGCCCGTCGACATGTTCACCGTCGATCGCCACGAAGAGATCACCGGGTTTCACTGCTCGGCTGTCGATCGCCAGACCCGTCACTACAGCATCACCACTTTCGCAGGCGACGCCCAAGCTTTGGGCTAATTCAGAGAGACGAAGCTCAAGCATGGGCCGCCTCCCGCTCTCGAAGCACCTCGGCCGCGCATCTCACATCCGAGAAGTCGAGCTTATTTTTCCCAACCAGCTGGTAGTTCTCATGTCCCTTACCGGCAACTAGAACAGTGTCACCGGATCGCGCATTGAGAACCGCATGCCGAATAGCGGCGCCCCGATCGAGTTCGACATGACAGGGTGAGCCAGTGATGCCAACCAATATGTCCTCGGCGATCATCTCGGGCGATTCCGAGCGCGGATTGTCATTAGTGACTACCAGCTGATCCGCCAGTGAGTCGGCGATGCGACCCATCTCAGGGCGCTTACCCGCGTCACGATCACCACCACAGCCAAAGACAACCCAAAGCGCACCAGTACATGACTGTTTAAGTGCAGTTACCGCACTGGCTAGTGCGTCAGGGGTGTGGGCGTAGTCAACGACCACTCGGATATCGCTACCACCTTTGACCTCTTGCATCCGGCCATCAACCGGCAGCAGATGTGAGGCCGCATTCGCCACCTCCGTGAAGGGGAATCCCAGCCCTGTTACAGCAACGACGGCGGCCGTGACATTAAACGCGTTAAACCGCCCGTGGAGTGCGGTCTTGATATCAGCTGTACCAAATGGGGAATGAATCTGAAACTCCAAACCCGATGAGGTTTCGCTTAATACTTTCACGTAGACATCGGCATTTGAGTCGATAAAGGACACGCCAAATGCCGGACTTGAGGACGCCTCTCTTGCCCCGTGTGTCGCCTCATCATCCGCGTTATAAATGACACGCGAAGGCAAAAAATCATTGAAGAGCCGGAGTTTGGCACTGCGATAGCTCTCGAGATCGCCGTGGTAGTCCAAGTGGTCTCGGGTCAGATTGGTGAACACACCGGTGTGGACCCTAAGGCCGTCCAAGCGGCCCTGCTCTAGCGCGTGACTCGACGCCTCAATGGCCACATGACGTACTCCCTCATCACGCCAGTCAGCAAGGTATTGATTCAAGGACAGAATATCTGGCGTTGTATTTTGAGCATCGACCGCTTCACCTGCGCGCGTCCTCGCACCCAAGGTACCAATCGTGCAAGCCGATGCACCTAAGAGGCGCAGAAGCTGCCCTATGTAGTCGGTAATGCTGGTTTTCCCATTCGTGCCAGTCACCGCTAGCAGCGAGAGATCTTTACTTGGATCTGCGTAAAATCGTCGAGCTATCTCGCCAAGCTGCGCCTTTAACCCCTGAACGGGTATGACCCGTGAATCAGACGACTCCAGACCCTCTGCCTCAGCCAAAACCGCAACTGCACCGCGAGCAAAAGCCGCGTCAATATACGCTCTGCCGTCAGAAGCCAACCCTTGCAGAGCCACGAAAACACCACCGCTCTCGATAGTGCGACTATCCAGCGACAATCCGGTCGCCATAAGGCCATTCACTGACGCAGGTACCTGAGCCACCGATTGAGTCAACGTCGCAAGATTCATCTCAGGCACGGGAATCATCCTCCCGCGAGGCCGCCAGCATGCGGCCGTTCGACACTGGCTCGGCCGAATTAGGAACTACATTTTGTATTCGCAGAACCTCTTGGGTAATTCTCGAATAAACCGGCGCCGCTGCAGCACCACCGCCGTAAACGTCGCCTTCCGGCTCATCGACGACAACGACCGTCACATATCGGGGTGACTCAACAGGCGCAACGCCAGCAAACATCGCGACATATCGGTCGTCCAGATAACCCTCTCGTCCTACCTTGTGAACTGTGCCGGTCTTACCTCCAACATCGAAGCCTGAAACTGTGGCGCGCTGAGCTGTACCCTCAGGGCCTGTTACCCGGTGCAGAACCGTAACAACTTTCGCTGCCACCACCGGTGAGATGATCTGTCGACCGCCATTCGCGCTATGGTCATTGTCTTGAGAGGCCTGCGCCAAAAGCGTTAATGGCACCATGTGCCCTTCATTGGCAAGGACGGCATAGGCATGAGCTAGTTGCAGTGGCGTAACCAATAAACCGTAGCCAAACGCGGGAGTGACACGATCAATGGCGCTCCAAAAATCATGATCGGGTAGACGCCCTGCGCGCTCACCCGGGAACTCCGCACCCGTCAGCTGACCTAGACCGAAACGCTCGAATACATCGATGATGTGCTCGTGACCAATGGCCTGGGCCATTTTTGTGACGCCGACCTGACTCGACTTCTCAATGACGCGAGATACCGTAATTTCGCCGTAGTTACGTGGATCAGGGAGCACCTTATTACCCACAGTGATGCGGCCAGGCGATGTATCAATAAGGGTCTCGATGTCGAACTCACCGCTCTCGAGAGCGGCTACCAGAGTCAATGGCTTCACCGTTGAACCGGGCTCAAAGACGTCAGTGACGACCCGGTTGCGCATAGCCGCAAGATCCAACTGACCTCGTCTATTCGGATTGAATGACGGTAGATTGGTCATCGCTAGGATTTCACCCGTCATGGCATCGAGCGTCACGGCGGACGCGGCCGATGCACCCGTTTCCCTCATAGCGCGCAACAACTCTCGGTGCTGTACGTGCTGGAGTCGCAGATCAATACTGAGCTGAATCGACTCACCATCCGCGGCCTCCGACACCACACCAATATCTCTAATCGCCTCACCGTGGAGATCTTTAATGAAGCGCTTTTTACCGGGCTGGCCTTGAAGCTGACTATCGAAGACCAATTCAACGCCAGTTGCTCCCGCACCATCGATGTCAGTTGTACCCACCAACTGGGAGACCACCTCCCCTGCAGGATAGAAACGCTTGTATTCGCGCTTACCGTAAACACCGGGGATATCTGCCGCGAGGACTGCTCGCGCCGTTTGAGGCGTTTGATGTCTCGCGACATACATAAATTGCTTTTTGCGATAGCGATCCAATCGCGACATAAATTCAGAGACCGGAAGGTTCATCAACTCGGCGAGCTCGATCTCGCGACCACTGCCGCGTAGCTCCTGAGGATTTGCCCAGAGAGTAACAACCGGCGTAGAAACCGCGAGTGGCGCACCTCGACGATCGGTAATCAATCCCCGGTAAGCTGGAATTTCCGCAGATCGCACAGCACGAAGATCACCTTGGCGCTGCAGGAAATCAGTCCCGTATTGACTGGCTCCGATCTGAAGCTGAACCAGACGCAAAATTAACATGCTAAACAAGCCAACGAGAAACGCTGTCACGATGATAATGCGCCACACGAAGATGGGCGTTGTCTTCGCTTTGACACTCATTCGGTCACCACTCTAATAGCGCCTGGGTCCGGCGATGTCATGGTGAGTGACGTGCGAGATATGGCGCTCACGCGATGTGGTGCAGACAGCGTTGAGTACTCGAGAACAAGACGACTGTAGTCCTCCTGCAACTGCCAGCGCTCGCTCTCCTGCGCCTGAAGTGTCGCAAAAAGCATTCTGGTTTGATACGTCTCCTTAACCACCGACAGCGCGCTGATCACAACAGCAAGGAAGCAGGCAGCAAGGCCCAGGGGCGACATAAGAAAACGGCGAATCATGCTCGACGCTCCGCCACGCGCATAATCGCTGATCGAGATCGGGGATTGCGTTGTACTTCACTTGTTGAGGGCTTTACGGCCTTGCCAATCAAGTTCAGTGTTTTCCCCGTATCGCTGTCAGTAACAGGCACATACTTTGGAAGCTGCTGACCGCGCGCTTGGTCACGCATGAAGCGCTTCACAATGCGATCTTCCAGAGAGTGGAAGCTGATTACTACGAGGCGCCCACCCTCGGACAAGGTATCAACCATCTGCCCGAGAGCAGCTTCTAGATCCTCAAGCTCTCTGTTAATGAAAATGCGAATAGCCTGGAAAGCCCGCGTTGCTGGATGCTTGTTTGGCTCCCACTTGGGGTTGGCCTCCGCCACAATCGTGGCTAACTGCTTTGTCCGCGTTATCGGTGACTCGGCACGCGCTTTGACAATCGCCCAGGCCATTCGCTTAGCAAACCGCTCCTCACCGTAAGTCTTGATGACATCTGCAATATCCGCCTCGGAAGCCGTTGCCAGCCACTCTGCAGCGCTAATACCTGCGCGCGTATCCAT
>CACMGJ010000035.1 GCA_902613175.1 Halieaceae bacterium | reverse complement strand
TGCTGAGGACAAGACCGTCGTTTACCGCAACTGGCTCGGTTTGATGCGTGGCGATTTGAGCGAGAGCTTCAACAAGGGCGGCCAAACACTGACGCGAAGCCTCAATGCTGACCGAGAGTTCATATCACCCCATGGTGAAAGCTTCAGCCTACCGGGTCGGAGCCTGATGTTCGTGCGCAATGTAGGGCATTTGATGACCAATCCCGCCATCTTGGATGCCGATGGTAAGGAAGTCTTTGAAGGCATCATGGATGCGCTGTTCACGTCGGCCTGCTCGCTTCATGACCTTAGAGGCGCCAGGAAAGGCGGCAACTCTCGAACCGGCTCCATGTACATTGTGAAGCCGAAGATGCACGGGCCCGATGAAGTCAGCATGACGGTCGACCTGTTTGCCGCAGTTGAAGACGCTTTTGGCCTGCCACGCAACACCCTAAAGGTCGGCATTATGGATGAGGAGCGTCGCACGACCGTGAACCTCGCGGAATGCATCCGCCGCGCCTCGGAACGTGTTGTCTTCATCAACACAGGATTCCTTGATCGTACCGGTGACGAAATCCATACCAGCATGGAAGCCGGTCCCATGGTCGCTAAAACGGCCATGAAAGGTGAGCTCTGGATTAACGCGTATGAGGATTGGAACGTCGACACCGGTCTTAACTGCGGTCTCCGCGGTAAAGCGCAGATCGGTAAAGGCATGTGGGCCATGCCCGACCTTATGCAAGCCATGATCGACAACAAACTCGGGCACCCCAAAGCGGGTGCCAACTGTGCCTGGGTACCCTCACCTACTGCAGCAACATTGCACGCAACGCATTACCACGATGTATCAGTCAGCGAGATTCAAGCTGAGCTTGAGGGAACCGAGCGTCGAAGCATCGATGATATCCTAACCATTCCTATTGGCGACAGCAGTCACCTATCAGCCGAAGAAGTTCAGCGAGAGCTCGATAACAATGTGCAGGGCATGCTGGGCTACGTGGTTCGGTGGGTTGATCACGGTGTGGGGTGCTCAAAAGTGCCCGACATCAACAACGTTGGACTGATGGAAGACAGGGCAACACTCAGAATTTCTAGCCAGCACATTGCCAACTGGCTGCACCACGGCGTGATCAGCGAAGACCAGTTTAGAGAGTCAATGAGCAGGATGGCTGCCATCGTTGATATGCAAAATGCGGGGGATCCAAGTTATCAGCCGATGGTTGTTGATGCTCAGGCGCAAGGACATGCCTTTTATGCCGCTTGGGATCTTGTGACGCGCGGCATTGACGAGCCAAATGGCTATACTGAACCGGAGCTGCATAGAAGCCGCCTAGGCCTTAAAAATGACCCTTCTCAAGGGCACTGATGATGTAATATCACCCAATGGATCCACTCGAAGAACTTATCCGAGCCCAGCCGGGCTTGAGCATCTCACTCGCTGTATTGGGCCTCGTTGTAGGCAGCTTTTTAAACGTCGTCATTTACCGGCTCCCAAAAATGATGGAAGCGCAGTGGCAGCGAGACTATGCCGAATTCATTGATGAAGTATCTGAAGCGTCGGAAAAGCTCTCCCTCGCGTTCCCGGGGTCGCGCTGTCCATATTGCGATGCGGAGATAAAGCCAACGCAGAATATTCCCGTACTGAGTTACCTGGCATTGGGCGGTAAGTGCACGGCCTGTAAAGCGCCGATTTCGGCTCGCTACCCAGTCGTGGAGGCACTTACCGCCCTACTGTGGGTGCTGTGCGGTCTACAGTTTGGCGTAAGTAATGCCCTTGCAGGTGCCATGCTCCTCACGGCCGTTCTTGTTGTTCTAACAGCCATTGATCTCCATGATCAGCTTCTTCCCGATAGCCTTACATTACCCCTAGTGTGGATAGGGCTGCTGCTCAACATCGATAACACCTTTGTATCACTCCAGAGCGCCGTACTGGGGGCCGTCTTTGGGTACCTGTGCCTGTGGTCGGTTTTTTGGCTCTTCAAAATCGTCACGGGTAAAGAAGGTATGGGCCATGGTGACTTCAAGTTGCTCGCTGCATTGGGTGCGTGGTTCGGTTTGGCCGCCTTGCCCACCATCGTTTTATTGTCTTCAGTCGTTGGTGCCGTTCTTGGTGTCGCCTTGATTGTCACGGGTAAGCAAGACCGCGAGACACCCATGCCGTTTGGACCCTTTCTTGCAGGCGCAGGGCTCATTCATTTGTTCTACCCCAATGTCCTCTTAACTTGGGTGACAGGAGCCTAACGGTATGTTCGTGGTAGGCATTACAGGAGGTATCGGTAGTGGCAAGTCTGCGGTAACCGATCATCTCGAAACATTAGGGATTACTGTTGTCGACGCGGATAAGGTTGCGCGTGTGGTGGTTGAACCGGGCACTAGCGGGCTTGCGGCCATTGTCGATCACTTTGGTACGGACATATTGCTTGCCGATGGCAGTCTCGATCGCGCCGCGCTGCGAAAAATTGTCTTCGACAATCCCGACGAGAGAGGGGTGCTGGAGGGCATCACTCACCCTCGCATTCGAGAAGAAATCGCGAGACAACTCAGCGAAACAACCTCTCCCTACGTAGTTCTGTCCTCACCGCTACTGCTGGAGAGTGGCCAGAACGCTTCCGCGGACTATGTCGTTGTCGTTGATTTACCTGAAGAAGTGCAATTAAGCCGAACCATGGCACGCGACGACAACAGCGAGACACTGGTAAAACAAATTATGGCAGCGCAGCTCGATCGGCAAACACGCCTATCACGGGCAGATACTTCGATTATGAATGATGGGAGCCTAGAAGCGCTTTATGAGCGTGTTGAAAAACTGCACGACGACTTATTGGCAAGAGCCACGGCGGCGTTAGGCGAGTAGCGCTTTTACCCGCAACATAATTTCCGCGTTCGCTTCAGGCACCTGAAACTCATCGAGCGAGCCGGCATCCACCCAGGCTAACGGCTGCCCTTCTGCACCATGGGGCTCTCCCTTCCAGTCTTTCACTTGGTGTACATCGAGCAAGACCTGCTTTTCCGGGTAGTCATGGCTCACGGTCATGAGCGGAACCGTCTCACCAATGCGGGTACCAAGCTCTTCCTCAAGCTCACGCGCCAGTGCGGTTTGCACGGACTCCCCCACTTCCACTTTGCCTCCGGGAAATTCCCAGTAGCCGGCAAGATGGGTTCCTTTCAGGCGCCGCGTAAGAAGTACGCAGCCTTTTGAATCAATCAGTACACCGACCGCCACATGAATGCGACTCGCCATCAGGTGCGGTACTCAGCGTTTATCTTGACGTAGTCGTAGGAGAAGTCAGTCGTCCAGATCGTCGCAGTCTCGTTGCCACGGGCCAGGTCAATGGCGATCAGTAGATCCTCAGGTGCCATCGCGGCAAGGCCGGCCTGCTCGGTATAGCTCTCGGCGCGGGCACCGTTCTCGGCAATCAGCACGCCGTTGATGGAGAGCGAGACCGCATCAACGTTCAAGTTTTCTACCCCAGCGCGTCCAATAGCAGCGAGGATGCGCCCCCAGTTCGGGTCTGAAGCAAAAAGCGCTGTCTTCACCAACGGAGAATGCGCGACTGTCCGTGCTACCGAATCCGCCTCCGCGACGCTTGTTGCACCTGAGACCTCAATGGCAACAAACTTCGTTGCACCCTCCCCGTCTCTTACAATGTCCTGTGCTAACTCGGTTGCCAGGGTGGTCAAAGCTAGTTGGAAGGCTTGCGCCGCGTCATTCGCAGTGGGAGAAACAACAACATCAGACTGACCGGTCGCAGTCAGGGTTACGGCATCGTTCGTGCTGGTATCACCATCGACCGTGATGCAGTTGAAGCTGAGATTGACGGCAGCGCGCAACATGCCATCCAGCATTGCTGGCGGAATGGATGCATCGGTTGCGATGAACCCCAGCATGGTGGCCATATTGGGCTGAATCATGCCCGAGCCCTTGCTCATCCCTGCGATCCGGCAGGTTTGGCCATTCACCTCAACCGTCTTCACTCGCAGCTTTGGCCGAGTGTCAGTAGTCATGATGGCCCGAGCGGCACGCCCCCAATTTGCCTCGGACAAATCAGCCATGGCCTCAGGTAAAGCAGCTTCAATCTTTTTTACTGGCAGTAACTCACCAATCACACCGGTGGAGAAAGGCAATACACGAGTGGGAACGTCATTAGCCAGTTTGGCAACCGCGGCGCAGCTCGCCTCACAGGCGTCCATACCAGGCTTACCGGTACCGGCGTTGGCATTGCCTGAATTGATGAGGATGTAACGCGCGTCCTGACTAACGTTATTGCGCTCCGCGACCACCACGGGTGCCGCGCGAAACGCATTTAAGGTAAAGACCGCCGCCGTCGAACTTCCCTCGGCGAACTCGATCAGCGTCAGATCATCACGGCCTTCATATTTGATGCTCGCTTGCGCAACCCCGAGCCGAACGCCCGGGATAGAAAACTCGCTCATACTTAATTAAGCGCTCCGTGACACTGCTTGTATTTCTTACCACTGCCACAGGGACACGGATCATTACGACCCACCTTGGGTGCATCGCGCACCATCGGTTGCTGTGGCGCCTCCGCCTGCTGAGCTGATTCCTGCTCAGTCGCCGGCAATGCCGACGCCTGCGCGTGCTGGAAGGCCAACTGCTGACGCTCGGCTTCCTCACGACGCTTTTGCTCAATCAGCTCTGCCTCATCCTGTCGCTTGATCTGAAGGTGACTCAAGAAACGCACCACTTCTTGCTTCAAGCGCTCGAGTAACGCCTCGAATAACTCGAAGGCCTCACGCTTGTACTCTTGCTTGGGGTTCTTATTCGCATAGGCTCGCAGATGAATGCCCTGTCGGAGCTGATCCATGGTTTGAAGATGATCCTTCCACAGCCCATCCAACACCTGCAGCATGACCTGCTTCTCAATCTGACGCATGGCATCGCCAATGAGCGAGCCCTTTTCGTCATAGGTTGATTGCACTGACCCAATAATACGTTCGCGTAGCGTCTCCTCGTGAAGGTTGGTGTCTTCCTCCAGCCAACTGGCCACAGGAAGCTCCTGCAAAAACTCGGTTTTGAGATACTGCTCAAGACCCAGGATGTCCCACTGCTCTTCAACGCTCATCGGTGGGATGAAGCGATCGATACCGGAGTGGATAACGTCCGCGCGGATATTCGTGATCATCTCCGCAACATCGTCCCCATCCAATAATTGATCACGCTGGGAGTAAATAATCTGGCGTTGGTCATTCGCAACGTCATCGTATTCGAGCAACTGCTTACGAATATCGAAGTTACGTCCCTCAACCTTACGCTGTGCCCGCTCGATCGAGCTGGTCACCATGCCACTCTCGATCGCTTCACCGCGCTCCATACCTACCTTCTGCATGATGCCAGCCATGTTGCCCATGAAGATACGCATTAGGTTGTCGTCGAGTGATATGTAAAAGCGCGATGCACCAGGGTCACCCTGACGCCCTGCACGACCACGGAGCTGGTTATCAATGCGGCGAGACTCGTGACGCTCGGTACCCACAATGTGAAGACCACCGGCATCGAGGACGGTTTGATGACGCTCTTCCCATGCCGCACGCGCTGCTTCCTGTGTCGCCTCGTCGTCGAGCCCTGCAAGCTCGGCCTCAAGGTTTCCGCCCAACACAATATCGGTACCGCGACCCGCCATATTAGTAGCGATGGTGACGACGCCCGGCCGCCCCGCCTGAGCAATAATTTCCGCTTCCTGCTCGTGGTACTTCGCGTTCAGCACCTTGTGCTCGATACCCGCCTGCTTGAAGTGCTCCGAGAGCTCTTCGGACGTCTCAACCGAGGCTGTACCCACCAAAACAGGTGCTTTGTTCTCGATAATTCGGCGAGTCTCCTCTACGATCGCCTCGAGCTTCTCCTCTTTCGACATGAAGACCAGGTCGTTCATATCCTTACGCTTCATCGGGATGTTGGTGGGAATAACCACACACTCGAGGCCATAAATTTGGTGGAACTCGAAGGCCTCGGTGTCCGCTGTACCCGTCATACCACTCAGTTTGTCGTAGAGGCGGAAGTAATTCTGGAAAGTGGTCGAGGCCATGGTCTGGCTCTCGGCCTGAATGCTCACATTCTCCTTGGCTTCGATGGCCTGATGAAGACCCTCGGACAGACGGCGTCCCGGCATGGTCCGACCGGTGTGCTCGTCAATCAGAACCACCTGGCCGTTTTGTACGATGTACTCGACGTTACGGTTAAACAGATTGTGAGCACGAAGCGCTGCATTAACGTGGTGTAACAAGCCCAGGTTCGTTGAAGCATAAAGTGAATCATCGGATGCAAGCAGGCCCTCATCGATCAACATGGTCTCAATCTGCTCGTGCCCGTCCTCGGTCAACTCTACCGTTCGCTGCTTCTCGTCAATAACAAAGTCGCCGTCTTCCGCTTCTTCACCACTGCGAGGCGAGAGCTTGGGAATGAGCTTATTGATCTTACGGTAAAGCTCGGAGCTATCTTCAGCTGCACCTGAGATAATCAGCGGCGTCCGCGCTTCATCGATGAGAATCGAGTCCACCTCGTCAACAATGGCAAAGGCCAGTTGCCCTTGCATCTTATCCGCCATGCTGAAGGCCATATTGTCGCGAAGGTAGTCAAAACCGAACTCGTTGTTAGTGCCGTAGACGATATCCGCCGAGTAAGCGGTGCGCTTTTCTTCTTGTGACTGGCCTGCCTTAACCACACCGACCTCAAGGCCAAGGAAGTCGTAGAGCTTGCCCATCCATGCCGCATCTCGAGACGCGAGGTAATCGTTAACGGTAATCAGGTGAACGCTGTTGCCAGATAAAGCATTGAGATAGGCGGGCAGTGTGGCAACCAGCGTTTTACCTTCGCCGGTCCGCATCTCTGCAACATTACCCTCGTGGAGCACAACACCGCCGATCAACTGAACGTCAAAATGGCGCATGCCCATGGCCCGGACGCCACCCTCACGCACGACAGCGAATGCTTCCGGTAGCAGGTCATCGAGTGACTCCCCCGCCTGGTAGCGATCGCGAAACTCCTGTGTCTTTGCTTGTAATGCGTCGTTGTCGAGCGCCTGTATGTCCTCTTCAAGCGCGTTGATCTTTTTGACTGTTTTCTTGATCCGCCGCAAAACACGATCGTTTCGCGAGCCGAATATCATCTTCAGCGGATTTGCCATGGTGTTTCCAATACTAAGTGTTAGGGTCTTGCCCAGTCTGCGCCTTCAATTGAACCGATGAACATCACCGGAGATCATGAGCGACCTTAGTTAGGCGTGCGCCGTAAATAGCTGGCTGGGTCGACCGGACGGCCGTTTTTGTGTACTTCAAAGTGAACATGAGGGCCGGTAGAGCGACCACTGTTCCCCATGAGGGCAACGATGTCGCCACGACGCACCATATCGCCCACTTTGACGAGGTTCTCTTGGTTGTGTCCATACCGGGTAATGACACCATCACCATGGGCAACTTCAACCATCTTGCCGTAGCCATAGCGTTCACCGCTCCAGCTAACGACGCCGCTAGCGACAGCGACAATGTTTGAGCCTGCTTTACCGGCAAAATCGACGCCTTCGTGCCACGCCTTCTTGCCACTGAATGGATCAATCCGCGTCCCGTAACGCGACGACAGCCAGCCCGACAAAATGGGGCGACCCGACGGTGTTGCATCGCTCTTAACCTGCTCGCCCTGGATAAGCTCAGACAGGATGTCGAGCTGAACTTCACGATCGTCAAGCGCCGTGCTCAAGGCAAAAAGCTCACCTTCTAGCGCCGGAATAAGCTCACGCGCGTCTTCCTGCGAGGTCATCAACGGACCACCTAGGGCAGGCGCCATATCAAAGTTGAACTCGCCGGGCTCGAGCCCTGCGCTTTGAGTCAGGTTCATGCCGACAGCGTCGAGGCGTGTTACCCGACTCTGCAGCTCAGCAAGCAGCAGTGTCATTGACTCTAGTCGACGCTCCGCTTCTACAGCCATATCCGCCAGCGCTTCCGCGCGCTCGCGCGCCTCTTCAGCTGCCAGAGTCTCCTCGGCGGCTTGCGCTCTCGCCACACCTTTCTTCATACCGAACTCGTAACTGAGCCCCGCCATCGAGACGGGCAATCCAATCAAAAATGCCGAGACAACCACGCGCGACCACCGCCCAATTTCGACGGTTTTCGAGGGTCCCTCATTGTTGATCAGAATGAATTTCACAGATGTTGCGAACGTCTATTTCGATGGCGCCACTATGCCAGAGTTACAGGCCCTGTGAAAGCGGAGATGTGACGACTGTGAACCACCGCGCGATTAAGCGGGAGCGTAGGTAAGGAACGGTTGCTGGTATGAAATTGGCGCGTCTTCGATGTCTTCGAAAGTCACCATTTCCCAAGCGTCTTTGTCGGCAATTAGCGTGCGCAATGCCAGGTTGTTCAACGCGTGACCCGACTTGAAAGCGCGATATTCACCAATTAGGCTGTAGCCGAGGAGATACAGGTCACCAATTGCATCGAGCACCTTATGTTTAACGAACTCATCGTCGGACCGGAGGCCGCCATTGTTAAGTACCTTGTAGTCATCAATGACAATCGCATTATCCATACTGCCGCCACGCGCAAGGCCGTTTGATCGCAAATATTCAATCTCTTCCACGAAACCAAAGGTACGCGCACGACTGACCTCGCGAACGAAAGACGTCGTCGAGAAATCAATTTCTGCGGTCGCAGCTCGGTGCTTGAAGACTGGGTGATCAAAATCGATTCCAAACGAAATTTTGAAGCCTTCCATCGGTAGAAAAGTCGCTTTCTTGTCACCGTCAGTGACGGTGACCTCTCGCTTCACGCGAATAAACTTCTTAGGCGCGTGTTGCTCAACAATACCGGCACTCTGAAGTAGAAAGACAAAGGGAGCCGCGCTACCGTCCATGATGGGGATTTCAGGGGCGGTCACATCCACATACGCATTATCGACACCCAAGCCTGCCATGGCAGAGAGCAGGTGTTCGATCGTGGAGACGCGAGCTTCTCCATGAATGAGACAAGTCGACAACGTCGTCTCACCGACCATGTCAGCTCGAGCGGGGATCTCGGCTGCGGGGTTCAGGTCAGTGCGACGAAATACAATACCCGTGTCCACAGGCGCAGGAGAAAGTGTCAGCAACACCTTCTCGCCTGTGTGCAAGCCGACACCTGTTGCCTTGATCGAGTTTCGCAATGTTCGTTGTCGTATCATTCCTTTGCCTTTTTCAAAGGGCAGTCACCTGGAGAGCACACCGCTCTCTGCCGGTCATCTTGCCGTCCAGCTTAATCAGCCTGGCGACGCAAGAACGCAGGAATATCGAAATATCCCTCTTCGCTGCTTTCCTCTACCGCTACCGCTTTACCACCGGTAGCAACCCGTTGGCGTTTCGCGGGGGGCAGATCATACCCTTCATAGGCAGGTGTCGTCGATGCTGCTGCACGCATGGGCGCTACGGCCTCCACCTTTTTAAGGACAGGGCGCCTCTGCTCAACGCCCAAACCTGTCGCGACCACGGTCACTTTTAGCTCGTCGGTCATTGTCGGATCGATAACGGTTCCCACAACAACTGTCGCGTCATCACAGGCAATTTCCTCGATCGCCTCACCCACCTCTGAGAACTCACCCAGTGACAAGTCGAGCCCTGCAGTGATGTTTACCAGCAGGCCCTTAGCACCGCTCAGATCGATGTCGTCCAAGAGCGGGCTGTTGATGGCTCGCTCGGCGGCCTCACGCGCCCGACCCTCACCGGTGGCTGTACCAGTACCCATCATAGCGGAACCCATTTCCGACATGACGGTCGTCACGTCCGCAAAGTCGACGTTGATCATGCCGGGACGGATGATGAGATCGGCAATACCTTGCACCGCGCCAAACAGTACGTCGTTGGCCTCTTTGAACGCGTCAAGCAAGCTTGTGCTCTTGCCCATGACCTCGAGAAGCTTCTCGTTAGGTACCGTGATAAGCGAATCGACGTGCTGCTCCAACTCCTTCAGGCCCTCTTCAGCAATCGACAGACGCTTTGGGCCCTCAAAGCTGAATGGGCGTGTCACAACCGCCACCGTCAGAATACCCATGTCACGCGCTACTTCAGCGACAATCGGTGCGCCACCAGTACCTGTGCCACCACCCATGCCAGCGGTCACAAATACCATATCGGCGCCGTGCAATGCCTCTGCAATACGATCACGATCCTCCAGAGCGGCCGCGCGGCCAATCTCTGGATTTGCGCCTGCTCCCAGACCCTTGGTAATCGAATTACCCAACTGCAGTACCGTCTTAGAGTCGATATCTGCTAGCGCCTGAGAATCAGTATTCGCACAGATAAAATCGACGCCCTCGATGTCGTGCTCGATCATGTGACGGACCGCGTTACCACCGCCGCCACCAACACCGATCACTTTGATAACCGCGTTTTGCGGTGCGTTGTCTACTAGTTCAAACATAGTCTTTCTCCCCGTTTGAAAGTGTCCGGTTTCCCGGTTTTCCCCTGTAAATCAAAAGTTGCTGCTAAACCAATTGCACAACCCACCCAGCATGCTGCTGGCCTTCTGACGACCCGCAGCAAGCTGCGCACCCTCATGAAGTTCTTTTGCACCCGACAACAACAGCCCAACGGACGTTGCATAAATCGGATTTCGAATAATGTCGTGCATGCCCCGTGTGTACTGAGGCGCGCCCACACGAACGGGCATGTGGAAAATCTCTTCAGCGAGTTCCACAACGCCCTCCATCTTTGAGGTGCCGCCCGTCAATACGATGCCTGCAGGTATCAGCTCCTCGAAGCCTGAGCGACGGATTTCTCCCTGAATCAAGGTAAAGAGTTCGTCGTACCGTGGCTCGACCACTTCAGCTAATGACTGACGCGACAGATCGCGTGGCGGCCGATCACCCACGCTGGGCACCTTAATGGTCTCGTCGGGGCCCGTGAGTTGTGCGAGCGCGCAGGCGTATCGGATTTTGATTTCCTCAGCGTGCTGCGTTGGCGTTCGCAGTGCCATGGCGATGTCACTGGTGACCTGATCACCCGCAATCGGGATCACACCGGTGTGACGAATCGAGCCCTCGGTAAAAATCGCGATATCGGACGTGCCGCCACCAATATCGACCATGCATACCCCGAGATCGCGCTCATCATCGGTGATGACGGAATAGCTCGACGCCAACTGCTCTAAAACGATGGCATCCACTTCTAAACCACAGCGCTGAACGCACTTCTCAATGTTTTGTGCCGCTGTTTCTGCGCAAGTCACGAGATGCACTTTTGCCTCCAGACGAACACCTGACATTCCCAGTGGCTCTTTAATGCCACCCTGGTTATCAATCACATATTCCTGTGGAAGCACGTGCAGGATTTTTTGATCCGCGGGGATGGCCACTGCCTGCGCCGCATCAATGACGCGATCGATGTCAGCCCGCTCAACTTCGCGATCCTTAATGGCAACAATGCCGTGGGAATTCATCGATCGGATGTGGTTGCCCGCGATACCAACGTAGACGGAGTGAATCTGACAGCCCGCCATCAACTCCGCTTCTTCCACCGCTCGCTGAATGGCGTTAACCGTTGATTCAATATTGACGACAACACCCTTCTTCAGTCCTTTCGAAGGGTGCGATCCGATACCAACAATATCGATAGTGCCATCGGTATCGATTTCACCAACCACAGCAACAACCTTGGACGTACCTATATCTAGTCCGACGATCATTCGCTTTTCTTCACTTGCTGCCATTACCGACCTCCCTGCTCGCGCGCCACTGTGGTCACTGCAAAACTCTGTTCCCGACGCAGAACCGCTGCGCCGCGCTCATAACGAAAATCAATCCGTGCAATCGAATTCGCGGAATCCTCACTTTCTAGTAAGGCAACGAAACGACGCACGCGCTGTGCGAAATCCTTATCGCCAAATTGCACCTCGGTGCCGTCGGTCAGTTCAGCACTCACCTGACCCAGACGGTCCTCATTCAGTGCGGCCACTGCCAGGCCGTGCGGCATCAGAAGCATTTGGAATAATTTGAAATGCTCGATCAGTACCGGCGGCTTGTTCTGATCGCTCCAGAGCATCGGTAGCTCTGCGTATCGCGTCATCAATTCACCGTCGAAAATGAAGCCATGCTGATTGATGTACGCGGCGTCACCCCAACGAGCAATTGGCTGCTGTTCTGTCACGTGAACTCTGATCGTCCCTGGCCACTCTCTGCGCACATTGGCGTCATACACCCAGGGCAATGATTCGATTTCCTCGCGAATGGCCGCAAGGTCAGTCAGTAGGAATCCGTTCTCAACCTGGGGGGCGATCACGCTCTCGAGATCACGTCGATCGACATGGCGCATCTCGCCCGTAATCGCAATCGCCTCTACCGGCATATCGGTCGCAAGCTTAGTAGCAAAACCCAAGAGCCCCGCCATGGTGATCAGTGAAACCGCAGTCACAACGCGCTTCACGCTGCGAACAAAACTATGCCAACGACTGGCGACGATTGCTTTCTGAGCTCGTGAGACATCACGCGCCATAACGCACCTCCATCGAGCCAAGGTAGATCTCTTTGAGCAAATCGGTAAATGACAT
>CACMGJ010000034.1 GCA_902613175.1 Halieaceae bacterium | reverse complement strand
CCGTCGTGCTTGTGACAGTTCCTATGTTGCGGCGAAAAGAAAACCCAATGCTGCAACGGCTGCTGCGATTAGCGCATAGGGAAGCTGTGTCACCGCGTGCTGATAGGTATTACACCCCGCGCCCTGAGCTGATAGCACTGTAGAATCCGAGTAGAAGCAAGCATGGCTCCCGAAACCACTAGCCGATAACAGCGCACCAATAACGAGCGGGATGCTGACGTCGTAGGCCTGTGCCAGCGGGAAGGCGACAGGCATAGCGATCGCAATGACGCCCCAGTTAGATCCCGTGGCGAAAGACACCGCTGACATGGTGATAAACACAATGACCGGCAGCATGCTGGCATTCATATAAGGCCTAACTGCCTGAATGACATACTCGGTGAGGCCAATCCGATCGTTCGCTTCCACAAAGACAAACAAGGCCAGCAACATAGCGAGCACGGGCACCATGATTTTAATGCCGTTAGTGCAGATATCGAACAACTCAGATAAGGGCATGAGTCTTAGCGAAGCAAAGTAGACAACGGTCACTAGAATTCCGGCGATGACCCCTCGAAGCAAGTCAACACTAGGAAAAACTGTGAAAAAGAGCAGCGCAAAGATAGGCAGGAAAAACGTAGACGGCCCACCAATACCAAACTCCAGTTCACTGCTATCGCCATCGGTGGCACCCAAGTCACCTGTTGCCTCAGCCAACTCCTCGGCTTTTCGCATTGGGCCAATACGAGGAATGAACCCCGATGCGACCCACGGTACGAGCATGACCGCCACAAGGGGGTAAAACATATAGGGGATCGACTCGATAAATAACGACAAGCCCTGCCCATCGGCGGCGACTGCATTTTTCTCCAGAAGACCTGCAAAGTAAGCGCCCCAACTGGAAATAGGCACCAGTAGACATAGAGGAGCAGCGGTAGAGTCGATCACATAAGCCAACATCGCTCGCGAGGTTTTAAACCGATCGGTTACCGCCTTCATGGTCGCGCCCACCGTGAGCGAGTTCAGGTAGTCATCAAGGAAGATAAAGAGCCCAAGCACCCAAGTTGCAAACAGGCTCTGGCCTTTCGAGCGCAGGCGTGTGAGTAACAAGTTGCCAAATGCCATCGATCCACCACTGCGGACAAGCAAGGCGATGAACACGCCGTAGAGGGCGCAAACCAGGATAATCCAGGCGATGTCCTCATCACGCAGCACATCGAGCGAAACCTCCGCCAGTGTGTCTACAAATCCGGTACCGTCCATCAATAGAAACGCAAAAATGGCGCCCGCGATAACCGATTCCAAGGTGCGCTGAGTGATGACGGCTAGGATGAGAACCAAGGCCGTCGGCAGCAGACTGACAATTCCGTATTCCATAGCCCCCAGAGCCTCTCAAAACAGTGTCGCTTTGGGTTGAGTCTACAGGGCAACAGAGTGAACATTCACCTCAACTTGAAGTTTTGGTCTTGAACCGCCATCCTCGCGCGTCGTCTTGCGCGCGCTCAGGGGTAAATTGCTCTGAATTCACCAAAAAACAGTGATACACGTCTCGCCGTTATCGGCGGAGGCTCATGGGGCACAACACTGGCATCGCTGGTCAGTCGGAATGCTCATGTCACGCTGTGGGCACGTGATACGGACGTCGTGGACGAGATAAACAGCTCAAATACACACAGCCGCTACCTCGGCGGCCTTAATCTCAACGCCTTGTTGTCCGCAACGGCTAGTCTCGAAGAGGCCGTGACCGACGCCCAAGCTGTTTTTGTGGCAATTCCCTCGCACAACTTTCGTAGTGTGTTTGAGCAGGTAGCGCCTTTGGTTCCTAGCGGCGCTCCCATCATCAGCATGACCAAGGGTCTCGAAGCCACGACACAGAAGCGGATGACCGAGGTGATTCATGAGTACTGCCCGGATCACCCAATCGGTGTGCTGACTGGGCCGAATCTGGCCAGGGAAATCCTCGAAGGAAAAGCCGCAGCAAGCGTACTTGCACTTGATGATCCATCGGCTGACTGGTTACAGCCCTTGCTAAACGTCGGTCTGTTTCGTGTCTATCGAAACAACGATGTGGTTGGCTGCGAGCTCGGTGGCGTCCTGAAAAACATCATTGCTCTCGCCGTCGGTCTGGGAGACGGCCTCGGGGCTGGCGACAACACGCGAGCCGCGCTGATTACGCGAGGGCTCGCCGAAGTCACCCGATTGGGTACTGCCTTAGGTGGTCGCGCAGAGACTTTCGCGGGGCTGGCAGGTATGGGCGATATGATCGCCACCTGTACCAGCCCTCAAAGTCGAAATCGCCACGTAGGGCTTCGACTGGCGGAAGGAAAGTCAGTACAAGAAATCACCGACGCCATGAACATGGTTGCCGAGGGCGTTAAAAGTGCGCCCACCGTAGTTTCGCTGGCTAACCGCCACCATATCGAGGTGCCCATTTGTATTGAGATTCAACGCATCCTCGAAGGCAATGCTGATGCAACACGAGTCTATCGAGGCCTTATCAGAGTCGTTGCGGGCGATGAATCAGAACCCGGTTGACGCACTGCCGAGCGGCCTGCATCTTGATCACTCGATAACCTTGGAGTCCCCGACAATGCGCCGGATCCACCATGTTTTATCCGCCCTGATGCTTTGCCTCGTCGTGGGTTGCAGCACCAGCCCAACAGGCAGAAGCCAATTTCTTATTGTTTCCCCTGAGTCAGCCATACAGCAGTCCCGCGGCGCCTATCGGCAAGCCGTAGAGGCACTCCGCGCCGAGGATAAGATATCCCAAGACCGATTACTGGAGTCGCGCGTCCGCCGCGTTACAGGGCGAGTGGTAACGGCTGCCGTTGAGAACTTCCCAAAGTCTGACAACTGGGACTGGAGTGTGGTGGTTGTCGACGATGCAGACACCGTGAATGCCTGGTGTATGGCCGGCGGCAAAATGGCTGTGTACACAGGCCTGTTTGAACAGCTTGAGCTCACCGATGCGGAGTTCGCTCAAATTATGGGACACGAGATTTCTCACGCACTTGCGGACCATACGGCCGAGCGGATGTCGCGCGCCATGACCATCCAACTCGGTTTGGTCGCTGTAAGTGCGGCCACCAACGGCAGTCGCAGTGCGGGACAAAATGCCGAAGTCCTGGCGCAAATAGCCCTTGAGCTACCCAATAGCCGAGTCGCAGAACGTGAGGCCGACGAGCTAGGGATGCGACTTGCGACACTTGCCGGATACGACCCTGAGGCTGCCGTTACGCTATGGCAGAAAATGGCGAGCCTAGGCGACGATAGACCGCCTGAATTTATAAGCACACACCCGGCACCCAACGACAGACAAGCGCGGCTCAATCAAATGATCCCAGCAATGCGCGACTTAAATCCTACGGGCAGAAAACTGCCCGCTGCCGCGATCACAATTATCGACTAGGTCCTGCGATATTGCTCAAATTGAGCGAGCACATCAGCGATAACTTGGGCCTCAGTGAGACCCCAAAGGCAGTAGCCCGCGGAGCCTGAGGCTAGGTGTACTTCCGTGACCGATGTCGACCCCTCGACGGGAAGCACAACCTCATCTCCGCCCGTTTCAGCAGACGCCTCCAGACCCCGAGGCGCCAGCCTAACTGCATAACTAAAGCCAGATTCCTCGGTGACTCCAGCACTCAGAGCAATCGACCCATCGGTACAAATAAGGTCGGTAACCGTTGCAGCGAGGCCATTTTTATTGAGCTCCGCAGCAAACGCCGACAGTGCAGGAAGTACGGTTTCCCGCTGGAACGTGACAACTGTGTTGTCCGAGGGTGCTGTTAAAAGCGCACCTAATCGAGACTGCCAGTCAACACCCGCATCGGTATCAAAACTCGTTGATGCTTTGCCGAAACTCGACTGCAGATCCGATTGCAGGGATCGCTGAAGTCCCCACAGGGCCCCCAGTAGGATTAGCGAAAAGGGAAGCGCGCTCGCAATCGTCGCGGTTTGCAATGCTCCTAAGCCACCGGTAATCAAGAGCGTAGCCGAGATCGCAGCAATGATGCCTGTCCAAAGAACGCGCTGGAATACAGGCGTCTCATCAACGCCACCCGACGCCATCATGTTAAGCACCAAGGCGCCACTATCGGCTGAGGTGACAAAAAAGATAACAATCATCACCAGACTCAAAAGCGAGAGGTAAAACGTACCAGGCAAGTAGTCTAGGAATAGGAAAAGACCCAGCGGCTGATCATTTGCGACGGCTTCGCCAAACGCCAATTCACCTGAATGAATTAATTCGATGGCGCTACCACCAAAAACGTTCATCCAAAGCACTACAAACAAGGTCGGCGCCACCATCACACCAATCAAAAACTCTCGAATCGTGCGACCACGCGAAATGCGTGCGATAAAGATGCCAACAAAAGGCGCCCAACTAATCCACCAGCCCCAGTAGAAGATCGTCCAGCCACCCAGCCACTCAGTGTCTTCGTACGTGAAAAGATTGGTCGACGTGGTTATCAGGTTAGCCACGTAATAACCGAAGTTCTCCAGCGTGCCGCCCAAGATCAGGGCCGTAGGCCCGATCAGTAGCACGAAACACAGGAGCGCTATCGCAAGAAAGGAGTTGATCTCTGAAAGACGTTTAATGCCCGAGTCTAGACCCAGCGCTACGGATACCGCTGCCATCGCCATGATCGCGACGGTGATAGCGAGTTTGAGACCGCCGGACTCTGGCACACCAAACAGGTAATTGAGGCCCGTGCTCAGCTGCTCGACACCTAGTCCAAGGCTAGTTGAAATCCCGAAGGTTGTGCATACGATGGCAAAGACATCGATTGCCGCACCCCAGGGGCCATAAATACGGTCACCCAAAATAGGATAGAACGCGGAGCGCAGTGTCAGCGGCAAACCTCGCCGAAACGAGAAGTAAGCCAGCACCAAGGCCATCAGTCCGTAGACAGACCAGGCATTGAATCCCCAGTGTAGCATGGTCAGGTTGACCGCCTGATTCTCTCCACCCACTGAAGTGCCCTCACCAACCGGAGGTCTAAGATAGTGAACCACGGGCTCCGCCACACCATAGAACATGAGCCCGATCCCAACCCCAGCAGCAAAAAGCATCGATAGCCACGAAAAAAGACTGTAGTCAGGTGACGAATTGTCGGGACCCAGTCGAATGTTGCCGACGCGAGAAAATGCCAGCACAACCGATGCGACCAACAATACGGCCATCACAATCCCGTAGAACCAACTCGCATTCTCCACGATCGCTGCCTGTAGCGTGCCGAACGCCGACCCGCTGGCATCGGGAAATAGGAGAACGATACCCACTGTGCTTAGCAAAAAGGCGATGGACGGAATGAATACAGCGCGGTCAACGACAAAGCCGCGATCAGACAAATTCAACATGAAACGCTTACTTATTAAAGTGTCGACGAAGTGTAACAGTAACTGTCTGGCAAACACTTACCCAAGCAATGAAAAGAGCAAAAAGTAGTTTGCGTATCAATTATTCACACTTTTTTAAAATTTTTTGACTTAAAACAATAAGTTACCAGTTTTTTTGCTCGGGCTATACCAATGAAATGCTTTGAGCTAGAATCTTCTCACCACTCTAAGAATGGAAAAGTCCTATGTTTCTCACCAAACAGTTTGGCAAGCGTCCCTTGGCGCTCGCCGTAGCCGCCGCTATTGCGCCGGCTTTAACGTCTACAGCACTCGCGCAAAACCCTCAGCTTGAGGAGGTCGTAGTCACTGCGACAAAGCGTGCTGAAAATCTCCAAGATGTTCCAATCTCAGTGAATGCCTTAACTGGCGATGCGATGCGATCGCAGAACATCATGACCTTTGACGACTACGTCGAGTTTCTACCCAACGTAGTGAGTGCCGGTATCGGCCCAGGTCAAAAAGAAATTTACATTCGAGGTTCAGCGTCGGAGCAATCCTCGATTACTGTGGCACCAGCACAGGGCTCAGCACCGGGTGTTGCGCTATATTTTGATGAAATGCCAGTTTCGTTTGGTGCCCGTAACTTGGATATTTATGCTGCTGATCTAGAGCGAATCGAGGTGCTCTCAGGTCCGCAGGGCACGCTCTTCGGCGCGAGTTCGCAGTCCGGCAACATGCGCCTTATTACAAACAAGCCAAACCAGGATGAGTTCGAGGCCAGCATTGATTTTGGCATGAGCTCAACGTCGGGCGGTGCAGGCAGTAACAATGTCGAGGCGATGATCAATATTCCGTTGAGCGATCGCGCAGCCGTGCGTTTTGTCGGCTACAGCGACAACCAGGGCGGCTGGATCGATAACGCCCAGGGCACATTTACACCGAACGGTGACGTTATCGACCGCAATAACTCTGCCGGTTTTGGGCCATTTTTTGGTGACTTCCCAATGACCACGGTCCAATCAGCATCGAACGCCGATGTAGCCAAGGATGACTGGAACGAAGCCAAGTACAATGGTTTCCGAGTCGCGGGAAGCTATGACATCAACGACGAATGGAGCATGCTGGTCACACATCTGTCTCAGGAAATTGATGTAGACGGCTCATTCCTGATTGACCCCAGTTTGGGTGACGAGAAGTCGCAGAAGTTTGTGCCTGAGCACAACCTCGATGAGTTTGATATTACTACATGGACGTTAGAGGGCCGAGTCGCCAACCTAGATTTGGTTTACAGCGGCGGGTACATCGACCGTGAAGTCGACTCATTGATTGACTACACCCACTACAACAATGGTGGTGGCTACATCACGTACTACCTCTGTAGCGGCAACATCTACTCAGGTGACAAGGCCAATGCGCCCAACAACTGCTACGACCCCACTAAGCAGTACGCTGACGTCTCTACCAACGAGCGAACGACGCACGAAATTCGTGTCAGCAGCGACCCAGACAACCGTCTGCGCTGGATGGCGGGAGTGTACATGAGTGATGTCGATACGACTCACATTGGTGAATTCCAGTACTTATCGACAAACGATGCGTTCAGTGAGCACATAGTCAACTACTTTGGTTCCGGGGCACCATTTGAGGTGGGTAATTCCACTATCCCCAACACCGCAGGTACGAATACGGTAGGCCCTCGAAGCCCGCTAACAACGTTCTATAACGACTACACTCGAACCGAGGAAGAAACCGCGTTCTTTGGTGAGGTTGCATTCGATCTTACTGACGATTTAACGGTTGCGTTGAGTGCACGTCGCTACGATCTCAAGTCTCAGTTGCAAGGCGCTTCGAACTTCTCGTTTGGCTGTCGATATGGTGCGCCGTTCACTGATCGTGAAACGCCTGCAGGTGCAGGCTTTGGTAATGCTGAGGTCACCGCAGATGGCCGCTGTAATAGTAATGCCTTCAGTAACGATGTAACGGCTCGCATGCTGACACTAGGCGCCTACGGTGCATCGGGTGATGACAACATCATCTTGAACGCAACCAGCCCCAACGGTGCTCGCGACATGTTCCGAGGTGGCGGTAGTAACGCTTCGACACTTGCCGCCATTCAAAATGGCAACCTCGACATTAGCGCCATTTCGCCCGATGGCTCTACAGAGGAAGAAGACACTATTGTTCGACTATCTCTGAACTACAACTTGTCTAACGACGTGATGGTTTACGGTATCTACTCCGAGGGTTACCGCCCAGCGACGCAGAACCGTAACGCAGGCCAGCTGGCCGCAAACCAGAGCGGTGTATACGAGGGGTATGTGGTACCAGCGGTAGCGGTAACCGATACACTTGAGAACATCGAGTTTGGTATGAAGGGCGAGTTCCTCGATCGCACACTGCGCTTAAACGCCAGCTTCTACATGACCGAGATTACTGATCTGCAGGTATCTCGTTTTGACCCATCAAACGTAGCGTTCCTGGTTTTCATGGAGAACGTGGGTGACGCTGAGTCAAACGGTATCGATATGGATTTCCAGTGGGCTGCCGGCAACAACCTGTTGATCTCAGGTGCTGCCAGCTTCGTCGACACTGAAATCACTCGCCTGAACCCTCAGTTGCAGGGTGTTGCGGTACCTGTTGGATCGGAGTTGCCTCTCGCACCTCGCTTCTCGGGTAACATCCGCGTGCGCTACGACTATGAAGTGCCTAGCATGGGCGCCAACGGCTATGTAACAGCTGCATTAGTACATCGAGGTGAATCGGTAGCCGGCATCGTAGGCAGTGCGTCCTTTATGGATGATACCGCGGTCCTTGCCTACGGTAGCGCCTCCGGTTTGGGACTACAAAATGAAGGTGGCACTTTCGGAACGGTCAACGACCGCACCGGCAACCTTCCAGCGAGTACGCGCTTCGTAAACGAGTCAGCAACCATGATCAACCTAAGTGCAGGTGTCGAGAAGGACAACTGGCTTGCAGAGGTTTACGTTCGCAATCTCACAAGTGAAGAAGGTGCGATCGTGCAAACGGCGGGTAAGTTTACGCCTGAAGCCACGGTCAATCGACCCAGAACGCTTGGTATGAGACTCTCTTACCGCTTCTGATTTAGAGCCTAAGTTAGTACCCTACAAAGGGCGGACAGTGTCCGCCCTTTTTTGTTTCTACCATAAAGAAAGTGTATTCAGTGATTGCAGAATCGATTCAACAAGCCCGAGTAGCAATGGGCAAGCGAGCTTATGACGAGTCTCGAGCCCTACTGAGTGAAGCACTCACGGCTGAGCCCGATAACTTTGAAGCCCGCTACACCCTCGCTGTACTAGAGCGTGCCGAGGGTAATCATGACCAGGCCATAGCAGTTCTAACGGCACTAACCATAGAAAAGCCTGACTTCGGGAGGGGCTTTCAGGAAATCGGCTTGTGCGAGCTTGCCCTAAAGCGCGAGCAACAGGCTGTGGCTGCATTCGAGGTGGCCGTGGAGCGTGACGGGTCGCTGATCGATAGCTGGAAATTTATAGCCGCGCACTACCGACGGGTAAACGACGCTCGAACGGAACAAGCGAGCAAGCAAGTCGAGTTTCTTGCAGCGCTTCCCGGTGAACTTCGGACCGTAATCAGCTACCTTGCCGTCAATCGACTTGCTGATGCGGAGCGTCTCTGCCGTTATTTTCTGCAGCAGAATAAAACGCACGTTGAGGGTATGCGGTTGATGGCCGAGATCGCAACGCGAACGGGTGTTTTTGACGACGCCGAATTCCTTCTCGAAACCGTAATGGTGCTTGAGCCTGCCCACCACGATGCCGAAATCCAGCTGACTCATGTCCTGCTTCGGCGTCAACGCTTTCATAAGGCGCACGCGCGCGCGCAGTCGATGTACCAACGTTTCGATCAACCACCCCAACAGGTCCAAGCGCTCTACGCTTCGGTTTGTTTTGGTGTGGGTGAGAATGACGAGGCCATCCGCGTGTATCAGAAGATGATCAGAGGAATGCCCAATGATCCAGCATTGAGGGTATCTCTAGCACACATCTACAACGCCACAGGCGAGTCTCATCTCGCAATCGACCTTTTCAAGCAAGCTTATGAATTGAACCCGAGCTTTGGGGATGCCTTTTGGAGCTTGGCGAACACCAAGTCCTATCGATTTACTGACGATGAAGTCACTGCCATGACCGAACGGTTGAGTCTTGACGCGACGCCAGAACTTGACCGAATTCAAATGCACTTTGCTCTCGGGAAAGCTCACGAGGACAGCCACAATTTCGCTGCGGCCTTTAACAACTATCAGCAAGGCAACGCGCTTAAGCTAGCAACGTCTAATCACAGCCGGCAGCAACTGGATATTCGTGTCTCCACCCAGTTGGACGTCTGCACAACCTCGTTATTTGATCGCCTGCGGGACGTTGGTCACGACGCGCCCGATCCGATCTTCATAGTGGGACTGCCTCGTGCAGGTTCAACCCTACTCGAGCAAATACTCGCATCGCACTCGAAGGTTGATGGCACGATGGAGCTACATGACATCCTGGACCTTGCAAAACGTTTGCGGGGTCGTGATAAAGCAAGCGACCCAAGTCCGCGTTACCCGCGCATTTTAGGTGAGCTACCCGCTGAGCGATTTGAGCAGTTCGGGAAGCAATTTATTGAAGACACCCGCACATATCGGGGGTCTGCGCCCCACTTCATTGACAAGATGCCCAACAACTTTTTCCACGTGGGTCTTATTAAATTGATCCTGCCCAACGCAAAAGTTATCGACGCTCGCCGACATCCGATGGCCTGCTGCTTCAGCGGGTACAAGCAATTGTTTGGTGAGGGACAGGAGTTCTCTTACGGGTTAGAGGAGATTGGCAACTACTACAAACAGTACATCGATCTCATGAACCATTGGGATGAGGTATTACCCGGCTTTGTCTTGCGAGTTCAGCATGAGGACGTCATCGACGACCTCGAGACTCAGGTACGGCGTATTCTGGACTTCTGTGGGCTCGAGTTTGAGGCTTCCTGCGTGGAATTCCACAAGACCAAACGCACCGTGCGAACACCAAGCGCGGCGCAGGTTCGTCAGCCCATCAATACATCAGGGGTTGACCAGTGGCGTAATTTTGAAGAGCACCTCGACCCGCTGAAACAGGCCCTGGGTCCGGACCTATTAGACGCATACGGTATAGAACCACCTAGATGATCTTCTCCTCCAGCAAAAAATTTATCTTTTTTGCAGTACCGAAAACCGGCACCCACGCGGTCAGAGAGGTGTTACGCCCTCTGCTGGGTCGCGAGGACTGGGAGCAACAAATGCTAACGGGGCAAATGCTGTCACCCGTTCCAGAGATCGCTGCTATCGGGCATGGCCATGTTTCTTACCAGCAACTCATAGACGCGGTGGGCCAGGACCGGGTGGCGAGCTGCTTTAGCTTTGCCATTGTTCGCCATCCCATCGATCGCTTCATGTCAGTCTGTGCTTTCCTAGCTCGAACGGACCCAAGCTACAGCGAAGACCCTGTCGGATGGGCCAAACGTGCCTTCGGCTTTGAGCGCTTTCGTCAGCGCGTTTTAGTTCGACCCCAATCCGAGCTCCTAACGAACGATAACGGTGAACTTGCGCTTTCCTTTATCGGGCGGTACGAACAACTAGACAATGATCTCAATCTCATATGCCGCGAGCTAGGCGCACCTTTCGCTCAGCTGAACCGCAGAAACGTAACGTCAAACAAAAAGCCTGAAATCTACCGTGACATCGATTTTCTGCGCGAAGTAGAGACGTTCTACAGCGATGACTTCAACTCACTAGGGTACGACCGGAGCTGAATTCAGCGACCCGCCGCGGGCGCAAGGCTGCCGCAAGAATGCGTTGATTGATGATCGGGTTTATCCCAACCTGATTCGACGAAGTCACCAGCACGCGCGGGTCCGGTTCCAGCTGAGAAGCGGTTCGCTCTAGAACACCTCGGTAGTGTGGAAACGCTGACTCACTGAACCCGTGCAAACTCCATATCTCGCGCCAGTCATGAACTAAGTCGAGCAGGAGATGCCTGTATTGGAGCATCATGGCTGGGTCGTTCCCTGCATTTGCCTCACAATCTTTTAGCACCTGCTCTACGATCGCTAACATTTCTCCTGGGGCCATGACGGGAGCCACAGGGAACTGCTCTGTGCACAGTTCAGGTGTTAGCTGCGGGTCATAACTAATATCGATGGGGGCTGCGTTAGTTGCGGACCGCACGGTACGCCAAAATCGAGATGACCCAGCAAGATCGATGACCAAATGTACCCGCGAGAGGTTGCTTGCGTTGATCACTCGGTGCCGACGCCAAGAATCAAACAACCAGCTTTCACCCACCGCCATGTGTACCGACTCGTCTCCACAATAAAAAATGACAGAGGGGTCCGTCACGATGGGTACGTGAATACGCACCCGGCTGACCCAGTGATAGTTAAAATCCACGTGCTCAGCGACTTGTGCACCAGGCGCTAGGCGCATCAGCCGCGATCTCGCCACGACCTCTCCAAATGACGCAACGGTCTGGTGAAGATAGGGACTTTCGCAAAGTACTGGGGTCGCCTGCATCGCACCATCAAACGCATGGTTCATTTCACCGTTGACTGAAACCAGTGGCACAGCCGAATTACCCGGCAGTCCCGACGGGTGATCGAGCCAGAAATCCTGGGGTAGGGCTTTAACTTCACGCGCAAGCAACTGGCTATCAAAGCGCCAAGGAAGCTGAAGAAAAGGCTGATTGAATTCCATGCCGGCATTACGCCATAAAGCCGACGAAGATGACAGGTTGCGCCCAATTTCAATTGAATACTTAGGGCTCAAAGCATTAAACTTATGCCCCCTTTAGGACGAAGCAAACCATGCAGAACAGCGACTTACCCGATCACGTGCTCGTGGCATTGCGGCGAATTATCCGAGCCACTGATTTATACTCGCGAAAGCTCGGAAAAAAAACCGGGTTGACGACACCTCAGCTGGTCATCATCCAAGCGGTCGGTGATCTAAAAGACCCGACCGTCTCTGATATTGCCAAAGCGGTCAGTTTAAGTCTTGCGACAGTAACGACCATACTCAACCGATTGGAGCGCAATAGCATCGTCAACCGGGTGCGATCGTCCGTGGATAGGCGTAGGGTCATTGTCACCTTGACTGAGGAAGGTCAGAGCCTAAAAAGCTCGGCACCCAAGCCCCTTCAAGACAGTTTCGTTGATCGATTTTCGCGCTTGGAATCTTGGGAGCAACATCTCATTGTCGCCTCGCTCGAACGCGTGGCAGCAATGATGGACGCAGAAGACCTGGATGCAGCGCCGCTGCTCGCCAGCGGCGACTCCGTCATTTAAGCATCGAGTAAAGCTACGCGCCCTCGTCTTTAACCAACGACTTCATCACAATCGAGAAATCATCGCTGCCTAGACCAGCAGCCTGAAGCGACTGGTACACATCATTAGCGCGGCGTCCAAACTCGGCATCAACCGACGACTGCTCAGCCAGTTCGATGGCCAAACCCAAGTCCTTTGCCATCAGGTCCACCATAAACCCGGGCTTGTAATCATTGCCTGCTGGCGCACCTTCCATAACACCGGGCCAAGGGTTGTACACCTGAAGCGACCAGTTATTACCCGAACTTGCCTTCATGATCTCTGACTGAACGGCCGGATCTAAACCATTGGCAGCGCCGATGGCGAGGGCCTCGCAGGTGCCGATCATGTGAATGGCCAACAACATATTATTAGCCGCCTTGGCCACCTGCCCGGCACCGTCAGGCCCAGCGTGAAAAATCTTTTGCTCATTACCCATCGCCTTGAGGACTTCTTTTGCACAGACAAAGGCCTCGGCAGTGCCACCGCACATAAACGCCAGCGTTCCCGCCTGTGCTGCAGCGACACCACCTGAAACGGGCGTATCCATAAAATCAATGCCGACATCGCGTGCGGCCTCGTGAAGCTCGCGGGCCGTCGCTGCATCAATTGTGCTTGCATCGAGTACAAGGGTTCCCTTTGGGAGGTGAGAAAAAACGCCTGCATCACCTAGCATGACCGACCTGACGTGTTTGCCCGCGGGCAACATGGAGAAGACCACATGGGCACCTGCAACAGCATCGTTAGCGGAAGGCGCCGCGACCGCACCCGCGGCCACCACGTCACTCAACGCCGACTCCGACAAATCAAATGCCGTTACCGCCCATTCGGCTTTGAGGAGGTTTTTAGCCATGGGACCGCCCATATTCCCAAGACCGATAAATGCGACCGTTGGCATCGAATTTCCTTTTTAGACTTATATTAGTGAGTGCACACTACCAAGGATAGTGCATATTTGGAGCACCTTCAGGCTCATGAAAAAAGGACTCCAGTAAATCACCGGGAACATCGCCTACGGCATCAAACTGCCACTTTGGCTGACGGTCCTTATCCACTAGTAGCGCTCTTACGCCCTCCGCAAACTCTGGGTGTCGCATGATATTGGCACCCAAACGCAACTCGGTATCGAACACTTCCTTCAATGAATAATCGACCGAATCATTTAGCTGCCTGAAGATCCACGCAGCGGCCAGTTTCGAGCCGTGAGCAAATCCATCACGCGCCTTTTGCAGCCACGCATTGTCACCGTCATAAGCCAACAGCCGGTCCGATATCGCTACCAGATCATCGCCCGCCATCAACTCATCAATTTCGGGCATCAGTGGCTCAACGACACCTGCTGGAAGTTCTGTAGCTGGCGTCATTCCTAGGATAGCGTCAACAATCGCTGTATTAGCTTCCGGATCATCGGTCCACTCAGCCACTGCCAAAGCCGCCATCACCTCATGTCGCTGCTCGTGTGCAAGGAAGACGTCACCCAAATTGGCAAACAGCGCGTCCGCGGCGTTGATGTGCGCAGAGGTCAATGACAAGAACCGCCCGATCATTCCTGGCGTCCGATTCAAGAAATAACTACCACCGACATCAGGGAACAGCGCAATCGTGATTTCCGGCATACCGATGCGGGTTCGTTCGCTGACAACCCGGTGGCTGCAGCCAGCCATCACACCCATGCCGCCACCCATCACAACGCCATGGCCCCAACAGATCACGGGTTTAGGGTAAGTGAACAGCACATAGTTCATCTGGTACTCGCGCGCAAAAAAGTTCTCGGCGTAAGCACAAGGACCACCCGGATTTTCAATCGAGGACCGACGCAGTTCGTGAACGTCACCACCGGCACAAAAGGCCTTCTCTCCCTCACCATCAATGTATACCGCGGCAATGGAATCATCCTCGGCCCACTCAAGGAGCTTACCGAGCATGACTTCAATCATCTCCGCGTCGAGGGAGTTGAGAATTCGGGGTACGTTCAAGGTCAAACGACCCACTTGGCGATCACCCTCACCCAAGATTGAAACTACTACAACTTCTTCGCTCATCGGTTCTTCCACTCTGGCGCA
>CACMGJ010000033.1 GCA_902613175.1 Halieaceae bacterium | reverse complement strand
ACCTCATCATGGTGGGCGCATATGTATCAGGGGTGAATAAAGACCTTGATAGAGCTATTCAATTGAGGGCTGTGCTGACCGACTACATTCAGCAAAATCAGTTTGAACCCTGTTCGCTTGAAAATGCTGAGCATGAGCTTGCCGCTGTTTTGGGGGCCCGCTTTTAATGAAAACTAAGTGGGACGCCCTCATCAAGAAGTATGACGTTGCATATCAGGAAGAGTTAAAGGCCTTGCTGTGGTCAGTGAGAGAGATCGAAAAGGCATATGAAAATAAAGCGACGCTGGAGGAGCAAGAAGCCGATAGTTGGCGTAAGGTATCTGATCGCAAGCATCTCTCCTCCGGCGACTTGGCTTTTGATGGTGAATTTCGATCAAGCGTAGCAAAGTTAAAAGCAAACCTAGACTATGCTATTGAAGAATTAAAGGAAGATGAGTCAGAACTAAAGTCAAGGGTCGCTGAATGTGCTCGATTGGTAAAAAAATATGAGTTTTTGAGAGACAGGGACTTGCTCGAGTATGCAAACGCTCGCGAACTTGACGAGGCCGATGACTTGGAAGATTGGGTAATGAATGCTACACCTGACTAATTGGCACGCATGTTGCTTTAGTAACGGGGCAGTGCGAACCATTGGATAGAAGGTATGGACCCTAAAGTATTTTTTGAAACTGGTCAGACAACTGGTAAGAATGTAAGTGGCAACGCCACCGATACGTCTGGCGAAACCGCTAAACAGGCGGGAAGAGCCTTCAAAGAGGCTTTTAATGCAGTCAATGCTGCGGGCAACGTTGATCCTGAGGCGACTACTTCGTCTAGTAACGCTGATCCCAAAGTGATCACTTCGGAAAAACCTCAGTACGCGGCAACCCCCAACGCGGGGAATGTGGATTCTTCGGCGCGCGAGCTGATGGCAAAGGCATCGCTCGATCATGAGATTTTGGCGTCCGCCCAGCCTGTTGGATACGGCAAATCTTTGCCGCATATCCAAGAGACCGGCAATTTTGATCCGCCCGACGACAAGCTTGGTACTGATCTCACACTTGAATCTAAAGTGTTAGTGAATGGTACCAAACCCGAGGCCTACTCGCCTCGTGCTGAATTCATATCGCAACCTGTAGACAGCAAAACGGGCAATGGGAGTATTTTAAGAGTAAAGGGTCCACGAGGCCTGATAGAAATTGCTTTGCCCAATGGACCCGCATCACTTAGCGAAGTAGCGGAGTTTGCCAAGTCACAGTCTTTGCCAAATAGTTTTACCAATCAGATTTTTAGTGGTTTTAGAGGGAGTGCGTCACCAGCTTCAAATGATCCACTACTCGCTGAGCAGATGACGACCGCTACCCCAGTTGTCGAGGTTGATGCGGGAGTGGGCGTAGGCGAGTCAGGATTATCAGCTAGTACGGCTTTTTTATCCGAGGAGGCGACCTTCGATCAGATTGAGAAGTTAGCGAATTCAACGATATTTATTGATCAGCTTGCTTCCGTGCTCGCCCCTAAATCTGAACGGAACTCTTCCATGCAACAGGCAGTCGAAATTGATCGCGGCGAGTTGGCGGCCTTTATCAAGAGGACCCTATCTTCAAGTGATGGCTTTACAACGAAAGGTCACGTTGCTACATACGAACTCTCGAACGAGGCAATTCAAATTCGAGCTGCGGTCATTGATGCGATCGGCTCGGATAAAGCCATCAAATTATCTGACTTTGACGTTAACAAGCTTGCAAGTGTGTTGGAGCCAAAATTCGTCAGTGCCGTTTCGCCGAGGGGGGAGGTGGCAGTAAAATCGCAACCACAAGTGGAAGCGGTAAGGGCAGCTCAAACAATAGGGGCCAGTAGTTTGTGGGCCCTCAATGATAAAGGTGATTTAACCACTAGTAATGCGCAACGGGACGCTGAGTATCGGTTCGGTGTCTCGGCCGCGGCGACAAGCACTCCTGATCGTTCGCGCCAGATTGAACCTGATTCTTCAATAATGGCGGCTCAGAAACTGGTTGGTCCCAACCCCAAGGGTCCAAACAGCGCTCAGAGTAAGGTCGAAATTTTAGACGTCGGATCACCAACGAAAGAGAAGACTTTTACTTCAAGTGACGCGTTGAATCTAAGAAACTTTGCGAGTAACCGCAGTGCAGATGACGCCTCGACCTCGCGGCCATTATTAAGTAATTCCTTAGTCGCTCCAGTCCCACCTGAGTCTCAGAGCCTCCCTTCGGCCGCTCCACTGATGAATTCGGCAGGTGACCAGGGTGGCCTAAATTACTTTGCTGGTAGCGGAGCCGGTTATACCTTGGTTTCTCGTTCCACAAATAGTGAAGGTTCTCGTGCAACCCAGTATCAATCAAGCGCTCACACTGTCCGTGATGTAGGTGCTCTGAGTCAGCGATTTTCGCAAGTCTTGACAGAACGATTGGTTCAAAATGTGAAGTCAGGAAACTACAACCTTCGCTTCAATGTGCATCCCCGCGAACTTGGCGCGGTTGATATAGCAATGGAAGTGCGTGATGGTCGTTTAGATGCACAAATATCGAGCACTAACCCAGTCACACGTGACTTACTATCTGAATCGCTCCCGCGATTGAGGGATGCGCTTCAGGCGGGCGGTCTCCAGCTTTCAAATCTTGAGGTAAACGATAATACGCGCGATAACCAGAGGCGCGGATTAATGTCTTCTAACGATCATGATGACTCAGATATCGAATTAAACGAGACAGCTAGCAACCTACTACTGGTAGAGGATTTAACCCTTGATGCGGAAAGCGTGGACTATCTTGCGTAGTAAGGATTTTGGAATAAGTTTAGGGGAAAAATATGGCGGATGATGAATTAGAGAACGATGGGTCGGGAAAGAAGCCATTGTTAAGGTATTTGCTTTTGGGTAGTGCGGCATTAATCGTGGTGACTGTGACTGTCCTTGCAACTATGTTTTTTGTATCGGCCGGGCCGTTCGATACAGATTCGGCGTCAGAGATTGAGGAGACGATACAACAGCTCGAGCTCGATGCGGAGGAGGCCAGAGCGAGAGCTGAGGAGCTAGCTCGCGGCCCTGCTAAGGACACATTGGAAACCCCTGAGCTGACGCGGTTCGAGAACACCTACAAAGAAATGGAACGTCCTTTAGTCGCAAATATTGTAAATTCCCGAAAGGTTATGCAAGTAAAGGTCGCGATCATGACTCATTACGATGACCGGGTTGTGGCAAACATGGAAAAGCATGATTTCGCAATCAGATCGGAAATCCTCGATGTCATGAGGACAGTCGACGAGGCCAAGCTCTCTGAGGATTCGTTCCGCAAGGAATTAGCAGAGAATTTGAAGATGGCTATTAATTCCGTGCTGGAGAGGTATGAGGACTTCGGGGGAGTTGAGGAAGTTCTATTTACTGAGTTTGTAGTTCAGTAGACGTTGAAAGTCAGGGTATAGGTGAGTTTCAGTTATGGTGGATGAAGATCAAAATCGACTTTCCGATGAGGAGCTAAACGCTCTCGTGTCGAATCATGAGGAAGCAGATTTCACTGCTGCAGTGCTTGATCCCGCCGAGATTGAGCAAAAATCGGTAAGACCACATAACCTGGTCACAGAAGACACCACTATCGGTATTAATCTGGCGGCAGTAGATATGATTACTGAGCGCTTCACACGTCATCTACGACTTGGTTTATTAGAAGTGCTGCGTACAAGTCCTCGTGTCACTGCTGATAGAGTAAAAACCGTAAGGTTTAGCGACTATCTCTCCGATTTAAAGGCTCCTCTATCGGTAAATACGATGAGAATGTCTGGTTTGCGGGGTACGTCTATGGTGGTTATTGACCCTAACGTGATCTTTGCGGCCCTTGACAACTTTTTTGGTGGTTTTGGGCGAGGTATTGACGGCTTGCCACCAGGACGCATGTTCACACCAACTGAAACAAGAATAATTAACATCATGCTCGAGGTGGTTTTTTCATCTCTCCGTGAGGCTTGGGCGCCAATCATGGATCTAACCTGCGAGTCCGTTGGTTCAGAAATAAACCCCCAATTTGTTCAAATTGTTGATGAAAACGACTTGGTCATTGTGTGTCACCTGGATGTGGAGTTGTCTGGAAAAGAGAGAGGTGCCATCGATGTTGTATATCCGTTTGCCACATTGAAGCCTATTAGGGACGTCTTGAGAGGTAGGGTGCAAGACTCTGATGATCCATCAGTAGACCATCGGATCTGGGAGAGAGAGCTAGTTGATGCGACGTCAGACGCGGAGCTTGAACACAGAGTAATACTGGGTGAAATAGATCTGACGCTAGGGCAATTCGATAATCTCAAAGCTGGTGATATTTTGGATATGAGAAAGCACGATTTGGCGAGGGTTTTGGTTGGAGATATACCCTTATTTGAAGCTGAAATTGGTAGCGCAAACGGATATGCGGCAGCACGATTAGTAAGGTCTATTGAGTTATCGGAATCTGATGACACATAACAACTGAGGAAGGTTGACGGAGAAATAAATGAGTGACGAGGAGACGCAAGAGTTGGAGGCCACAGTAGAGGGCAACGACGCCGAACCGCTGCAGGCTTTCGATGCAATGGTCAATGCGGATGTACTGCAGAGCGTACCAGTAACTTTGTCGGTCGAGGTTGGACGAACTCGTCTTAAGATTAGAGATTTACTTCGCCTTAAGCAGGGAAGCGTGATCGAACTCGAGCGAAATGCAGGAGAACCGCTGGATCTGTTAGTGAATAACACGGTGGTTGCTCAGGGGGAGGTGGTATTAGTTAATGACCGCTATGGTGTGCGACTAACGAGGATCCTCCCATCTGAGGATCGCGTCGAAAAACTTTAGCGATATATGGCGGAGGGTATGCTTTTTATCAGGGGTGCGGGTGCGCTCCTGTTCGTCTTGTTACTTGTAGTGCTGGCGGCAGCGGTTTTGAAACGAATAACCAATCGAGGTAACGATTGGCCGGTAGTCAAAGTAATCAGTCGTCAAAAGATTGGCCGAAATGCAGAATTGGTGGTTGTAGACTACAATAAGCGTAGGCTGTTGTTAGGAGTGACCGATGGGGGTGTTTCGTTGCTGGAGTCCGGCGTAACGGATTGATAGAGCAGGAGGCGCACTGTTTGTGCTTGAACAATGTTTGCTGACAAGAGTCAATGACTTAAGAGGTCCTTCAGTTGCTTAAACTTTGTTTGGCCGTCCTTTTGCTGTGCGTACCCGCGGTGGCATCAGCTCAAATGGGGATTCCTATTCTAAATGCGGTTCAGGAGGCTGAGGGAGCAACTGAATACTCGGTAACTCTGCAACTGCTCGCGTTGATGACGGTGCTTACATTATTGCCGTCGTTGCTGCTGATGATGACCAGCTTTACGAGAATTATCATTGTTCTCTCTTTGTTAAGGCAGGCTTTAGGGACGGCGCAAACTCCTCCAAATCAGGTGCTACTCGGTATAGCTTTGTTCTTAACAATCTTTGTTATGACACCTGTGTTCTCAGAAGTTTACGAAGACGCTTTAAAGCCTTATTCAGAGGAGCAATTGCAATTCGAAGAGGCCGTAGCGGTGGGGCAGCTGCCGATTAAACGCTTTATGCTTAGGCAAACTCGGCAGGAGGATCTCCAAACATTTGTTGCTCTTGCGGAAAGCGCGGAGATTAATGCGCCTATAGATACACCCCTCTCTGTCTTAGTGCCGGCCTTCATAACTTCTGAACTAAAAAGCGCATTTATAATTGGGTTCATGCTTTACATCCCATTCATAATTATCGATATGGTGGTGGCCAGTGTACTCATGTCCATGGGTATGATGATGCTGTCGCCTATGATTATTTCACTGCCGTTTAAACTGCTTTTGTTCGTTATGGTAGATGGTTGGACCTTATTAATGACTTCTTTAACTAAAAGCTTTATTTAACGAGTAGATTTATGGAGCCTACTCAAGCAATTGGAATCGGAAGAGAAGCTATATGGACTGTTGTTTATGTCGCGGGTCCTATCTTACTTACAGCCCTTACCCTCGGGTTATTGATAGGTGTGCTTCAGGCGGCGACCTCCATTCAAGAGATGACCCTAAGCTTCATACCCAAACTTGCCTCTGTTGTGGCCGTCTTGCTGCTGTTAGGTGACTGGCAGCTCCTCGTCTTGAGCGAATTTTTTTTGATGGTTTTCGAGCGGATACCTGAACTTTTCTCTCAATGAACTTTGTATTAGATGATTTGGTAGTATTATTAACGACGGGCCTCATACCATTTTTACGCATCTCGGCTATGTTGCTTGCAGCCCCTTTAGTATCACTTCAGGTTGTGAATGTTCGAATAAGGCTTGCCTTGGCTTTTCTGCTTACCGTTTTCTTTTTTGATCAAATAACGATTCCCGTCATAAATCCGCTCTCAGTTCCCTGGTTTATTTTGATAGCGCTTGAGTTGATGATTGGTATTTTTTTAGCTCTGATACTTCAAATTGTGAATGCGGCTATAGTTGTTGCGGGGCAGTCAATGTCCATGAGTATGGGGTTGGGTATGGCCCAAACAATTGACCCTAATGCTGGGCAGGTCCCAGTAATTGCTTCTTTTTTGGTGGTTTTGTCTACTCTCATTTTTTTGTCCCTGGGTGGCCATCTGTTCTTAATCGAGCTTCTCCTGCAGAGCTTTGCCGCAATTCCAATCGGAGGAGGATCTATAGATTTCTCGTCATCTATCTGGAACCTGACTATCTGGTCATCAATGGCCTTTTTAGGGGGGGTATTGATCGCTTTACCTATTACGCTCCTGATGATGCTAATTAATCTATGCATCGGCGTGGTTACACGAGCGGCACCAGCACTCAATATTTTTGCAGTTGGTTTTCCCGCTATGTTGATAGCTGGATTGATTTTGATTGTTCTTTTTATGGCTAATATAGGCAGCAGAATTCAATGGCTTTGGTTGGAAGCATTTGATGTGGCTCAGAATCTTTGGGTGATCCATAATGGCTGAAGGCGATGACGACAGTCAGGACAAGACTGAAGAGCCAACATCAAAGCGTCTTGAAAAAGCTCGAGAAGAGGGGCAAATTGCCCGATCACAAGAACTGACCATTGCAGCAACCGTGATATGCGTTGCGGCCTATATGTTCTTGTTTGGGGAATCCTTACTTAGAGATGTATCAGATAACTTTGCGTCCAGTTTTATTTTTGAAGTTGGGATTTTAGCCGACCCTATGAGAGTCGGCACTCGTCTAGCGGACGCGATGGTTAACGCTTTCATCGCTATCACACCTATCCTTATTCTCACAGCAATGGTCGCTATTATAAGCTCGAGCTTGCTCGGTGGATTTAACTTTTCCTTGAAGGCTATCCAGCCAAAGGGGGAAAAAATAAGTCCTTTGAAGGGCTTGAAACGCATATTGAGTCTTCGCAGTTTGGTTGAGTTAGGGAAGGCGTTGTTAAAATTCCTTCTTGTGGGATCCACTGCTTGGTTTTTGATATTGGCTGCCATCCCTGAGTTTGGTGAGATAACACTGATGGCTCTAGAGCCCGGCTTGGGTGAAGCGTCAACGCTTTTGGTGACTTCCTTTTTAGTGGCTAGCAGCACTTTGATTTTGATTGCATTGATAGACGTGCCCTATCAGGTATATCAACACAAAGAGCAGATGAAAATGACGAAAAAAGATGTCAAAGACGAGCGTAAGGAGACCGACGGCTCACCTGAAGTAAAGGGGCGACTGCGACAAAAGCAGCGTGAAATGTCTGTTGCAAGAATGATGACCGCTATTGCCGAGGCCGATGTGGTGATCACTAACCCAGAGCACTTTGCTGTCTGTTTGGCATACGATCCATCATCAGACGACCCGCCCAAGATGGTTGCTAAAGGCGTGGATCATGTTGCGGATCGCATCAAAGATACTGCTAAAGCAGAAGGCGTGGCATTCTTTGAATCGCCCGTTTTGGCAAGAGCACTTTACTTTACTACGGAGATTGGAGGGTTCATTCCAGAAGCGTTGTATGAGGCTGTTGCAAAGGTGATAGCTTATATTTTCAATATCAACGCGATTAACCGACAAAGTGACAGACCATCCCGCCCCGAGCCAAAAGTGCCTGATGATCTCGTATTTGACTCAAATGGTCAGAGATCAGAAATATTTGATGACTAGTTTTTTAGGCGGCTCATCTTTGACGTTACAGTAGATTCGCGTTAAGGCTAATTGAGGTATCAGAGTGACACTAGGTACAGATCCACTGTTAGACGATAGGGACGAATTTCTGTTGGAGACTTTGCATCAAGAAATTTGTATTGGGAGGAAGAATGTTCTTGTGATTTCTCAGGAAGAGTTCTATCTCGATGCTATTTTTTTGCGTCTCTACAATGCACTCAAAGACGTGGAGGGACTTGCGGTTCATAGGATGTTTCAACCTGACGTTCAGGGCATAGTGGGCTGGTTCAATAAGCTTCTCGCGGAGATTTCAATTGATGAAGCACGAAATTTAGATGACCAACCCAAAACGATTATTTTCATGCCAGAGATCACGAACTCAAATATTCAAGACTGGATAAGCTGCGAATCCTTAATTGGCGCATTCCCAGGTGCGAACGTAAGCCTGATCGCCTTTGGTCTTACGGATAAAATAAACCCACCCACGGTGGCGAACATAGCGGCTAAACGACAGAACAGTGTAGTTAGGTTGCCACAGCTTTCTCCTGAGCGCGTTGAGCCCTTCTTCAGAGAGGCTAAAAAGAGTGGTGAGCTATCAGTATTAATGTCTGCGTTAATCATCGATTCCCCATGGAGAGAGCTAGCACTAACGATCCAAGACGAGGTGGAGACAGAGGATGAAGCTAGCATCGACTCTGTAGATAAACTGAATCCTACATCGCTAGAAGACTCCAGCATTGACGATCAAGAAAAGTCAGAGAATGCTGTCAATCTCAACAGTGATAACGACGTTGATGTAGCTCAAAATGACCGCAGTTGGCTCAGGCGTTTTATAGTGACGACAGCGCTATTCTTTGTAGCGTTTCTGTCTCTAATTTTTGCTTTGGATTTTCTATATGGTTCGAATCAAGGTGCGCTGATCATTCAATCTGTGGTGTCCTGGTTGGACTGGTTGTTCAGTATGCTTGAACACTTGGTATCTTGGGGCGCTTCTTTCGTCGATAGGCTTCTCTCAACTATATAAACCGCCTAAACATTGCCATCAAATGGCCGATAACCTTGGTTTGCTAGGAGTCAATTATGGAAAAGACAGAAAACCAATCAAAAACTGACACTACAGATGAAGGCGCAGACGCGTCAGTTGAGACGACAGACGCTTCAGCCGAGGACATCAATGTTGAGGGCGTCGCAGTGACCGACACCAGAGAAGTGCCAGAAAGCAGCGATCCATTGACTCAAAGGCCTATATATAACTTTCAGACTTCACTAGACCCCACCCTGGACACTCATCTTAAGCGAGTCTCCTTCATTGCAGTTGGATCGGTCTTTCTTTGCGTCATAGTGATGATGGTGACCGGCGGTCGATTAGCATCCGAGGTAGACAATCTACAGGCAGCGACGTTGTCGCTAACCAAGCGCGTAGTCAACATGAATTCCGGCTTGGAGCGATTTTCAGCGCTTGACTCTAGGTTTGAATTATTGGATTTGGGTCAAGCTTCCATCTTGGATAGTAACACCGAGCTACGGCTTGCGAACTCGGAATTCACGGGTGTTGTGAACGAGCAGGTTTTGAAGCTTAGTAATGCGTTGGATGAGCGATCAGCAAATATAAAAGGCATCACTGCGCAAATGAGCAGCATCATGGAAGTTGTAGCCGAGCAGGAAAAAAGCATGGGCAATCTCTCTGACAGATTCGAGCGTCTTGAACGTCAGGTCGCATCGCTTAAGGGGCTAGAGCGCGATATTCAAATACTGGTTGAAATAGAACAGGGCAATTTGAAAGAGCTTTTTCGGCAACAGTTAGAGTTGGAGCAGCAGGAGCAGGTGCAGGGATCGGTCCAAGACGGATCAGGTGAAGAGGCTAAAGATCCGCGGTTAGACGGCGTCGTGACCTTCTCCGCCAATAGAGACTGAACCATTATTTATTTGAAAAAGACTTGATAGAGGTTTTAGCTCACATATACAGCGATGCGATGCGGTTACTAAAGCCCTCATCAGCCAGCACCATTGCTCCCAGTCTGCGGCTAGCGGTTTCTAGTTCTGAAATCGCTTGGATACGGTCGTCGTCGGAAGACGCCGAGCCGATCTTTTTGCCGGCGGCAAAAAAGCTTTCTGTGAATGATGTCGGGAGGTAGGACTGGAAATCGCCTCGTAATGTCTTCAACGTGACTACATCTCCTGGAGTATCGCTAGAAGACGAAAGGTGGCTTCTTTTTCCTGCTCCAACAAGTTCCCTTACATGCAGTTCCAATAACATCATCAGACGATCACTATCGCGATCAAGCCCAATTTCATCAACGGACGTACTCACCACAACCTGCCAAGCATCCCACAATTGCTTCCCTTGTAGCCCTCCGAAAATATCAGTATTGGCTCGGTTATGCGTTTGATTGGACGTGAGAAGGCTGCTGGTTTTTAACTCAAGTTCGTTCACCTTCGATATCAAATAGGCCATAAGTGCCGCAAGGCAAATGCAAAGGACTAACATCACCAGTGTTAATACGCTATCCAGAGACATCATCCGGCCTCTTGCGTTTGGGTATCAACGGCACTATCTGAACTATCACGTCTCAGAAAATTAAGTAGCTCCATTGGCTGAAGGGTTTGCAGTTCTTCCCTCAACTTTTCTCCAAGTTTGTTGGCAGCTTCAATGCATTCATGCGCATTTTTTTCTTGTATCTGGTAATCCGCTCCCAAATTATACATTGCATTCGCGTAATCCTCGGGAACCCACGATAGTACAATCCCGGTGCTCGCTTTCAGGGAGTTAAATCCGTCATGCTTCTCTCTCTGCGGGAAGGTCTTTTTACCTTCTCTGACGGCTTTTGCGAGATCCTGTTGACGCTTTTCCTCGCCTTTGGCGCCCTGCACAAAAATCTTATCTAAGTTCGTCTTGGCACGCATGGCAATTCTAGAGACGAACATGCGGTTGTAACGATCCGAGAGACCTAATTCTTTGCATCGCAAAAAATCACCTCGGGCATTGGCTCGTAGTCTTTCGAGTTTTGATTTTCTTCCAAACATCAATATTTTCAGTACTGTATGTGCTGCCTCAGCTCTTTGGTTGTCTTTGATAGTATCTGACTGATACGTGACTCTGAAACCTCGAGTATCGCGCCAATTTCTTTTAAATTCATCTCCTCGGTATAGTAAAGCGATAAGACAAGCTGGTCTCGCTCAGGTAATTGTCTAATCGCCTCAGCTAATTCTCTGGATAAGTTGCTATCTTCCAACGCCCGCTCTGGGCTGTAATCATCGACTAACAAGGTCGAGCCTGAAGATTCTAGGTCATCTATTGATGCAGTCAATTGAGAATGCCGCTTGTACCGACGGTCATGATAATCAGATATGGAAGTGCCAAGCTCCCCAGCAATCTCTGATGCGGAGGGTTCCCTGCTATACTGGTGACTCAGTTTTTCTATCGCATCTTGCTCACTCTTGACCGAAGCATTATCGGACCGAGATAGTGGTGAACGTCTTCTAATCTCGTCTAGTATGGCGCCGCGAATTCGCTTGCTGGCAAAAGTACTCAACTCGACACCTTGGCTACTGTCAAAGTTTTTTGTGGCTTCGAGTAGGCCTAACATGCCAATCTGCACGAGCTCCTCGAGCTCTACATGGTCGGGAAGCCGAGCCTTTAAGTGGTTTGCGACTCTGTGCACGAGGCCAATATGCTGTAGAACCAACTTTGATGAATCCTCGTCAGCAATACCTTGTACTTCATTGTAAAGATAGCGCCCTTTCAATTTTAGTTGCTCGCGTTGCCTATTGAGATCTTTAAACCACTGTCAGCTGGCTCACCAGGCTCCTGTGAAATAACAATTTGCGCAAGCCTGGTTATGTCTTGTGCCAACTTGCCTTCAGGGCTATTGATCACGGCGGGCACACCGACTCTAGCTGATTCGAGTGCAGCACGATCGGATCGTATTCCGGTTGAGAATCTTAGGCTTAGGTCAAGGAACTGTTCCGTAACTCGATTAATTCGTTCGTGGATATTGGAGGCCTCTTGCTGACTTGAGACCTGGACAGGGGTGAGTAATATGTCTGAAAGATTGAACTCTTGCTGGAGGACTTTTACCGTTGCATAGGCGTCTGCAATTGAAGAGGGTTCATTTTGAATCAGGAGAAGCTTTAGGTCGCAGGCTCCAAAAAGCACGGTGACGTTATCACTGATCCCTGCAGCCGTATCAACAACTAAAAAATCATAGTCATTAAGTGATGATAAAGCGTGGATCAGACCTAGGAGTTGCAATCTCGATAGCCTTGAAAGAACAGAAGACCCACTACTGCCGGGGACCAAGGTTACACCAAATTCTGACTCTACCATGATATCTTCGAGCGTTTTCTCGCCCGTTAGTACATGGCCGTAGCTGTACTGGACTCGGGCATTCAAAAGAATTTGGGCATTGCTTAACCCTAGGTCTCCATCCAAGAGCACTACTTTTTTTCCGGATTTAGCGAGTTCAACCGCAAGATTTACGGCTACAGTGGTTTTGCCCACTCCACCCTTGCCACTAGTGATGCCGATTACTTTCATACCTTAGCCTACCTCATATTTGACGGCGGTGAACTATCTTGCGTTAGGTGCCAACGAAGTTTTCTCTCGTGTCCATTTTGATACACTGACTCATTATGGACGAGAAAAGCATTGCGCTGTCGGAGAGGGGGGCTGAAGTATGAGACGTTATTTCTTCGCTCAAATCAACAAATGCATCGCTGCGTAGCTGTTCTGAGGTATTGCTGGGTAAGGTTTTGATAACCTCGGGCTGCATTTTGTTTTCGATGGCAGTGCTCTGCGACACGACCTCACTCAGCACTTCACTGAAGCTTAAGGCTTCGAACTCCTTTTGACTAACATTGATAGTGTTTTCTGTCGGACGTTTTTCTTCCTCAGAAAGAGCACTGAGTTTGCGAGCGAGCCCTAACATTTTGGGCGAAATTTCGGCTGTTGTATGCTCTTTCGAGTCGTTCATAGCCAGTGTTTTTGTGGTGACGGTAGGCGCAGTAGCATCGCCGCATCCATTTTTGCTCTCTCTAGGAATAGCTTGTGACATGGTTTTACCAACAACTGAAGAGACGACCTGTGATCCGGTTTTTACGTCCGCACTCTCTACCGCCACTATAATGCAGTAATAGTCAGGCTGTTTAAAACTGTGCACAATCATGCAGTCATTGCCGTGTACGCTCCTAACGTTCTCTAGACACTCCATGTGATCATAGGCTTGTTCAATAATGAGCTTCACTTTAAGTCTCCGACTGGTCGTCTATTTTGGCTTCTCCGCCAATACTTGATCTGATTTGAATGTTGAGATCATCTGGGATCTCACCGTAAGAGAGAACGCAAAGGTCCGGCACCCGCATGCGAGTAAACTTGGATAGCCATGGTCTCAAGGTGGGAGAGACAACGAGACTGATAGGGGTGCCACTGTTCAATATTTTCTCGACCTCTTCACTCAGGTTATTAATCATATTTTGAGCAAGCGTTGGCTCCAGTGTTATTTGATCGCCGCCGCTGGCGGCTTTACTGGATTCAAGAAGTCGCTCTAGATCGGGGGCGAGTGTGATCACATTAAGTGAGCCCGACTCGTCCAATAATGGCTGAACTATCTGTCTTCCAAGGCGAGGGCGTATCAGGGATGTCAACTCTCCCGGATTCCCCACGTCCTTAGCATGCAGTGTAAGAGCATCAATGATATTTCTCATGTCTTTCACCGGCACTTGCTCCTCGAGAAGATTCTGAAGCACCTGCGCTACTGTTGCTAGAGGTAACAGGTCTGGGACCAGGCTTGAAACCAGTTTTGGATATTTTGCGGCCACTTTGTCGAGGAGTTGCTGAGTTTCATCTTGACCAAGTAACTCATGGGCATTGTCGCGCACCAGTGAGTTGACGTGCGTTGCTATCGCGGTTGGTGCGTCCACAACGGTGAATCCAAGACTTTTGGCAAGCTCAGCACTATTTGGGTCGATCCATAATGCATCCAATCCAAATGCAGGATCTTTTGTCGGTTCCCCCTCTAGGGGTATAGCAGTCTCTGATCCATTGATTGCTAGTAGCTTTCCAACTCTTACATTGCCGCCACCTCTCACGAGTCCATGAAGCAAAATTTGGTACTGCTCGGGCGGTAGGTCAAGGTTATCGCGAATCCGGATTGCCGGCATAAGAAACCCCAATTCAGCTGACAATTTTTTACGTATGCCTCGTATCCTAGTGAGCAGCTGCCCCCCGGACTGGGTATTTGCTAGCGGCACCAAGCCGTAACCAATATCGAGTGAAATTACATCCACGTTTTCTATATCATCCCAACTCAATTCTTGAAGACCTGAGGTTTCAGGTTCACTAGATAGAGCACTTTCCTCGGATTGATTACGTGAGTTCAATAGGTATACCCCAAATGCAATTCCACCTAGGCCCAGCGATAAAAATACAAGGTGCGGCATACCGGGAATAATGCCAAAAGTAACAATAATGCTTGAAGCAATCAGAATGCCGGTAGGGTCTGATATTTGAGAGGAAGCCTGCTCGGCCATACTTTCTTGGGTCGTGACGCGAGTTACCAGGATGGCTGTCGCAAGTGATAACAAAAGACCGGGAATTTGTGCGACGAGACCGTCCCCTATAGTTAGTAGTACGTATATACGTCCAGCCTCTCCAATGCTTAGGTCATGCTGAGAAGTGCCGACTATTAACCCACCGACAATGTTGATTATTAATATTAGGATGCCAGCAACGGCATCGCCTCTAACGAATTTAGAAGCGCCATCCATCGATCCAAAAAAATCTGATTCTTGAGTGAGCTCTTCTCTACGTTTCCTAGCTTCTTCCTGGTCAAGAATACCAGCATTGAGGTCAGCATCTATCGCCATTTGCTTTCCAGGCATGGCATCGAGAGTGAAGCGGGCTATGACCTCTGATACTCGCCCGGCACCTTTCGTTACAACAATGAAATTAATAATCATTAAAATCATAAAGATGATGAAACCAACGACATAGTTGCCTGCGATCACGAATTCGCCAAAGGATTCGATAACCTGGCCAGCGGCGTCTGTACCAGTGTGCCCTTCAAGTAATACGATACGAGTTGATGCGACGTTGAGTCCCAGCCGAAGCAGCGTCGCGACCAGCAATACAGAGGGGAACGAGGAAAAGTCCAATGGGTATCGAGAATTAATGGTTAGCATCACCATCAATAAGCCGAGCATTATGTTAAACGTAAACAGAATGTCGAGGATAAATGCCGGGAGAGGCACAACCAGAAGTGCTAAGATAACTAAGACTAATGCCGGTGCACCGACACTTTGAAGGTCAGGTAACCTTATTGGTTGCATCAGTTGTCGAAAATTTGACAGAAAAGTATCCAAACTGTCCCTCAATTAGGCTTTTTGCTTTAGCTCCTGACGTACTAAGCAATATCCGTACCAGTCATGGGTTGGTCGCACTGTTTGCGCCCCAACAGAGCTAAAGGTTTACTGAATTATGCCGATGTATCTTGTACCGAAGAGTTGGTATCACCTCAATTACACCGAGTCGTTCATTGAAAAATAGGGAGCTTTTTGATATGTACTTATTTCGCATCTTCGCCGTGAGTCTTCTATTGCTCCCTATTATTGGATGTAATGCCATAGTGTCTGAGGTGAGCGACAGTGCGTCGTTTATTGAGCCTATGGTTGAACGGCGAGATACTTTGACCGCTACTGGTTATGCTGTTATCGACGTACAACCAAGCGATAATTCTGCTCAACGCCGTCTCCTCGCCATCAGAGCCGCCAAGTTAGACGCTTATCGTGGTCTTACT
>CACMGJ010000032.1 GCA_902613175.1 Halieaceae bacterium | reverse complement strand
GAGCCGATCTGTACTTTTCAACCATCAATCGCAACCCAAAGGCTTGGCTTTTTGCCATCGTGGGGGCGGAGTACGTACTCAATTTGCTTCCCAAGGGCACCCATGAATACGACAAGCTCATCAAACCATCGGAGCTTGCTCGGTGGGCGCGCGCCGCGGGTCTAACCGTCGAGGCGATGATTGGGCTGACCTACAACCCCATCACCAAACATTACCGACTCGTCGAGGGTGATGTGTCCGTGAATTACATGATTCGAGCGAGTAAGCCCGCGTGAGTCAGTGCGTCTTCGACGCCTTCGTTTTCGATCTCGATGGGACACTGGTCGATACAGCCAGCGAGCTCATCGCGGCCTATCAGAAGCTCTGCATCGAGCTCGGCGGCGGCGAGAAGCCCTTCGATGATGCCCGGAAATTAATCTCCCACGGCTCAGGGCGTCTTGTCACGGAAGCGACAGGTATCGAGGAAGGTGACCCCCGATGGGAGCCGTATCGCCAGCAATACCTCGATTGGTACGAGGAACTACTGGGCTCAACTGCCCAACCCTACGATGGGTTGGTGGCGGTTTTAAAAGCGGCTCATAGTGCGGGTAAGAAATGGGGTGTAGTGACAAACAAATTTCGCCGCTTTGCCGAACCGCTAATGAATGAGATGCCGTTCGAGCCCTCGGCAGGCGTGCTCGTTACTCCCTGCGATGTCACCCATGCCAAGCCCCATCCAGAACCGGTCCTGCTCGCTGCATCCCAGCTGAATGTGTCGCCTGAGGCGATGGTCTACGTTGGCGATCACATTCGGGATATCGAATCAGGCAATGCTGCGGGGTGCTTCACCGTCGCGGTGAAATACGGCTACATCGAAGATCACGATAATCCAGAGCAGTGGGGAGCCGACCTCTGTATTGATTCACCACAAGCGCTCTGTCAGTGGATAAGGAATCAACTGTAATGCCTACCGCTCCTAGTGAATGGTCTCCCTCGCAATCCGAGTTATCGGGAAAAACCATTTTGGTCACCGGTGCGTCAGAGGGTATCGGCCGTGCCGCCAGTCTTGCCTTCGCGGGCCACGGCGCGGAAGTGCTGCTCCTCAGTCGCAACGAGGAACGATTGGAAGCCCTTTACGACGAGATCGTGGCCTTGGGTGCGCCTGAGCCTGCACTACTCCCCATGGATCTAGCTAAAGCGACCCACGACGACTTTGTTGCGCTCGCGGGCTCTCTGAGCGAGGCGTTGCCTAAATTGGATGGTTTGCTGCATAACGCCAGTCTGCTCGGCGATCGAAAACCCATTGCCCAGACCCGAGCTGCCACGTGGCACGATGTGATGCAGGTGAATGTCAACGCAGGCTTCATGCTCACACAGACCCTGCTACCTCTCCTCGATCAAGCGCCTTCAGCATCCATTGTTTTCACCAGCTCAGGTGTCGGTAGAACCGGACGAGCTTACTGGGGAAGCTACGCCGTATCGAAGTTTGCAACGGAAGGCTTGATGCAAGTCCTTGCTGAAGAGCTTGGCGCTACATCAACCATTCGCGTTAACAGCCTTAACCCTGGTGCCGTCAACACTGCCATGCGGCGCTCTGCTTATCCCGCTGAGTCGCCTACAACCAACCCTAGTCCAGAAGATATTATCCATGAGTGGGTGTACCTCATGAGCGATGCGAGTGCGCAGCTAAACGGGGAAGCGCTGAGTGCTCAGTAGCCTCTCCTCTGGTAAAGAGTACGGTTTGATTCAGATCTGCGTGTGCTAACGATCAACAGCACCTATTTAGGAGTAGCACGCATCAACACCCGCCCGTCGCACATTGTTATTGGGATTTGCGTTCTTGCATATTTCTCTTAGCGATGTGCTTACCACTCTTCTTCGATTGACGCTCACGCTTGTCAGCCAACTTCTGTGAGGGTTGGTAGACGGGCTTAGGCTCCATTTGGGCCATGGTGTATACCACGTCAGCATCGTGCTGCTTCAACTCCATCCACTGCCCTTTTTTGAGCTTCGAGGGAATAAAAACATCGCCGTAGCGAACACGCTTGAGCCGAGATACAGTCGTCCCTTGCGACTCCCAGAGGCGACGTACCTCGCGATTACGTCCCTCCGATAACACGACGTAAAAGAAGCGGTTGATGCCCTCACTGTCACTGCCACCCTCTTGAATATCGGTAAAACGTGCCGGACCGTCATCCAACTCAACGCCCGACTTCAAGCGATCCAGCATCGCGTCATCAACGCGACCCATGACACGAACAAGGTACTCTCGCTCGACACGCGTCGACGGGTGCATCAGCGCATTGGCCAGCTCACCATCGGTTGTCATTAGCAAGAGCCCAGACGTGTTGTAATCGAGACGCCCCACAGACACCCAACGCCCGGATTTTAAGTGAGGCAAACCGTCGAAGACCGTTGCTCGCCCCTCGGGGTCCTTACGCGAGCAGACCTCTCCCACCGGCTTGTGGTAAAGCAAAATTCGGTTGTCCAAGAGCTGATCATTAGCGACGGGGCGTCCTTTGAACTTGATCTTGTCGCCCGCGACGACCCGATCACCCAGCTTTGCGGTCTTGCCGTTCACCGTAATGTCGCCCGCCTGAATGCTCTCCTCGAGTTTTCGCCGCGACCCAAGCCCCATGCGCGCGAGCACCTTCTGAAGTTTCTCTCCATCAGGTTTGACCGCCACGTCACCCACGATCAATTTTTCGGTCTGTGTGTCTGATTTGCTCATTCTGAATCAACGGCCTCTTCATCCTGCACAGAATCGACCGCAATACCCTGAGATTCAGGGACTTGGGGTTCATTCTCTTCGCCACGCGAGTCATGAAACTCCTCAAGAGGCAGTGCACTCGTCATGGTCTCAAGATCTTTAACATCCGCCAAAGGCGGCAACTGGTCCAGCGACTTTAGATTGAAGTAATCCAGAAACTCTCGGGTTGTGGCATACATCGCTGGTTTGCCGGGCACGTCGCGGTGGCCCACCACTTTCACCCACTCGCGCTCAAGCAAGCTCTTCATGATATTGCTCGATACCGCAACACCACGAATGTCCTCAATTTCACCCCGTGTGATTGGCTGACGGTAAGCAATCAATGACAAGGTCTCGAGCAAAGCGCGCGAGTAACGAACAGGACGCTCTACCCACAGTTTGCTGACCCATGGCGATAGGTTTTGTCGCACCTGGAAACGAAAACCACTGGCTACCTCAGCCAGTTCAAAGCCACGCCCATCGCATCGCTCAGCCACTTCAGCAAGCGCCGCCGTGATATCTGCAGTCGACGGTCGATCGAGTTCATCAAAAAGCTGCGCCAACTGCTTCTTGGACAAAGGGTCTCCGGCTGCCAGCAACGCGCCGTCGATAATTTCAACTAAATCGTGATCACCCATAGTCCCCTTTACTCGCTTCTCGCCTTGATGTGGATGGGTGCAAACTCATCTGATTGCACAATATCCACCAAAGATTCTTTGATTAATTCCAATATGGCCAGGAAGGTCACCACTACACCCAGCCTGCCCTCTTCCACCTTGTGGAGTGAATCAAAGGAACAAAATTCTTGCTCTTGAAGAGCCTGTAACACATCAGCCATGCGCTCACGCGTTGATAAGGATTCGCGTTTAATCTGATGGCTCTCGTAAAGATCTGCGCGCTTTAGGACCTCTGAAAACGCAATGACCAGGTCCTGGAGATTCACCTGGGGCAATGGTTTAGTGCTCTCCATGACCGGGGGCTCAGCCGATCCGACCCAGGTATCGCGCTCAACGCGCGGTAGCGTTGCCATATCCTCTGCCGCCTTTTTGAAGCGCTCGTATTCCTGCAGCCGACGCACTAGGGTGGCACGCGGATCTTCCTCGTCATCATCCACTTCATTGGAGCGCGGCAAGAGCATACGTGACTTGATCTCGGCGAGCATAGTAGCCATCAGGAGATATTCCGCCGCTAGTTCAAACTGCATGGCATCCATCAGTTCGACGTACTGCATGTACTGCTCGGTAATTACCGCGATATCGATATCTAAAATATCGACGTTTTGGCGGCGAATTAGATACAGCAGTAAATCGAGCGGCCCCTCAAAGGCCTCGAGAAAGACCTCGAGTGCCCGAGGCGGAATGTACAAGTCTTTTGGCAACTCGGTAAGTGCCTCACCTTGCACAACGGCAAACGGCATTTCCTCCTGCTGCGGTTGACCCATACGCTTTTCAACGGCCGAGGAGACTCGCAACAAAGCCTCAGGCGCGCCTTCATTGGCCCTACTGTCGGAACCATGTTGGGGGTCAACCGTGTCCTGAGTCATGTTGTCGTTCGTATCTGTCACGTCAATCCTAGGAGCTAAGCAAAGTCTGTCGTATCACCCAAGCCCTGTCTCAGAACTTGTGTTTCGTCGCCACTCATATCGATCACCGACGTAGGGTCTATACCGCAGTAACCGCCATCAATCACCAAATCAACACCACGCTCGAGCGTCGTGCGTATATCGTACGGATCGCTGAGCGGATAGTCATCTCCGGGCAGCAAAAGCGTCGCCGACATGAGGGGCTCGCCCAGCTCCCTTAGAAGCGTTTGAGCAATAGCATTATCCGGAACACGCAAACCAATGGTTTTGCGCTTTGGATTCATCAAACGGCGCGGCACTTCCTTGCTGGCCTCGAAAATAAAGGTGTAAGGCCCGGGCGTTGAATGCTTTATTTGCCGGTACGCCGCATTATCGACCCGCGCGTAACGCGACAGCTCCGATAGGTCCTGGCATACCAGTGTGAAGTTGTGGTCATCTTCCAGCTTACGAATCTGCTTGATGCGTTCTGCACCCGACTTGTTATCGAGAAGACAGCCAAGGGCATAAGCAGAGTCGGTTGGATAAGCAATCACGCCCCCAGACTGGAGAATCTCCACCGCTTGATTGATTAATCGCCCTTGCGGCGTCTCTGGATGTATTGAAAAAAACTGGCTCATGCTGAAGCCTCCAATGCATCCCAGACATAAGCGCCATTGGGTAAGCGTTCGACATCGATACCGAGCTTGGGACCATACTCGAAATCCCGATGAAAATCGGATCCGACAGAGCACATCAATCCGTTGCCTTCAGCTAGCTGACTTAACCGTTTTAGATCAGTCTCGGGCTGACGACCGTTCAACACCTCGATTGCGCCCCCACCCGCTGCTTTGAAATCGTTGATCAGCGCGCGAAGCTTCATGCCTGTCAGTCGATATTTCAGCGGATGAGCGAGAATCGCCACACCACCTGCGCGAGTAATCGCCTGCACTATGCCACTCAAAGGTGGCCAGAACATTTTGACATCCCCTATTTTCCCAGCACCCAGATACTTATCAAACGCCTCGGTTACCGAATCCACGGCACCCGCCTCTGCCATCCAGGTGGCAAAATGCGGTCGCCCAATTTGACTCTCGTTTGCAATCGCTTTGGCGCCCTCCAAAGCACCATCTATACCGAAGCCCGCTAGACGCTTCGCAATCTGCTCGGCTCGCTCCTCACGAGCCTGCGTCAACTGTTCGACCATTGCGACCATTTCCGGTGCGTCGGCATCAAAATTCAGTCCCACAACATGCACCGTCGTGGTGGCCCACCGGCAGGACAATTCGACTCCCGAAATAAGCCCTACCTCGTCGGCTTCAGTCGTGTGTCTGACCGAGAGGTACCCCGCCGTGGTGTCGTGGTCAGTCAGCGCAAATTGCCGAACGCCGGCCGCCTTCGCACGCCGCAACAGCTCCATCGGCGCCAAAGCGCCATCGGATGCGAGAGAATGAGTGTGGAAGTCAACGATCACAATTACTACACTTGCAGCCTGAACGGCTCGTAATGAATACAGAGTCCTATGGTACCAGAGCCAAGATGAAGCAACTCCTAGAATTCTTACCGCTGATCATTTTTGTCATCGTCTTCCAAATATCAGGTACGACGCTAAACCTTGGCAGCTGGGAATACACCTTTGATGGCATCTACACAGCCACCATCGCCCTAATCCTTGCGACGATACTGCAGATACTTATCGTCAAGCTGGTGTGGGGTTCAGTTGAAAAGCGATTGCTGGGTGTTGCCGCCGCCGTTATCGTCTTTGGCGGCGCGACGGTCTTACTGAGAGATCCCGTGTTTATTTTCTGGAAACCCACCGTGTTTAACTGGGCGCTGGCCGGTGTTTACGTCATTTGGCATGTGACCAGAGGCAAATGCTTCTTCCAGGAATTACTGCCAGATGAGATCGAGATGCCTAACCACGTGTGGACTCGGGTGACCGTGGTATCGACCTGTCATTTCTTCATGGTGGGCGCTGTTAATCTTTACGTGGCCTACAACTTCTCAATGGATACTTGGGTCTCGTTCAAGCTTTGGTCCGCGGTACTGTTCACCATACTTTGGGCGGTGATGATTGGCGTTATCATGGGATCTTACTTAAAAGACGACGACAGCACCGACGACAACGAGACAACAAAAACCTTTTAAGGCCTTTTGGGGGCAATCAAACTATGCGAATTATTGGATTAACTTTGCTCAGTAGCTTGGCGACAGTGATGTCGGCAATAGTACTGTCGCAGGAAGCCAGCGATGCACCCACAAAGAGCGATACGCGCTACGTGACGGACCTTATTTTTACCCCGATTCGCACAGGTCCTGGTGGCGACTATCGAATCGTCAATAAAGGCCTTCCCTCAGGCACCGAGGTGACCTACTACGGGACTACTGAGGATGGTGTTTGGGCCGAAGTAGAGACCCGAGGCGGCACACGCGGCTACCTGAGGGCACAGTACCTGCAATCAGACATACCTCGCGCGAATCAGCTCAATGCACTGGAGGCTGAACTCGAAGCCAGTCGAGAACGGGTGGCGACGCTTCAGCAAGACCTCGATGAGGCAATGGGGCAATTAACCTCCCGCGACTCTGATATAAGTTCAACCGCAACAGCACTCACGGAAACACGTGCTGAGCTCGCCGAGATCAAACGCATCTCGGCCAATGGGATTCAGCTCGACCAATTGACCAAAGAGTTGACTGGCAAGTTGCAGGACACGAGCGCACGCAACGACCTGCTCAAACTGGAAAATGCGCGTCTGGAAGATCGCGTGGCGAGCAATCAACGCCTCGAGGGCGTGCTGTCTTTACTCGCAGGCATTTTTATCGCATTGCTTATCCCTCGACTCACTGTCAAACGCCGACGCGATGACGGTTGGCGATAACTGCTAAAGGATACCGACGTGACCACTCTCAATACACTCGTAAAGCACTTTCTGAGTCTGACCCTGATTCTTCTGAGCTCATCGGCGCTGGCAGAAAACCCTATCGTTAAGCTTGAAACCAGTGAGGGCGATATCACTGTTGTGCTGTTTGCTGATAAATCCCCAAAAACAGTCGAGAACTTTCTTGCTCATGTGGATGAAGGCTTCTACGAAAACACGATTTTTCATCGAATTATTGACAACTTTATGGTTCAAGGCGGCGGCTTTGATGTTGATCTAAAGCAGAAGAAAACCGAGCGTAAAGTCATTAATGAGTCGAAAAACCGGGTGCACAATGATCGGGGCACCTTGGCTATGGCGCGGACCAGCGATCCGGATTCCGCTGGCAGCCAGTTTTTCATCAATCAGCGCAACAACCCTCGACTCGACTGGACACCTTTCAAACCTGGATACACGGTCTTTGGTGAGGTGATCACAGGCATGCGCATTGTCGATTTCATGGCGTCCACGCCCACAGGCAACGCTGTGGGTATGACGGATAAAGGCCAGATGCCGTTGCAGAACGTACCACTGGATCCAATTGTACTTCTGAGGGTGACGCGCGTATCACCATGACAGTTCTCAGCGTTAATCTGAACAAAGTCGCCCTGATTCGGAACTCGCGCGACACGACGTCTCCGTCGCCAGTCGAATTTGCCGCCGCTGCTGTTGCGGCAGGCGCAGGCGGCATTACGGTGCATCCACGGCCCGATCAACGACATATTCGTGTCAGCGATTGCCTTGCTTTAGCGCAGTCCGTCGATGGCGAATTCAATATTGAGGGCAATCCCTTCGCCGATCCCATGACCAGTGATCGAGCGGGGGTCTCTGACTACCCGGGCTTTATGGCTTTGATCGAGGCGACGCGTCCAGCGCAGGCGACTCTCGTGCCTGATGGCAATGCCCAACTTACATCAGATCATGGCTTCGACCTGCGCAAAGATGGTGATCGACTAGCACCCATTATCGCTCAGCTAAAAGACTGGGGCTGCCGCGTCAGTTTATTCATGGATCCGGAGCCCGAAGATATGGCCTTGGCAGCAGCGATAGGCGCCGACCGTGTGGAGCTATATACCGAATCCTATGCCGTAGCGTTTGCCGCAGGCGATTACACGCAGGTACTCGATCGGTTCTCTCAGTCTGCAGCCGCAGCACATGCCGCAGGCCTGGGCGTAAACGCCGGACACGATCTGAATTTAGTGAATCTCCCAGAATTCACCATCCCATACTTGCTTGAGGTGTCTATTGGACATGCACTGACAGTAGATGCGCTGCGGTTTGGATTTGCAGAGAGCGTCAAACGCTACATAGAGGCGCTGGCCGCTAGGGCCTCCGAGTGAGCGAACCAGCTAAGCCCACCGAGGCCATCGACGAACTACCACCCTATCTCGTTCCACACAGCCAAGCGCCTATCCGCCTGATTTACGAGGACACGGACCTACTGCTGGTCGACAAGCCACATCATTTACTCAGCGTCCCCGGCAGACACCCACTCAATCGCGATAGTTTAATTAGACGGCTGCTACCTCGATACCCCGATGTGCAAGCCGTGCACCGTCTCGATCTCGATACGTCGGGTCTCATGGTGGTCCCAAAACGCCGCGAAAGCCTCTCCGAGCTGGCTCGGCAATTCCAGAGACGTCAGATCGAGAAGGAATACACAGCGATTGTGTGGGGAGAGCTAGCAGAGGACAGAGGCTCAATCGAATTACCCATCGCAACGGACTGGCCAAACCGACCTAAACAAATCATCTGTGAGGAGCGCGGCAAACATGCACTGACCCATTTTGAGGTATGGAAGCGAGGTAACAACCGAAGCCTGATCAAACTTAAACCCGTGACAGGCCGCTCGCATCAGTTGCGCATCCACATGCAGTCTGTGGGACATCCGATTATCGGCTGTGATATGTACGCCCATTCCGAAGCATTGGAAGCTTCCGATCGCCTGCTACTTCATGCAACGCGACTAAAGTTGTGCGCGCCCTCAACAGGCGATTGGCTTTGGGCCTTTTCGTCGATACCGTTTAGCGTACAAACGTAAGTGGTACCGCACCGTAGGGAAGCGATGTGATTGACGAATTTACAGAGAACGACGCCAGAGTCATTGTGGTCAAGCCGAATAAAAGCTCGACCTGGCGCGCCAACCTCTGCGTGCTGATTGCCATATCCATTCCGTCACTGGGCGCAGCGATTGGTTTCACGCTTCTCGGAGCCTGGCCGATACTCCCGTTTGCAGGCGCCGAACTCATCGCGCTATCCGCAGCGCTGTATTACGTAAACTGGAATCTTGAATACCGACAGGTCGTGACCGTCTCGGACAGTAACGTCAAGATTGAGAAGGGCTACTTTGTGCCGAAAAAAACCTGGGTTTGGGAGCGTGATGACACGGCGCTAAATGTCATTACAGCAAAAAACCAATGGGAAGGACCGGCGCTTTGGCTTCACAACAGAGAAACGAGGACCAGCTTGGGGGAATTCCTCAGTAAAGATGAAGCCGAGGATTTACTCAAGCGATTGCGTGGACTAGTACCGGTCCGCACCTTCGGTAGCGAACGAAACCTCACGCTGTGAGACAATAACTACCGCGTTTTTCTCGGACTGATCGTCATGCCCCACCCGCAAAAAGTTGGCTTTGTCTCTTTGGGCTGCCCAAAAGCACTCGTTGACTCAGAGCGCATCCTGACGCAATTGCGATTCGATGGTTACGAGGTGTCCCCTTACTATGAGGACGCAGGCGTTGTCATTGTGAACACCTGTGGCTTCATCGATAGCGCTAAAGAGGAGTCTTTGGCCGCGATTGGCGAGGCACTTGAAGAGAATGGCCGCGTTCTGGTGACGGGCTGCATGGGCGGTGGTGAACAGGCAGACTTAGTCCTCGAGCGTCACCCAAAAGTACTCGGCATCACGGGTCCCGCGGCCTATGAGGAAGTTTTATCGGAAGTCCGACGAGTGTTACCCAACCAACACACCCCTGATCCAAAGATCGACCTTATTCCTGCGCAGGGAGTCAAGTTAACCCCGCGTCACTACGCGTATTTGAAGATCTCCGAGGGCTGCAATCATCGTTGCCGCTTTTGCATCATCCCAAGTCTGCGTGGCGATCTATTGAGCCGCGCTATTGGTGACGTAATGCGCGAAGCCGAGCAATTGGTTCGTTCAGGGGTTAAAGAGCTGCTCGTGATATCGCAGGACACCAGCGCCTATGGGGTCGACTTAAAATACAAAACCGACTTTTGGGACGGCCGTCCTCTCAAAACCAATATGCAAAGCCTCGCCACCGCCCTTGGTGATTTAGGTGCCTGGGTGCGGATACATTATGTTTACCCGTACCCACACGTTGATCAGGTCATTCCGTTAATGGCTAAGGGCAAGGTCCTGCCCTACCTAGATATACCGCTTCAGCACGGCAGTCCAACCGTATTAAAACGAATGAAGCGGCCCGCCGCCTCAGAGAAGACGCTCGATCGAATAAAGTCATGGCGATCGGTTTGCCCAGACATCACGCTGCGCTCAACCTTCATTGTCGGCTTTCCCGGTGAAACGGAAAGCGAGTTCAACGAGCTTGTGGACTTCATACAAGAGGCAAAGCTGGACCGAGTGGGTTGCTTCAAATACTCCGCCGTTGAGGGCGCCACCGCCAATGAACTGGAAAATCCGGTACCTGAAGATGTCAAGGAGGAGCGTTGGCACCGCTTCATGGCACTGCAACAGGAAATCAGCGCTGAACGTCTGCAACAGAAAGTCGGACAATCGATCGATGTAATGATCGATGAGATCGAGGCAGATGGTGCTGTAGGTCGCTCTAAAGGCGACGCGCCAGAAATCGACGGTGTTGTCTACGTTGCCGATGCCGCAAATCTGAAGCCGGGAGATATCGTTAATCGACGTGTCCTCGATGCCGACGATTACGACCTCTGGACAGCGTAAACCGGCAACCATGAACATTATCTTGCTGCGAGAAAGCGATTGGACTGGCGGTCAATCGGTCTGTCTGAGTGACTATCGGGCGCAACACATTATTAGCGTCATTCAGCCTGCGTTAGGACAAATACTCCGCGTTGGTTTGATTAACGGCCACAAGGGCATCGGCACCGTCACCGCTATTGACCAAACGACGGTGCAACTTGAGGTAGCGTTGACTGACGTGCCCCCAGCGCGCCACCCGACGCGACTCGTGCTGGCCCTACCACGCCCAAAGATGCTTAGACAAATACTGCGCACGGTGGCCGAGTTTGGCGTTGATGAGCTTCATCTCATCCATTCTTACCGCGTCGAGAAAAGCTTCTGGCAATCACCGTACCTACAAACAAGCAAGGTAGAAGCGGCCCTGATTCAAGGTTTAGAGCGGGCGGGCGACACGATACTTCCACTCGTTACCGAACACCGGCGCTTCAAGCCGTTTATGGAAGACTCGTTATCGAGCGTCGCAGCCGAGCGCGACCTTGTCATAGCACACCCCAGTGGTGAGCATCGTCTGCAAACCGAAGACGGGAAAAAGCGCTGTCTGCTCGTTGGGCCAGAGGGTGGTTTTATCGACTACGAAATTAACTTGGCGCAGTCGCTGGGTGCGACGGTTGCACATCTTGGCAACCGCATCATGAGCGTCGATACGGCCGTTTGTGCTGTACTCGCTCGAGATCTTTACTGAGTCGGGGTCGGTTTCAACCAAGCCATCGAGCTTTGCGTTCGCAGTTACTGGCTTAGGCCGTGACACCCGTGCCAATACCGCAGGCCACACCGGTGCCGCCAATACCGCAATAACCCGCCGGGTTTTTATCTAAATATTGCTGGTGATACTCCTCGGCATAGTAGAACTCAGTTGCCGCTTGAATCTCAGTCGTGATGCCGCTGTAGCCCGCCGCTTTGAGTCGGTGGTCGTACTCCTCCCGACTGACTTGTGCTGCCTGGGCCTGGGCATCTGAATACGTGTAAATGCCCGATCGATATTGTGTTCCCCAGTCATTGCCTTGGCGCATACCCTGAGTTGGGTCATGGCTCTCCCAAAAAACTCGGAGCAGATCGGCATAACTGACAAGCGTAGGGTTAAAAACCACGAGCACGACTTCATTGTGCCCCGTCTGGCCGGTACACACTTCTTGATAGGTGGGGTTGGGTGTGTACCCGGCAGCGTACCCAACTGCTGTGGTGTAAACGCCAGAGACCTTCCAGAAGACACGTTCAGCGCCCCAAAAACACCCGAGACCGAACTGTGCGGTTTCAAGGGTTTTAGCAAAGGGTCCAATCACCGGTGTCCCAAGCACTGTGTGATTATGGGTAACCGGCATCGCAAACTCGCGTCCAGGGAGGGCGTCCTCCGCTGAAGGTAAGGCATGTTTTCGTCGAATATCCATGATGTCCATGATGAAACCCCAGAAACAAAAAATTCATTAAATCGTAGTATAGCGCTGAACTTTTGTCATAAAACGGGTCTAATCTTCAAAACATAGGCAAAAAAGTGCATCGGCTGAGACAGATGGTAAGCCGAGGGGGAATTTAGAATGGCAATTGCAGTATCCATACCCAACAGATCAACCAAAACGCCGGCAAGCAACCTGTCGAGCCGAAAACTGCTTGCTATTGCTGTGGCAGAGCATCGGTTCAAAAGCGAGATCGACGTCCAATCGGCCATTGTCGAGCTGCAGACGCGTCAGCACTACCTCAAGGAGCTCGAGGCTCAGGGGCTTCTCAACGAGCGCTAGTCAGCTACCATCAGCCCGATACCCGACGGCAGAGGGCTCTAGTATTAACAAGGAAATAGCAAACAAACCTCGAAGCGTGGCTGCATTCGTCAGTAAGGCGCGTGCGCTCAAACGCGTAGCCGATGCGCAAAATCGCCTCATTTTTGCTCTCGATGCGACCGCTTCAAGAGAACCAACCTGGCATGTCGCACGGACGATGCATCAGGCTCTGTTCGATGTAGCAACCGAGGATGCAACCTTTGCACTGCAGCTCTGTTACTTTCGAGGCCTGATGGAATTCGAGGCGACACCCTGGATGACCAAGCCAGGTCCGCTTCTGGACGCACTGAACGCGGTTTATTGTCAGGGCGGGGTTACACAGCTAGAGCGTGTGCTGCGGCACGCCCTCGGAGAATTCGAAAGTAGTAGCTCGATAAAGGCCATTGTCTTCATCGGCGATGCCTGCGAGGAGAATCCCGACACCCTCACCGCGCTGGCTGTCCAGTGTCGACTAGCGAAACGACCCTTGCTGCTATTTCAGGAAGGGAGAGACGCGACGGCCTCGCGCTGCTTTGCTTCCATGGCGACTCTGTCCGGCGGTGCCCATGTGCAACTTGACGACGCGAGTGGCGATCGCTTACGGGAGCTGTTGAAGTCAGCTGTGCGATTTGTAGTAGGGGGACGTAAAGCACTGCAAGGTTCGCGGCGCGAAAGTGATAAACTACTGCTCAACAAAATATCCTCGTAGCGCAGTTGTTCAGCAGACTCGCTTACTCGCTGAACGAGCGTAACGCCGGTTTAAAAGGACATCATCGTGATTCGAGTCGTCATCGTCATTGCTCTTGCCGCTATCGCCATCTCCTACCTATGGCGCATCCGACACTTGCCTCCACACAAGCAACGATCGGGCTACATCAAGTTTTTTATTGGTTTGGCGGTGGTCACGGTCATTTTTCTTACAGCCACAGGTCGTATGCATTGGCTGGGCGCTGCGATCACGGGTGCGTTTGTATTCCTGAGACAAGTGCTCCCTTGGGTCATGCGTGTCTTGCCTTTTCTCAATAAGCTACGACAGCAGCAAACTGCGCAACAAGGTCAGTCGGCCATTCAAACCGATCACCTTTCAGCCACTCTGGATCACGCGAGTGGCCTCATCGAGGGTGAGATCATAGAAGGGCCGCACAAAGGTTGGTTGCTATCTGAACTCTCGATAAACGAACTCGAGGGCTTACTGGAGCATTATCAAACATCAGATGAGGAGTCCGCAGAGTTGCTGCGGGCCTACATTGATCAGCGAACGCAGCAGGCTAATGAGGCGGAAGAAGAGCGAAGCGAGGCACAACGTGAGGCAGCAGCCGATAGCTCGAGAGCAGAAGCCTTAGCGACATTGGGTCTGACCGAGGGTGCAACGGAAGAAGAAATTATCGCGGCACACCGAAGTCTCATCCAAAAACTTCACCCCGATCGTGGCGGTAATGACTTTCTCGCTGCAAAAATCAATCAAGCCAAAGACATTCTGCTGAACGACTGACTGCCGAGTATTGAATAAGGAACCGCCGATTGTGGAGCGAAACTTCATCCTCAAAAATCAAGATGGGCACTATTGGGGACGCGGCAAAGAATGGGTCGACGGGTCAGATCGCGCCCGTGTTGCCCGATACAATCACCGCGACGAGGCAAGTAATACGGTATTCGAACTGAGCTCGAAGGATTTCGGACTGCGGGCTGAGATTTCTGAAGTACAGCTCAAGGACGGGAAATTGCCGAAGCTGGAACTGAGCCAAGTGCCATTGCCTGGATTTGACGAGGCGGATGATGAAATTGTGGAACCCGAGGTTGAAAACCCGGTCCAACGTCTCCACGTATGACTTATAAGCCATCTTTCTTCGGAGATACTAAATGCGTATTCTGCTTTTTCTGCTAACCAACCTAGCGGTTGTCATTGTGGTTGGTACTGTCTGGCGTCTATTAGGCTTTGACAGTTTCCTCGAGGCTAACGGTGTGGGGCTCGATTTCAATGCGCTCCTCGTATTCTGTGCCCTGTTTGGTATGGGCGGTTCTTTGATTTCGCTCTTCATCTCAAAGTGGATGGCAAAGCGAAGCACAGACACGCGCATTATTGAGACCCCCTCAAACCGGGACGAAGAATGGCTGGTTCAAACCGTGCGGCAACTGGCAGACAACGCAGGTATTGGTATGCCCGAGGTAGGTATCTTCCCATCCGATGCGCCAAATGCCTTTGCCACTGGCTGGAATCGAAACAATGCGCTTGTTGCCGTGAGTAGCGGCATGCTACGGCGCTTCAAATCCGAAGAAGTCAGGGCAGTCATGGCGCATGAAATTGGCCACGTGGCCAACGGCGATATGATTACGCTGAGTTTGATCCAAGGTGTCGTGAATACCTTTGTCATGTTCTTCGCACGAGTGATCGGCCACACAGTGGACCGAGTCGTGTTCAAAAATGAGCGGGGACTGGGTATCGGCTATTGGGTGGGTACTATCATCGCCGAAATTTTACTCAGCATCCTCGCGAGCATGATTGTCATGTGGTTCTCGCGCTACCGTGAGTTCCGCGCCGATGCTGCTGGCGCTCATCTCGCCGGCAAGGCACATATGACGGCAGCATTGCGCCGCCTTCAAAGCGAAATGAACACACCTTCAGATCTACCGGGAGAACTCACTGCTTTCGGTATTCGACCAGGTGGCTCAAAATTCGGTCAGTTGTTCTCCTCGCATCCGCCCTTGGACAAGCGTATCGAGGCTCTTCAAAACCGATGATCAAGCAGGTCATGGCGAGGACCCTCGCTGGCCTTGCTCTTCTGTTCGGCCAGCTGTTCTTCGTCTTACCATCTCAGGCAACCGACAGCGTCGGCTACTTGAGCTTTGCCACTGACGACGAAGCCAATACGACTGAAGTCTTCAGTAACGCCAGCCCTTCCGTTGTTTATGTGACGTCAACCGCGCTCAGGCGGCAAATGTTCAGCTTGAATGTCATGGAAATTCCTCAGGGCGCCGGCTCAGGTTTCGTCTGGGATGACAGCGGCTTGATTGTCACCAACTACCATGTTGTCGCGAGGGCCAACCGGCTGACCGTGTCCTTGAGCGACCAGCGCGAATTCGAGGCACAGGTTGTCGGCTTGGCGCCTGAGCGCGATCTTGCTGTGCTCAGACTTCTAGATCCCCCTGAAGGGCTTGTGGAGTTGCCGCTCGGCGATTCGTCCGAGCTCTCCGTGGGCCGGAAGGTGCTCGCTATTGGCAACCCGTTTGGCCTCGACACCACCCTGACGGTGGGTGTTGTCAGCGCCTTGGGCAGAGAAATTCAGTCTCCTAGCGGACGTCAGATTAGGGGCGTCATACAAACCGATGCAGCCATTAATCCCGGAAACTCCGGAGGCCCTCTGCTTAATTCCCTAGGTCAATTAATTGGTGTGAACACCGCTATTTATTCGCCCAGCGGCGCCAGTGCAGGTATCGGCTTCGCCATTCCCGTTAACACCGTTAGGGAAGTGGTACCTCAGCTCATCGCGTACGGAAAAATACTACGCCCGATCTTGGGTATTGAGCGCGCGTCGGACCAGTGGATTCGTCGCAACAACATCGAAGGCGTCCCCATCGTTCGCACTTATCGTGGCTTCCCTGCCGATGGAGCCGGGATGATTGGCGCGAGTCGAGTTGGTCGCAACGACATCATGTTGGGCGACATCATTACCAGCCTTGACGGGCAGGAAGTTCGAAGTAACGAAGATTTTCTGTCCGCCATGGAAAAGCACCGTGTAGGCGATACCGTTACGATAACGACGCTGCGTGCGGGTAAAACATTGAGCTTCGATGTGAAGTTAACCGAGAGTCAGTAACAGAGACTCAAAACATGTTTTGGTTAACACCACGGGCATACACGAGGACCGTCTAATTTATTTTTGGTGTTTTGACCGCCAGCTCCTATACCTAGGGAGAGTGCAATTTTGCCTCGCAATTCGTTTAGGAGAAGCACCATGAAAAAGAGAGTAATTCCAATTGCCGGTTTAAGTGCATTGTTTTCTGCTGCGGCTTTAGCAACGCCCGCTATGACTGTTCTGACAGTTAATACTGGCGACCCTATGGCTTACGCGGAGTGGACAAAGTCCTCCGGCGAAGCAATTGCAAAGTCTGTAGGCGCCGGTGTTGGTGGTATTTGCCTTGCATCTGGCGGCTACTACAAGCCCGGCGAGCTCTACTACTGGCATTTGTTTGATAGCCATGCCTCGGCGATGGGTGCCAACAGCTATAACAAAACCGTAATGGGCGAGTTAAAGAAACTGCCTGTCGACCGAGTAGTCAATCGTAGCGATGTTTACGCGGTAGTTATGCCAAGCGAGGGTACCTATAAGCGAGGGGATACATTTGCCAACTGGAACGTAG
>CACMGJ010000031.1 GCA_902613175.1 Halieaceae bacterium | reverse complement strand
GGCTTTCTCTCGATCAATAGCGATTTGGATATTCGAAAGGCTCTTATCGTAGTCCTTGAGCTGGAAATAACCATTTGCGAGCAACACATACGCATTTGTACTGGGTGTGTCAGTCACCGACATCCAGGTTTTTAACGTGTCGATACCTTTCTGCCAGTTTTCCTGAAGGAAGTAGAGCTGCGCGACTGTGTACAGCGTATTGATCTCAAGCGCCAGCGGAATCTCAGGCCGCTGATCAATAACTTTTTGATAGTAATCCAGCGCGTCATCGTAGTCCTCGACTGCATAGCGAAGGTAGGCATACGTGTTATAAACGTTTGCTAGTTCATAGCGATTGAGCTTGCTCTTCTTACTGGTGGCATCCAGCATGTCATTGAGCACTGCTTCCGCTTCCGCGTACTGCTTTGCCTCTGCAAACGTCTGAGCTTCGGCAAGTTTTTCATAAATATTGTTACGCAGCGCAGGGGTCTTACGCGTCTCTCGCTCCTTCTTGGGGGCATCCTGCGCGGCGGCAGTCGGCACAAAACCTGCATCGAAGGCCTGATCGGCAACTACAAGTAGTGCCAGCGAGAGGCTCGCTGCAAAACCAAAAACAACTAATTGACGGAGGAGCTTGGATACCAAATGCATGATCAACGACCTCCCTCTAGCTCGTAAGTAAACTTGTTTTGAACGCCCGCCACTTCAATAGCCTGACCGTCAACCACGCGTGGCTTGTACTTAAATTTGAGTGCTGCCTTGAGTGAAGCACGCTCAAAAATGCCCTTCGGTGAACAATCAGATTCGTTTTCAACGTAAGGATCACGGATCGCACCTGTCGATGTCACAGTGTAGGTCACAATGCAATAACCGGTAATACCTCGGGTCTGTGCACGCCGTGGATAAATCGGTGCGACCTTAACGATAGGCAGGTATTCACCATCACCCGAGGACAAGCCCGATGCGTTGATACTCACGTTGACGGCAACTGTCGGTGCCATGTTCGCCGTGCTCATATCGAGATCCGTATCAAAATCCAACGGCTCCATATCGGGCGGTGGCTCATCAGGGTCTTCCACTTTCTCCGGAAGGACTTCTTTCAAGTTAGTCTCAATGACCTTGTTGGGAACAACGATATCGGCGATTTTCCTAGCCTTAACAGTCTCCTGCTGAAAGTCGCGAGTGACCAACGCCTGCATAATGTAAAAAAGTCCAATAGCGATAGGGACAGCGATAGCCGCTCCGAAAATTGATCGCAGTGTTGCTGGCATGTCTTTTAAGCCTCGTCAGTCGAGATACAAGGCGGAGCGGTGAGAACAGGGCGAACCGTGTCAATCAACTCTTCTACTGCAAACGCCGGTGTCTCTCGGTCGATTTGAATAACTATATTTGCCTGTGGCGCCTCTTTTTTAGCCGCTTCAGCAGTACGCAGAATACGATCGAGAGGTACTTTGTTCTTGTTGTAATGAATATCACCACGCGTATCAACCGCAAAGATGATGGTGCCCCGCTCACAAGCCTCTGTCGTTGCGGCTTGCGGCTTGAAGATCTCGATACCCGGTTCCTTCACAAAGGAAGACGTCACGATGAAGAAAATCAACATGATGAACACGACGTCCAACATGGGCGTCAAATCAATTTGGTTTTCTTCCTGTTGGGAGGCGGCAGATGGGCTTCCCGCTCGGTCACGTAAACTCATGCCTTACTACCCCTTATCACTTGCCCAGTTAACGACACCAACACCCGCTTCTCTTGCGGCGTCCGCAACGTCAACAACTACGCCAGACTTGGCGCCTTTCTCCACCTTGACTGTTACAGGCGCCTCCGGGTCCTCGGCAAGCAGCCGCTGAATATTCGCCCGCACAGCTCGAACATCGACGCGACGATTTTCCATCCAGATCTGACCGTCCGAAGCGACCTCAACAACAATACTGACCGCGTCGTTTGGATCTTGTGGCTGATTATCGTCAGGTCGGTTGACTTCAATGCCTGCCTCTTTGATAAAAGAGGCAACAACAATAAAGAAGATCAGCATGATAAAAACCACATCGAGCATGGGCGTTAAATCAATCTCCGCACCATCCTGATCCTGCTGTTTACCTATTTTTCTCACTTACCGGGCCCTCAACTGACCACCCATTAGTGGTCAGATGTCATTTGATCTTGAAGAAGCTGCTGCTCTCGCGTCGCGATGCGTTGAAGTTGCGTATTAGCGAATAGGCCTGATAGTGCCGCAACCATGCCCGCCATCGTTGGAATGGTCGACTTTTCAACACCGCCCGCCATCGACTTCGCGTCTCCACCACCCGTTACGGCCATCACGTTAAACACTTCGATCATACCGGTCACTGTTCCCAGCAGACCGAGTAAGGGGCACAAAGCAACGCAAGTTGCAATCAACCCCATGTTGTCGTTTATCACGCCACGGCTTTCAGACAGAAGCTTCGAACGTATTTGTTTGGCATTCCATGACTGGCGCTCCGCTCTCCCTTCCCAGGCGTCTATCGCACTGATGCGATCAGCCTTCCAGCCACCACCTAGGAAGTAGATAAAGCGCTCAATGATCAGCATCCACATAAAGAAGACGAGGGCAGCAATTAACCACAATACATCACCGCCTTTCTCCATGAACGCGAGTATACCGCCGAGTAATTCCATTGCCTTTTACTCTCCGTACGATTTGCTGCTTAGCTACCCGCCGTCTCAGCGCGCTCCGCCACGATACCCATCGCCTGCTCGTTGAGAATGTGGATGATCTTCTGCGCTCTGCCGTTAACCACGGTGTGCAACAGAACGGTTGGAATCGCAACCAACAAACCCAGAACAGTTGTCACCAAGGCACTAGAAATACCGCCAGCCATTGCCTTGGGATCGCCCGCACCAAAGATGGTGATCGCCTGGAAAGTGATGATCATACCGGTCACTGTGCCCAAGAGACCCATGAGCGGCGCTACCGCGGCAATGATCTTCAGGAGCGTCAAACCCGACTCGAGCTTGGGTGTCTCTCGCAAAACTGCCTCGGCCATCTTCAGCTCGAGGGTTTCTGTATCGATATTTGGATTCTCCTGGCTTACCAGCAATACACGGCCTAATGGATTATTGTCTTTCGCTTCACCCGACTTGAGCTGGCTGTTTACAGCAGCGCCCATACCTGTGAGAACAACAACGCGTAAGAGTGCCAGCAAGAAAGCAAACGCACCCACTGCGGTAATTGCGTAACCAACGTATCCACCTTGGTGCCAGCGCTCTTCAAGCGTTGGTGTATCGATAATCGCGGCGAGGAACGAGCCGCCCGTAGGACCGGTTGGGTCAATGCCAAACTGGCTCAGTCCGTTGGTCGCATCCGCTAATGTGGCCGCGTTGGCAACGGCGCCACCGCCGGGCTGACGTGGAAGCTCGGCGAGCTTCTCATTGCCGTAAGATAAGTAATTACCGCTAGCGTCGATGATATTGAATGCACCAACACGAACCACTTCGCGGCTCGCAATTTCACCCGACGGCGTTGCGACATCCGTAGTGAAGCGCGATACCACGCCCTGCTGAATGATTTCATTCGTCATTTCAGACCAGACTCGCTCAATCTCTTCGATCTGAGGAAGCTGATCAGAACCAGTCATCTTGGCAATCAGGCCCTTCAAGAAGCCTTCACGATTTGGGTATTCTGAGCTGACAAGCGACACCTCGATATTCGAGGCCAAATCGCCCGACGCTGCCGTCAAATGACCAAACAGCTCTGCCAGCGTACCTAATCGCTCTTTGAGCTGCTCCTGCTTAGCAGCAATCAATAGCTCATTGTCCTCAAACTGCTTCTCAAGGCGGGCTGAACGCCGCTCTTCAGCGGCGCGCTCCCGCTCAGCACGATTGAGTTCTGACTGCTGATTCGCTTTATCTTGTGCAAATCGCTGCTCGCGGGCACGGTTCTCTGCAGATGCGCGGGACCGACCCTGCTTTACCAGGTTTAGGAGATCGCTCATATTCTGAGCAGCCACTTCCTGCGGGGTGGGGCCTGCCGGTACATCTGTCGCGGCCGCATCATCCTGTGCTATCGCAACGCTGGTAAACAAAGCCAACACCACTAGGGTCGCAGCTTTCAAAAACTTAGCACTCATCTTAGTTGGCCTCCGGTGCCGCGATAGGCATATTCAAGAGTTCGATTGTCGCCTGCTTCTTGGCGATGCGAACGGCCTTGCGAACCGCCGCTGAGTAATCTGCTGACGATAGTACCTCCCAGTCACGAATGTCGTTGTTCCACGCAAGTGTTTCGGCACCGTCCGTGGTCTGGGCGATAAGCGCAACACGGCCTATGCGGAGCATATCCACCTCACGATCTGCACCATCAACATCGATTGTGCCTGGGTAAGATTCGATACCTCGACCGTATTGAAGTTCGATCGAGTAAAGCTCTAATACCTGACGAAACGCCTCGGCGGACGTTACGTCCGACCGGTCAAGGTTAGCGCGAACTGCTTCGATATTGCCCTCGCGTGTATCAAGGTCAAAGGGCATGTCCAGACCTATGAACTGATCCAAGCCATCGAGCATGCGAGTTACCAGTGGTGGAATCTGCCGCTGGATAACAGCAGCATCTGAAATGGACTGATCAATGTCAGCGATTCGACGCTCCTGGTTAGCAATCTGACGCTCTAGACGTGCGTTGTAGACCCTAAGGCCCTCAACTTGCTTCATTACTGTCTTGTAATCGGACAGAAGGTCGCGCGTTTCGTCTGCTAGTCGGTCGATTTTGGTTTGCGAGGCACGCGCTTCCGTGGTGCGCTCCTTACCAACCTGCATGATTGCCTCGAGCGAATCAGCGTTAGCAAATGCTGCTCCACCCACGAAGCTGACGACAATAGTCGCGGCGCCAAAAAGTGTTTTAAGCCGAGTGATAGTCATGGGATTTATATTTCCTCGCGCAAAAGTATTCTAAGTTCTTCAAAGAACCGTTTTCGTCCGAATTACGGTCTTTCTTTTGTTGCGGATCTGTTTGTGAGTGTTTAGGACCCACGTTGAAGAGGGCAGAATGCTATAGGCTACGATGATGCAGTGCAATGTCTCTATGACGCAAAATCGCGCGAATCTTCCCTAAATTCAAAAATTTTAGTTCGTTTCAGTATTTACGAGCTCGATAACGGAAAAGTCATGGCTGTTGCGTTCTCCTGCTGAGACCTCAATTCGGCTCAATTCGCGCCACGACGCAATTTGGTCAAGATCAAAAAACGCGTCGCCATGAAGGTTTCCACGGACACGTGTAAGGAATGCTCGCGAAGTAAATGGCAGCGCCTGCCTGTAAATCTCTGCACCACCAATCACCATCACACTGTCAGCCCCATCGATGAGCGCCTGACCCTCTGCGATCTCAATAGCCTGTTCCATCGAGGTCGCCACCAACACGCCCGGCGCCTGCCACGTACCGTCGCGTGTCAGAATGATGTTAAGCCTCCCCGGCAGAGGGCGGCCGATGGACTCGAAGGTTTTACGTCCCATGATGATCGGTCGACCCATGGTTGTCCGCTTGAAGTGTTGTAGGTCGTCCGGAAGGTCCCACGGGAGCGCGTTTCCCCGGCCAATAACGCCGTTGTCAGCAACAGCAACAACGATTGCGACTACCAGGCTGTCAGACTCTGTCATATCAGACTGCCACGGGTGCGGAAATATTGGGCTCCGGATCGTAACCAACCAGTTCGAAGTCTTCGAACCGATAGTCGTATAGCGAGTCAGGTACTCGGTTTATCTGCAAGCTCGGTCTCGATTTAGGCTCCCTAGCCAACTGCGTTTCAACTTGCCCTGCGTGATTGCTATACAAGTGACAGTCGCCCATGGTGACCACAACTTCACCGGGCTGCAGACCTGCCTGCTGACACAACATGTGGACCAACAAGGACACAGAACCAATATTGAATGGTAGGCCCAAGAACGCATCACTCGAGCGAATGTAAAGCATGGCCGATAGCTTTCCGTTGGCCACATAAAACTGGTAAAGGAGGTGGCAGGGCGGCAGCGCCATGCGTCCCGCCTTCACGTTTTCCTGAGGCGACAGTGTCTCGTCGGGCAGGTACTCCACATTCCATGCGTGAAAGAGAATGCGGCGACTCTCGGGGCGGTTTTTCAGGCAGTCGATCACGTAATCGATTTGATTTATCTCACCACCATCACGCGTAGGCCACTTTACCCATTGCGCTCCGTACAGGGGCCCAAGGTCGCCCTCTTCAGTCGCCCACTCGTCCCAAATCGATACGCCGTTTTCCCGCAGCCACTGTGTGTTGGTATCCCCACTTAAAAACCAAATGAGCTCATTAACGACGCTCTTAAAGTGAACTTTTTTAGTGGTAAGAATGGGAAACCCTTCGTTTAAGTCGAAGCGCAACTGGCGCCCAAACACCGAGCGTGTACCCGTTCCCGTGCGATCACCTCGATCAATGCCGTTATCTCGAATGTCTCTCAGGAGATCCAAATACTGTTGCATGAAAGTCGTCCTATTTTCTGGCGTCGCGTCTGTACGCCCATATAATAATCGCCAAGCCAGCAACAATCATCGGCAGTGACAACAACTGTCCACGTGTTAGCCAGCCCAAAGCATCGAATCCTATGTGGGCATCGGGCTCACGGAAGAACTCGGCGATCGATCGAAATACGCCGTAACCCAAGAGAAATAATCCCGCAGACGACCAGCGAGGCCGTGGCGTCCGCGTGTACCAATACAAAATAAAAAACAAGAGCAAGCCTTCCATCGCAAATTGGTAAAGCTGAGACGGATGTCTCGGCAATTCTAAGGGATCGTAAGGGAATACTATCGCCCAAGGCACATCAGCCGGCCGCCCCCAAAGCTCCTGATTGATGAAATTACCTAAGCGTCCCAGCGCCAGACCGATGGGCGCCAAAGGCGCTATGAAATCGGCGAGTGCGGAGAACTCTAAATTTTTGTGGCGGCACAAAAACCAGACAGCAATAACCACGCCAAGGAAACCACCATGAAAGGACATGCCCCCCTCCCATAGCCGGAACAATCTCATTGGATCGTCCAGCAGTGACCCCGATCCATAAAACAACGCATAGCCAATTCGTCCACCAGCGATGACGCCGAAAGCAGCGTAGAAAATGAGGTCATCAACCTGGGCCTCCGAAATAGGTGAGCCAGTAACACGCGAGCGCTGCCTTCCTAACCACCAGGCAAACATCAACCCACCCACATAGGTAAGGCCGTACCAATAAATTGAGATGGGACCTAACGACAGTGCTACTGGATCAATCTGGGGGTACTGAATCATTATTTCCTCTCTTGCGCGAGCCGCCCCTGGCAAGCGCTACCTGGCCTCAACGCTTCCCGCGTCGACGCCGAGATTTGGGTTTTGGCAAATTAAACGCCATCAACTCTGACAGCGCCGATCGATAGACTTGCTGCTTAAACTCAACCACTGAGGATATCGGATACCAGTAGCTCACCCATTTCCAGTCTTTAAATTCGGGCGTGGTGTCGATGTCGAGGCGCACTGCATCGTCAGGCGCATCTAGCCGAAGTAAAAACCACTTTTGCTTCTGACCGATACAGACAGGGGTTTCGTTCTTTCGAATAAATTTAGCGGGCAACCGGTAGCGATGCCAGCCTTTGGTTACCCCCAAAAGAGTGACGTGCTCGGGCAAGAGGCCAACCTCCTCTCTCAACTCCCGATACATTGCCTCTTCCGGCGCCTCATCAGCGTTGATCCCACCCTGAGGGAACTGCCAGGAGTTCTTGCCTTTGACGCGCTTGCCCCAAAGCACCTGTCCCTCGGCATTGGTAACCACAATGCCCACGTTAGGTCTAAAACCCGCATCATCAATGACGCGGTCTTTCTCTGCTGTGCTCACAAAAATCCTTCGACATTGCGCCTATGCGCATCTGTACTAACTGCTCAATAACTCATAGTGTCCCACATCGCAGTTCTCTCTGCTTGCTATCATCTATCGATCGCACCTTTAACTCGCACACGAAACTTTAACGAAAGGCGGCATCATGGGCTTGGCTCTGTTTGATCTAGACAACACCCTTATCGCAGGGGACTCAGATCATTTGTGGGGCGACTTCTTGGTTGCAGAGGGGCTCGTTGATCCTGACAAACACAAAGCGCTGAACGAGCACTACTACCAACAGTATCAGCAAGGCCAGCTAGATATTGATGAATATCTGTCCTTTGTGTTGGGACCCATGGCTGGGATGACTCCCCATACACTCTCGCCGCTCCAAGACAAATTTCTCAAGAAGCATGTCGAACCCATTTTACTCGATGCCGCATTCGACCTACTGCAGGCTCACCGTGTAAAGGGAGACACCCTGATTATCATCACCGCAACAAATACTTTGGTGACACAGCCCATCGCTAACCGCTTGGGTGTTGAACACCTGATTGGCTGCGAGGCCGAGCTCAAAGACGGTCGTTACACAGGCAAGCCGGAAGGCGTACCGGCTTTTGCCGAAGGCAAAGTGCAGCGAATCAAGGCGTGGTGTGCCAAACATCAAACCTCACTTGAGGGCGCCGTTTTTTATAGCGATTCACACAATGACCTACCGCTATTGCGCGAGGTGGCGCGGGCAATCGCAGTAGACCCTGACGACCTTCTTCGGGAAGAGGCTCAACAATGCTGCTGGGAAATTATTTCCCTAAGACCCTAATCTTCCTCGTCGCAGAAGGCGGCATAGTCATCAGCCGACATCAGCGCCTCTAACTCGCCGAGATCATCAGGTTGCATCTTGAAAAACCAGCCATCGTTGAACGCATCAGAATTGACGACCTCAGGAGCATCCTCAAGCGCTTCGTTGGTCGCTGTTACCTCGCCTCCAATGGGTGCATAGATGTCTGAAGCCGCTTTTACAGACTCTACAACACCTGCCTGATCACCCGCCGCGATGGTGTCGCCCACCTCCGGGGTTTCAACGAAGACAACATCACCCAATGCATCTTGCGCATGCTCGGTAATTCCAACCGTGACCGTCCCGTCCTCTTCACAACGAACCCATTCATGGGTCTTCGCGTAATACAATTCAGATGGGTTTTGGCTCATGAGAGATGGTCCTCTGTCGGTGACGAAAAAAGAGTAATACCGGCGTTTTAGGCTGGCAATGAATTATAAGCTCAATGCGAAAAATTCGCTGTAATTCGCTACAAATAGAAGGGCAAGTAGATGAGGCTGGGGTCACTTAGCCCCAATCGCCTGCTGAACAAACCAACGTTTGGCCATGGGAAGTGCATCAACCGAATTCAGCCCGATATTGCGCATGAGTGTGACTGCCGGATTTTTGGAGCCAAAACCCCACTTAAACGCCTGCATAGTAGCCATCATGCCCAGGTTGTGTCCCTTGCGCTGCCGCTCATAACGACTGAACACCTGAGGCGAACACCAATCAGCACCGCGTTGATGGGCCCTGACAATCTCATTTCGGAGGGTCTGCGCGTCGGACAGACCCAAATTAATACCCTGACCAGCCAATGGATGAATCGAGTGCGCAGCATCGCCAACCAATACAAATCGCCCCTGGGAGTAATCAACTGCATGGCACTGGATAAGTGGAAACATCTGTGGGTCACTGACCTCTTGGACCTGAGGCCCTCGACCAGAGAGCGCTCGGTTCAGACCCGCGACAAACGTGTCATGATCAGCCTGAATCCAGTGATCGCTCAGCGCATCATCGAGCGACCAAACAATAGAACAGAGATCATCACCGGCCAGTGGAAGTAGCGCCAAAGGGCCTGTGGGAAGAAATGCCTGCCAACACGCGTGGCTATGATGTGGCTCGACCCTAACCGTCGCCACTATCGCGTTCTGACCATACCGCCACTCGCGGGTGCGCATGCCCGCCAACTCTCGGCTTTTAGAACGACCACCGTCGGCCCCAATGGTCATATCCGCGATGACGGTATCACCCGAAGACGTGGTGAAGCGGACGCTCTCTGCTTCAATATCCATCGACTCGAGGCGCATACCCCAATGAATCGATAGGTTGGATGCAGCCTCCGTGGCAGTTATCAAGGCCTGGGTCGTCAACGACGACTCAACAATGGTCCCCAGTGACTCGATATTGAGATCACTGGCTGTGAAGTGAACGTGCCCTGTTCCCTCTGAATCCCAAACAAACATGTCAGTGTAGGCACCACCCCGTTTGCTCTCCTCGATCAACGGCCAGGCATTCAGGGACGTCAAGAATCGGATCGACTCAGGTGTCACTGCTGTTACCCGCCGATCCCAGTCATTGAGCGCAGTTCCTTGGGGGCCGGCGCTGGGTTTGGGCTGAGCGTCGAAAAGAGCAATCTGAAGGCCCGTGGGCGCCAGCGATAAGGCGGTAGCGAGGCCGACGACGCCAGCACCTATGATTGCGATATCAACCTGACGCTCCTGCACGATTACCTCCGACCCATCCCGAAATCCGCTACGCCTCTTCTTATGGGCGGAAGAATATCCATGGCAGAAAGCGCCACGCTGCTCAGGGAGTCGATCAATGGTTGAGGCATATCGAACAGGCGAGAGAGCAGGGTGGTAGCAGCGATTGTCTGCTCATGATCCGACAGACTGGCACGCTCAAAATCCGATAGTCGGGCCACTGAATCAAATGGAGTTTGGGTCTGCAACTCGGCGTCTAACAGCGCAAGGAGCCGGTCGACGTCGCGCACTGATAGGTTAAAGCCCTGACCGGCCACCGGATGAACCGTATGCGCCGAATTACCCAGTAGCAGGCAGCGGGATCGAACGAGCTCACGACTCACCACAACGCTGAGCGGCCAACCGGCACGCCTGCCTATCTTCGTTACACGCCCCGCTCGCCACCCCACCATGGCCTGAAGTTCATCTATGAAGTCTTGATCATCTAGGGCAAGAAGACGCGATTGCGTTGCTTGGTGTGCGCACCAGATGACGTTGTAGCGCAGCTTGTTATCGCCGGAGCCTGGGAGCGGTAGAAAGGCGAGGGGGCCTTCATTCGTAAAACGCTCGTAGGCGATGCCGGTATCAGCACCGTCAGTTTCACAATTAAAGGCGGTAGCAAACTGCAAGGGCGCATGGCGTTTTGCACCAATTCCCAGTTGGTTTCGTAGCGAAGACTCCGCGCCGTCTGAAATGATGACCAGATCGGCCACTAACTGTCTCTCATCATCCAACGTCAGCACCGGTCGATCCGATGTTACGGTGAAATCGACCACTTCGAGCCCCTCAATGACGTCCACAGCCGCTGCTTCACAGCGTGCGAGCAATGCCGATTGCAGCAATGTGTTTTCGACAACCCAACCCATCGGTTCATTTTGTGTTGCGTCGTCCTGTAACAAAGCGCTACCAAAGCGCGACTTGCGCGACACGTGGATGTTTTCAATCGCTTTTGCGGATGCCGATACCTCTGCCCAGAGTCCCCATGACTCGAGAAGCTCTTTCGAGCCCCGACTGAGTGCCGTTGCCCGGGTATCAAGCGACGCCTCAGGCGCTTTGGGCAGCGCGCGCTCGATGACGGTGATGTTGAGCAGGTCGCCAAACCGCTCACCCGCATGAGCCGCCAACAGCAGTCCGGCAAGGCCCCCGCCAACAACGATGAGCTCTGGGCATTTTGCCACTATGCCGCCGCCATGAGCGCTTCTATTTCATCCGCCAGTTTTGGAACGCCAGCTGTTAAGACGTCACAACCCGACTCCGTCACCACAACATCGTCCTCGATACGGACACCAATGCCACGCCATTTTTCATCAACATTCATGTTGTCTGTTGCCACGTAAATACCGGGCTCAATGGTGAGTGCCATACCAGGCTCAAGCGGTCGCCACTTCCCATCGATGCGATATTCGCCAACATCGTGGACATCAAGGCCAAGCCAATGGCCAGCCCGGTGCATGTAGAAATCTGTGTAGGCACCAGATTCGATTAGCTCGTCAACATCGCCCGAGAGTAAGCCCAGCTCTACCAAGCCCTCGGTAATCACCCTGACAGTGACGTCATGGGGATGATTCCACTTCTTACCCGGTTTAGTAGCCGCAATGGCCGCCAGTTGCGATTTCAAAACAACATCGTAAATAGCGCGCTGCTCAGCAGTGAAACGCCCATTGACGGGAAATGTCCGTGTAATGTCTGCCGCATAGCCCTGGAATTCACAGCCAGCGTCGATAAGGACGAGGTCTCCATCCTGCATCTTCGCATCGTTTTCCGTGTAGTGAAGACAACAGGCGTTCTTTCCACTACCGACAATGGAGTTATAGGCAGGAAAGCGCGCACCGTGCTCCGCAAAACCGTGCTGAATAGAGGACTCCAAATGGTATTCATAACGACCCGGGCGACACTCGCGCATCGCGCGGCGGTGAGCCTCGGCACTGATATCAGCTGCCCGCTGCATGATGCGCACCTCAGCCTCAGACTTAATCAGTCGATGCTCATGAAGCAGTACAGCCAAATCAGAAATATCCCCAGGCGGCTTTGCACCCGTTCGCACTTTGGCTCTGATCTGATTGATCCACCCGAACACCTGCCGGTCAAAGCTGTCGTCGTGGCCCATCGAGTAGTACACGGTCGACCGACCCTCGATGAGGCCGGGAACAATGTCGTCCATATCACCCACAGGGTAGGCGTCGTTCATCCCGAAGTTTTTTACGACGCCGTCGGGACCCTGCCGGTAACCATCCCACAGCTCTCGTTCAGGGTCTCTGTCTCGGCAAAACATCAGCACTTGCCCCTGACGTCTTCCTGGCAATAAAAGCAGAACACCATCAGGTTCTTGGAAGCCTGTTAGGTAGAAAAAGTCGCTGTTTTGGCGAAAAGGGTATTCGGTGTCTCGACTTCGGGTCACTTCCCGGGCCGCTGGGATGATGGCAACACTGTTAGGCGCCATTTCTAACATCAAGCGCTTTCGACGCGTAGCAAACTCTGACTTACTAATTTTCACGATTGGGATTCCCTCTGGTTAATCGCGTCTTGCACAAGACTTACCGCGGCCAGACGAACATAGTCTACCAACTCTTCAAGCTGCCGCTCCGCTTCCTCTGTCTCCACTTGATCGGTGTCTACCTGTGCGATCGTTGCAAAATCCTTCAGCACATCAGCGACCTCGGGCTCAATAGCGAGACCTGCGGCCTTTTGAACGGTCATGCCCTCGGTGAACCCTGATATGAAACCAGTAACCCAGTTGGAGAACGAACGGAGGCGCTGCTCGATGGGGTCGTCGTCATCAGGCAATAAGATACGAAATGCATAGTCCGTATCGACAATGGCCGATAAGGTAGCGAGATTCAGACTAGAGACGATGTCCACCAATTCGCCCTGCAATTGAACGCCTACCGCTTTCTCAACCGAAGCTAGAGTCAGCTCTAGATGATGCTTGTCGTCTGGGTTAAAGCCCGCGCCCATAAGGCCTACCAAAATCCCATGAAGCTCTGATGGGTTCAGCGTTTGACCCGCATTGAATAGCTGATCGGCGATTTCGTCCCAATCAGGCATATCCTCAAAGGCGCCCAATAAATCCAGCATAGAGTTTCCATTCGTTGATTACCCCTTCATTCGGGGCAAGGTGGTCCGTCTTTGATTGACCCTTATGGGTCGCTTACCTATAGTGAAGCCGAATCGCGAGAAGGGTGCAATCCACGTGTCAGATAAGCTTGTAAAAACACTGGAAACAAAAGTGAACGAACTTATCGAACTCAGCACCGAGCTAAAACTCGAGAATCAAGCACTGAAAAAATGCGTTGCTGATCTGCAGCACGAAAAAAGAGATCTTTTGGAGCGGCATCGGCTAGCCGGTGATCACATCGATCGCTCGATCAATCGGCTAAGCTCGCTGGAGAACAGTCAGTAATGCGCCAACACACAGTCACGATCGACATCCTGGATAAAAGCTACCAGGTGGCTTGCGAGCCTGAGCAAGAGGAAGAGCTTCGGCAAGCGGCGCGTGATCTTGATGATCAAATGCGTGCTATTCGATCAACAGGCAAAGTCATTGGCTTGGAGCGGGTCGCTATCATGGCCGCGCTGAACCTGAGCCATCAGGTGCTATCCCTGAAGTCAGGTGAGCAGCTGGACGATTCGCAGGAAGAGGTGATTAAAGGCATCACCAGCCGGATAGACGAAGCACTATTCCAACTGCGTCAGTTCGAAATTTCTTAATACCCCTTGCGAGAATCGGCTACAATCCGCTCTGACCTGGTGTATTTGCTAGACCGTCAGTCCTCGAGCCGATAAAGCACCACCCGGAGATGCCCACTTCTGGCTGTTGTGCAAGCCCGGCGCGCCCGGGACGCCTGATGCAGAATGGGGATCACCACCTTGAACCGCTACGGTTCAAGGGCGACACCGTCGGCGGTACTCTGGGTCAGACTCCATTTTTGAGCTATTGGTGCCATGCCAGACGTCAAACTAGCAGTTCGCAACGATGTGCTTGGTAAGCGTCGGGCACTATCTACTGAATCACGAAAACAAAAGAGTCAGGCAATCGTTGACTCCCTTATCGAACTAAGTCTCTTCAAGGACGCGGTGACGATCGCAACCTACTTGCCACTTAGGTCGGAGGCGGATCTGTCGCGCTTGTTGCGGTTAGAGCATCGGTCCAAATGTTTCGTCGCTCCTCGGACACTGTCAAACTTCGAGTTGAGTTTTCATCGAGTCACACCGAGCGATATGCTTGAGATGGGCTTTGGCGGCGCGCGGCAACCGACCGAAGTTGCAGATCTCGTGCCACCAAGTGCAATAGATCTGTTTCTGGTCCCACTCGCAGCCTGTGATCCACAGGGAAATCGGTTGGGCTTTGGAAAAGGCTACTACGACAGGGCGCTGGCAGATGCACCGGGATACAAACTGGGCATTGGATTTCATTGCCAGTTAGTGGACCACATTCCCTTCGATTCTTACGACGTACCCATGAACGGGTTCCTCAGCGAAGAGGGGCTGATTCAGTTCTGACTTATCCAAAACGTAAGTACGGCGATGACGGCCGCGTGACTAGTCTAAATCCTGCTGCCACGACTGACTGAGGTCGGTGCTTTTCGAGTCCTGCTCTCTTGCGGTTAGCGCACTGGCTGTAATGACCACAACAAAACCGAGCAAAAGGACACTCAACAACGCCGGCTTTCTTTGCCCCACAATTTCCCCACTGCTTTTCTGGTTCTTCGTACTGCTTTATTAACAGCTTCTTCTGTCTCTTCGTGCTCGCTTATCCCTGCGAGCTCGAAACATCGTAGTGGTAATTTGTCACAAATCAAGTGGCTTTAGGTAGGCCAGGTAGGCTGGATTTTCGGTTTCTTCCCAATAGCGGAAGCCAACCTGATCGAGCCTAGTGATGAGTCGAGAGCGATCCCGATCGTTATCAGTGAAGCCAACCAGGATGCGACCATAGGCCGCGCCATGGTTACGGTAGTGGAACATGGAAATATTGAAGTCCGATCCTAGGGAATCGAGGAACTTCATCAGCGCACCGGGCCGTTCGGGGAACTCAACGCGAAAAACCCGCTCCTCGCTCTCCCTAAGAGTCATTTTCCCACCGATCATATGCCTTACATGCAACTTGGCCATTTCGTTGTCGGTTAAGTCGACCGCGCTGTAGCCCTGACTCTCCAGCTTACGTACTAAATCTGCGACATCATCGCTTTGTGGCGCGACCGTCAGACCGACAAACACCCGGGCCGTCTGCTCATCAGTACCACGGTAGTTAAACTCCGTGATGTTGCGTTTACCAACCGTGCCACAGAATGCCCTAAAGGCCCCCGGTACTTCGGGAATCGTAACGCTGAGAATCGCTTCGCGGCGCTCTCCAATATCCGTGCGTTCCGAGATGTATCTCAAGCGATCAAAGTTGGTATTTGCACCGCTTAGCACAGCCACCACTGATGCTCCGGTTACATTGTGTTCCGACAGGTAGGTCTTCATGCCGGCAATGGATAAGGCGCCGGCAGGCTCAGCAATAGCACGCGTATCGTCAAATATATCCTTCACCGCCGCACACATTTCATCTGTAGTGGCCGTAATGATGTCATCGACGTATTGTTCAATGACACGGTGCGTCTCCTGACCCACACGAGCAACCGCACAGCCATCAGCGAACAAGCCAACCTCCGACAAAGTGACTCTCTCACCGGCTCGCCTCGCTGCCAGTGCGCAGGCAGCGTCAGCAGGCTCCACGCCGATCACCTTCACATCCGGCCAGGTATGTTTCAAGAAGACCGCCATGCCAGATAGCAAGCCTCCGCCACCGCAGGGAATGAACACGTAGTCAGCGGGTTTGCTTGATTGCTCAGTGACCTCAACACCCACGGTGCCTTGACCCGCAATCACGGCGGGATCGTCAAAAGGATGTAGATAGGTGGCGCCTCGCTCCTCGACCAGGCGATTGGCAAATTCGGATGCCTGATCGAATGCGTCACCTTGGAGAACAACGTGAGCTCCGCGTCGCCTGACCGCCTCTACTTTTATCGAGGGCGTGGTGACCGGCATGACAATCGTCGCCTGCACACCGAGCTTCTGCGCGGCTAGCGCAACACCCTGTGCATGATTACCCGCAGAGGCGGCAACCACACCCCGGGCACGCTCCTCATCCGATAGCGATGCCATTTTGTTGTAAGCACCACGGCACTTGAAGCTGAAGATTGGCTGAAGGTCTTCCCGCTTTAATCGCACGTCACAGCCCATCCGCTCGGATAACGTCGGCGCTTGCGTCAACGGTGTTTTAGCGGCGACGTCGTATACGTCGGCGTTGAGAATTTTCTCGATGTAGGGATCTGTCATCGCAAGCGGCACAGCGGCAAAACGCGAAGTTTACGCGAATATTAACAGCGGCGCCGCCTCGCGCCGCTAAATGCTCCCCGCGCTGTAGCGCTCCTGCATTTCAGCCAATGACAGGGGCTTTATTCTGGATGCATGCCCTGCACAGCCGAAGGCCTCGTATCGGGCAATGCAAATATCGCGCATCGCAACAAGACTCTCCTTGAAGTACTTCCGCGGGTCGAACTCAGCGGGATTCTCCGCGAGGAATCGGCGAATCGCCCCCGTTGACGCTAATCGTAAATCCGTATCAATGTTGACCTTGCGGACACCGTGCTTGATGCCCTCGACCACCTGCTCAACCGGCACACCATAGGTCTCGGGGATTTGGCCTCCGTACTCGTTAATGATGGCTAGCCAATCCTGCGGCACCGCAGAGGAGCCATGCATCACCAGATGCGTATCTGGAATGCTGGCGTAAATCGCTTTAATGCGATCGATCGCGAGAATGTCACCGGTGGGCGGGCGCGTGAACTTGTAGGCACCGTGACTCGTACCACATGCAATGGCCAGGGCGTCGACACCGGTATCAGCAACAAACTGCTTGGCCTCATCGGGATCAGTGAGCATTTGATCGTGCGTCAACTTCCCTACAGCGCCGACGCCATCTTCCTCTCCCGCCTCGCCGGTCTCTAACGATCCTAAGCAGCCAAGTTCACCCTCAACCGACACCCCGCAAGCATGTGACATCTCTACTACCTGTGCCGTCACCTGCGCGTTGTAGTCGTAATCCATGGGAGTCTTGCCATCAGTTCCCAATGACCCGTCCATCATCACCGAGGTAAATCCCAGCTGTATGGATCGCTGACAAACAGAGGGAGACGTTCCGTGGTCTTGGTGAACCACAATGGGCACGTCCGGAAATTCGGTCGCTGCTGCATCCATCATCGCCCGCAGAAACGGGGCACCGGCATACTTCCGCGCACCGGCACTGGCTTGCATGATGACGGGAGCATCACAGTGAGCAGCAGCCTCCATAATGGCGCGAGTTTGCTCGAGGTTATTGACGTTAAAGGCCGGCACACCAAACTGATGCTCCGCAGCGTAATCCAGTAACTGCCTCATGCTTATTAGTGCCATATTATGCTCCTCTCGCCCTGATCACTGATCCTGATGTTCGTACAAGATGGCAACAGCGGGTAGCTCTTTGCCCTCTACAAACTCTAAAAACGCACCGCCACCTGTCGAAATGTACGAAACGCGGTTCGCGATATCGAATTCATCGATAGCAGCGAGCGTATCGCCCCCACCCGCTAACGAGAATGCCAAGCTGTCGGCGACGGCTGAGGCCAATGCACGAGTTCCATGGGCAAAGGCAGGAAACTCAAAGACGCCCACGGGGCCGTTCCACAGGATCGTCCCAGCAGCCAACAAGACCTCAGACATCTGCGCTTGCGACAGCGGACCCACGTCTAAAATCATGTCGCCCGCCGACACGTCAGCCGCCAGCTTAACCGTTGCTTCAGCTGTCTCGCTGAACTCCTTAGCGACCACAACATCAATGGGCAAGGGAA
>CACMGJ010000030.1 GCA_902613175.1 Halieaceae bacterium | reverse complement strand
TCTCTCAAAGCACAAACCGAAGCGCTTACCGATGAAAACGACTTGCTCAAAAATCGGGAGGCTGAGCGTGCGGCTGAAGCGATCACTCAACAACAAGAAGTGGCATCCACCCAGCCCGTAAAGCCCGCGTCACCCATACTGGAACCACCCAGACAGGCTGGCGGACCATGGTTTGTTAATCTGGAGAGTCGTACCTCCCGCGCAACGGCCAATGACCGTGCGGCGGCGCTACGAGACACACTCAGACCGCTCAACATTTCCGTGGCCAGCGCAAGAGTCAACGGTCGAGACTATTACCGCGTTCGAGCGGCTGGCTTTGCCTCGAAGGCCTTGGCTGGGCAGGCTTCCGAATGGATGTCAGCGCAAACAAAAGCCGGGCCCTACTGGTTAGGGAAAGCCGAGGAGTCACCCAACAGCGCTTCGAGCGCCACAAACTCAAAAACACAAACCATCGCATCCACGACAGCTCCGCCGAAAGCAACAAAACAGCCGGTTCGCCTCAAGCAGCTGCCGATGCGAGATAACTGGTTTGTGTTCGTGGACACCTATGACAAGGGAGAGCGAGCTGACTCGGTCATTAACGAATTGGTAGAACAAGGCTTGGAAGCGAAGGTTGCCGTGGAATCGCGATCGGGTGAGCTTTTCTACCGCGTGCAAGTCGTTGGAATTGAGAGCGAAGCCAAAGGTAATGCGATTGTCGCGCAGCTCAAAGACAATGACTTTCGTAATGCCCGACTTCGCAAAACCGTCAACTAAACGCCGGTTATCTTCGGCATTGGCAGGTTATCCAGCATCATTTCGGTCTTATCTGGAAGCTCCCCAACCCCTAGAGACACCCACGACACCAATATAAAGGTGCCAATAACGGCCCAACGCCGACGCCGACCGGTGAGTCCGACACGCTCCATGACCGCCAACAAAGGCTCCGCCATTATGAATGGCCGCGATTATCGTAATGGCCCAACCAAGATACGGATCATTACCCCAGAAGGTGTTAACAAAACCCGAGTAAAATAGGCCTAAAGCGGCCAAAAGGTTAATCACATACCTCATACCCACTCCTACTCGGTATCAAATCCAGTCATCCAGTGGCGCCGTCTTGTCCGATTGAACGTCGCCTGTATTGATAACACCCTTGGGCTCAACAATAAGGACCTTTGCCTCTGCAGAGGCCCGCGGACGATGCGGCACTCCCTTGGGAACAACCAACATCTGACCTGACTGAAGCTCGACTGTACCGTCCTGAAAATCAATCACTAAAGTACCTTCCAAAACGATGAATGTTTCATCCGTGTCCTGATGGTCATGCCAAACAAAATCACCCTCTAGTCGTACCAACTTGAATTGGTAGTCATTCATTTCTGCCACCACTTTGGGTGACCACTGCTCGGTGAAACAATCAAACTTCTCAGCGAAGCTTATGGGCACAGGTGTTTTGTTCATTAAGCGATGCCTCTACCTAAGAAACACTGAAGGCTTTGAACCACTGTTGCTTTGATAACTCGAAGACCGCTTTACTGTCAGATTCGTCGTGACTGAAGACTGCACCCAACTTCTTAACGGCCGCGATGGATCGGTAATTTTGAGGTCCGATATCAAAAAAGACCCGGTCAACAATGTTGAATGCGCGCAATAGCATCGCCTCTTTTATCTCCCGATTCGCTGACGTGCCCCAGAACTCTCGAGTAATGAAGGTGTAGCCAATCCTGATACACCGATTGGCTTCATCGTATCCATAAAATCGCGAGGAGCCGGTAGCCCGTCCATTGGGCTTCTTTCTTATTACAAAACAACCCAAATCATTTGCAAGGCTACCCTGAAAAAAGCGCTGAAATTTGGAACGTTGCCACCGACCAGCTTCTGAATGCTGCTCCCACAACACGGGATCACTGGCTATCGCATATAAGGCATCGAAGTCACTTGGGGTTAATAGTTCGAGAGAGAAGTGTTCGGTCTGCAAGGGGAGTCTGAAAACCAACCCATCCTCTGCAACAGAACCCGCGTCAGCAGACATGGTCAATCGCCGTGTAACTCTGCAATTAGCTTTGCCGCCTGCGCTCTAACCAGATCAGCGTCCGGACCGATCAACGTCATGTGGCCAAGCTTTCGGCCTTTTCGTACAGCCTTTCCATACGTCTGAATCAACGTGCGAATAGGACCCTCTGGCATATGTGACGGGAGCTCATCATTGAGTAAATTGACCATCGACGCAGATTCGGTAAATGAAGGCTCGCGCACCGGCTCGCCCATGACGCAACTCACATGCTGAGTGAATTGATCTACGCCAACAGCGCCAATAGTCCAGTGGCCCGTATTGTGCACCCGAGGGGCAATTTCATTTACGATGAGTTCACCGTCGGTAAGGAAAAACTCGATGGCCAAAACACCTACATAGTCCATGGCATCGACTAAGCGCTTGGCATAATCAGCGGCTAAATCGGCCAATGTTGTATCAATACCGGATGGCACATAACTGCCAATCAAAATGCCCTCGCGCATGGCATTCTCGGTCATGGGGTAACAAGCCGTATTGCCCTGTCGGTCTCTTCCAATGATGATCGCGTACTCACGGTCGATGGTAATTTCGGCTTCGGCAATAACTGGGTAAGCGTCCGCGGGGATGACCTCCTGAGTGTTTTGATCAACACGCCACTGGCCGCCACCGTCATAGCCGCCTAACGTCCGCTTGCAGCGAGCGTATTGTCCCGGAAGCGCCTCTAAGGCCGAATCAAGTTGATCGGGCGTGGATACAAGGGACCAAGGTGAGGTGGGTATGTTGAGCTCATCAAGCATCGCCTTTTGAGTGTCGCGCTCCCTCAGCGTGACTAAGGCATCATAGTTAGGCGCCAAACCAACGTTGGCTGCTTGGCGCAGCATGTCGTCGGGAAGACTCTCTCTTTCTACAGTGATTGCATCACAGGCGGTTAAGAATTCATCCAGTTGCTCTGGATAATAGATTGGGCCCAGGCCAGCAACGACCGGTGTCTCGTCGACACAGAGATAGGACACGCTAAAACCCAGTCGATTCGCTGCTTCACCCAGCATCTGGCTCAGCTGACCACAACCAATAATGCCAAGGCGACCCTTTGTCATTTGCGCTATCGCTTTCAGTCGAAGGGATTAACAGGGACGCCCGAGGACTGCGCATCCCGGTAATTGTCCAAAGCATCACGAATGGCCACATCATCATTCGCCAGCATCGCTGCAGCAAACAACGCCGCATTGACAGCACCGGGCTTGCCAACCGCAAATGTTGCGACCGGAACGCCCTTTGGCATTTGAACAATCGACATCAGGGCATCCATACCCTGCAGCACAGTGGCATCAACCGGCACACCCAACACCGGGACCGGTGTCATCGCAGCCGCCATACCTGGAAGGTGAGCAGCTCCACCAGCACCAGCAATAATGGCCTTTAAACCACGATCACGGGCTGATTTTGCGTACTCATACAATCGGCCAGGGGTGCGATGGGCCGAGACAATCTTTGCCTCATAGACAACCCCTACCTCATCCAGTGTCTGAGCCGCATTCTCCATCACACCCCAATCGGAGCGCGACCCCATGATGATGCCAACAACGGGATTTGCCATGCATTTCCTCACTTGGCGCCGAAAATTCGGTGCGCCAGAAAATGGAAACCGGCTAGTATACCTGAGAACAACTCAGGGTCCAGACAGAAAACGGGCAAAGAATGGGGAAGATGAAGCCTCTAAAAGCGAGTTCTCATCCTATACATCAACTGTTTTTGTTGAGATTAGCCACTGAGACCGTGGCGAGAAGGGCCAATAAAAACAATGTGTATTGCTTATCATCGAGCAGCGAAACCACAAGTAAGGCAGTCGCCCACAAGATGGATTGACTGATGATTAGCTTGTTTTTCATTTCAGGGCTTACTAGACAGTCATTGACTAGAACAGAACAGACATTTGGGTCTCTATCCTGAAATCCCTGATGAAATGACATGTAGAAACGTCGAACGTTCTCGTTCAATTTGATCCAGTATATTTAATTTTTCTGCCCTGAGAGTCAGTGAACTCACCAAAACAAACAATGATAAAGTCTACTAACGCCCATATGCCCAATCCGCCAATAGTGAACACCATCAAAACCCCTGACATTATTTTACCGCAGTAAAATCGATGTACTCCAAACACGCCGAGTACAAAACAGAGCGTTGCTACACGTAAGAAATTCTTATCACTTACTGCTGTCTGATTCACCTTTTCCCCCTTGTTTAATGTCGATTCTGTCCTACTCAACGGTCACTGACTTTGCCAGGTTGCGAGGTTTATCAACATCGGTGCCTTTGGCGACAGCCACGTGATAAGACAACAACTGCAGTACCACCGTATAAACAATCGGCCCAGCCAGCTCTGAAACCGACGGCACGTCGATAACCGTGACTCCTTGACCACCCTCATAACCAACGGCCTGATCAGCAAACACAAAAAGTTGACCTCCACGCGCCCGAACCTCCTCGAGATTGGACTTCAATTTATCGAGTAGATCGTCTTTCGGCGCCACAGCCACAATGGGCATCTTGTCATCAACCAAGGCTAACGGACCGTGTTTCAATTCGCCCGCCGGGTAAGCCTCTGCGTGGATGTAGGAGATTTCCTTAAGCTTCAGCGCGCCCTCCATAGCGATAGGGTGGTAAACCCCGCGCCCAAGAAACAGCGCATGATTACGCTGGATAAAATGACTGGCCAACGATTTAATCTTGGCGTCCTGGGCAATTGTCGCTTCCACGACAGCCGGGAGTTCGGCAATGGTCTGCTTAACCAAGGACTCGTCCAAAACGTTCTTCGCTTGACGTCGGGCAATGCAGACCATGAGCACCATCACAGCTGCAAGCTGAGTGGTGAATGCTTTGGTAGAAGCTACACCAATTTCAGGACCCGCTTTGGTGAGGAATACGAGATCGCTGGCGCGCACAATAGCGCTGTGATCGACATTGCAGATGGCCAACTTCGCGAGTGCATAGTCATCAGGCAGGTGTTTAATCGCCGCGAGCGTGTCGGCGGTCTCTCCCGACTGCGAGATTGTCACCACCAAGGTGCCGGGCAGGGCAACTGAGCGCCGGTAGCGAAACTCCGAGGCAACCTCAACTTGGCACGGCACGCCTGCAATCGCCTCAAGCCAGTGACGCGCAACGAGGCCAGCGTGATAACTAGTTCCACAGGCAATTATCTGAACCGCCTGTACCTGATCAAAAATGGCCGCGGCCTGATCGCCAAATAGCGAATCGTTGAGTGCCTCAAAGGTTAATGTGTCTCGAAGACGATCCGGCTGTTCGTAAATCTCTTTGAGCATGTAGTGGTCAAACTCACCTCTGTCGGCTTGGTTATCACCGCCCTTCAAGCGCGTTTTTTCGCGTGTGATCGGCGCGCCTGTCTCATCAAAGATTTGAAAACCGCTAGACCTCAATACAGCAAAATCGCCGTCTTCAAGATACACAAAAGTATCCGTGACTTGCCGAAGCGCTAGCGTATCCGAGCCCGCAAAGGTCTCACCAATACCAACACCCAGCACCAGGGGGCTGCCCTCGCGGGCAACGACTACTTCATTTTCGTGCTCAGTGTCTACAACCGCAATCGCATAAGCACCCTCTAATTGGGCCACGGTTTCTCGAACCGCATCGAAGAGCGAGGCGCCCTGTTCCAGGCTGGTATTAATCAGGTGAACAATAACCTCGGTGTCGGTCTCTGACCGAAACTCTACTCCCTGAGCGCGCAAGGCATCGCGAAGGCTGGCGTGGTTCTCAATGATGCCGTTGTGAACAAGTGCAACTCGATCACCCGATATATGAGGATGCGCATTCGCAGACGTCGGCTCGCCGTGAGTCGCCCATCGCGTGTGCGCGACACCGCGATACCCGACAATAGGATTGAGCGCATTAGCATCTTCCAGCGCTTTCACTTTCCCCGAATATTTATGCAACTGAAGCGCATGGTCGTTATCGATCAACGCCATGCCTGCTGAGTCATAACCTCGATACTCAAGCCTTCTCAAGCCCTCGAGCAAAATTTCGGAGACTTCTCGCTGAGCTGCCGCGGCGACTATTCCACACATAACGAATTCCTACTGCTTGGGTTTTTCTGGGCGTTTCCACCCATCTATATTGCGCTGTTTTGCTCGCCCAACGGCAAGCTGAGATTCACCAACTTTTGAAGTCACAGTGGAACCCGCGGCAACGAAACCACCGTTCTCCACCGTAAGCGGTGCAACAAGCGTACTATTTGAACCGATGAAAACGTTATCGCCGAGTTCTGTGCGATGCTTATTAGCACCGTCGTAGTTACACGTGATAGTCCCGGCACCAATATTGGATCCTTCGCCGACGGTGGCATCTCCGACATACGCGAGGTGATTTGCTTTAGCGCCCGCACCAAACACGCTGTTTTTCACTTCCACAAAATTACCGACCTTTGCCCCATCACCCAGATCAGCACCGGGTCTCAAGCGCGCGTAAGGCCCGACCTGACAATGCGCTGCAACAGCCGCGCCCTCAATATGCGTGAACGCTCTCACAACCGTGCCATCACCAATCACACAGTCCTTGAGTACGCAGTTGGCCTCGATGACCACCTGATTGCCGAGACGAACATCGCCTTCGATCAACACATTCGCATCAAGCACCACATCGGTGCCACAGGCAAGACTACCGCGAATATCCAAACGACTCGCGTCCATGACATGTACGCCTGCGGCCATCAGCTCATCGGCCTTCTGCCTTTGGTACGAGCGCTCTAACGCCTCAAGCTGTGCTCGATCGTTCACACCGGAAATTTTGTCCGACTTATCGGTCACCACGACACTCACCTTCTTCCCATCCTGCTGCGCAAGACTTAACACATCCGGTAAATAGAACTCACCCTGAGCGTTGTCATTTTTTACCTGGCCAAGCCAGGCAACTAACTCACTTCCACGAGCGGCAAGAACACCTGTGTTGACCTCTCTCACCTCTAGCTCGTGAGACAAACCATCTTTCTGCTCAACCACCCGAGCAAAACTGCCATCCGAGCCTCGGATAACCCGGCCGTAACCCGTGGGGTCTCCCAACGTCGCGGCTAACAGTACTGGTTGTGTTTCGGCAGCCGAAACAACATCAGCTAGAACACCCGCAGACAAAAGTGGAACGTCACCAAACAAGATAAGAACCGTACTGTCGGCATGACAAGACGGGGCAGCCTGCAGCGCGGCATGCCCGGTACCCAGCTGCTCAGACTGCACATAGATTTCAACATCAGGCGCTGATACTGCATCAGATACCTGCGATGCGCCGTGACCAACAACTACGTGGATGCGCTTTGCTCCGAGTTGGCGAGCCGTATCGAGCACGCATGCCACCATAGGTTTACCACCAATCGGGTGTAGTACCTTTGGTAATTCGGATTTCATGCGAGCGCCGCGACCCGCGGCAAGAATAATGACTTCGAGCATTCGGACATTAACAGTGAACTGTTCCGAAAGCATCGCACAGCTATAGAACAACTACTATGGCAAAAATTCCAAAGCGGTTTGATCAGACAAAAACGACAGCTCGTAAGGAGTGATCGAAGCGGAGTTTAACGCCCCGCGCGATTCTTGAGCTTTCTGAGGGTAGCCAACTGGGCGGCTGCCTCGGCTAGCTGCGCAGATGCACGTCCATAGTCGAGCTCGCTGCTCTGGTTGGCTAGCGCTTCTTCTGCAGCCTCTCGGGCTTCTTCAGCAGCCACTTCATCGAGGTCATCACCTCGAACAGCAGTATTCGCAAGGATGGTGACGACATCGCCTTGCACTTCGAGGTAACCGCCAGAAACGTAATAGACCTCTTCCTCACCACCTTGTAGCACCACTCGAACGGAGCCGGGGGTGAGATCGGTCAGTAACGGAGTGTGCCCATAGGTCACACCCAACTCACCGTTAGAGCCGTTGGCAACCAATAGTTCCACGAGGCCTGAAAAGATTTGAGCTTCTGCGCTAACGATATCACAGTGAATGGTCAGTGCCATTGACGCCTCCGATTAAGCGCTTATTTTCTCGGCTTTCTCTACGGCCTGCTCAATAGAGCCAACCATGTAGAACGCCTGTTCAGGAAGGTGATCATACTCACCTGCCAAAATCGCCTTGAAGCCCGCAATCGTATCTTTCAGTGATACATAGATACCGGGAGAGCCAGTAAAAACTTCGGCCACGTGGAATGGCTGTGACAGGAAGCGCTCAATTTTACGTGCGCGCGCTACGGTCATTTTGTCTTCTTCCGACAGCTCATCCATACCCAAGATCGCAATGATGTCTTTCAGTTCTTTGTAGCGCTGAAGTACCGACTGTACACCTCGAGCGACTTCGTAATGCTCGGTACCAATGATGAGCGGGTCAAGCTGACGCGAGGTTGAATCGAGTGGATCAACCGCGGGGTAGATACCCTTAGCTGCAATGTCACGACTCAGTACTACCGTTGAATCCAAGTGCGCAAACGTTGTCGCAGGAGAGGGGTCAGTCAAGTCATCCGCCGGTACGTAAACTGCCTGGATCGAAGTAATCGAACCGGTTTTAGTTGATGTAATGCGCTCCTGGAGTACACCCATTTCCTCAGCCAGTGTCGGCTGGTAGCCCACCGCTGATGGCATACGGCCTAGCAGCGCCGATACCTCGGTTCCCGCCAGTGTGTAACGATAGATGTTGTCGACAAAGAGCAGTACGTCACGGCCTTCATCACGGAACTTTTCCGCCATGGTCAAACCAGTTAGCGCCACGCGCAGACGGTTGCCGGGTGGCTCATTCATCTGACCGTAAACCATCGCCACTTTAGACTCGGGTAAGTTTTCGACGTTAACCACCTTCGACTCCTGCATCTCGTAGTAGAAGTCATTACCTTCACGCGTACGCTCACCCACACCTGCAAATACAGACAAGCCAGAGTGCTCCGTCGCGATATTGTTAATCAGCTCCATCATGTTGACCGTCTTACCAACACCCGCACCACCGAATAGTCCAACCTTACCGCCCTTTGCAAACGGACAGACAAGATCGATTACCTTGATGCCTGTTTCGAGCAGCTCTTCTGATGCAGCAAGCTCTTCGTACGCTGGCGCAGCACGATGAATCGACGAACGCTCTTGCTCACCAATGGGGCCGCGCTCATCGATAGGATTACCCAACACATCCATGATGCGTCCAAGCGTCTCCGTACCGACGGGCACTGAAATAGGGGCGCCTGTGTTATCAACGGAAAGTCCGCGACTTACACCCTCGGATGAGCCCATGGCAATCGCGCGTACAACACCATCACCCAACTGCTGCTGAACCTCCAAAGTGAGGCCTTTATCAGTGACAGTCAGGGCATCGTATACCTTCGGTACGCTGTCACGGGGAAACTCTACGTCAACAACCGCGCCGATGACCTGTACAACCTTTCCACTACTCATTTTTGAGTCCTCTGTCTTGTTCCGCGACGCAAATCGTCAGCGTCGTCGTAATGCTAAAACTGCGCTTACCGCGCTTAACCAATAGCAGCCGCGCCGCCTACAATCTCTGACAGCTCCTGAGTAATCGCTGCCTGTCGAGCTTTGTTGTAAACCAACTGAAGCTCGTTGATAAGCTCACCCGCGTTCTCGCTCGCATTTTTCATAGCGATCATTCGAGCCGCCTGTTCACAAGCACCATTTTCGACCACCGCCTGATAAACCAACGACTCGACGTATCTAGCAAGCAGGCCATCTAACAATTCTTTAGCGTCACGCTCGTAAATGTAATCCCAGTGATGCGAGTACTGTTGCTGAGCGTCCGCTTCCAACGGAAGTAACTGCTGAACAGACGGTGTTTGCGTCATGGTGTTAACAAAGTCATTGCCGACCAAGTAAAGCTTGTCGATCGTGCCCTCAACATAAGCATCAAGCATGTGCTTTACCGCCCCAATGAGTTGCTCGACCGTAGGCTCTTCACCAATGTCTCGAACGCTGGCGACAACGTTGCCACCAACAGAGCCGAAGAAGGCCTGACCTTTACCGCCAATAAGACACAGATCAACGTCGTGCCCTGCGTCGGAGTACTCCTTCATGGACTGAAGTGCGCGCTTGAACAGGTTGATGTTTAAACCACCACACAAGCCTCGATCTGATGAGACGATGATGTAGCCAACGCGACGAATCGATCGCTGCTGCATGTAAGCATGACGATACTCTGCTGATGCATTAGCAATGTGGCCAATTACGGCGCGTATACGACGAGCGTAGGGCTTGCCCACTTCCATGCGATCTTGTGCGCGACGCATTTTGCTCGCCGCCACCATTTCCATCGCGCTAGTGATCTTCTGAGTACTTTGAATACTCGAGATCTTGGTGCGAATTTCTTTACCCGCTGCCATCGCTAATTACCAGGTTTGAGTTGAAACAAAAGCATCGAGACCTGCCTTAAACGCGGCCTCTCGATCATCGTTCCAGTTACCGTCCGCAGCAATTTCTTGCATGAGTGCACCGTGCTCTGCATGCATGTAAGAAAGGAGCGCCGACTCAAAATCAGAAATCTTATCGACCTCAACTGCCTTCAAGTAACCCTCGTTGGCGGCGTAAAGCAAAAGACCCATCTCTGCGACACTTTGAGGCGCGTACTGCTTCTGCTTCATCAGCTCGGTGACTCGCTCGCCATGCTCGAGCTGTGCCTTAGTCGCTTCATCGAGGTCCGATGCAAACTGGGAGAACGCTGCCAGCTCGCGGTACTGCGCGAGCGCTGTTCGGATACCGCCAGACAGTTTCTTGATGATCTTCGTCTGTGCAGCACCACCGACACGAGACACTGAAATACCAGCGTTCATAGCGGGTCGGATACCGGCGTTAAACATGTCAGCTTCAAGGAAGATCTGACCATCAGTAATCGAAATGACATTTGTCGGTACGAACGCCGATACGTCACCTGCCTGAGTTTCAATCACAGGCAATGCCGTCAATGAACCTGTTTTGCCTTCTACTTCGCCGTTAGTGAATGCCTCGACGTAATCTGCATTAACACGCGCGGCACGCTCAAGAAGACGAGAGTGGAGATAGAAAACGTCACCAGGATAGGCTTCACGACCAGGTGGTCTACGTAGCAACAAGGAAATTTGACGATAGGCCACAGCCTGCTTCGACAAGTCATCATAGATAATGAGCGCATCTTCACCACGATCGCGATAGTACTCACCCATGGTGCAACCTGCGAAAGGTGCAAGGTACTGCATCGCTGCAGGATCAGACGCATTAGCTGCAACCACAATGGTGTGATCCATTGCACCGTGCTCTTCGAGCTTGCGCACCACTGACGCAACCGAGGAAGCCTTCTGGCCCACGGCAACATAGATACACTTAATGCCAGTGCCTTTCTGGTTGATGATGGCGTCGACCGCTATAGCTGTCTTACCCACCTGACGGTCACCAATGATCAGCTCTCGCTGTCCACGACCGATTGGCACCATGGCATCGATGGCCTTCAAGCCAATTTGTACCGGTTGATCAACCGACTGACGCGCAATAACCCCGGGAGCAATTTTCTCAAGGGCATCGGTCAGAGTTGTCTCAATAGCGCCCTTGCCATCGATTGGGTTACCCAGCGCGTCGACAACGCGCCCCTGAAGCTCAGGACCCACTGGAACCTCAAGGATTCGACCAGTACAGCGGCAGGTTTGCCCCTCGGCCAACTGCTTGTAGTCGCCCAGTACAACCGCACCGACCGAGTCACGCTCAAGGTTAAGGGCCAGTCCAAAAACATTGCCCTCAAATTCAATCATCTCGCCGTATTGCACTTCCGTAAGACCGTGAATGCGGATGATGCCGTCCGTTACCGAGACTATTATGCCTTCGTTTGCAGCCTGCGATGCCACATCAAGTTGCGATATACGCTGCTTAATGATGTCGCTGATTTCTGAAGGATTCAGTTGTTGCATGACCGGTTCCTCTGTCAAGATTTCAACGCAGTCGCTAGCTTGTGCAAGCGCCCACGAACTGAGCCGTCGATAACCATATCGCCGACTCGAATAATGGCTCCCCCAATTAAGGAAGCATCTGTTTCAACAGTCATATCGACCGTTTTGCCTAACTTTGCTGTCAATGAGGCGGAGAGTTGCTCAATCGTCTCTTCCGCTACATCAAACGCACTCGTTACCGTAACGTTTGCAGCCGCATCGAGCGCTGATCGCAACTCAGCGAACAGCGTCGCGACCTCACCTGAGAGGCCGAGACGGTGGTTTTCAGCCATCACCGAAACAAACTGCGCGACACCCGCTGGAATATCGTCTCCCAGCACGGTCGCAACAGTTGCTGCGCGCTGGGATGCAGTCGTTGCAGGATCGTCGAGCACCTGGGCCACTGATGGCTCTGCGACTACCGCCGCAACGGTAGCCAATGCTTGGTGCCAGCTCTCGACAGCGCCGTTATCAACGGCGAACTGAAACGCGGCCCGCGCGTAAGGTCTCGCCAGTGTGGTTGGCTCGATCACGCTTACTGCTCCTTCACCAGCCGCTCAAGAAGGGCAGCGTGTTTGTCAGCATCGATTTCAGCTGCCAGCACTTTTTCAGCGCCCGCAATAGCCAGCGTACTGACTTGAGTTAAGAGCTGCTCTTTAGCCTGAGCTTTTTCGCGCTCCACTTCGGCAGACGCGAGCTCTTTCACCCGATTCGCTTCCGCAACCGCAGCGACTTTTGCTTCATCGACAACCGTTGCTGCACGCTTGTTGGCGGCCTCGACGATAGAGGCAGCCTCTTTCTTCGCCTCTGACAGGCGGTCAACCGCTTCTTTTTGCGCAAGCTCAAGATCGTGACTAGCGCGGTCTGCTGCAGCCAGACCGTTGGCGATCTTTTGTTGACGCTCTTCCATAGCGGCTAAGATCGGTGGCCATACGTATCGCATGCAAAACGCAACGAACGCAATGAAGGCCAAGATCTGTCCGATAATGGTCAGATTAATGTTCACAGTACTCTCCTGTGGTTTTAAGCCCCGCCCGTCATGAACGAGGAAACTAGGGTTTTAGCCTGCAACCACAAAGATGAGGTACATAGCGATACCAACACCAATAATGGGGATCGCATCAACCAGGCCCGCACCCAGGAAGAATGTGCCCTGTAGACGTGAAGCCAGCTCTGGCTGACGCGCGGAACCTTCGATGAGCTTGCCGCCCAAGATACCCACGCCAATTGCAGCACCCATGCCGCCCAAGCCCATCATGATCGCAGCTGCGATGTAGATCATTTCCATTGTTGTCTCCTATTGAATCTAAGTATGGAAGTTCAGAAATTAGTGGTCCTCGTGTGCCATGCTGAGGTACACGATAGTGAGGACCATGAAGATAAATGCCTGCAAGGTGATGACCAGAATGTGGAAAATCGCCCAACCAATCTGTAAAAACGCTGCAGGTACTAACCATACGATGCCAGCACTGAACAGTGCCGCAATCAGTATAAAAATCATTTCACCGGCATACATGTTGCCAAATAGCCGTAAGCCAAGTGAGAAGGGCTTCGCGAGTAAACCAACTACTTCCATGAACAGATTGACTGGAATAAACGCCCAGTGGTTAAACGGGTTCATGGTGAGTTCTTTAACAAACCCAAAGCCTTTGACCTTAATTGAGTAAAAGAGCATCAGGACAAATACACCGATCGCCATACCCATGGTGATATTGGGGTCTGTTGATGGCACGATTTTCTGGTACTCAACTCCGACCAACATCATGAGCTCTGGCACCACATCTACGGGTATTAAGTCCATCAGGTTCATCAAAAACACCCAGACAAAAATCGTCAGTGATAGGGGTGCAATCAGTTTGTTGTTGCCATGGAAGGTGTCTTTAACCTGATTGTCGATAAACTCGACAATCATTTCGATAAAGTTGATCAGGCCTGAAGGTGTCTCGGCCGAGGCGCGCACGGCAACCCAACGAAAGAGGGCACAAAAAATAATACCTAGCCCGATGGACCATCCAAGAGAGTCCACGTGGATAGCATTGAATCCCATGGCAGCGATCTCATCGGCGCCATGAGCAAACGTCCACTGACCACCAGCAGCTACCGCTTCACCATCATAACGTTCAAAGCCCTCAGGCAATTTACCGTAAGTGAGGTTCGTTAGGTGGTGGACGATGTAATCCGAAACCGTCTGTTCTTGACCAGCTGCAGCCATTCGATCTTGCCCTAATTAAACAATCGCCCTAGCGCGATGCTTTCCGTTAAACCGCTTTGTCCTTCGCAGCCAGATAATAAAAAACCGGACTACTCACTAATACTGCTATCGCGCCCATGAAGATCGCTCCGGGCTGCGGGTCTGTCGCTTTGGCAAACCAAAGACCAAACAACAGTGCGCTGAAGCTAAATTTTGCTATCCCCAGTAAGGTTGGTGCCTGCGCACCAAACCTGCTGAACATGCTGGTCGCAAGCCATGCCTGGGGCAGTCCAATAATGGCCGCTCCTACCCACACCGCTAACGCTGCATCACCACCGAAAAAAAACCAAACACCAGCAGAAAGTGCCGCTATCAAAACACTGGTAAATACCAAGGCCTTGGCGAAGTGGTGAGCCAGCATTGTTCGCGTGTCCTCGGCCACTTCGCACTCCCACATTTTCGGGTTCTCAAGCGCGCGCAAGTCTATTCGAATTGCCTATACGCATCAACAAAGCAAAATGCCAATTTTTATTGGATACGATTTAAAATTCCGTCAAGCACGTCTAGGTCGCTGTACTGTATAACCAGCTTGCCACGGCCATTTTTATTTTCGATGACCACTTTAGTGCCAAAACGCTCAGAGAGTTGTCGCTCCAACCGATCGATATCAGGGTCTTTCCGCTGGGGGGCTGTATCAACAGCTGGCGCTAACATGGCTTTTACAAGCGCCTCTGTTTGTCTGACTGACAACTTGCTGTCCACAACTTTTCTTGCCGCGCGAACCTGATCCCCACCATCCAATGCCAGAAGCGCCTTTCCGTGACCCGCATCAATTCGACCATGTTCCAACATCTCCGACACTTCACGCTCGAGGGACAGCAGCCGCATCAAATTAGCAATAAACGGGCGTGATTTACCCACAGCTGTTGCAACCTCTTGCTGAGATAAATCAAATTCGGTCTGCAATCGCTTTAGCGCTCGGGCTTCTTCTAGTGGATTGAGGTTTTCGCGCTGGATGTTTTCTATTAGCGCCATTGCGATCGCTGTTTCATCGCTGATGTCGCGCACGATAGCCGGGATAGTATCCAAGGCAACCAGCTGACTGGCTCGCCAACGGCGCTCGCCAGCCACAATTTCGTAACGATCTGCACCAATAGATCTCACAACAATGGGCTGCATGACGCCTTGGGCATTAATGCTGTCAGCCAGCTCTTGTAACGCGGCTTCATCAAAATCAATTCGAGGCTGATATTTACCGCGTTGTAAAAACTCCAGTGGTAATTGACGAAGATCACCGTCCCCTGGTGATGTTGTGCTCGCTTCTGCCGTGCCCACCGATGTTTTTTTGGTCAGGTCGGTCCCTAGCAGCGCGTCAAGGCCGCGATTTAACTTTCGCTTTTTCGTGTTCATTCGCCTTTCCTGAGCACTTGTCGTTCTTTTACGCCATATTTCATCGCGTCACTGTCCGTCATATTACCGACCGAAATGTACCTGTCGACGTGAAAATTCTTCAGCAAGCGCCATGTACGCTCGCGCGCCTCTTGAATATCGGTCATAAACAATCCCGGGTTCCCCGTGACTTGGTGCCTCTGCGAGTCGCACATTCCTCGGGATCACTGTCCGATAAACAAGATCACCAAAGTGGCTGAATAATTGCTCGGATACCTCTGTTGTCAGCGAATTTCTAGGATCATACATCGTTCGAAGAACTCCCTCGATTTCAAGATCAGGATTAACTGTCTCGTTGATCCGGCGAATGGTATTCAACAAGGCAGACAACCCCTCAAGAGCGAAGTACTCACACTGCATGGTGATGAGAATAGAATCACAAGCCACCATCGCATTAACGGTCAGCATGTTAAGAGAGGGGGGGCAGTCGATTAAGACAAAGTCAAATGATGCATCACCTTGATGCAGCCCTTGATTCAATCGTTTTTCTTTACCCTCAATTTCTATGAGTTCTACCTCTGCCGCCGTCAGGTCACCATTTGCTGGCAAAACAGAGAACTTACCTGTCGGCGACTCGACCAAACACTCAGAAAGCGATGCTTCCGCGAGCAAAAGATCAAGCACAGATAGCTCTAAACCATTTTTTTCTATGCCAGAGGCCATGGTGGCATTGCCCTGAGGATCCATATCCACCAATAGCACGCGCTTTCCCATCTGCGCCAACGAAGCAGCCAGGTTGACGCTTGTTGTTGTCTTACCAACGCCACCCTTTTGATTGGCTACGGCAATTATTTTCATTTTTTATTCTCACCGCGACGCAGCATAACTAACTGCCTCAATTCATCTAACCCGGGTACCACCAGATCGATTTGTTCGCTGATCTCTACAGATGCACTTAAATCTGCAATTTCAGTATCAACCGTTTGAGACTTCATAGCGAGCCAAACACCCTCTGTATCTAGTAAATGCGCTGTCAGATGACACATTCGATTTAAATCAGCGAAAGCCCTACTCATCACAACATCGAAACCTTGATCTGGTTGATAAGTCTCAGCTCGCCCCTCGACAATACTGACATTGTCTAACCTCAGTTGTTGGCGGACCTGATAGAGGAAACGGGTTTTCTTGCCGTTACTGTCCAGTAATACAAACTCTTTATCAGGGAAACACAGCGCCAAAGGAATACCTGGTAGGCCTGCGCCTGTGCCAACATCACAGAGTCGCTGACATGAACTGAGATACGGCACCAGGGTTAGACTGTCGAGGACGTGTTTAATCACCATGCCCTCGGGACGTCGCACGGCTGTCAGGTTATAGGGTTTATTCCATTTATGGAGCAAGGTGACGTAATCCGTTAAAGGTTCTGCTAACGCCATTTGCATATCGAGAGCCTTAAGCCCTCGTGTCATTTGATCGAATAAGCCCTCAACCATTGCTGACGGCGCGATCGGGAGCAGAATTGCTTTGCCGTCTCAGGTGTACCAGAAGCAGTGACAGCGCTGAAGGTGTAACACCCTGAATTCGACCAGCTCTTGCTATATTAGCCGGACGAGTATCTGTCAGTTTTTGACAGATCTCATTGGATAATCCGGACACTTCTGTGAAATCAAAATCGCTAGGAATCAGCGTATCCTCGTGCCGTTTCAAACGATCAATTTCATCTTGTTGCCTTGCAATGTAACCAGCGTATTTCACACGTGTCTCAATGTGATCAGCGGTTGCTAAGTCCATGACGGGCGACCCTTTCAAGCCCGCTACATCGCTGTACGACAATTCCGGGCGCCGAATCAAATCCGCCATCGAGTATTCTCGGTTGATAGGCGATTTCAGCTTGGCATCGAGAGCATTCGAAGCATCGGTATCAGGATGGATATAAGTTGACTCCAATCGCCCCAACTCCTCATCCACCACCGCTCGTTTTTGATCATAAGCAGACCAATGCACTGACGAGATCAACCCAAGCTCGTTGCCTTTTGACGTCAACCGCTCATCAGCATTGTCTTCGCGAAGTTGCAGCCGATATTCAGCGCGGGATGTGAACATTCGATATGGCTCTTGCGTGCCCAACGTTACGAGGTCGTCCACAAGAACACCGATATAGGCCTCATCGCGTCGTAGCTCCCAAGCATCAAGATCGCGGGCATATCGAGACGCATTCAACCCGGCGAGTAACCCTTGTGCTCCAGCTTCCTCGTAACCTGTGGTGCCGTTAATCTGACCAGCAAAATACAAACCAGCCACATGTCGTGCCTGTAAGCTGTGCATCAGATCACGGGGATCAAAATAATCGTATTCAATCGCGTAACCCGGCCGCGTGATGTGCGCGTTCTCCAAACCGGGAATGGTTCGAACCATGGCGTCCTGAATATCGAACGGCAGCGAAGTTGATATACCGTTTGGATACAACTCAGTGGTTGTTAATCCTTCAGGCTCCAAAAATATTTGATGGGAAGCCTTATCGGCAAACCGGTGAATTTTATCTTCAATACTAGGGCAATAGCGCGGGCCTATACCTTCAATAACACCACTGAACATGGGTGACCGATCCAGCCCACCGCGAATAATCTCGTGAGTGGCTTCATTAGTCTTAGTCACCCAGCAGCATAGCTGCTGAGGATGTTGAGAAACTGAGCCTAGCTGAGACATTATTGGCCTTGGCTCGTCTCCCCATTGTTCTTCAAGAACAGAAAAATCCACTGAATTGCCATCAATTCGTGGTGGCGTACCAGTTTTCAGTCTACCGGTCCGAGGGCACAACTCACGTAATCGATCTGCCAACGTAACCACAGCCGCATCACTCATGCGCCCGCCCGACTGGTTTTCCATTCCTATATGAATCTTCCCGTTCAAAAATGTACCTGCGGTAAGGACACATGTAGGAGCAAAAAACCGAATACCCGCGGCAGTTCTAACGCCGGTTACCTTTTCACCGACGAGCTCGATATCGTCGACCGCATCCTGGAACACGGTCAGATTTTGTTGTGCAAAGAGTA
>CACMGJ010000029.1 GCA_902613175.1 Halieaceae bacterium | reverse complement strand
GTTTCGCGGGCAATGCCGCTCTTTTTGGCGCGGGCGATATTCGTATTGCAACCAAATCATCATCGATCGGCATGGCGGGCCCTGCCATGATCGAAGGGGGTGGTCTCGGCAGTTTCCATCCCAATGAAATCGGACCGGTCAATACATTGTGCAACGCAGGTGCAATCGATCTGTTAGCCGAGGACGAAACCCATGCCACCGCACTGGCGAAATGGGCTTTAAGTTACGGCCAAGGTACCGTTCAGCCAGGCGCTGTCGCTGATCAGATGGCTCTAAGAACCATCCTGCCCGAGAATCGGCGTATGGCCTATGACGTCAGACAGGTTATGGACGTGTTATTCGATCAGCAGTCGGTACTCGAACTGCGTCCAGTCTATGGACGTGCCGTGGTTACAGCCTTAGCTCGCGTTGAAGGCCATCCCGTTGCGGTTATTGCGAGCGACTGTCGCCATTTGGGTGGCGCGGTGGATGTCGACGCTGCCAGAAAAGCCGGTGAAATGATGGAGCTGGCCAAGCGATGGCGATTACCCATCGTATCCCTCGTCGATACACCCGGATTTATGGTGGGACCCGATAGCGAAGCAATGGGTGCAGCGAAAGTGATGCCCGAGCTCTTCAATACGGCGGCCAGTGTCGATACACCGTGGGTGGGTTTGTTCCTCAGACGCGGGTACGGATTGGGTGCCATGGCGCTAGTAGGTGGCTCATTTGAGTTTCCGACCATCACCGCTAGTTGGCCGCAGGGCGAGTTTGGCGGTATGGGACTTGAAGGCGCCGTCAGGCTAGGTTTCAAAAAAGAGCTTGAAGCGGCACCCGAAGGCGACGCGCGTGATGCGCTCTACGAGAAATTGGTGGCAGACATGTACGATAAAGGTCGTGCGACCGAAGCCGCAGCCTACTTGGAAATCGACATGGTGATTGACCCCGCGGAAAGTCGAAAAGTCATCCTACGAGGCATCAGGCAGGGTTAATACGGTCATAGATTGTGCAGGCTACTAGATCACAAGGTTATCGCTTGTGAACTAGTCCATCATCCATATACTGTATAAATAAACAGTATATGGATTAGATCTGTGCTCTGGCTTTGCCTACATTTCCCTAAATTACCTCTCGAGGCACTGATACCAAAACCGAGTTTTGGTGATGCCAGCTTGCGCGTCGCTATTGAGGCAAGCCGAGTTGTAACCTGTGATGACGAGGTCGAGGCATTAGGTGTGACTACAGGCCTAAAGCAATCGACCGTCAGTGTTTTACTCAGCGGACATCCCCTGCAATTACTCAGCCGAGATCGCGAGAAGGAACACCAGGCGCTCAAACGTCTAAGGCAATGGGCGTATTCCATTACACCGACATTGAGCTTGTGGCGAGATGACTGCTTACAGCTGGAAATCAGTCGCTGCCTCTTGGTTCATGGTGGGCTCGAAGCTCTGCTGAAAAAAATCGCTATTGAATTCGATCAACGCGGATTCAGTGTATTTGCAGGTGTTGGACCCAGTCGCGAATCAGCGTGGCTACTGAGTCAATTTAATCGCGTTTCTATCGCATCGATTGCTGACCAGGGACTGCCCCTGGAGTCTCAGTTATCCCGCATCCCTTTGTCTTATCTTGATGAATTCCCCAAAGACACAGCGGCGCTGGCTAAAGCCGGCATTCGTACCTTCAAGGAACTACTGACACTACCCAGCACTTCCGTTAAGCAACGCTGCAGTCATGAATTTTCCTCGTGGATTGACCGGCTCTTATGTCGGGTTGAAGTCGCTCTGGAGGATTTTCAACCCGATCCGGAATACAACGACATTGCTTGGCTCGGTTACGGATCAAAAAATAATCAGGAGCTGATTCCGGCAATGGAGGCTCTACTGGAAAAGCTCTCTTTATTCCTTCGGCATACACAACTTGAAACGCCGCAACTACGATGGGTATTTATACCCACCCAAGGGCAACACACAGCCTTAGACATCCGCAGTAGTGAATGCCATAACAATCCTAAACGCTGGCTAGAGCAGTCGCGGCTTAAGCTCGATCAGATGACCTTCGAAGACCTGATTGAAGGCATACAGCTCGAGGCCTGTGAGCTGGCTCCAGCGCAACACCGAACCCAGGACCTCTTTTTAGAATCGAAACATCAGGAACCCTTATCGCAATTGATTGACCGTCTACGCAGCCGCCTGGGTTTTCAGGCGGTCACTCATATCTACGAACGCGCTGAACATTTGCCAGAGTTCTGTTCTTATGCCGACCCCAACCAACTGACAAGAGAGGCCGACGATGCTTCAACACGCAACCGTCCATTTTGGTTGCTAACCGCACCTCAGCCCATCAGCCAACGAGGCAATCAACTGTACTGGATGGATGCACTGAATATTGTCAAAGGACCTGAGCGGCTCGAGGATTACTGGTGGAGTCAGCCCACCAGTCGCGACTATTACATTGCCAAAACAGGCAGTGGGCAGCCTGTTTGGATCTTTCAAGATCGTCACAGCCGCTGTTGGTTTTTACACGGTTTATTCGATTGATATGACGTAGTTCGGGGCGATATTCCGACTCCCCTGACAGGTTTACTCGGTCACCACCCATATCAAATCGTCTGTTTCGAACCCAAGCGACTGGCTTTGCGCAATAAATCGCTCACGTACCTCCGGGCTTACTTGCGGCTCACGCGCTAGAAGCCATAAGTAGTCCGTGCTGTACCCCGAGACAAAGGCATAGCTGTAGTCGTCCGCCAGCTCGAACACAGCATAGGTACCATAGAAAGGACCAAAAAAAGAAACCTTGAGGTGTCCCACGTCCCGGGATCCCATCGGCTTAGCCACACCTTCAGCTTGGCGCCACTCCCCTTTCTGCGTGTTAAAACCCTTATTCAACACAGAAATTGAACCGTCCTCATTGAGACCGTAGGTTGCCGTAACGCGCTCTAGATGACGCTCAAAGCTGTGATCGAGACGGGCTATTTCATGCCATGTGCCAAGGTAACGCTCAGAATCAAAACCAACGACAGGCTCGACATCATCGGGCAGACCAGTACAACCCACGATCAATACAGCAATACAGGCAGTAACCATTCGTTTAAACATGGCGTGAACTTCCTTCACTTGAAGATTCAGTCGTCAGTATGACTGACAACTGAATCGATGTGGGGTTTATTGCCAAAGCCATTATACTGTATAAAAATGCAGTATAATGATATGTCCTACGCCGAGCTTCACTGCCTCAGTAACTACAGCTTCCTCAGAGGCGCATCGCACCCGTCCGAACTGGTGGAGCAAGCGGTACATCTGGGTTATTCCGCCTTGGCGATCACGGACGAATGCTCTCTTGCAGGTGTTGTCAAAGCACATGTCGTCGCAAAAGAGCTCGATTTCAAACTCATCATTGGCAGTGAATTTAATGTCAGTGAAGGATTAAAACTCGTCGCTATTGCACCATCACGGGCGGCCTACGGTGAATTATCGAATCTGATCAGTCGCTCGCGTCGACGTAGCGAAAAAGGGCAGTACCTGACCCACCTGCGCGATATTTATTTCCACCTCAAGCGCTGCTTCATCATTTGGTTGCCAACACACATTGACAAGGAAAAACACCACGCTGACATACTGTCACGCCGATTCGCTGACCGGTTCTGGATTGGAGTTACCCAGCTCCTACACCACGACGACACCACACGCCTAGCCGAGTTACAGCAGATTGCCTCCGAACTAAAGGCGCCGCTCATCGCCTGTGGCAGTGTGGAGATGCACTCTGCGAGCAGAAAGATGTTGCACGATGTCGTAACAGCCATACGCCACAACAGTTCAGTGCAGGAACTTGGGAAACGACGCTCGAGTAATAGTCAGCAACATCTGAGGCGCCTCGATAAGCTACTCCCACTCTACCCCCCTGAACTGATTGGCGAGACCTTGCGACTGGCACAGCAATGCCATTTCAGTCTGGATGAGCTTCGGTACGAATACCCGGAAGAAGTGGTTCCGAACGGCCACTCGGCCAATAGCTATTTGCGCGAGTGTGTTTCAGAAGGCGCGAATAAACGCTGGCCCAACGGCGTCCCAAGTGAAATACACAAACGCATCGAGCACGAGCTCGAACTCATCACAGAACTCAACTACGAGTATTACTTCCTCACCGTTTATGACGTTGTCAATCTCGCACGCCGAAGGGGCATCTTGTGCCAGGGTCGAGGCTCGGCAGCTAACTCTGTTGTCTGTTACTGCCTGCACATTACCGAAGTGTCGCCCGAACATGTATCACTGTTATTCGAACGCTTCATATCGCGGGAGCGCGATGAACCACCTGATATCGATGTCGACTTCGAGCATGAGCGACGCGAAGAAGTCATTCAGTACATTTACGAAAAATATACCCGCCGGCGCGCTGCCCTAGCAGCAACAGTCATCACCTACCGGTCGCGCAGCGCCGTAAGAGACGTCGGCAAGGCTCTCGGAATGGACGCTGTCTTCGTAGAAGACCTGGCTAAATCACTCGCGTGGTGGAATCGAGAGCGAGAGCTCACGGCCAAATTCAAGGAACAAGGCATTCAGGCAAGCAGTCAACAGGCTGATCTTTTCTTGAACATGACACAGCAAATCCTCGGATTTCCACGACATTTATCTCAGCATGTCGGCGGCTTTGTCATTAGTCGTGGCTCTATTTCGAATTTGGTGCCTATCGAAAATGCCAGCATGCCAAACCGAACTGTCATTCAGTGGGATAAAGAAGACATCGAAGCGTTGGGTTTACTGAAAGTGGATGTCCTGGCACTGGGGATGCTCTCGGCTATTCGTAAGACACTGGCTCTGATTCAACGAAATACGCCCGCCATTCGAAGTATTCAGGACATCCCGAAAGACGATCAGGCCACTTTCCGCATGCTGCAAACCGGAGACTCTTTGGGTGTGTTTCAGATTGAATCCAGAGCGCAGATGTCGATGCTCCCGCGGTTAAAGCCGAACTGCTTTTATGACCTTGTCATCGAAATTGCCATTGTTCGTCCTGGACCTATCCAGGGCGATATGGTGCATCCCTACCTCAGGCGACGTGCCGGATTAGAACCCATTACTTATCCAGATACAGCGATTCAGTCCGTACTTGAAAGTACGCTTGGCGTGCCGATTTTTCAGGAGCAAGTCATTCGACTCGCCATGGTGGCTGCCGGATTTAGTGGCGGAGAGGCTGACTCACTTAGGAGGGCCATCACCAACTGGGGGAAGAACAGCAAATTGCTGACCTTCGAGAACAAGCTCAAAACAGGCATGTTAAATCGAGGGTATAGCGCAGAATTTGCGGACCAGCTCTTCAACCAAATTAAAGGCTTTGGTGGTTACGGGTTTCCAGAATCACATTCGGCTAGCTTCGCCTTGCTAGCGTATGTGTCCGCGTGGTTTAAGCGCCATCATCCCGGCGCCTTCTATGTCGGCCTGCTCAACAGTCAACCCATGGGGTTTTATACGCCCTCACAGCTCATTCAAGACGCAGAGCGACACGGTATTAACGCGTTACCCGTAGACGTCAACGCGAGTGACTGGGACCACCAGCTGCTGTCAACGCCGCCGTCACAGCAGAATACCATTCGCTTAGGGCTGCGATTGGTTAAAGGACTTAGCAAACGCGGCGCAGAGCAACTGATAGATGCTCGACGCACAGGGCTTTTCCAGTCGGTCATAGATCTTAAAAGACGTGCGAAGCTGGATAAGGACGATTTGGAAGCACTATCTGCTGCTGATACTTTGTCATCACTCTCGGGACATCGTCACAAAACACATTGGGCTGTCATGGCCATCAAAGAGACCCAACCGTTACTGATTGATAAACACTCATCTGCCGAGGAGGGTGCTTTCGCCATTGCTCCTCCCTCAATGACGGAAAATGTTTTATTTGATTATCAAAGTACCGGTCTAACCCTGCGCGCGCATCCCCTGGCACTCTTACGACAACAATCTCCGTTTGATCAATGCCGGAAACAGTCCGAGCTCATCATGATGGGTAATCGCCGCTTTGTAAGAACAGCGGGGCTTGTCACCTGCCGCCAGCGACCGGGAACTGCTTCAGGTGTTGTATTTCTTACGCTCGAAGACGAAACAGGAAACATCAATGTGGTGGTCTGGCCTGGCGTTCAAGAACAGTTCAGAGCCGCATTGATGACCGCGCAACTCCTACTGATCAAGGGCACTGTCGAATCACGTGATGGTGTCACACACGTTATTGCCAGCGCCCTATACGACCACAGTCATGCACTGAGTCATCTGGCAGTTAAATCGAGGGACTTTCATTAAAGAGCTTTCATTAAAGGGTATTCATTGAGAGCTGCACAGGCAGCCAAATTAACAGTCGGATGACAGCCGTATCAAACGCGGAGCGCTCGGCGCGAGATCGGACTGAAGCCTCAACGTCTGTTAAGGCGCTGTAGGGGTAATAGGCACCGTTACTGGCTGGCCTTCAACCCCCGCATACACCACCAAAATTACCGCATCTTCATCGCCAATATTGGCGCCACCATGCGGCTGATTCACCAATTCGACAACGGCATCACCCGCTCGCGCAATATGCGTTTTCCCACTGTCGGTTCTCACTTCAATAATCCCTTGCAGAACGACACCTGCGGTCATAAATGGATGCTCATGGAGTGGCAATGCCATGCCGGCAGGAATTGTCACTCGCGCTACGGTGACTTTGGGTTGACCTTCAGCGTAATGCGCAAGTACCGAGCCACCCCAGTCTTGCGTCGACTTCGCTAAGACAGTGTTTTCAATTTTCCGCTCAGCGGCTAGGGAACTATTAGGAAGCAATAGCACCAGTGCCAGGACACCAAGGCCAAACATTTTTGAAAAAGTCACCAGAGTCTTTTGCATCGTCATAAGGAGCCGCCTGTTCAACCTACCCGTGAGAATAAGCCAGATACGTGCGAGGCAACAGGTAGCCGTATTATTCCGAGTCGGCCGATACCACGGCCATGAGCTCACCCATACCACCTTGAGTAATCAGGAACTCGATGGGTCGACAACAGACCTGACAATCTTCAATGTACTGCTCCCCCAAGTCCTCTGGATTCAGCAAAACAGAGATAGACTCCCAGCAGTAAGGACAATCAATGTATGACTCTTGAAGTGCCCTATCCATAACGCTTAGCTCGCTGCTTTCAGCGGCTCTACCTCAGCGTGACGCGATGTGAAAATCAAGGCGCCGTCAGAGATGGCACTAACACGAAACATCTTCTTGTCTTTCCGATAGTTTTGCGGGTTAACCCAAGGCATCTGAGTGCCCTGGCGAGGCAGCTTAGGCATCATTCGCTGCATGTAACCAGCGGAAAAATCATGTATCCAATAACGCTTCTCCATGGTTTTCGCCAACAACTCGGGGATTCGAGGAGTTGCCTGCTCAAACCCAAACTCTTCCATATGGTTAAGTACCCGACAAACCCACTCTGCGGTGAGGTCGGCTCGTAAGGTCCATGATGCGTTGATGTAACCAAAGGTTTGAACCATGTTGGGAATGTTGGAACACATGACCCCTTTGTAAGTCCATTCATCCGCGAAATTCACGGGCTTACCATCGACCGTAAAATCAGCACCGCCCAAGTTCAGAAGCTTAATGCCTGTTGCGGAAACAATAATGTCCGCGTCAACGTGTTCGCCCGAACCGGTAACCAGTCCGGTCGCATCAATATGCGAAATAGTATCAGTCACCACCTCGGCTTTACCGGTGCGCAGCGCGGTAAATAAATCATCATCAGGTACTAAGCAAAGACGCTGATCCCATGGGTTGTAGGTCGGTGTGAAGTGTTTCTTGACGTCTACGATGTCACCTATCGCCTTTTCAACGTCTTCGAGTAAGGTTCGTGCCACGCGATCCGGATTGGTTCGCGTCTGGTTGTAAATGATCTGCTGCCATAGAGTGTTGCGAAGGCGAACCAAACCATAAGTCCAACTGAACGGCATGATCGCGCGCAAGAAATTAGCAATACGGTCCACCGACGGCCTCGACACAACATAGGTCGGGGAACGCTGCACCATGGTGACCTTTTCAGCACGCTGCGACATATTAGGAACCAAGGTCATTGCAGTCGCACCGCTTCCTATGACAACCACCTTCTTACCTGTGTAGTCGAGATCCTCGGGCCAGAATTGGGGGTGGACCCAGGTACCTTGGAAGTCATCACGACCTTGAAATTCGGGTTGATGGCCTGCGTCATAGTTGTAATAGCCGGCACACATCAAGAGGAAATTGCAACTCAAGTACTGAGTTTCACCATTACCAGTCTCAACCGTCAGCAGCCACGAGGCCGATTCTGTCGACCAGGAGGAGGCAATTAGTTTATGACCAAAGCGAATCTGGTCCCTGATACCGTATTCGTCTGCGGTCTCATTCACGTAGCTCCAAATGGCAGGCCCATCAGCAATCGCTTTCTCAGCACGCCACGGTTTGAAGTTGTAACCCAGTGTGTACATATCCGAATCGGAGCGAATCCCTGGGTATTTGAATAGGTCCCAGGTACCACCGATAGCATCGCGTCGCTCGATGATCATGTAATTACGGTTGGGGCAGTTCTTTTGCAAATGAACTGCAGAGCCAATGCCCGAGAGCCCAGCTCCCACAATCATTACGTCCGTATGGATCGCTGTTTCTGGTGTATTGTTCATACCGAATGCCTTTTTATTCTTTGCACGCTATGTGCTGAGGGCTCTCGCTACTCACCGCCTAATACCGACCGCCCTTTCTCAGCAGCAATCCGCAGACGCAATGCGTTCAGTTTAATAAAGCCTTCCGCATCTGCCTGATCGTATTTACCCGCGTCATCCTCAAACGTCGCAATTGCATCATCGAACAACGAATCTGCTGAACGGCGACCCGTCACTATAACGTTTCCTTTGTATAACCGGACGCGAACGTCACCATTGACCACCGTTTGCGAGTCATCGATGGCCGCCTGCAGCATCAGCCGCTCCGGCGCCCACCAGTACCCGTTATAGATCAATTTTGCGTAACGTGGCATTAAATCATCCTTTAAATGAGCCACCTCGCGATCGAGCGTTAGAGACTCAATAGCACGGTGCGCACGCAACAAAATGTTACCGCCGGGGGTTTCATAACAACCGCGAGACTTCATCCCTACGTAACGGTTTTCAACAATGTCCAAGCGACCCACACCATGCGCGCCACCCACTTGATTTAAGTGCGCAAGCACCGTCGCAGGCGACATCGGTACACCATCAATGGCTACAACATCGCCCGCCTCAAACGTGAGCGTCATTTCGACGCCCGTGTCAGGCGCGGCTTCGGGAGAAACCGACCAACGCCACATGGATTCCTCCGGTGGACACCAGGGATCTTCGAGAACACCACCCTCGTAGGAAATGTGGAGCAAATTCGCATCCATGGAGTACGGAGACTTCTTCGAAGCAGAAGAGAAATCGACGGGAATCGAGCGTTCAGCACAATAGGCCATGAGGGACTCACGCGAGTTCAAGTCCCACTCCCGCCAAGGAGCAATCACTTGAATGCCCGGCTTTAGTGCATAAGCGCCCAATTCAAATCGAATTTGATCATTACCCTTTCCAGTAGCGCCATGCGATATCGCATCCGCGCCCGTTTCATTGGCAATTTCCACGAGTCGCTTCGCTATCAGCGGACGAGCAATCGATGTGCCGAGTAGATACTCGCCCTCGTAAATCGTGTTTGCTCGAAACATGGGAAAAACAAAATCGCGGACAAATTCTTCCCGCAAGTCGTCAATGTAAATCTCTTTGACACCCAAGGTTTCAGCCTTAGCACGCGCCGGCTCGACCTCCTCACCTTGACCGATATCCGCCGTAAACGTCACAACCTCGCAATCATAGGTATCTTGCAACCATCGAACGATCACCGAGGTATCTAGGCCTCCCGAATAGGCCAGAACGACTTTATTAACGTTACTCATTGACGACTCCTGTAAATTCGGCGTGAAGTTTACGCGGGGCGACGCCCGATGGACAGTCGATCACTGCTAAACTAACGCCCACGCGTCACCAAAGGTCGAAAAATGTCCCGCATTACGATTACTAAGCCCGATGACTGGCACATTCATTTGCGCGATGGCGACATGCTAGAGCGCACGGTTAACGACGTTGCAGCCTGGGCAAATCGTGCAGTCGTGATGCCGAACCTGACGCCCCCGGTCAAAAATGTATCTGACGCAACGGCCTACCACAGCAGAATCATGGCTGCGTTAGCGGGGTTCCCGCAGTTTGAACCCCTTATGACCTTGTATCTGACTGACAGCACCACCCCCGCCGATATTGCAGCGGCTGCGCAGTCTAATCTCGTATGCGGTGTAAAACTCTACCCGGCCGGTGCGACAACAAACTCAGCCGCAGGTGTAACAGAGCTAGAGACACTGAAACCCTCACTTGAAGCAATGCAGTCGCATAATTTACCGCTGCTCATTCACGGGGAAGTCACTGACCCGGACGTGGATATCTTCGACAGAGAGGCAAAATTTATCGAGAGAACCCTGGCGTCTCTAGTTGAGGAGTTCCCGGAGTTACGCGTCATCCTCGAGCACATCACCACCGAGGACTCGGTGAACTTTATCAGGGACTCGAGACCGGGAGTGGCGGCAACGATCACACCGCAACACTTACTCTTTGATCGAAACGACATGCTTGTCGGCGGTATTAGACCGCACCTTTTTTGCGTCCCTATCCTCAAGCGTCGTCAACACAAAGAAGCGCTAAGACGAGCGGCAATCTCAGGTAATCCAAAGTTTTTCATTGGCACAGACTCAGCGCCACACACCGTCGAAACAAAGGAATCCTCCTGCGGATGTGCCGGTTGTTACAGTGCACACGCGGCGATTCCGCTGTATGCCGAGGTCTTCGAGGAGGAGAACAGTCTCGATAAATTGGAGGCCTTCACCAGTCACTTTGGCGCCGACTTCTACGGAAGAGCGCGAAATGAAGAGACCATCGACCTTGTCAAAGTCGACCATCTGAGTCCTGAGAGTCTCCGGTTTGGACCCAGCAACGTGGTCCCGTTGCGTGCCGGTGAACTCCTCAAATGGCGACTGGAAAAGACTCAATGAGCGACGCCTCTTCCGTTCTCTTCAAGCACCGATTCCGTGGTTTTCTCCCGGTTGTCGTGGATCTTGAAACGGGTGGCTTCAATGCAGGTACCGATGGCATTCTTGAGATCGCCGCGACTTTTTTCGAACTGGATGACACAGGACAACTGTCCGTCAGTCACACCATCGCGAGAAATGTCGACCCCTTCGAAGGTGCCAATCTTGAGCTCTCAGCGCTTGAGTTCACGGGGATAGATCCGGAAAACCCGCTACGCGAAGCAGTACCCGAGGAAATCGCGCTGGGAGATATCTTTGGTGAGGTTAGACGCGAGGTAAAAGACAAAGGATGTAACCGAGCAATTCTGGTCGGGCACAATGCGCATTTTGATGCGGGCTTCTTGAACGCCGCTACTGAGCGGTGCCAAATCAAGCGAAATCCTTTTCACCCCTTTTCTTACTTCGATACATCAACACTCGCGGGTCTGGCCTACGGACACACGGTGCTCGCGCAAGCCTGCAAAAGAGCTGGCATAGAGTTTAGTAACAGCGAAGCACACTCTGCCGACTACGATGCGCAAAAGACTGCAGAATTATTCGCGGGAATCGTTAATCGCTGGCAGGCGCTCGGCGGGTGGTCGTGGCCCGAGGCCGACAGCATTTACGAGGAATAAGCTAACCCGAGAGTTCGCTTAATAGTTCATCTAGTTCATCGACATAAATGTTGATGTCAGTAATACCCAGCAGTTCATATTTAACTGAGTTATCGATGGGCAGAAGCTGTGTCAGGACGTGGCAGATGTTCCATGCATTACCCGTATCAACCGTAAGACCGAGTCGTCGCACTTCAGGGTGACGCTGCAATCCAGCCAGCACGTCGATCATAGACCGGCCTTCTTCGGGAATCTCAATTGCGTCAGGAGAGGGCTCAATATCAACCCGCGCCATGTTGAGGCCTGAATCTTCTCGCCACACCTCTTCGATATGGAAACGCTCGGCGCCTTCAATAGTGATCCCGAGCAAACCATTGGGAAGCTGGTCCCAGTCAACAATCGTCGCCATCGTCCCGTAGTCACCGAGGTCAAGATTTGTTACCGACGCCTCGGCAACGTCCGAGCCGCGCCTGATCCACACAACACCAAAGCCGGTTCCCTCACGCATGCACTTGGAAATCATATCCACGTAACGCCGCTCAAAGATCTGCAGTGGTAAGCGACCCGAGGGGAAAAGAACAGTTCCAAGAGGAAATAAAGGGATATCGGTCAATTCAGGCTCCTCTTGGATCGCTCATCACGTCGAGTTCGGTCAATAACTTTAGCGCTTCTTCTCTCGAGCTACCGCAAAAGGCGACTTCCGCCTGAAATTGGCTACAGCAGGCTGGGCGTCGCGGGTCGCCGAACAATCCACAGAGCCAGTTGTCATCAAGATGCACACATCGCTCCCCCTGCCCCTTACCATTGGGCATACCGTCAAAGGGTGTGTGTATCGCGGGTACGATGCAGCAAGCACCGCACCCAGCTCGACATTCCATTAGGCAGCCTCGGGTCCAAGCGGTTTAAACGTAAGCATTAACTTGGGAAGTAGTAGCAAGGCACCCATGACTGCTGCGAGCATTGCCATTACGGTCAGGACGCCAAAGTAAATACTCGGTGTGAAATTGGATAGGGTCAGCATCGAAAAGCCTACAACGACGGTCAGCGTTGTGTAATACATCGCCCGTCCGATGCTTCCATGGCTTCGATACATAGCCTCGCGGTAGTTCTTATCGACTGCAAATTCCTTGCGAAATCTATGGATATAGTGGATGCAGTTATCAACACCCATTCCCACCACAATCGCGGCAATGGTGATGGTCATAATATCGAGAGGAATACCCGCGAGGCCCATGACGCCCAATACCAATCCGACGGCAAGGATATTCGGTGCAAGCCCTAACAAGGCAAGCGATACCGACCGGAAAAGCGCCAGGAACATAAGCCCAATGGCGACAAAGACAGCACCCAGAGTGAGAATTTGAGAGGCGTAAAGGCTTTGTAGCACGTTGTTATAGAGGACCAACAAACCCGTAAATTTCACTCGCGTCTCATCGAGACCGGTGTCAGCCAATATTTGTGTGTAGAGCGATTCTAAATACTCAGCTCTGCGGAGGGTTTTGCTAGTTTCCATCGCTCGCACGGTGATGCGTGCCTGCTGCTCAACCGGATCGTAGTAAGGCGCGATCAGTACCTCGGCAACATCCTCAGGCAGACTCCTCTCAACAAGCGCGAGCTCAACACTTCCCAGCTTGTCATCGTACAGACGATCCATAACCGAGAAGCCTGTCGACAGGGAAAACACTTTCCCAGACTCTTCACGGGACTCAACAATGCTGTGAATCTGATCGATTAAGTCACGGCCCTCGAGGGAGAACCAGTAACCAATCTCTGCAGAGTTCTCATCAGCGAACGACACATCCTCGCCAAAGGGGTCGTCTTCCCAGAAGTCGTCGTCACCCTCAAAACCAGACTCTGCGTCGAAGGCTTGAACGTCATCAAAGTCCTCATCGATAAATTCATCGTCCGCTTCCTCATGGGCAAACACCACAGCCACCTCTGCCTCTTCCGCGGGCGGGTACAAAATAATATCGAGCGGTATGGTGCCACCGAGCCGAGAGTCCAAAAGCTCCATACCTTGATAAATCTCAGTGGTGTCTTTGAAGTAGTCAATGAATCGGTTTTCAACCTGCAGTCGCGACAAGCCAATGGCTACCAAAACCACCAACAGAAACGTCATAACGATCACCGCACCACCAAATCGCTCAACCGCCGCGGCAAATCGTCGCGTCATACTCATCTCATCTGTCGCACCCGCTGCATTGAGCTCCGGTAGCAAGGCCGTCAGGGCGGGCACCAAGGTGAAGCTGATAAGGAAGGCCACAACGATACCAGCGGTCATCATCCAACCGAAATCGATCACAGGCTTGATACCCGCAACCACCAATGAGGTGAACGCCACCATGGTTGTGACTGCCGTATAGAAGCAGGGCACAAGCATGAGTTGCGCCGCACGCACTGCCCTGGCAGCTCGAGATAAATCAGGTTCTTTTACTTCCAGTTCCCGGTAGCGCACTACCAAATGAATAGCGAGTGCCAAGGCGACTACTAGAAGAACAGCCACGAAGTTGGAAGAAATAACGGTCATCCGCCAGTCTGTGAATCCTAGGATTCCCAGCATGATTAAGGCCGAGAGCGAGCAACTGACAATAGGTACGATCACCCATCGGTAGTCCCGGAAAATCAGTGCCAGCATGCCGACCATGACGCCAATGATGGCCAACCCAAAGGTGACGAGATCATCCTGCACAAAATCGAGCATATCGGCTGCGATCATAGGTACACCACCTACGAAGATTTGGCTTTGCCCTCGGTAGGTATCTGCCACAGCCCGGATGCTGGCCACCAGCTCCGCGCGCTCGGCATTAACGGTGCGCGTCGCCTGGTCATAAGCCGACTCCACACTCGCGAGCTCCTCTTCCACATCGGGTGATGCACCAGACGCGACCTGACGTCGCAATTCATTCCGTAGATCACGCAATCGCTCAATTTCTTTGTTCGGCTCTAGGGTGACTTGGACAGCGGTGAGATCCCCTCCCTCGCTCACTAACAAATTTCGATAAAGCTGGCTTGTCGTAAATTCCGTCAGCGCAAGCCCACGATCCACATCGGGATTTCTCAGCGTCGAGATCGCGTCTAAATCTGAGAGATCGGTGAGTGAAATCGGAGGGCTTTCCAACAAAGGCACATCCAGAGCCGAGGTCACGGCTCTGACACCCTTCACAGCCTCTAGATCATCAACCAGACCCGCAAGACCCTCTAGCGATTCGTCACTCAAGAGAGGAGTTGCAGGCTCCCAGGTTAGGATCAGAAACTCGTAGCTCTCGTAGCGATCGGTTGCCTCTCTGAAAAAAGCCAAATCCGGATCGCCCTGAAGTAGCAGCGAATCCGATGACGCATCCAAGCGGACCTTATCCAGTTGCGATACGGCAAGTCCTGCCAGACCCATCATTAACAGAACAACTAGACCACAGTGGCGAGAGATCGCCCGCTCATAAATCGACAAACTGAAAACTCCGTGAAAGCTGTCCTAACATGACAGCGATTGTAGCAACTGCCGGTGAAAACCGGAGAAACTTCCATTACTCATGATCACAACATGATCACCACTATGAAGTTGCCCTACTAGCGCGTCGTGCAGCTGATTCGTATCTCTGAACACAAAATGCCCATTGAGTTCCGATGTGGTTTCGGTCATGGACCAATCAAGCCCTTCAGGCTCGAACCAAAATATGAGATCAGCATGCTCCGTTGCAGGCACAAGCTCCTCTTTATAAGTCCCACGCTTCATCGTGTTTGAACGAATCTCGATGACTGCAACCACTCTCCGCTCACCTGCAGCGCGGCGGAGGCCGTCAAGTGTGGTTTTTACAGCTGTCGGGTGATGAGCAAAATCATCATAGACAGCAATCTCGCTGGGTGTTCCCAAGAGCTCTAACCGTCGCTTGACCCCCTCGAATCGGCACAGGGCTTCACAGGCATCCTTCACACTAACGCCGATATCGTGCGCGGCGGCAACGGCCGCCAACGCATTTTCAGCATTGTGACGGCCAATCAGTCCCCATGTAATCGATGCGCTATCGCCCGAGGGCGAGCTGATCTCGAACTTGCCAAAGTGGTTATCTCGAGCCTGCACCGACCAATCGCCTGGTGAGCCAGTATCAAGGCGGCTGACCGGTGTCCAGCACCCACGATTCAGAACCTCATCAATCGCATCACCCTTGCTGGCGATGATGTGTCCACTCGAGGGAATGCAGCGGACTAAGTGGTGGAACTGTGTCTGAATCGCATTGAGATCCGTAAAAATGTCGGCGTGATCGAACTCAAGATTGTTCATCACCAAGGTTTGAGGCTTGTAATGAACGAACTTTGATCGCTTGTCGAAAAAGGCCGAATCGTACTCGTCTGCTTCAACGACAAACGGCCCCTGCCCCAGTCTCGCAGATCCCTCAAACCCAAAGGGCACGCCCCCAATGAGGAAGCCAGGATTCAGACCCTCACATTCGAGTATCCAGGTCAGCATGGACGATGTGGTCGTTTTACCGTGGGTGCCAGAGATAGCCGCAACATGTCGACCCTGCAATAGATTTTCGCCTAGCCACTGCGGGCCTGACACGTAGGGTATTTGATGGTCAAGTACATGTTCGACGGCTTCATTACCCCGAGACAGGGCATTACCGATCACCACCAGGTCGGGCGCAGGCTTCAAATGCTCAGACGAATATCCTTCTACAACAGAGATTCCCGCGGTCTCGAGCATGGTACTCATAGGCGGATACACATTGGCGTCAGACCCTGTCACCTCGTATCCCAACTCGCGAGCTAGCAGTGCCACCCCCCCCATGAAGGTGCCACAAATACCGAGTATGTGTACGCGTTTAGACATCAAGCGCTCCAAAATGCAGCGGCAAGCGTATCATGTTCTTTGTGATCTTATGTCAGCCGCACAAGGAGACATTGATGTATGCAGATCAAGCCCCAAACGCCTTTTACGCACAGTCAGGTGGCGTTACTGCTGTCATCAATGCCAGCGCACTGGGGATCATCCAAACAGCAGCGACCTATCCCGACAAGATTGGAAAAATCTATGCAGGGCAGAACGGTATTCTCGGCGCACTTCGCGAAGAGTTGATCGATGTTTCACAAGAATCCACAGAGGCTATTCAAGGTCTCATGACGACGCCGTCGGGCGCCTTTGGCTCCTGCCGCTACAAGCTCAAAGGCATCGATGAGAATCGAGCCGAATACGAGCGGTTGATCGAGGTCTTCCGAGCACACAATATCCGCTACTTCTTTTACAACGGCGGCGGAGACTCAGCCGATACCTGTCAGAAAGTATCCGAGATTGGCGAGAAAATGGGCTTTCCTCTGCAGGCGATTCATGTCCCCAAGACCATTGATAACGACCTGCCGTTTACCGACAACTGCCCTGGGTTTGGCTCGGTCGCCAAGTACGTTGCCCTATCAACCCAAGAGGCCGCCATGGACATTGCGAGCATGTGCGCCACGTCGACGAAGGTGTTTATTCTGGAGGTGATGGGTCGGCACGCGGGTTGGATTGCCGGCGCCGCCGGCTTAGCTGCACATGAACACGGCGATGCACCACACATTATTTTGTTTCCCGAAATAGCCTTCGATGAAGCGCGGTTCCTCGCGAAGGTAAAAGAAACCGTTGAGACATACGGGTTCTGCGTGATCGTAGCATCGGAGGGAACCCAAACAGCCGATGGTCAGTTGCTATCTGGCTCAACATCCAGAGACGCGTTTGGTCATGTTCAATTGGGAGGCCTTGCGCCGAAGCTAGCCAGGCTGACTAAGCAAGCGCATGGCTACAAGTATCATTGGGCTGTCGCCGATTATTTACAGCGCGCAGCGCGTCACATCGCGAGTCAGACCGATCTCGATCAGGCCTTTGCGCTTGGCAAAGCCGCTGTTGATCTTGCTATGGAAGGAGAGAATGCGCTGATGCCTACTATCGAGCGTGTGAGTGATGCTCCTTATCAATGGCAAATTGGTACTGCACCGTTAGACGAGGTCGCAAACCAAGAAAAAATGATGCCTAGAAGCTTCTTTAGCGATGACGGCTTTAGTATCACCGCCGAGGCTCGTCGCTACTTTGCCCCCCTTATAGTGGGAGAAGCCTACCCGGAGTACTCCAATGGTCTCCCGGTCTACGTCAAACTCGAGAAACACCTTGTGGACAAAAAGTTACCGCCTGACGAGCGCTGGTAAACCTACAGCACGTATCGAGCGAAGATCTCGTCCAAACACCGAGAGAGTAGAGCAAACCCCTCTGGTCTTAGGTGTGGTGATTGGTCCCATAAATCGAGAAGAGCTTCGGGAGACTGATGAGCTCGCAGCTGGATCGCCCTCGGCAGGTAACTCAAGTGCCACGGTTCTATCGATACCCCCCCGCGGTCAGCGTCATAGGGCCGCTCGAAGCCTCTAGATTGTCCGCTGGCAATGGTCTGGTCTAGCCACTGTGTCAGTGCTGAAAAGTAGCCGCTATCACCGTACTCGCTGGGCGTTAATGCGAGTTTCTGACCCTCGGGTAATAAAGTCGGATCAAACACATCGAGATCGGTACCCCAATGGTGGCGAGATGTCCCCGGCAAAGCTGAGAACCGGAGTATGCGATGCAACCATTGCTCATCAGAATATAACTCTCGGCTGAGCAGACGGTCAGCGTCATCGAGCACAGGACGCTCGCCCCGCCACTTAGCATTGAAAATAGTCAGTTGCGAGGCATAGGAGCGGTAGCTCGACGCAGCGACCAGCTCAAAGCCTTCAGCCCTGGCGTCAAGCTGAAGCAACCTGAACTGTCTTGATACTTCGGAGTCCAGCGTGGTGCGCTCGTCGTGGGCCACCAGTCCATGCTCGGAGAGTCCTAATGCCAACAATTGGTCCGTCATGTTTCTTATTGCTACCTCACGACACAGCCGCAATTATGTGTTCTCTACGCCATGTTACAAACGCACTCAAAAGCCGCTAGTCAACGGCCCTCAATTCTGATAGCTTCCCGTGCCCAATCGCGCAGGTCAACTGCGCCCCACTACACATGCGTTTCAACGGAAACCCATATGGCAACTAAGAAGACAACGGAAACCAAGGCAAAGGCCAAAGCGAAAGCGGCTCCCAAGGCGAAGGCTGTGAAGGCAGAGTCCAAAGCCAAGGCGGCCGCAAAAGCAAAAGCGGCACCGAAAGCTAAAGCAGCACCAAAGGCGAAAACTGCGAAGTCAGCGCATAAAGCCAAGGCGGCTCAGAAAGCAAAAACGGCTCCCAAGGCGAAA
>CACMGJ010000028.1 GCA_902613175.1 Halieaceae bacterium | reverse complement strand
AATTCGGCAACCAGCAAAAACATCGTCTAGTATGGAACTATCGAACAAGACATTTAACGATTTATTGGCATGGCAGCATCGGCATTTTCAAATAAGATCGCGACTACACTAACAGTAATCACCCTTCTTTTAACGACGGGGTGCACCGCTCTTGGCACATTTCCGGCGCGAGAGAAGAACCACAAGTGGGTTTCATATTTTCATGAGTCACAAGCGAAAGTAGTCGACGTAATGGGTAACTACTCACCGCTTCTGCAAAGTGGTCTAGCTGTGAGAGAAAATTTCGTTTTCCTCAAAACTGACAACACGCTTTTTGATTCGAGCGACTTCGATGAAGCCCTCACACAATGTTGGACTGAGCTCCAGATCCGCGAACCTCCCGAGTCGATGGAAGAAACAGCTGAGATAAGTGATGTTGCGGGACGAGCAGCGGCAGGTGCAGCGGGTGGTGCCGTTGGTGGCGCGGTTACAGGTGCGGTGATTGGAGCAGCGGCGGGTGCGGTCACTTCTCTGGCCTGTGGCCCATTAGTTGTAGCTTGCGCTCCTATCGCTGTCGCCGGTGGCGTGGGTGCCGGGGCTGTTGGAGGAGGCATGGTTGGCGCTGTGGGTGGTGGCGTCAGCGGCGGAACATCATTAGAGGAGGATATTCAGCAGAAAATTAGGGCTAGGAGGGCAGAGATCGAACAGATTGAAAAACTAAAGTCCCAAAAACGGCAAATCTTGACAGGACTTAACGACACTGCTGTCAACCGCAACCTATCAATTGAGTTCGCGTCTTCAAAGGAAAATCCTATCGAGAGAAATAAGTGGAGTGAATGTCTTCTAGATAAAAAATATGCTTTTTGGGGAGTGGAGATAACGACTAGTCCTCCACGGGACAATTGGGATGAAGCGGCGCGGGGGTGGGTGGAGAAACGTATAGCTGACGTTTCTGTGACCAACCTTGCTGGTAGCGACGCTCCAGTTATGAGCTTCGATATCGAAGCCTACAGACCGCAGGACTATAGTTTTAGGGAAGGAGGGGTGTATTACACCCCTCCTTCCGTCAGTGAGTATCATAATACCTTTGGCCGAGTGGATTTTGGCCACATAGATGTATCGAGTGTCGAGTCTCCGAGTTGTCTACCGTTTGTTTTGTCTGTAGAGGATAATCTGGGTAATCAACTTAAGATACCCGTGACTGTTCCAGGTTTATCGTGGTCGTGTGAAACCGGTGAACGAATACATCGCGTTCCAGCAGAGCGAGACGTTCCCGCACCTGCGATTTTAAGTGAACTTGCCTCAGATCGTTGGGGACCGGGAGCTCGGTTAGCAATAGATGGCGTTGTGGTGGATGAGTCACTGGAGCTCTTTGCTAGCAGCTCGGGCTATTACATTAACGATATAGGTTTTAGTTCAAGCAATGTCGTAGAGCTTTTGAATAAAGCGCCTTTCGATCGTGTCGTCGGTGATCAAGTTTATTTGACCGAAGGTCAGCACACGATCGAGCTCACGGTATTCGGTGACTTACGACAAATGATCCTGCAAAGCATTTTATTAGATTTTGTTGATTTACAAGCGCCAGAATCCACCCAAGGCAGCCTCCGCGGCGAAAGCCCGCCCAATCCTCGACCCCAATTCAATATCTCGATTACGTTTTCCGACGAGCCGGAGCTCAACATGCTCTGGGAACCAATTCCAAATCGGCCCAAGAGAAATAAGGAAGATTGGGTCGTGATTAGATTCAATGATGCGAGCGATGAAGTGACGCTCAAAAAAGATTTTAAGATTTTACGCGAGGGTCAGTATCAAGTGAGCTATAACCTCCAGAGTGCATTCGGGCCGGTAGCATCCGAGGAAGATTTGCGATTGGCTCAATGCCTGCTCTACGCCAGTAGTGTTGGAACTTGGACGCGCAGCGATAGTGCGAATCAATATGCGAAGTTTCCAGGGAATGCTGTAGGTTATGTCCCAAAAAAAGTGAGGTTACCCGAAGCCCTTGAACTCGTTTGGTCGAGGCCCACGGACTGCGAGGTTATGTTAAAAGCCGGGATGTTTTTGGGGATTTAGGACTATTTGCACAGGCGTTAAACCACGCATTAACGTATTTGGCAGGTAACTGGTGCTAAGCGTGGTCTGCTACTTATCGTATATGCCACGGTGGTTATAAGGAAAATAACGTGAAAGAGAAAAACCGTGCCGAGGACGACATTATTGATCAGAAAAAACCAATAACGGGAGAAGGGTAAAAAAAACAACGACCGAGCGTCGTTTGCGATTAGGTAAAATAATAAACGAACAAAGGACGGCACAAGGACTGACGCAGTCCCAATTTACAAAGCTTGTTGGTCAAGAATATTTTACGATGATCAGCCAGGTAGAGCAGGGCAGAATCCGTGTACCGCCGCATGTCACTGAAAGGTGGGCAAGGATTCTAGGGGTAGACATACAGGCATTTGCTCAAGAATGCGTAAAGGCGTATGAGAGCGTCGAGTACTACCAAGCGATTTACGGTCGTAACTCTGAACCGCCCTTAACAGGGAAAAAATAATAAAAATTGGATCAAATCTGGATCAGGGGCCTGTAACTAGCTGTTTTTAAGAGTGATTAAGTTCCGGCCCCGGGGACCACATACTATTGAAAAGAACAAAACGGTAGAATAGAAGCCTCAAATAAAAACATGCGGCCTTTGATGCTCCGTCCTATCAATTCGCCGCGGTGCTAAACAGCTATGCCCTGGTAAAACCGCCAGCAAAAGCCCGAAAATCCGGTTCCATTGAGGCCAGTGCCTCCCGTAACTCGTGACTGGCGTCACCCAAAACAGTAAGACTTTCCACTTCAAATCTGTCCATCCATTCGAGGGCGATGGTGCTGGAAAGAAGATTATTAAACCTAGTTAAGGCGCCCTCGCTGTCATCAAAAGCTTCTATCAGTGTGGCCTTAGATTTGTCGGTCGACAGGAACCATTGGAACCGACGAGTTTTCATTTCTTCAAATTCAAACGTTACGCGACTACTGCGTTCGGTTATCCATGACTCGACATCGTCAGTTTTAGGCACTAGAGCCATTTGCAGGATGAATGTGATCGTTCCATCATAACTGTTCAGCATCGTTTATGTAGACCCTTTGGTAGATCATTGTTGTTTAATTACGATAACTGTAACACCTCACGCTTTCCGGCAACACGAATCCCGGCTACCAATGCATTGAAAACAATAGTGAGGCAAACTTTAATTAGTAATATGATCGGCACTTTCAGCCTCAGAAATCAATATTTTCAAGTTGAGCCGGACAAGCGACTTTCTTCGGAGATGAGATGAGTAAAGTAAATCGTAGATTAGCGACTATCCTGGCCACCGACTGCGTCGGATTCAGTAAATTCATGGAGGCTGATGAGGAGGGGACTCTCCTCAGTTTGAAAGCATGCAGAGCAATTATTGACAACTTAATCGAAGAACATGGTGGTCGCATTTTTCATACCGCTGGCGATTCCGTCTTGGCCGAATTTAACTCCACAGTTGAGTGTTTAAATGCCGCGAAACATTTTCAGGAGGCTCTCAACTCCAGGGCTGAGAAGTTGATTGATGCAGCTCCCTTAGTTTGGCGAGTGGGTATCCATGTCGATGATATCTTGGTGGAGGCAGATAATGTTTATGGTCGTGGGGTTAATATTGCTGCGAGGCTAGAAGCGCACTGTGAGCCTGGACAAATATTGGTTTCGCGGATAGTTCGGGAGCAAGTCCAAAAGCGAGTTAGCTTTGCCATTCAGGCGGCCGGCAGTAGATCTTTGAAAAACATTTCGGATGAGTTTGAAGTATTTAGCGTGGTTGATTTGTCCTCGATAGATCACGAGAAAGCTGACCCTGAGCTTAGCAAGACTCAGGCCCAAGACATAAAAAAATCGGCAACTTCCGTAAGATCCAAGCCTAGATTAGCTATTCTTCCCTTCGAGAATAACAGTAGAGAGAGCGATGCCGGATTTTTAGTTGACGGGATTGTCGAGGATCTGATCACTGAGTTTTCCATGATTAGGGAGTTGGACGTTTTATCGAGAGCCACAACGTCAGAGTTTAAAAATAGTGATGCAGATGCGCTGACGTTTGCATCAAATTTCTCTTCTGATTTCGTGGTCATGGGTGGAATTAGGTCTTCCGGATCTAGGATTCGCATAAACGTCGAGTTGATAGATGCGACAAGTGGAAGTGTTCTTTGGTCTCAAAAATATGATCGAGTAATGGACGACGTGTTCGATATCCAAGACCAGATCGTACGCGCCATCACGATTAGGTTATTAGGAGAGATCGAACTCAATAGCCTTGGACGTGCCAAGAGGAAACCTACCGAAAATATAAGCTCCTATGAGTTTTTATTGCGGGCAAAAGAACAGCACCACTTATTTACAGCTGAGGCGAACAAAAAAGCTTTAGAGTTCATAGACAAAGCTATTCTTTTGGATGAGGGAAATGCTCAAGCTCATGCATGGAAAACGTGCACATTGGGCCAGGGAATGTACAGAGAATACTTCAATCCCGAAGAAATCGAGTCGGCACAAACAAACGCAATTTATCACCTAAATAAGGCGCTTGAACTCAATGAGAACGATTTTGAGGTCCATAGGATGCTTTCGGCCGTCTATTTGTCGAATCATGAGTATGACAAGGCGGCCGAACATGGACTCAAGGCATTTCAACTAAACCCTAACGATCCTAGGGTCTTATCAGGTACTGGTGAGGTCTTAGTTAGAGTTAATCAGCAGGATCAAGGGTTGGATATGCTTGAAAAGGCTCTTGCGTTAGATCCAGTGCCAATGGGACAGACAACTTCCGACAATCGTTTTAAAGACCTAGTTCTCGGCTACTTTCTTGCTAATAAACTAGAACAATGTATTGAGACTGCTAAGGCTCTAGTGGAGTTTGACGAGAGGTCATGGTTATTATTGATGCGCTCGTATCAACTTATAGGGCTTGCGTTCAGTGAATCTACTGAATTTGCCCATAATGCCCAACGATTCAAGGGGCTAGATTGGCAGGCGAGTATTGATAGATTTCATATACCCTCAGTAGGTGTGCGGTCAGACTTAATGGAATTGGCACAAGGTTTGAATGCTTAGCTAGGAGGTTGCACCCGGGTGTTAGTTTGAGCTTCCTGCAATCTCCCTGCACTACAGAATCCCCCCGAGCGTATAGATCAGAGGTGCTCTCCCTGGCATCTTCTTGCTCTGGCGGAGCTATAATCTAGGGCGAAAGTTCTCTAACGTACCCGAACTTGCTCTGAAAATGTGATGTGGGCGTACCTGTCGCCCTAAGCATATTGACGGCCTCAGCCGAAACCTCACCATACAGTTCAACCGTAAAGCTATCCAAGAGTGGACTCACATCAGCCAGGTACTTTTGTAGCGGTGGATTTTCTAGGTGGAATACAAGAGCAGCACTGTCCGCATAAACCTCAGTCCAAACAAATCCTAATGGATCGCTAGGGTCCTGATCGAAGGTATGAAGAAGCATGCCAGGTTCAGAGGCTTTAACCGCTCTATCAGCAGCTTCAGATAGTCGCAATACATCCTGAGACGCATTGGGTAATGCGTGGAGTCTCGCAATCAGAACAAACGGTTTGTCACCAGTCGCCGGAGCGCTTTCTGAGCCATCTGCCAACACAGTTAAGGGAGAAAAAAGTGTGGTAAACACAGTGATCAGGGTTGCTAAAAATTTCATATGAGGTCTCTCTCAGCTGTCACAAAAAATTAATACAGTGAAACTTAGTAAGCCAAACACTCACTTCTTACATTTAGGTTATACCTTAATCACAGTTTATGGTATTTCGCGGGTAACTACTGCTATCGGATATATGCGATAGCTCCCCCCTAGTAGGCCAACTACCGTTGAAATGGTGACGGTTACTGCAAAAATGAATTTGAAGTGATCTGACTCGATGTTAACGCTCAACAACCTTGCTAATCATCGCTACCGGCTCGCCTTCATTCACCGGGGGTGTGCTAATGACGTAGTTCACGACCCCGGCAAAAGGTGCTCGTATCGTTAACAACTCGTTCCCAAAAAAGTCCACGAGCACACCCAGCACCGCGTCTTGGGATACAGAATAGCCGTCTTTGGTAACTGCGCGGAAAATACCAGATCGTGGACTCTTCATGACTTTGTAGTCGCTTAACCAGGTGATTCCAGTGTTAATCACCTCGTCCTCGGCGATCATGTCCAGGTGCCGCAACACATTCCATATCCCTCTCTCTGCCAGCCCTACCCAGTAAGAAGCGTTAGACCCAGATTTTCCTGTCTCAGTTGTGATGGCTGGGATTCCTCTCTCAAGTGCTGTTTGATCTGTAAATAACGAGAGTCCGCTAGCGTGTTGTGGCCCTGTGTCCATAACGATGTGATCCAAACCAAAGGCTACCGCCAATCCCTCTATTTTGCTATCAAAGACAGCGTTTCCGGTCACAGGCATATAGACGTAAGGCCGGAGAGCCTCATTGCCGTCTCCTCCATGTAGATCGACAAGGTAGTTAGCTTGGTCGATTACCTCGGTGGTGAGGATGTGGGCTATGCGTTGACTGATACTACCGTCGGGATCGCCGGGGAACATGCGATTCAAGTTTTTACCATCACCGGGGCTGTAATAAATCGTGCGACCCAAGAAAGCGGGCATATTGGCGATATGTACCAGGATTATGGTGCCGCTAAGAGTTGCAGGATCTACCTTCGTTCTCATTGCCTGTAGAGCGGTGATGGGGGGGTACTCATAGCCATGAATACCTGCAATCAGAGCAAGCACCGGTCCATCACTAGCCCCATGCACAATAGTTACAGGTATCGTGGTGCCTTCGTCCATACCATCGGGCACAATCATGAACCCTGACACCCGCTCACCTCTAGCTACAGTAATTTCTCCTACGGTAAAGTCGTCAGCGCTAACATAGAGATGTACCGCGCTAAGCATCGAAAACAGAAAAACCTTACTTAACGGTGTCATGATCTGCTCAACCTCCATTATATGCGTTGCTCGAGTCTATAGCGGTAACTAGGGCCGGGACTTGAACCGGCGCGACTTAAACCGTCGGGGACTTTTGAAGTCTTCCTCGCTACCACGCAACTCAGCGTAACTTCGAATAATTCAAGAACCAAGCCATTCTTTCTTGAGTTGAGGTGAGTTAAGAACAGTTATTTTGTTTCTTTATGCGGGGCTTGGCGATGTTGATGCGTTAGTTTTTGTTGCTTATTTTTTGAATTCAGTCCACTCGCCGTTTTAACCGGCTCCCCAACTCCTCCGGCCGAAGCGCAGGAGCTTGCGAATGCAACATCGCATGGCAGTTGGGGCAGACCGGTAACAAATCAGTTAATGGATCGCGCTCGTACTTATTTACCTGCACGGATGTCCTTCCCCCCTCAGTAGCCGCAACCGCAATTCCCTCGGGCGGCGGGGAATCTAAGCTCTGTTCTGCTGATGTAAGGTAAAACTTAAACTTTATGGTTTTACCAATAGATGGCACATCAACGTTGTTTTCGTAATCTTGAATCTGAGCAGTGCCCAGGTATAACCAGCTGACGTTTTTCGAATCCCAGCGAACGAAGAACTGTGGCACGAGCTGTCCTAGAAACAGCTCTCTGAGCGTTGGTTGGGCGTATGAAGAAATGCGGTATCAGTGGGATAAACAGATGGATGTTTCTGGGTTGGCTAGAGTTAAAACTGATACTACGGCTTGAGCACATAAAGGCACATCGCAATGCCTATGGTGAACGCATGAACCTTCCTTATTAAAATTTTGGTTTGAAATTCTTCATTCGCTTACTGTCACCCAATTGTCGTTTTGTAGCCATCGAACAGTATTGGAACGAGTGCAATATCGATCCAAAATTGAAGAGGTGGATTTTCATGGCCAAGCCAGAAAAACTTTTTGTCGTCATCAATCCCACTTTAGGTAAACATGTCGCACTTGAACGTGCTATTCACATCGCGAACAGCGCATCAGTAAAGCCTCAGATAGTAGTTTTTATCAGCGTTGACGCCACGAGAGTCGAAGATAAGCCTTCAAATGAGAACCTACATAGAGACTATGACTGGCTTGAAAAGGAGATCTGCGCTCCTCTTAAGCTCAATAACATTAACTTCGATATTTTGTTCTCTTGGTGCAGTCAGTGGGCTACCTCCCTAATGCAAGTAGCGGAGTCAAGTGAGGCGTCGATGATATTAATGCGAGCGACGCCGAAGGTTGATTCTTTTTTTCAGTTTAATTTTGGCAAGTGGAACGTCTTCAAAAATGCAAAATGCCCTGTTCTGCTAGTTAGTGGCGAGGGTGTGACTAAAACTGGTGTGGTTTTGGCCGCCGTCAAGTGGCAAACCCAAAATGGGGAGCATAAACTGCTTAATCGCAAGATTTTGGATACCGCAAAGGCCGCGTCATCATGGTCTGGTAATCAGCTTCATGTTGTTAACGCTCATAAAGACCCTATATCCCACCCAGATAGAGGATCTTTACTAAGGAATGCAGGCGTAGCCAACTCTAACCTCCACATTGTTCAAGGCGAATCGACAAAAGTTATAGCCTCGGCTGCAATAGGCACGGAAGCCAATTTAGTAGTCGTTGGCACCAAAGGCCATAGTTACCACTCCAGTAAAATACATCCAGCTAAACTCGAGCGCTTGCTATCCCTGATTGATGTTGATGTCTTGGTTGTAAACTCAAAATAATGGTTACAACAACTACCGTCTCTACTCGCAGCGATTGGAAATCAGCGGCTGTTGTTACAATCCATCCATCACAAGCAGATACTTAACGGCGTTTAAATTCCATATAGGGTTGCTGTTGAGGTAAGCGCTAGAGGAGTTGAACACCGCTGTAAGTGCACATTAGACGAAAAAAGCTCCTCAAAAGAGGAGCATAAAAGGAACGCCTTGAACGTCACTCGATGGTGACTCCGAAATAATGGCACAAGTGCAGTACGGCCTCGCTGAACTTCATTGACAATTCAATTACTTATCGAAATATTTGCCGTTGTTAAGTCCGGCGACCAATATATCTCCCCAGAACCAACAGCAGTCAAACACCAGCAATCACTGCCCTGTTTCTAGGGTTTTAGTTAACAAAAAAAGCGCCTACTAAGGCGCCTTTTATAATCGTGGTTGGTACCTATTTAAGTGGAGCAACTTTGAATTTCATAGTTCGGTTAACTAGATCCATTTTTCCAGTTGCAACATTGATCAGTCCGTTAGACACAGCGTCGAAGGTATACATATCAAACACAGCACCATTTTTCTTCCAAACTCCCTGCAGAGTCGCCGTAACAATATCCTCTCCACTTTGCGTCCAAGCATACCCTGTAAACTCTCCCATCTCGTTCAAAGACAGCTTGTTGCTAAAGGTATAAGACAGATAGACGCGGCCATATTCTCCTGCTTCTCCTGAGGCAGCGACCTCATAATTTGAGCCGTCCGTGGTATGCATCGCATCAATTGAGAAGTTCCCCTCAAAGGAGCTGCCTGTTTCTAAATCTTGGGCAAGGGACAATGAGGGTACGAACATGGTCATGATAAATATGACTATTGAACTGCTGACTTTCATAATTTTCTCCACTTGAAATTAGTGATTTTTATCGTGCTATGTCAGCGTAGATCATCGCGTTAAAGATGCCATTTTTTTCGACGTAAGCTATAGCGGCTATCAGCGGAGAAACAGTCGCCACCATCCAATCGCTCCCTATTGTATCCACCAAAGACCCAAAACAGTCCGACAACAACCATCACGGTCCTGTTTATAAGACCTACTTTTTTCAAATTGGCTTCTAATGTATCTGGCAGGTAACTACTGCTATCGGATCAATGCGATAGCCTCCCGCCCCCTAAAATGGGGGATTACGGGGAAACTGGGAATTCTGGGGAAACTGAGGGAGCTGCAGATTTTGAAAATATTGAGCTTTACCCTTCGTCTTTTATAGACCCTGTTGGCCTTTCGCAGTGAAGTGCTCAAACCTACTATCTGGACTGCTTCAGTTGCAGTCTTCAGTAACATCACCTTAACTTGTAATCGAATGGTCGTTTAGTCGAAAGAGGAAGGCATGAGCTGGGACGATGAGTTGAACGAAATGGCCCGCCGCGCAAGCCTCGCGGAAGCCATGGGTGGAACGGAAAAAGTTGCGCGGCAGCACGAATTCAACAAGCTCACCATTCGGGAGAGAATCGCGGACATCGCAGATGAAGACTCGTTTCACGAGATCGGCAAGTTCGCAGGTGTGGGGGAATATGATGAGGACGGTGAACTTACAAACCTTACCCCATCGAACTTCGTGTTTGGTACCGCTGAAATTGATGATAGACCAATAATTTTATCTGGCGACGATTTTACCGTCCGCGGCGGCTCTGCTGACGCTTCCATTGCCGGGAAGCGAGTGCAGGCAGAAGGTCTAGCGGCGGAGCTCAGGCTACCTCATATCCGCCTTGTCGATGGCATGGGTGGAGGCGGATCGGTCAAAACTATTGAAACCGTAGGGCGCACCTATATCCCTGAATTACGCGGCTGGGAAACCATAGTTTCGCATTTGAGCATCGCCCCGTCTGTCTCTCTAGCGCTGGGGTCAGTTGCAGGCATCGGCGCTGCACGCGTTGCAACGTCTCACTATTCGGTGATTGTAAAAGACAGCGCGCAAATGATGATTGCTGGGCCCGCGCTAGTAGATTGGGCGAGTCTTGGCAACGTCAGCAAGGAGGAACTGGGTTCCTATAAAATTCACACCCGTAATGGCGCCATTGATGACGTTGCTAATAGCGAGTATGAAGCCTTTGAGTTGGCTCGCCGCTTTTTATCTTACCTACCCAGCAACGCTGACGAACTACCGCCCATCAATGACAGCACAGACGATCCCAACCGTGAGGACCAGGCCTTGCTATCCATCGTGCCCAAGGATCCCAGGCAACCGTACCAGATGCATAGGATACTAGAGTCGGTCTGCGATGAGAGTTCCTTCTTTGAAATCGGCAAAAAATGGGGTCGCTCGATCATTACTGGCTTGGCCCGATTAAATGGCATGCCTGTTGCGATCTTCGCTGAAAATCCAAGGGTGTACGGAGGCGCATGGACCACGGATGCAGCGCGTAAACTAATACGCCTGCTGGATTTGGCATCCACCTTTCACCTGCCAGTGATTCACCTGGAAGATTGCCCCGGATTTTTAATCGGTAAGAAATCCGAAGAAGAAGGCACCATTCGCGCAGGGGCAGCAGCACTGGCCGCTATCGGTCAACTCACCACACCATTTTGTTGTGTGGTTATTCGTAAAGCCTTTGGCGTCGCCGGCGGTGCCAATCACAAGCCCGGCAGTCATCACTTTCGCGCCGCCTGGCCCTCTGGGGACTGGGGCTCACTGCCTATTGAGGGCGGTATTGAGGTGGCCTACAAAGCTGAGATCGCAGAAGCGAAAGATCCTGACGCTCATCTAGCGGAGATCAAGGACCGCCTTAACCGCCTGCGCTCACCCTTTCGCAGTGCCGAATACTTTGAGATCGAGGAGATTATTGACCCACGCACGACTAGAAGCTACCTCTGCAAATGGGCCAAATTAGCGCGTAAGGCACTGCGCACGGATCCGCCCAATTTTGGTTATCGTCCCTAAGGAAAAGAGCAACCGCGAGACTATTTAAAAGTACAAAGATAAGCAGCGTAAGTTAAATTTAGGTTCGGCTTTTTCTTCGCCATACCACCCAGCGTTGCGTGACTTACACTCATACAACGTAACAAACATCGGCAAATGAAAATACTAAGACCTAAAACCCACCAATGTATCTGGCAGGTAACTACTGCTATCGGGTCAATGCGATAGCCCCCCGGGGGTGCTGACACAAATAATCCGCGATAACCCTTCAAAACCCGACCAAACACAGCAAAATGGCCAAAAGAGTAGGGCTTGTGTTGTGTTATCTGGGGTTATATCGCGATCCAAGGAACTTAAAATCCCCCGCTCATCGCGAGCGTGCCAGTCCAAGTCCGACCCCGGACACATCAGATACTAAGCAGGAAGAATCTTGACAATTAGAGTGGAAAAAGTCTCAAACCCAAAGCGATCGAAAATTTGTAACACCACGTGGATATGATATGGCGATAGAGGTTCTCGCGAGAGGACTTATTTGTCTGTCGAGAGTGCTCTCAGTATTGAAGTTCCATTCCCAGTCTTGATCAGTACTCTCGTGCTCCAAATTGGAGGGATTTAAGTGTTATGAATGAAGTCCAAAGACTCGAGGTAAAATTTAGAGAAGCTTTGACGTCCGGAGATGAGGTAACCCTGCATGAAATTCATGCTAGAGCCGTAGCGCTCGTCACAAAGCGTAAACGTCCGCCGGTGATCGCTGCCAACAAAAAAGCCTACGAGCAACTCATACGAAGTTACGTGTGTCACGTGGCATCTAATGACGCGGGCATGCCTTACGTCTTATGGTGGAGAGCATATTATGGTGAGACAAAAATTCCAAAAAAGCCTCGACATTCGGTTGGAAGAAGCCGCTACCACCTGCGAGAGATGAGGAAGCACTCTGGCTTCACATCTACGCTATGCAACAAATATAAAATCATGACGTAATCATCAGCCTAAAAAGAGGGTGCTACTTCACATACGCAAAACGCACCGATATCCTCTTCGCTAGTTGCTGTTGAAGTTACTTGTTTGGTTGTAGAGCGCTTATCAGGCCTGCCGCTCGATGAGTACATCGACACAAATATTTTGAAGCCACTGCAAATGAACGACACTTTTTTTTGAAGTCCCATCAACAAAACGCGATCGTTTCGTTCAGAATCACTTCATTAATCCCGAAACTGGATCTTTGATTAACGCCGACTACGCACCAGCTCCCTACGGTTACCGTAAGGGTGTTGCACTGTCTGATTGTTTCAATGTGTCTTTGATTTCGGGTGGAGCGGGTTTGGTCTCGACGGCAATGGACTGTGCGCGGTTTGCAGAGATGTTTAGGCGAGGAGGTGCGCTTGATGGCGCGCGAATTCTCGGGCAAAAATCCATTGCCTTCATGACCAAAAATCATCTCTCAGAACCGTCAATGCATGCCGCATGGGAACAGATACCGACACCCGATATTGGCCGGCCGGGCTTTGCCTTAGGCTTTGGCGTGGTTACTGATTCGGCTGCTATTGGTGTTATCGGGAGTGACGGTGAATATAACTGGGGTGGAGCCGCTGGAACTATCTTCTGGGTTGATCCGACTGAGGAGCTAGTCGTGGTCAGTCTCATTCAATTAATGCAGAGCCCCTGGCCTCTGCGCGCCGACGTTAAGATCGTCGTTTACCAGGCTTTGACTGAAACCTACGAGGATTAGGGTGGTTTATCTCAGAGTCCACTAGCACCGCCTTAGTTCTTAGTTAAGTACCCGGTAGCCTCTACCGCGGAGGCACTGCTTCACCACTCGTTCTGTCTCACGGATACCCTCTTGGGCGCCACGCACACCACCCGTGACAGCCCCAACTCGAGCACCGCGCTCTGCAGAGTTTGGCTCCCGGTCAATAATGGTCCCGATGGCACCACCAACAACCGCGCCACCAACCGCACCTCGCGCTATTTTCTCGCCCGTGCGGACTTCCTCGGCGTAGGCCTCGCACTCTGCCTTGTCGGCGTAGTAACGGCTTACATCGACGCCTTTACGATCGATAATAGGTTCGTCGACGAACGGGCGATTTCCCGCACATGCTGTGACCCAAAAGCTAATAACCAAAATGAAAACAATCCGCATACCTACCTCTCAATCGCGCGTTTCCTAAACAGTATACGGCGAAGATAAGCGTATCTGGCTATGAACTGAGTCGCTTTTTGAGCGGTGCAAAAATCACTTGTATTGCATAGGCTTTTTTTCTGCAATACTAGATTGTGACAAATTTTACAAAACTTAAGGACGAAAATGGCAGTCTTCCATCGTGCTATTCGACTTGTACTAGCGGCTGCAGCTGTAACTTTTCTGTCGCCTCTTGCGCAGTCCGCCCAGGTGGTCACCGGGTACTGGAGTGATGTCAAAAAGAACGAGTCTGCGGTTACGACGTTTCTTTCTCCAAAAGCCTTCCAGAATTCAAGTGAAAGTCGCCTGCTCAAACTCGATTTGGCTGAGTTGCGTGATGCCCTTAAAGCAGGATCGGTGGTCAACATTATGTTGCCCGACCCATACGGCGGCGCTGTGGAATTTGCGTTGCGGCCCTCGTCGGTCATGCCAGAGCAATTGGCGGCGCGCTATCCGGAGATTCGCGCCTTTGAGGGGGTCGCGCTTCATGACTCCTCAACCACCATACGACTGGAGCTCTCTTCTAAGGGATTGACCGCGCAGGTTCTGGGTGTAGGCAGTCGCTGGCTGATAGACCCTGTGAAAGGTCTGAGTGCTGAATTCGCCCGGAGCTATAAGTATTCAAAATCTTTTCATACAACAGATGAGGCGTTCTGCAAGTTGACTTCCACCGGTGTGTTTGGAGATGGCAGTGCACCCATCAATCAGTTCAAAGGCACCACTCGGCGGGCTCGGAGCACGGGGGAATCCATAAAAACCTATCGGCTTGCCGTCGCGACGACAGGAGAATACGGCGTTTACCACGGTGGGACCACGGCTTCAGCGCTTGAGGCTGTGGTCGCGACTATCAACCGCGTGGACGCTATTTTTGCGTCAGAGCTCGCCATACGATTTCAGTTAGTCGATGACAATGATGCTGTTGTGTTTGCAGACCCTGCTACTGATCCCTTTACCGGCAATGATGACGCCGGGACTTTGATTGATGAGTCCCAGGAGCAGATTGACCTGTTGATAGGCACAGAAAATTATGACGTCGGGCACACGCTAAGTACTGGCGCGGGTGGTCTTGCTGGTCTAGGCGTGGTGTGTAGAGAAGGAAATAAGGCATCTGGAGTAACAGGCTCCAGCACTCCCGCGGGAGATTTCTTCGATGTTGATTACGTAGCACATGAGCTAGGACACCAGTTTGCCGCGGATCACACCTGGAATGGCTCGAATGGCGGCTGCGGGCCGCAACAACGTGGGCCCGATAGCGCCTATGAGCCAGGTAGTGGCTCCTCCATCATGAGTTATGCGGGTCTGTGCGGGGCAGACAACATTGCGGACGCCGTTGATGCACTGTTCCACCACCAGTCGTTTGATCAAATGGTTGGGTATACCACAGAGGGCATAGGTTCAGTTTGTGGCAGCGAGGCTGTCTCTGGAAACACGGCGCCACAAGTTGACGCTGGCTTTGACTTTGTCGTACCAAAGCAGACGCCACTAGTGGTTGCCGGTTCAGCGACTGACCAGGAGCAAGGTTCATTGCTCTACAGCTGGGAGCAACGTGACTTAGGGCCGCAGGCGTCACTAACCGATCCTGATGATGGACAATTTGCACTATTTAGGATGCTGGATTCGGCATCCACTCCCGAGCGTTATCTTCCAGCATTGGCAACGGTCGTCTCTGGTACTGCTGATTTGGCCGAACGAATTCCACAGGTGGGTCGTGAGATGATGATGCGACTAACAGTGAAGGATGGTGCTGGTGGTGTTCAGTCCGATGACACTATGGTCACTGTAGACGGCGATTCTGGTCCTTTTGAGGTCGTTTCACCCAATGGCGGCGAGCAAGTAGGGCGCTCAAAAACGGTCGAATGGGACACAGGCTTCACCGAGCAAGCACCTGTCAGCGCACCCATGGTCGAGATTTATCTATCCACTGATGATGGTGTAACTTTTGATCAGCTTGTTGACACTGTGGACAACATAGGGTCGGCCAACATCAATTTTCCTGCTGGCATCCAATCTCAAGAAGCGCGTCTGATGATCAAGGGCGCGGACAATATTTTTTATGACGTGTCGGATGCAGCATTCCAGCTGGATTCGGACCGCGCGGTACCTCCCACGCCCGGTCTGGACCGTGTTGAGCCCGGAGATACGAAGCTGACTCTTTATTTTAATGAAGGTCAGCCAAACGGTGTCATCGCTGATACATACGAGGCCTATTGCGCGAATGCCGTTGTTGCAACTGAAACTGAGTACTCAGTTGAGGTGAATTTTCCTTTCGACGAAAACTCGCCGATTTCAAGTGAGTTACAAATTGAGGACGATAGAAATATTGAAACTGACGGAATCAGGGTGCCTATTAATCTCACCCACAGTTGGCGCGGTGACGTCGTAATCGATCTCATATCCCCACAGGGAACGTCAGTCCGTTTGAAGGAGCTTAATCCTGATGACGGACCCACTCCGGAAGGAGAGGGCGTCATCGAAACCTACCCGATTACTACGCTACCTGCTGAGTCGCTAGATGCCTTTGCTGGAGAGAGTGCTCTTGGCACCTGGACATTGAACGTGACGGACGAGCAGGATCTTGACTCTGGTGAATTGATCAACTGGGGAATCACGCTTATTTCACGGTCTCCGTCTTCCGAGGGCACAGCGTCCGGACCCTCTTCGCCACTTGTGGTTGAAGGGCTGATCAATGGCGAGACATATGATTGTCGGGTGACCCCATTCGCAGAAGGCTGGCCCGGCGAGAGCGTGAGCTTACCGCCAGCGATCCCTGTGGGAGCAGACGGTAATTCGCTGACTCCAACGTTTGCTGCGCTGACGAGCACCGCAGATGGCTTCTCGGTGCAAGTCAGTAACTATGATGCGCAATTTACGTGGGAGGTAGCGACAACGGCAGGCTCCGTCAGTATCAATGGCACCGGTCTTATTACAGTCACAGGTTTGGGCGCGGGTCAGAGTGCCACTGTCACTGTTACCGCCTCGCGTGCAGGCTTCAATGATGCAGAGGCTGAGGTGACTGGTAGCGCCAATGTGGGTGCTGCCCTAACACCCGAGTTTGGTGCAGTGAATTCGACCGCTGACGGATTTACGGTACAGGTTAGTAACTATGATGTAACTTACGTCTGGCAGGCGTCTGCCTCGGCGGGAAGTGCGGCCATCGATGGAGCTGGCTTGATCACAGTGAGCGATCTCACGCCTAGCCAAAGCGCGACCGTTAGCGTGAATACTTCCCGAACGGGCTATGAAAGTGGTGCGGGTGATATTAGTGGCTCGGCGAGTGTGGGAGCGGCATTGACGCCCGACTTTGGTGACGTTCTCTCGACGGCGGATGGGTTTACCGTTCAGGTTAGCAACTACGATTCAGGCTTCACCTGGGATGTCACTACGACTGCAGGTACTGCCTCGATCAGTTCATCAGGATTGATTACGGTAGCGGGCCTAGCGTCGGGGCAGAGCAGTGTGGTCACTGTCGGCACCTTGCGCTCGGGTTACGAGAGTGGGAGTGCCGATATCAGCGGTTCAGCGAACGATACTGGTTTGAGCTTGAATATTACCTTTGCAGTGACCGAGCTTTCGTCGACCGCTTTTGAAGAGGGCAATGGAGATACCGTGGTAGCGGCATTTACTGTCCAGGCTGATGTTGCTGATGCTCAGATTAATGGTCTGACACTCTCTGCAACGGGCGATCTAAACGACGCCAATGAAGTGGGTGCAGTGAAGGTGTTCGCCGATGCCAATGGCGATGGTGTTGCTGACACCTCAGAGCTGGTAGCTGAGGGCATCTACACTACTGATAATGGCAGTGTCACGTTTACCTTTAGCGAAGCATTGCCGATTACGACCGAGGCGAGTCAGGTCTTAATCACTTACGAATTCTGAGGAAATATTGATGTTACTGATGAATCAACTGAAGCAAGTCTGTGGCGCTCTCTTCGTTACTACGGCTCTTGCTGCCTGTGGTGGAGGTGGCGGCGGTGGTTCTGCGCCGCCTTCAGGTGGTGGTGGTACAACGCCGCCCCCGCCAACGACAGTAACTAAAAACTTTACGGTGACTGTCTCGGCAATAGATGTGTCGCAAACCAGCACCGGAGAGTCGGTGGTTGTTGATGCGTCTAGCGTATCCGCTAGCGGAACGGTGGAAGTGACTCAGTAGCCAGTGATGGCCCAGCTTCTGCTCTTACGATGATTGCCTGCTAATCTTGGCAACACTCTGGGCGGTTGCAAGTAGCTTCCCATCTTCATCTAGAAGCTCTGACTCCATGAAGGCGGTTTTATAGGTCGCTTGGCGAATCCAGCCCTTGGCGTAGACAGGGCCTTTGCCACCATGCGTGACCGCGTGGTAACGCGTAGTGACCTCGAGGCTTGAGAGTGCAACAACGCCCTCCGGGCCCAAATGCGCAAAGACGGCGTGTGACATAGCGGCATCAAGCATTACGGTGATGAAGCCGCCTTGCACCACATCAATGGAGTGACAGTGGTCCGTTGTGGGTCGAAACTCAAACGTGCAACTCTGAGCCTCACTATCGGCTGCAATGATCTTTCCATTAAGCAGCTCGATGAATGGCGGTTTGTGCTCATTCAGCCGTGCAATCTGATCATTGCCACTCATTTCTCAATCCTTAAATTACTGCCTAAAACGTGGCGCGCCATGGTAACGTTTTCAGACCAAATCTAATAGGACCTCCCTTAATGTTAAATGCTGCGCGTACCATGCTAGACCTGCAAGACCGGATGAATACGAAGGTTCATCCTGAATGGCGCGAGCAAGGCTTTGAATGGTACCGGGCTGCATGGATCGAGTGCGCTGAGCTGATGGATCACGCGGGCTATAAGTGGTGGAAGCACGCAGATCCCGATATGGAGCAAATACAGCTTGAAGTCGTGGACATATGGCATTTTGGTATGTCTGCCATGATCTGCCGCTGTGATAGTCTCGATGGACTAGCGGCTCAGATTTCAGAGGACTTGTCCGCCACACCCAGAGAATCGTCCCTGCTAGAGGCCACCGAGATCTTGGCTGAGTCGTGCATTACGACCCAGTCCTTCTCCACCAGCGCGTTTTTGGGGCTCATGGCCGCGAGTGGCCTTAGCTTCGAGCAACTGTACCGAATTTACGTAGGCAAAAATGTCCTCAATTTTTTCCGGCAGGACCATGGCTACAAAGACGGTTCATACATCAAAATTTGGGACGGCCGCGAAGATAACGAGCATCTTTCCGACTTGCTGATACGACTAGATCCCAACCAAGGAGACTTTGCGGACGCGGTTTACCGAGGTCTCTCCGAGGCGTATCCGGGCTAATGTCGGAGCAGCAGAGCCGCAGTTACGAGGATTTGTTCTACCAAAGTGAGGACGGTCTCACATTGTATGCACGTGACTATCCTGCTCCTTCAGCTGATGCTCAATGCGTGTTGTTGATGCATGGCTTAAGCCGTAATTCGCGAGATTTCGAAGTGCTCGCTAATCGTCTCTCTACGCGTCATCGCGTATTAGTTGCCGAACAACGGGGTAGGGGTAAGTCGGAATGGGATTCGGATCCGACACGCTATGTGATTCCGCATTATGTTCAAGATATGTTCGCGCTTTTGCAGGCGGCAAATGTTTCCCGTATCGCCACGGTAGGAACCTCCATGGGCGGACTCATGGCGATGGTCATGAACTTAGCGATGCCAGGTGTCTTTTCCCACGTTGTACTCAACGACATTGGCCCCGAGCTCTGTGGCGTGGGCCTCAAACGAATAAAAGGTTATTTAGGGCAGGGCGAACCAGTCACCACGTGGACTGAAGCAGTGGCCTACAACCGGCGTATCAACGAGGTAGCGTTTCCGACTTTGTCAGACGAAGGCTGGGAGCAGTTCGCGCGACAGATCTTCAAGGAGATCGAGGGAGTGCCCGTCTTGGACTATGACCCGAGGATCTCCGAGGCCGTAAATTCGGAGGATTCAGATGCCATACCCCCAGATCTTTGGCCGGTATTCGATTCACTAGCGCAACAACCTCTGATGTTGATACGAGGGGCCTTATCAGACCTTCTCGATACCCGAATCACGGCTGAAATGCAGCGTCGTGTGCCAGCAATGGTCTATCTCGAGGTCCCCGATGTGGGGCATGCACCGATGCTAAAGGATGAGGGGGTTGTCGCAGCGATCGAGGCGTTTTTTAACCAACAGAACTACGGCAACACTGAATCAATTGCGCCAGCCAGCTGGAAGTCCTTTTCGGTCAGGCCATCGGCGTCGTGCGTTGACAATCGGATGGTTACTTGATTATACACATTGTCCCAATTTGGATGGTGGTCCATTGACTCGGCGAGCAGGGCAACGCTGTTCATAAAACCCCAAGCATCTACGAAGTTCTTAAACACAAAATCTCGACGAATGAATTTGCCCTCAAGGCGCCATCGACTGTGTGTCGTCTTGAGTGCGTATTCTACCTGTACATCAGTGAGTGCTTTCATGTGATCCTCGCCGTATAAGACTGACCCCACACTCCAAGTGATGGGTGTATGGGAACTGATCAAAAAACGCGAGCGCTTCGATTCGGTGAGTCTCGCGAACGGACCTGAGATTATCA
>CACMGJ010000027.1 GCA_902613175.1 Halieaceae bacterium | reverse complement strand
TTAAAGACTTACAAACTCGATTAGGTAAGCAAAATGTTTTTTCCCGGCGTTGTACCAGAGACTCACCAAATCGCCGTTGAGCGCGAAAATATCGGTGTTCGAGGTGTCTTTGATTCCGAACTCGGACACGCTGTAATCAAAAGGCTCCATAACGCCGGGAGACACCGACTCACCCGCGCGGGCTTCCTCGCTGAATGCGGGGGTATCTATCCATCGATTCACGTAGCGCGCGCCGTCATCGCCTATGTGAAGCGCATGCACCATGCCGTCACCGTCAAAGGGGTGATAACGGTTTTTGGGTTCAAATACAGGGTTTGCGCCATTACGGTAGTACGTACCGCGCAGATCGCTGGGCAGCTCGCCGATGACCTCAAGCTTGTCCTGATCGAGCTCCCGGGTTGTTGGCGCATAGACTCCGTGCAGATAGGGATTGTCATGGTTGTAGATCCATGCAGGCGCGTCCTCAAAGTGTGGCGTCTCGCCCAGACACTTGTCGCTGATGGGAAACTCGCCGAGCGGCGCTCTCGCGCTTTTTGGTGGTTGTTGTGCCGTCATACGACGCACCTCAAACAATGATCTATCTGAAGCCACGAGCTTACTGACTCTGTTCTGATTGGCAAGTGAGCTTTCAAGCCGCAATGAGCCTGCTGCCAGACGTTTCCTCACCGCCTCGTCTAGAACAGCTATGTCGTCTGGACAAGGGGATGCGCAAGGCGAAAGCCGTGATAGTGTTGCTCGTGTGGTACTCGCGAGGGGATCATGCGAACAAGGCTCGGCGGCAAAGCCATAATGGTGCTGTCTGGATGTGGTTATGAATCACACAGCGGATAGGCAATAGCCAAGCTGCCTGACCAGCCACTGAAGCAGACAATAGATGAATAAAAAAATAGCCTGTGCTCATAAGCGCAGGGCGAATCAGAAAGAGAGATACCATGAAGTTGAAAGGCCTACTCCACGTCACCTTTGCCTACCTCGTTACTTTGGGCGTTGCCTGGGCAACGCTTCAAGCACTGGGACAGAGCCCGATATGGGATATGTTCTGGGCGGATATTGCCGCTACCATCGCCATCTTCGTCTTTAGTCGTCTCTACAAGAACTCGAGCTTTTACGACGCCTATTGGAGCGTCATACCGCCCTTAATTGCGCTTTTCTGGATCTTCGAGGCAACGGCATCGGGTGTTGACGCCACGCGAGCTTGGCTCGTTCTTGTTCTGGTCTGGCTCTGGGGCATGCGGCTGACGGCCAACTGGGCCACCTTCTGGCCGGGACTCGAACACGAGGACTGGCGCTACGGACCCATCAAAGCCAATGCAGGTAAGTGGAATGCGCTTGCTGATTTTTCCGCGATTCACCTCTTTCCGACAGTCATCGTATTCCCCGCCTGTCTGCCTATCTACGCGGCCGTTGCCATGGACGCCCAGCCACTTAACTGGCTCGATTATGTAGCCGCTGCAGCGACAGCTATCGCCATCTTAATAGAGCTGGTGTCGGATATTCAGTTGCATCGGTTCATTAACAAGCGCAAGGAAGGCGAAATTATTAAGACCGGTTTATGGGCTTACTCTCGCCACCCGAACTACTTCGGCGAATGGCTATTCTGGGCGGGACTGGCACTCTTTGGTGTGGCAGCGGTACCTGAGGCCTGGTGGTGGGTACTACCGGGAGCCATCGCCATGCTGGCCATGTTCCTGCTCGCGAGCATACCAATGATTGATAAGCGCAGTATGGAGCGACGACCCGCCTATGCTGAGCACATGTCAGAGGTTTCGGGCTTTGTGCCTTGGTTTCCCAAAAAGAGTCATTGATACTCGTCGCACTACCACTGGAGATATCACATGTTGCGCGTTAAACAGCTAATCCCGCTTCTAAGGTCTTTAAGGCTACTACCGCCCTCACTTGTTATCGCACTCGCGTCACTCGACGCCGTCGCACAGAACATAGCGATCAAGGGTGCAACGATCCTTGACGTCACCAATGGCGAGACGATCAGAAACCATGTGGTTGTTGTTAAGGACGGGCGGATAGACTCCGTGGCGCCAACACGCTCAGTCGAGATTCCCAAGGGCATCGAGGTGTTGGACCTTCAGGGACACACGTTACTGCCTGGACTGATCGACATGCACGTGCACCTCACTTCTGGTGGTGGGTATCACGGCTATGAGCGCCTGAAGCTCACGGACGAGCGAAGGGCCATCCTGGGCGTCGTGCATGCAGAGCAAACATTGATGGCGGGCTTTACCACCGTGAGAAACGTGGGCGCAGGCTCGTTTGGTGATGTCGCGCTGCGCGACGCCATTAATGACGGGGATATCCCTGGACCTCGTATGCTGGTCTCTGGTCCACCGATTGGTATTACGGGAGGCCACTGCTCGGATAACAACCTCCTCCCGCCTGAATATGGTATTTCGGGTGAAGGCGTGGCTGACGGACCATGGGCAGCTCGCACCGCCGTTAGGCGTAACATCAAGTATGGCGCAGACCTCATCAAGACCTGTTCAACCGGTGGTGTGCTGTCCAAAGGGACGAAGGTTGGTGCATCTCAATATACGGTTGAAGAGCTCACTGCTCTTATTGATGAGGCACACAGTCGGGGACTAAAGGTTGCCTCACACGCACACGGTGCCGAGGGCATTATCAATGCACTTATCGCGGGCGCAGACACTATCGAACATGCGAGCTTCATCGACGATAAGGGGATTCGTCTTGCTATCGAGAATAATGCGGCGCTTTCGATGGACATCTACGTCACCGAGTACATTCTCGGTGAAGGCGCGAGCGCCGGGATCTTGGAGGAGTCATTAGAAAAAGAACGAATGACGGGGGCGACACAGCGTTCGAACTTCCGAAAAGCTGTCGAAGCTGGCGCCACCATTGTTTACGGCACGGATGCAGGTGTTTACCCCCACGGCCAAAACGCCAAACAATTCTCTCGCATGACACGTTTTGGTATGACGCCACTGCAGGCCCTGCAATCAGCAACGACGGTCGCGGCGGAGGTTATGGGACTTGGTTACGAGGTGGGGAAGATTGAGGCGGGCTACGCAGCAGACTTCGTTGCTGTCGAAGGCAATCCTATCGAACAGATCGAATTACTCGAGGCGCCAAGTGTTGTCATCAAGGGTGGTGTGAGGTATCGGTAAAACGGTCTAAAACGTCCCGACGGATTGACAGTTATCGCAGAGCAACCACCTCTTTTTGGTCTGTCGAACTCCCAAACAGGCAATAAAAAACCCCAAGCACTTCCGGCTCGGGGTTTTCTTTTTTAGAAGCCTGGCGATGACCTACTCTCGCATGGGGAAACCCCACACTACCATCGGCGATGCATCGTTTCACTTCTGAGTTCGGGATGGAGTCAGGTGGTTCCAATGCTCTGTTGTCGCCAGGCAAACCGGCTTAGATGACAGATGCTCTGCAAGCAGCACAAAGGCCATCTAAATAGGGTAGATAAATCAATCTGAGTCTTTCGCAGGTGATAAACCCTGCTACACACAATGACTTGTCACAACATCCAGTGTCTTCTTGCGTGTGCTTAGCACACCAAACAACTTGGATTATATGGTCAAGCCGCACGAGCAATTAGTACTGGTTAGCTCAACGCCTTACAACGCTTCCACATCCAGCCTATCAACGTCCTAGTCTTGGACGGCTCTTAAGAACCCTCAAGGGGTTAGGGAGAACTAGTCTTGGGAGGGGCTTCCCGCTTAGATGCTTTCAGCGGTTATCCTGTCCGAACGTAGCTACCCGGCAATGCGTCTGGCGACACAACCGGAACACCAGAGGTTCGTCCACTCCGGTCCTCTCGTACTAGGAGCAGCTTCCCTCAATTCTCCAACGCCCACGGCAGATAGGGACCGAACTGTCTCACGACGTTCTAAACCCAGCTCGCGTACCACTTTAAATGGCGAACAGCCATACCCTTGGGACCGGCTTCAGCCCCAGGATGTGATGAGCCGACATCGAGGTGCCAAACACCGCCGTCGATGTGAACTCTTGGGCGGTATCAGCCTGTTATCCCCGGAGTACCTTTTATCCGTTGAGCGATGGCCCTTCCATACAGAACCACCGGATCACTAAGACCTACTTTCGTACCTGTTCGTCTTGTCAGACTCACAGTCAAGCGCGCTTGTGCCTTTACACTAACCTCATGATTTCCGACCATGATTAGCGCACCTTCGTGCTCCTCCGTTACTCTTTGGGAGGAGACCGCCCCAGTCAAACTACCCACCACACACTGTCCCCGATCCAGGTAATGGACCTAGGTTAGAACCTCAACGTTATCAGGCTGGTATTTCAAGGTTGGCTCCCTATGAACTGGCGTCCATAGTTCAAAGCCTCCCAGCTATCCTACACAAATAAAGTCAAAGTCCAGTGTGAAGCTATAGTAAAGGTTCACGGGGTCTTTCCGTCTAGCCGCGGGTACACTGCATCTTAACAGCGATTTCAATTTCACTGAGTCTCGGGTGGAGACAGCGTGGCCATCGTTACGCCATTCGTGCAGGTCGGAACTTACCCGACAAGGAATTTCGCTACCTTAGGACCGTTATAGTTACGGCCGCCGTTTACCGGGGCTTCGATCAAGAGCTTCTCCGAAGATAACCCCATCAATTAACCTTCCGGCACCGGGCAGGCGTCACACCCTATACGTCCACTTACGTGTTTGCAGAGTGCTATGTTTTTAATAAACAGTCGCAGCCACCTGGTCACTTCGGCCAGCCTCAGCTTAGGGAGCAAGTCCCATCACCAAAACCGGCGTACCTTCTCCCGAAGTTACGGTACCATTTTGCCTAGTTCCTTCACCCGAGTTCTCTCAAGCGCCTTGGTATTCTCTACCTGATCACCTGTGTCGGTTTACAGTACGGTTCCTTCTTACCTGAAGCTTAGAAGCTTTTCCTGGAAGCATGGCATCAACCACTTCGTCCAAAAGAGGACTCGTCATCAGTTCTCGGCCTTAGAATCCCGGATTTGCCTAAGATTCCAGCCTACTACCTTAAACGCGGACAACCATCGCCGCGCTGGCCTAGCCTTCTCCGTCCCTCCATCGCAGTAAAAAGAAGTACAGGAATATTAACCTGTTTCCCATCGACTACGGATTTCTCCCTCGCCTTAGGGGCCGACTCACCCTACGCCGATTAGCGTTGCGTAGGAAACCTTGATCTTCCGGCGAGGGGGTTTTTCACCCCCTTTGTCGTTACTCATGTCAGCATTCGCACTTCTGATACCTCCAGCAAACCTCTCGGTTCACCTTCAACGGCTTACAGAACGCTCCTCTACCATGCATGCAAGCATGCATCCGCAGCTTCGGTTACCAATTTAGCCCCGTTACATCTTCCGCGCAGGCCGACTCGACTAGTGAGCTATTACGCTTTCTTTAAAGGATGGCTGCTTCTAAGCCAACCTCCTAGCTGTCTAAGCCTTCCCACATCGTTTCCCACTTAATTGGTATTTGGGACCTTAGCTGGCGGTCTGGGTTGTTTCCCTCTTGACGACGGACGTTAGCACCCGCCGTCTGTCTGCCGTGATTGTACTCCTGGGTATTCGGAGTTTGCATGGGTTTGGTAAGTCGGGATGACCCCCTAGCCCAAACAGTGCTCTACCCCCCAGGGTAAGACACGACGCTCTACCTAAATAGATTTCGAGGAGAACCAGCTATCTCCGAGCTTGATTAGCCTTTCACTCCGATCCACAGCTCATCCCCTAACTTTTCAACGTTAGTGGGTTCGGTCCTCCAGTGCCTGTTACGGCACCTTCAACCTGGCCATGGATAGATCGCCCGGTTTCGGGTCTACTGCCTGCAACTATGCGCCCTATTAAGACTCGGTTTCCCTACGCCTCCCCTAAACGGTTAAGCTTGCTACAGACAATAAGTCGCTGACCCATTATACAAAAGGTACGCAGTCACACCACGAAGGTGCTCCCACTGCTTGTACGCATACGGTTTCAGGTTCTATTTCACTCCCCTCTCCGGGGTTCTTTTCGCCTTTCCCTCACGGTACTGGTTCACTATCGGTCAGTCAGTAGTATTTAGCCTTGGAGGATGGTCCCCCCATGTTCAGTCAAGATAACACGTGTCCCGACCTACTCGAATAAAACAAGGATAGATTTCGTGTACGGGGCTATCACCCTGTATCGCCGGACTTTCCAGACCGTTCCACTATCACACCAAGTTCTTTAGGGCTGATCCCAGGTCGCTCGCCGCTACTGTGGGAATCTCAATTGATTTCTATTCCTCCGGGTACTTAGATGTTTCAGTTCCCCGGGTTCGCCTCTTACACCTATGTATTCAGTGTAAGATACCCGTAAAGGGTGGGTTTCCCCATTCGGAAATCTCCGGATCAAAGTCTGTTTGCCGACTCCCCGAAGCTTAACGCAGGCTACAACGTCCTTCATCGCCTCTGACTGCCAAGGCATCCACCGTATGCGCTTAGTCACTTGACCATATAACCGAAGTTATCTGTGATATCCGAAAATATCGCTCCGAAGAGCTCAAGAAGACATTTCCCTAACCCCCTTGTGCAAAGGCTAGGTACTTTAGAACACTGATACAAAGGTTAGTGTATCAGCGCGCCGGATGTTGTGACGCTTAAGTCACAGTATGTACATTTACAACTCGTTTCAGACACGGGAATTGAAACCGCGCCTGAGAACTTTTATCTAAGAATCGTCCTCATCACTTGAGCGAACCCAAATGCTGATTTTCGATTCAAAGACTCAGCTTAATTTACCTTGTTAAAGAACAACTGGTTGCCGAAACCAGTCAACAGCACAAGCTTGCTACAAGCAGTGCGCTCTTGGCTGACTTCGCTGCGACATACGATAAGTGGTGGAGCTACGCGGGATCGAACCGCGGACCTCTTGAATGCAAATCAAGCGCTCTCCCAGCTGAGCTATAGCCCCATTTGTAGGAATGGTAGGCCTGGGCAGATTTGAACTGCCGACCTCACCCTTATCAGGGGTGCGCTCTAACCAACTGAGCTACAGGCCTATAAGGTGCACCCGAAAGTAACGTCGCAACAACGTAGAGATAAAGACAAATGTGTGAACACTTGAAGGATGGTGTTAGTTCGTTTAAGGAGGTGATCCAGCCCCAGGTTCCCCTAGGGCTACCTTGTTACGACTTCACCCCAGTCATGAATCACTCCGTGGTGATCGTCCTCCCGAAGGTTAGACTAACCACTTCTGGAGCAACCCACTCCCATGGTGTGACGGGCGGTGTGTACAAGGCCCGGGAACGTATTCACCGCGACATTCTGATTCGCGATTACTAGCAATTCCGACTTCATGGAGTCGAGTTGCAGACTCCAATCCGGACTACGACTAGGTTTGTCGGATTAGCTCCCCATCGCTGGTTTGCAGCCGTCTGTCCTAGCCATTGTAGCACGTGTGTAGCCCAGGCCGTAAGGGCCATGATGACTTGACGTCGTCCCCACCTTCCTCCGGTTTGTCACCGGCAGTCTCCTTAGAGTTCCCACCATTACGTGCTGGCAACTAAGGACAAGGGTTGCGCTCGTTACGGGACTTAACCCAACATCTCACGACACGAGCTGACGACAGCCATGCAGCACCTGTCACCCGGTTCCCGAAGGCACCAATCTATCTCTAGAAAGTTCCGGGGATGTCAAGGCCTGGTAAGGTTCTTCGCGTTGCATCGAATTAAACCACATGCTCCACTGCTTGTGCGGGCCCCCGTCAATTCATTTGAGTTTTAACCTTGCGGCCGTACTCCCCAGGCGGTCTACTTATTGCGTTAGCTGCGCTACAAAGGTCTCAAGTACCCCTACAGCTAGTAGACATCGTTTACGGCGTGGACTACCGGGGTATCTAATCCCGTTTGCTCCCCACGCTTTCGCACCTCAGCGTCAATGTCGAGCCAGGAGGCCGCCTTCGCCACTGGTATTCCTCCATATATCTACGCATTTCACTGCTACACATGGAATTCTACCTCCCTCTCCCGCATTCTAGTCTTCCAGTATCGGATGCAGTTCCCAGGTTGAGCCCGGGGCTTTCACATCCGACTTAAAAAACCGCCTACGCGCGCTTTACGCCCAGTAATTCCGATTAACGCTTGCACCCTCCGTATTACCGCGGCTGCTGGCACGGAGTTAGCCGGTGCTTCTTCTAAAGGTAACGTCAGGGCTAATGGTTATTAACCATTAGCTTTTCCTCCCAATTGAAAGTGCTTTACAACCCTAGGGCCTTCTTCACACACGCGGCATGGCTGCGTCAGGCTTTCGCCCATTGCGCAATATTCCCGACTGCTGCCTCCCGTAGGAGTCCGGGCCGTGTCTCAGTCCCGGTGTGGCTGATCATCCTCTCAGACCAGCTAAAGATCGTCGCCTTGGTGAGCCATTACCTCACCAACAAGCTAATCTTACGCAGGCTCATCCAATAGCACGAGGCCCTAAGGTCCCCCGCTTTCCCCCGTAGGGCGTATGCGGTATTAGCTAGCGTTTCCACTAGTTGTCCCCCACTACTGGGTAGATTCCTACGCGTTACTCACCCGTCCGCCGCTCTACTCACCCCGAAGGGCTTTCTCGCTCGACTTGCATGTCTTAGGCCTGCCGCCAGCGTTCAATCTGAGCCATGATCAAACTCTTCAGTTGAAGAATCTTTTACCTCTGCCCGAGGGCAAGAGGGTTAGGTTACGCAAAGCTTGCTTTACCTAACGAATCTCAGCTCAGATACAATTTCGAAATCAAAAGTTCTGTAATGAACTGTTGGTCACTTGTTGTATCCGAATAGTTACTTAACAACCATTCCAACAAGTGCCCACACATCTGTCTTTATCTTATTTTTAAGGGTCAAACCGCCGCTTGGGCTGGCTTTTTGCTTTGGGTGATCCCCGAAGCGAGGTGCGCATTCTACATGCCGAACCGAGTCGTGCAAGCGCTTTTTCCATTTATTTCGAAAAAAGTGCTGTGTGCATATTTCGGGTTGTTTTGACAACGAGAATGGAGCACCAGCCCTAGGCTACTTCTCCGAGGGGGTAGCAGTATCTACTACGCTATTTGCGAGTGCAACGACCATTGCCAGTTTTGTGATAATTTAGTCAAACTTTCGCGGCTTGGGGCTCACCGAAAAGTGGGAATTTACCGACGCAAACCCAACACTTTCAGCTGTTGATAGCGTTAAATGCGTCCTAGCCTATTAGTCACGACCGAACACGTCACGTGTAAAGACCTTTTCTGTGACGTCGCTCAAATCATGATGAAGTCGGTTTGTGATTATCACTTCCGATGCCGACTTAAATTCACTCAATGACGACATCACCCTTGAGTTAAAAAAAGACGGCTCATCATAGGTCGGCTCATAAATCACAACCTCAATACCTTTTGCCTTGATGCGTTTCATGATGCCTTGGATAGCACTTTCCCTGAAATTATCAGAACCCTCTTTCATCACCAATCGATAAATACCAACCACGCTGGGCTTGAGGTCAATAATGGTCTCAGCGATAACGTCCTTTCGAGTGGCATTCGAAGACACAATAGCCTGGATCAAATTTTGTGGTACCTGGCTGTAATTCGCTAATAGCTGTTTCGTATCTTTAGGTAGGCAGTAGCCCCCATAACCGAAAGACGGGTTGTTGTATCCGCGGCCGATACGTTCGTCGAGACACACTCCCCCAATTACACTCACAGTATCAAGCCCATTGGTCATTGCATATGAGTCGAGCTCATTGAAGAATGAGACGCGCATTGCAAGATACGTGTTAGCAAATAGCTTCACCGCTTCAGCTTCAGTCGACGCCATGAAAAGCGTATCTACATTCTGCTTTTCTGCTGCCTCCATTAACAGGTCAGCAAACCCTGCCCCCTGGTCCTCCGAACACCCGAGGATAATTCGAGACGGGTGAAGGTTATCGTGAAGTGCTTGCCCCTCTCGAAGAAACTCAGGAGAAAAAACCACTCTGTCAGTATCGTGCTTCTCTTGCAGCGATTGGGTATGACCGACAGGAACCGTAGATTTAATTACTACAAGCGCTTGGTCAGTCAGTTCAAGCGCATTTTCCACTACGGAGTCCACTGATCGGGTATCAAATCGATTGGTTTCCGGGTCATAGTTCGTAGGTGTCGCCACTACGACAAAATCGGCGTCTGCGTATGCCGCCGCTTTATCAGTGGTAGCGTGAAGGCTCAAGCTAGCCTCCCGCAGGAACCTTTCAATATCAGGATCAGCCACTGTAGACCTGCGGTTGTTAATTCGCTCGACTCTGTCTACGTCTATATCCAAGACCGATACGATATTTCTTTGTGCCAACGACACGGCCAAAGACATACCTACATAACCGGATCCAACGATTGTTACTTTAGTGTGTTTGGACATAAGTCTCACAAACAGAGGCTTCACAGTTCCTTCCGCGACATTATACAACGTCAACTCAGGTCGCGATAAAACCTTTTATCGTGACTTAGAGCGATAAAGCCCAACAAACACCCCTTTGGGTTCGTTTTGTTATTTTTTGATGCGGGCGGCTTTGCGGATCTGATTGACGGCGCGCTGCTCATAGCGCATGAGCTTTCGGTGCTCTTCTATCTTTACAACTAACTGAGATACAGGGTCATGGTCTTGCTGACCTTGCTTAAACATTACGTTACCCACCCATCGGATATCAGATTCGCGCATCTGCGACTCAGGAATCTGTGTGTCACGGACGCTCCGAATCCACTCAGGCCGAGTCAGCGCTTCTACCTTTTCTGATTCAGGCTTGTCCTGATAGGCGTGGTGCTTTGCATCGATCACCGCCCTTCCCAACTGGAGAGTCGCCACCACAGCGCGAGCATCCTGCTCCGAATACCCGAGACGGATCGCGTCAGAAACCAATAAGGAAAATTCCTCTCCGACCTCCGAATCGGCGGACATCAGTAACGAATTTAAGCCATGCTTTTTTGAGTTAACGGCTGACCGACGTTTACCTACTTCAGATCGAGGTCCCGTTGATTTGAGCGCGTTCGACCTATTGGCGATCAACTTCGAGACGCTGATCTTCATGAGCTTTCTGAATCTGTAGTTCCAACTGCTCTACCTCGAGCTGTAACTTCTTGTGCAGCTCCGGCGCGAACCGCGCAGACTCGATCGCCTGCATGAGCAGCTTGATGTTCTTGAACTGACGATCGATAAGCCGATCCAGGGTATCTATTTTTGTGAGCACACGACTCACCGCCTCGGATCGCAAAGAAGCCAGATTATGTTGACCTTGGACCATGAGGTCCTCAATCAGGTTGGCGGCATCATTTTCTAATCCCCTACCCGCAACCAATGCACTCAGTGCCTCAGCCGTTTCTAGCCAACGTGCTTCGTCACGCGATACGTAAACTGAAGCATCGGTTAGGATCTTTGTCATCTGCGCGATAACAATTTGCTCTTTATCTCTCCGGTACACGTTAATCCACCAAAACGCATCCGCTAACTGCGCAACCAATTCCCCTATCAATCCCGTCGGGTGATCGTAATCAGCCATCACCTTACTTAGGTGCTGTTGGTAGTCGGGCGAGCCCTCGTAACCACTTTGTGGCGGCGACTTAGAATCAGTCATCCGATTGCACGCGTTTTTCTAGATTTAGTGTGACACCGGGATTAACTAGTGGATCACCCGAGAACTCAATACCTCCTCGCTCCAAAGCGGACATTAATGCCTTGAGGACCCTGGTATTAGCAGATGGAATTCCCCTCTGGACCTCGTAGCGTCTAATCGTCGCTGGACCAACCCCACTGGCCTCCGCCAAGTCTAATGCCGACCAACCAAGCATAGCCCTCGCAGCTTTGATTTGACTGGAAGAGATCATTTATTTATATTTTATGATGTATATTACATCATTAATGAGTGATTCCATGACAAAAGATACCATAATTGACAAGATTTTCGAAAGATTTGACGGTGCCTTTGCTGAAAACACGATCCGCGCTTACCGATCAGACTTTGAGCAGTATTCGATATGGTGTGAGACCAAAAAAATCTCTCCCATTCCGGCCACGGCAGATAACCTGGCAATGTATGTCGACGACCTTAGCCACACTTGCAAGAGCGCCACCATATGAAGAAGGGTGAATTCACTAGGGACCGTATTCAAGCTATCCAAAAATACTGACCCCACAAAGGATCCTGAGGTTGTTTTAGCGCTAAAGCGGATGCATCGCAGTATTGGCCGCCACCAAAAACAAGCAACCCCACTTACGCGAGATCATATGGAGCGACTCCTTTCGAATTGCTCGGACGACCTAAAAGGAATACGTAATCGAGTTCCACTGCAATTAGGCTACGAGACGATGCGCCGAAGGTCCGAGCTCTGTTCCTTCAGATTTGAAGATTTAGAAGTAAGAAACGATGTCAAACCGATACCGCATCTTCAAAAGTCAAAAGCAGACCAAGAATCTATCGGGCGGATAATTCCAATAAGTCGCGAACTTGGCAACTTGATCGAAACCTGGCGAAAAAAAATTGATGCTGAACGAGGTTTCATACTTCGATCCATCGATAAACATGGCAACATCAGCTCGAGGCTCTCGCCTGGATCTGTACAACTAATTTTGAATTGTCTCAGTGACTCAATGACCACCTGTGAGGAAGGGAATCGCTTCAGTGGACACTCTTTTAGAGTGGGTGCCGACTTAGATCTTTTGGGGAAAGGAGAAACCTTGGAACGTATAATGGTTAGGGGCGGCTGGAAATCTCAAGACTCTGCAATCCGGTATCTACAACAATTGGACTATGCAAGCCCAGAAACGTCACCCAAGGCCTAAGCGCTGCCCCTGATAAGACCCATCTAATACTGACTGCCACCAATCCTCATTAGCAAGGTACCACTCAACTGTTTTACGCAGACCAGTCTCGAATGTCTCCTGCGGGACCCAGCCAAGCTCGCGCTGAATTTTTGATGCGTCAATTGCATAACGAACATCGTGGCCCGGCCGATCTTTCACAAATGTGATGAGCTCCTCGTACTTTGTGATCCCCGCGTGTGCACTGGGGCGAAGCTCGTCTAGAAGACCACAAACTGCTTTCACTACCTCAATGTTTTGTTTTTCGTTGTGACCGCCGATGTTATAGGTCTCGCCAACCGCGCCCTCAGTAACCACCTTCACCAAAGCTCTTGCATGATCTTCAACAAATAACCAATCACGAACTTGGGTGCCTTTTCCGTAGACAGGCAATGGCTTTCCCCTCAAAGCATTCAAAATAACCAAAGGGATCAATTTCTCAGGGAAATGGAACGGCCCGTAGTTGTTGGAACAATTAGTAACCACGATAGGTAAACCAAAAGTGCGCCCCCAGGCTCTCACAAGGTGATCTGATCCGGCTTTCGAAGCGGAATAGGGAGAGCTTGGTGCGTAGGGTGTGTCTTCTCGAAATAGAGCTTTGGGGTCTTCTAAATCACCATACACCTCGTCGGTAGAAATATGGTGAAAGCGAAAAGCAGCTTTGCCGGAGTCACCCAATGTCTGCCAATGCGCCCGCGCAGCCTCGAGCAAATGATAGGTACCTACAATATTGGTCTGAATAAACTCCCCTGGCCCATCAATCGACCGGTCCACATGTGACTCCGCTGCGAGATGCATAATTGCGTCTGGCCTATGTTTTTTGAACAGCTCATCCAGCTGCGTATAGTCACAAATATCCGCGTGCTCGAACTCATAGCTACTGGACTTCTCAACGCATGACAAAGACTCGAGATTGCCCGCATACGTAAGCTTATCCAAGCTAATTACACGATGATGGGTGTCCCGAATAAGATGCCGGATTACGGCGGAGCCTATGAAGCCAGCTCCGCCGGTTACTAAAACCTTCACTGCAAGCTGACTCCCTTGATTTCATTCAACATTTCTCCAAGTGATTGATGCCAATCGTCCGATTCAATCCCAAAGGTGTCCCTTATCTTGGAACAATCCAATCGCGAGTTTTGTGGCCGCTTTGCTGCTGTCGGGTACTGCTCAGTTGCTATTACATTTACGGCAGCGATGCTTGAAATCATCCCCAATTGAACAGCCTGCAAAAAAATCTCACGTGCAAACTCCGCCCAAGAGACAAATGGCTTCCCAGTGTAATGGTAGGTGCCCCAACGTTCATCAAGACTCTCAGCCTCGGACATTTGTGAAAGTATGATCGCGATAGCTTTTGCTATGCCTTTAGCCGAAGTTGGCGCACCGTATTGATCGCCTACGACCCCAAGCTCGCTTCGTGTTTCTGCCAGACGAAGCATCGTCTTTACAAAGTTACCACCTGAGGCACCAAACACCCACGCCGTCCTCAAAATAATATGACGTTCCAATGTCGCCCTGACAACTTCTTCACCCGCAAGCTTTGATGCGCCATAGACACCAAGTGGCGCCACCTCGCTGTCTTCGTAAAACGGAAGCTCACCGCTTCCATCAAAAACATAATCTGTTGATATGTGTATCAGATTAGCATCGTTAGTAGCACAATAATCTGCGAGCACGCGAACGGCATGCTCGTTCACACTGTATGCTTGAGACACCTCAGACTCGGCACTGTCAACAGAGGTGTAGGCCGTCGCATTAATTATCCAGTTCGGATCGTGATAACCCAAAAAATCTCTCAACGCATCCAAATCGCTAACATCTACCGTAGAACGACCTGCGAAAATTACCGTGAAGCGATTTCTGTCTGCGGCAAGAACATTATCGAGCTGCGCACTCAGCTCACTGCCTACTTGCCCATTTGCGCCCAATACTAGAATTTTCATCTCTTCAGCGTGGGGATCTCTGCCCTCTCCAAGCTGGGAGCTGCTGCATCCTTTGCGGATAAGGAAGGAGGCGTACTAGTGTCGGGCCAACGTATCCCAACCGTGTCATCATTCCAAATGATACTGCGCTCATGTTGTGGCGAGTAAAAGTCGGTCGTTTTATAGAGCACTTGCGCAAAGTCAGAGGTAACAACAAACCCATGAGCAAAGTCAGGAGGCACCCAGAGCTGCTTTTTATTGTCAGCTGTAAGTTCGACTCCTACCCACTGTCCAAAGCTTTTAGAACCTTGTCTGATGTCGACAGCAACATCAAAGATTGCCCCCTCAATTACCCGCACAAGCTTTCCTTGAGGTTTGCCTAATTGGTAATGGAGTCCTCGCAATACGCCGCGCGAAGATTGACTGTGATTATCCTGGACAAAGTGAACATTTTCGCCCGTGCAGTCCGAGAATGCACGGGCACTAAAACTTTCAAAGAAGAAGCCTCGATCATCACCGAAAATTCGCGGTGTGAGCACCAAGACCCCCGGTAGGACGGTCTCCTCAACTAGCATTCGCTCTCAACCTTTTACTAACCTTTGTAAATATTGGCCGTAATGGCTCTTACTTAGAGGATCTGCGAGCTTCCCCAATTGCTCCGCCGTAATCCAATGATTCGAATAAGCGATCTCCTCTGGGCAAGCAACCTGCAAGCCCTGTCGTTTCTGCAACGTTGCAATAAAGCTACTGGCCTCGAGTAGGCTATCGTGTGTCCCCGTATCAAGCCAAGCATAACCCCTGCCCATTAATTCGACATGCAGTTGTCCGCGATCCAAATATGTCTGGTTGACGTCAGTGATCTCCAACTCGCCCCTTTTTGATGGCTGGAGCTCAGCGGCTATATCAAGTACATCGTTATCATAGAAATACAGACCCGTCACTGCAAAATTCGACTTCGGAACTTTGGGCTTTTCCTCTATAGAAGTGACCGTTCCCGACTCATCAAAGTCAACGACACCGAAGCGCTCGGGGTCTGATACATGGTAGGCGAAAATACTTGCCCCCTGGGCCCTTGCTGCAGCCGACGCCAGTATATTGGGAAGGCCATGTCCGTAAAAAACGTTATCACCCAGTATTAATGCTGGATTATCCCCACCCACGAAGTCTCGGCCAATGATAAAGGCCTGAGCCAACCCGTTCGGGCTTGGTTGGACTGCAAACCGCAAATTCAGTCCCCACTGACTGCCGTCACCCAGTAACTCGAAAAATCTTGGTGTATCCTCGGGGGTGCTTATGATCAAGATATCTCTTATACCAGCAAGCATTAGTGTCGTTAGCGGATAATAGATCATCGGTTTGTCGTAAACTGGTAATAATTGTTTACTAATCGCCCTAGTCAAGGGATGGAGACGAGTGCCGCTGCCTCCAGCCAATACAATTCCCTTACGCATATTTTTCCCAATAACTCTGCATAAATTCAGATCCTCAAAGGTAATAAAGTAGCGAAATTAAATTAAGTTGACCTCTCAAAGGTCTCGAGAAAAACGCGGTATGTATCTTTAATACCGATCCGAATAGGTCGAGCATTAGCCCACCCCAATTGACTCAAACGGGAGCTATCCATCAATTTTCGCGGTGTTCCGTCAGGCTTAGAAGAGTCAAATACAAGCTCCGCTTCATATCCAACAACCTCAGCGATGGTCTCTGCCAATTCGCGAATCGTTACCTCTGAGCCCGATCCAACATTGATATGCTCGTACTCCGAGTATTTTTTTAGAACAAATACCAAGGCATCGGCAAGGTCATCACAGTGTAAAAACTCTCGCAGGGGACTTCCAGACCCCCAAAGCGTGACTTGAGAGCTGCCACTTTTTTTTGCCTCGTGGAACTTGCGTAGTAGAGCTGGAAGCACATGTGAGGTTTCCAGATCGTAATTATCACCCGGACCATAGAGGTTAGTCGGCATGGCTGATATCCAATCACGCCCGTATTGCTTTCTGTAGGCTTGGCACAGCTTGATGCCAGCTATTTTCGCAATTGCATACCACTCATTTGTTGGCTCCAACGGTCCAGTTAACAGGCTGTCTTCACGGATAGGCTGATCTGCGAACTTTGGATAGATACAAGAAGACCCCAAGAACAACAAGCGCTGAACATCGTTCTCGTGAGCAGCCGCCAGAATATTGTTTTGAATAATCAGGTTACTTTGCAGAAAATCAACAGGCGCCGAATTATTCGCATGGATACCACCTACTTTTGCGGCTGCGACCACAATGCAATCTGGTCGATTAGCTGCCATCCACTCTCGAACCGCAGATTGATCAGACAGGTCAACGACTTCTCGACCTGCCAGTAGAATTTCACAGTTCTCAGACTCGAGTCTTCGCGCCACCGCACCACCCACCATGCCGCGGTGGCCTGCGACCCAGACTTTCTTACCCTCTAGAGGATAGGCCATGACTAGCACTCGACAGATATGGGGAGTTCGAGGCCATGCTCTTTTAGCAGTGCATTTCGTCGGGCCGCTTTGTAGTCTTCTTCGACCATCTCGGCACACATCTCCTGCGCAGTGATCTCGGGAACCCAACCCAGTTTTTCTTTCGCCTTTGTTGGATCGCCAAGCAAGGTTTCAACCTCCGCCGGGCGGAAATAGCGAGGATTGATGCGCATTACTACATCGCCCACAGCTAGCGCCGGAGCTTTATCACCTTCAATAGAGGCCACACGTGCGATCTCATCGACCCCAGAGCCATCGAACTCAAGCTCTATACCCAACTCATTGGCCGTCCAAAAAATGAACTCTCTCACGGAATACTGAACGCCCGTCGCGATAACAAAATCTTCAGGCGCGTCCTGCTGCAGCATCATCCACTGCATGCGCACGTAGTCTTTTGCATGGCCCCAGTCACGAAGGGAATCGATATTGCCCATATACAGACAAGACTCAAGACCCATAGCGATGTTGCTCAAACCACGCGTGATCTTCCGAGTTACAAATGTTTCACCTCGACGGGGCGACTCGTGATTGAACAAAATACCATTGCAGGCATACATCCCGTAGGCTTCGCGGTAATTGACGGCAATCCAGTAAGCGTACATTTTTGCCACTGCGTAAGGAGAGCGAGGATAGAACGGCGTCGTCTCCTTTTGTGGAATTTCCTGCACTAGCCCATATAGCTCAGAGGTTGACGCTTGATAAAAACGCGCCTTTTTTTCTAACCCTAAAAATCGAATTGCCTCGAGAAGTCGCAATGTACCAAGGGCATCGACATCCGCAGTGTACTCCGGCGCTTCAAAACTCACAGCCACATGGCTCTGGGCCCCCAAGTTGTAAACTTCGTCTGGCTCGATCTCTGATAATAATCTCGTCAAGTTTGATGTATCAGTTAAATCACCGTAGTGCAGCTTGAATTGCGCGTTGTCGACATTTTTGTCTTCGTAAATGTGATCGATTCTCTCGGTATTGAATAAGGATGAACGGCGTTTTATACCGTGAACCGAATAACCTTTATTGAGTAAAAGCTCAGCCAAGTAAGAACCATCCTGGCCCGTAACACCAGTTATTAAAGCTGTCTTCATCGCAAATTTTCTCTAAGGTAAATAAAAGACACTAAACTCAAGGACGAAATACTGCATTTTTTTCGTAATAGCGACTTCGCGGCGTAACCATTTTCAACCTTTCACCACCTACTGAGATCTCTTGGCAGTACGGCTACCCAAAATTGCTTGCTTAACTCGAACTACTGGAGATAGCACTCTCGCTAACAATGCTTTTGAAGCACTTTGCGGATGCCACTCGGTGCTTCGGTAACTCTCATTAGGATCTACATCAAGTGAGTATGCATAGCTCGCCAAGGAAGTGCGAAAAACACCCTCGGGAAAATTGATTGGGTCGTATCCATGAAGTGTGTGTGATTTCGTAAGCATAATCACCAGTCTATTTGCAACCGGCGCTATTTCAGCTTTGCTGCCAGTGTGCACGTTCTCCAGCTTCAAATTGCCGCGCCATTCATTTTCGTATCCGGGATTCAAATACAGCAAGAGATTCAACTCTCGCTCCCAATGCCGATGAATGGGGTGCCTGTTAAAGTCAACATGCATATCTAAAAAAGACCCTTTCCCTCCCAAGTGAATGCCGCCACCAGTGAAGTCAGGATCCAAAAAAACACGCTTGCCATAGATTTCAGATATTAATTCGCTAAATTTCTCGCTCACAAGATCTGCGCGAAGCGCACTCAGCGTGGCTCCGAAACCACTAAAGTTCGGCTCTTCAAATTTATTTCGTGCAAACATGAAATCTGACGACTTCTCGACATTCCGCACTAATTTAATCTCATCAATAACAGACTTTAGCTGGTCCTGCCTTAGAAAATTATCAACTATTAGATACGGATAGGGTTTACCAGAAGAAAAATCTTGCGCTTGACAGCGTTCCGTGTTGAAAAATTCTTCGTCTATACAAATAAATTCATCTTCAGCAGGCAATTTAAATCTCCCAGATATTATCAGAGTATTTAGAAGTCCACTCGAAAGCATCACAAGTTACGACGTCATAGTGTTTTAGTAGCAGATCGAATTTATTTAATGATTTAACTAACCCAACATAACTTTTAAATTTAGTAAGTGGCGGCAGGCTTATTCGAGGCTGATCTGGGTCAAAATCACGGGGATGAAAATAAGTCATCGTGTAGCTTTGAGAGGAAATAAGGTAATTTATGAGTGCCCACGGTAATAATCTAAAGTATCCACCTCCTGAAAATATTATCGACGCACCGAACGATCGCACCGCAGATATCGGCAACTCGTATATATCACCAAACTTTGTACGAATTATTCCCGGCTCGTAGATTTTGGATGAAGCAAAGCCCCCGTGCGATCTTCTTGCAGGAAAAATTGAACTATCTATTCGAATACCGTTCTTCGCAAGAATCTCGAACGCCCATGTGCATTTTTCAGTGATTGAAAAGCCCGGAGCCCGATAACACTCAACGCGCTGCCCACTAACATTCTCCAGTGCAGCGATGCTCCTCACAAGGTCTTTTTCAAAATCATAAGGCGTTTGATTGAAAACTAATTGATGATGATATGAGTGGCTTCCTATCTGATGACCAGCGCTTGCAATTTTTTTTATTATCTCGGGGTAACGATCAGCTATCCAACCAAGAACGAAAAATGTCGCCTTCACACCGTGATGATCAATTACTTTCAAGAGCCTCTCGACATTGTTATCAAATCTAGACTCAAAGCCACCCCAATTTTTTGGGTCTAGCGTCCTACTATTATTTAATAAATGGAACCAGTCCTCTAAATCAATTGTAAGGATGACATGACTGTTCGTATCTCTGCTATAAATCATCAGAATCCACCCACAGTAAGTTCCAACTTCTCTCGTCTGCAAGGACACTATTACTAAATTTATGACTCAAATTTTTGAAAATAAACTGAAATTTATAAGACGAAGGAAAAAAGGCTGCATATTTCAGATAATAAGCCTTCACAACCGAACGAGACGCCATCAAAAGCATTATAGAATAATTATATTTTCTTGCATCCCACTGACGCAATAGATACGGCGCATACCGCGCCCCTGTTTCGTCGAAGGCTATATCAACTATTCCCAGACAAGGTATACCCATACGCTCGATTTTTCGGGCGATTACATAACCTAGAACCTTGTTATTCCTTTCAATGTATTTGCAATAATATTTGGTGCAAGGTGCTCCAAAGCGCCAACGCATAAACTCCTCACTCCTGCTCAGGGAAAAAACATTTTGCTTACCTAATCGAGTTTGTAAGTCTTTAA
>CACMGJ010000026.1 GCA_902613175.1 Halieaceae bacterium | reverse complement strand
GCGGCGGCGAGTGTGGCCGCGCTTCCATCACTGGGATCCAGGTCGGATACGCGAATAGCCATTTCCAGCGTTGCAGTAGGATTGCGAATGTATTGCGCGAGTTGAAGTGCGCGTCGAGCAATCGCCGGATCAGGGATCGCCTGACTCGCCGCCATAAGGTGCATCAGCCCGGCATCCAGATCGCGCTCTCTGATGGCGAACTCTGACTGAAGCAGTGTCGATAGATGTTCACCGGGTATATCAGCGTAAGGATGGCTGGGTTCTACCTTGGCCACTGTCGGTACAACTTGTTCAGTCTCCAATGGACTATCGGCAAGATCCACGCTCGCGCAACCAGAGAGCGTTAGTGCCAAGAGTCCAACGATGTAATGAAGCGATCGCATGGCGCGTATGATGACACACCCTACGAAATCGGCACACGCCCTCTCGAACCCCTATTTGTCTGATATGATTCTCATCTGTGTAGATAGCGATTGACATTTATGCCGTCAAACTTGGTTGTCATAGGGATAAATCATGACTCTGCGCCCGTAGCGGTGCGAGAGCGTGTTGCCTTTGCGCCTGAGCATGTGCCTGAGGCGATTTCCATACTTATGGCGGAGACTCGCCTGACTGAGGGTGTCATCCTGAGTACCTGCAATCGCACAGAAATCTACGGCTGGTTTGACACTAACTGTGAAGCTGCGCTGGCGGGTGATGAAGTCATCGCCTGGTTATCCAAGTATCACGCGATTGCATTGGATGATCTCGCTGCCTGTACTTATCGAAGTCACGGCATTGCAGGGCTTACTCACCTTGTTCGAGTTGCCGCGGGGCTTAATTCGATGGTCCTGGGTGAACCGCAAATTTTTGGTCAAATTAAATCGGCGTTTGCGGTATCGCAGGAGAGCGGTGGTATTGGCGACTCTTTGAGCAAGCTATTCCCCGAAGCCTTCCGACTCGCAAAGCGTGTCCGGACCGATACGGCGATAGGGGAGAATCCGGTGTCAGTGGCCTACGCGGCTGTGGATCTCGCCGGTCGAATATTTTCAGACCTCTCAAATCGCACCGCGTTACTACTTGGTGCGGGCGAAACCATCGAGCTAGTGGCTCGGCATCTGAATGATGCTGGCCTGGGTAGGTTGATTGTGGCCAACCGGACACTCAAACGTGCGGAAACGTTGGCAGATCAGTTCGGCGCAGAGGCGATTCTTCTCGCTGACGTCACTGAGCGGCTGCCCAGCGCCGATATTGTGATTAGCTCGACCGCAAGCCAGCTCCCCATCTTGGGGAAGGGCGCAGTCGAGGAGGCGATCAAGGCGCGGCGCTATCGTCCGGCTTTATTGATCGATCTGGCCGTACCCCGAGACATCGAGCCGCAGGTTGCCTCTCTGTCTGATGTTTATTTGTACACAGTCGATGATTTACGTGATGTAGTCGAAGAGAACGTTCGATTGCGAAGCCACGAGGCCAATAAAGCCGACAAAATCGTCGAGGAAGGTGTGATCGAGGTTGAAGCTACGTGGTTACAGCGTGCCTCGGCAGATGTCGTAAGGAATTATCGCGAATCTGCAATGGCCATTCAGCAGGCAGAACTTGAGCGCGCGTTGAAGGCATTAGAGAGCGGTAAATCGCCGGAAGAGGTGATGACTCGATTGTCGCGCGACCTAACTAATAAGCTTATCCACGCGCCGACAGCGGGTCTCAAGCAGATCGCAAAAGAAGGCGATCGTGTTAATGTCTCGCGTGCAGCAGAGTTACTCGGCGTGCCTGCATCCATCCCATCAGACGGCTCGTCGACCCTACAGTAGTTCGATAAGGGCAGTTTATTGTGAAGACGTCGCTTGTTACCAAGCTCGAATCGTTATGTGATCGTCATGAAGAGGTCGCCGCTTTACTTGCGGACGCCGAGACTGCATCAGACCCCAATAAGTTCCGCGCTTTGTCACAGGAGTATGCGCAACTCGATGACGTTGTGAAGGTCTACGATGGGTACCGCCGGGCGAAGGATGATCTGGCTGAAGCACAGCTGATGCTTGAAGACAGCGACCCCGACGTACGAGAGATGGCCGAAGAGGAAATTGTTGCTGCTGAGAGCCTCATGAGCTCTGCTGAAGCCGAGCTGCAAGTATCAATGCTGCCCAAGGATCCCAAAGACAAAAGTAATGTGTTTCTGGAGATTCGTGCAGGCACCGGCGGCGATGAAGCAGCCATTTTTTCCGGTGACTTGTTTCGCATGTATAGCCGCTACGCAGAGAGCAAGCGTTGGTCGGTTGTAGTTATCTCAGAACGCCCCGGCGAACACGGTGGCTACAAGGAATTAATCACACGGGTTGCGGGCGAGGCTGTTTACGCACACCTCAAGTTCGAATCAGGCGCTCACCGAGTGCAACGTGTACCCGAGACAGAGTCTCAGGGCCGGATTCATACGTCTGCCTGCACGGTCGCTGTGATGGCGGAACCTGACGAGGTAGAGCAAGTGGAAATTCGCAAAGAGGATTTGCGGGTCGATACCTACCGTTCTTCTGGCGCGGGTGGTCAGCACGTCAATACAACAGACTCGGCAGTTCGTCTGACACACATTCCCACGGGTATCGTGGTTGAGTGTCAAGATGAGCGCTCACAGCACAAAAACCGAGCTCGGGCGATGTCACTGTTACAGGCCAAACTTGCCTCGGCAAGTGAGCAGCAGCTTGCGGCTGAGCAAGCGGAGGAGCGACGAAATCTCGTGGGCACGGGCGATCGCTCGGACCGTATCCGAACCTATAACTACCCTCAGGGGCGCGTTACCGATCATCGGATTAACCTCACGTTGTACAAACTCGATGAAGTGGTTGAGGGTGATCTGGATGCCGTGATCCAACCGTTGCGTCAGGAACATCAGGCAGACTTGCTCGCCGCCCTAGGCGAAGAGTGAAGGCCGCGGTGAGGTCTGTGGTGAAAGCCATGGCGAGGACTACAGTAAGTTCCCTAGTGACGGCTTTTGTGAAGAGCAACTCAAGCGTTGCCAGCCAGTGAAGCTCACCCAGTGAAAGTCAAAGAAGCCCTGCGCGCCTTCGGCACCGACTACCGCGATGCGGAGTTGCTGCTGCTGCACTCTCTAGGTAAGGATGAACGCAGTTGGCTGATTGCTCACGACCACGATGAGCTGCCGACAGATGTTGTCGAGGTGTTTTCTTCAATGTCCACGGAGCGGCTCAAAGGGGTGCCATTGGCCTATCTCTTGGGTCATCGAGAGTTTTGGTCGCTGAAACTTAAAGTAACGTGCGATGTGCTTATTCCTCGACCTGAGACAGAGTTGCTCGTGGAGTGGGCTGTGGAACTTGCATCTCATTATGACCTCGATTCAATGCTCGACCTGGGTACCGGAAGCGGTGCTATTGCACTTGCGGTCCAACACGACTTGCCCAATCTGTCGGTAACCGCCAGCGATATCAGTGAATTGGCATTGTCCGTTGCGCGAGAGAATGCGGAGGGTCTAGGGCTACCTGTTGAGTTTGTTGAATCGAGTTGGTTTGGTGCCTTAGCGCAGAGACGCTGGGGTCTCATCGCATCGAACCCACCTTATGTCTCAGTAGATGATGCTCATCTACTGGAAGGGGATTTACGATTTGAACCAAACACAGCCCTCACTGATGGAGGGGATGGGCTGTCGTCGATTCGGGAGATAGTGTCCAACGCGCCTGACCACTTGGAGGCCGGTGGTTGGCTTTTGATCGAGCACGGTTATGATCAGGCAACGGATGTCCGGTCGATCCTCGAATTGAATGGGTTTTCACAGGTGAGCCTTCGGCATGATCTCGGCGGCCGGCCTCGAGTAACAGGAGGGTGTTGGCAATGTTGAATGACGAGTTACTGGAGCGCTACTCGCGTCAAATTCTGTTGCCAGAAATCGATCTGGTGGGTCAGGAAAACATTCGGCAAGCCTCAGTGCTAGTCGTTGGCTGTGGCGGTTTGGGATCAATGGTAACGCTGTTCCTTGCGGGTGCCGGCGTCGGTAAGTTGACCTTGGTCGATGCGGACAGTGTTGAGCTGAGCAATCTTCATCGTCAACTGGCCTTTCGTGAGAGCGATATTGATCAACCAAAAGCGCAGGCCCTCAAAAATCAGCTTTCGTCGCTTAATTCAGAGATTACAGTGACTAGCGCCCTGCGTCGCTTTGGCGACGATGCCAAGTCCGATGCTGAGTTGCTCAGTGATGTGGATATTGTGATCGATGCGACCGACAACCTCGCTTCACGTCATGCAATCGAGCGTTTGACTCGCGATGCACAAAAGCCCTGGATTATGGGGGCGGCCACGCGGCTTCACGGGCAGATCGCCGCCTTTAGTCAGTCGAGAGCAGAGGGCTGTTACCAGTGTTTAGCGCCAAGCGAAGACGACAGTCGAGGCTTTGACTGCCGTAACGAGGGCATTCTAGGTCCTGTCATTGGGGTTATCGCCGCTTGGCAGGCACAAGATGCGCTGATGTTTTTATCAGGCCAACCTCTTGAGTGGGGCGTCTTGCGCATCTACGACGCTAAGCAGCAGCGAATCGACAGGCTTGCGGTGACGCCGCGAGAGGGGTGTCATACGTCGGAGTCAGGTGTGAAGCCGGTCGGAATCGGCTGACGAAGTAGCAACACTAGACGCACGGCGATCATGACCGATGCCACTGCGACTCCCACGATGATCCCCACCCAAAAACCAGCGGCGCCATCGAAGGCGTTATCTGCATTCATAATGCCAAGGTAATAGCCGAGCGGAAGTGCTATCAGCCAGTAGGCGATCATACTAGCGATAAAGGGAAACCGTGTTTTCTTGTAGGCCCGCATAGAAAAAGACCCCACGATTTGGACTGCGTCAATGATCACGAATAGCGCGGCAAAACTAAGCAGATGAACTGCCAGTAACGAGATATCCCGAGAGTCGGAGTAAATCCCGACAATGGCGGTGGGGAACGACAGCAAGATAATCATGGTGGTGATACTGATGACGCCAGAACACAGAATGCCCGCCTTCAAGGCCATGAAGACACCCTGGTGATCCTGAGCTCCCAATGCGTGCCCCATTCGGGTTGCCATTGAAGACCCGATGGCGAGCATTGGAATGTAAAACATGTCCCAGACATTGAATGCGATCTGGTGTGCGCCAATTGCAACATCACCCAGCGACGAGACCAGGAGCGCAATACCGGCGAAGACCGCAGTCTCAAGGAAGAACGTAGCACCCACAGGAGCGCCAATGGTTAGTATCTCTTTAATCGTGGTTGGGTCAGGCGCAACCGGCCGTAGCGGCGGCATGTATTGCTGTAGCGACTTTTTGGTCAATACATAAAGAGTGATGATAAGGGCGGACAGCCACATTGATATGGCCGTTGCTATGCCACAGCCTTGAGCACCCATGGCCGGGATGTCGCCAAAACCGAAGATGAACATGTAGTTCAGAGGTATGTTGGCGATGAAACCAATGACCGATGCCACAGCGAATGGCGACGTGATTCCCACCCCCTGCATGTGGTAACGGAGGGCCATGAATATCCCGATCGCCGGGAAGCCAAACGCCACCATTTTGATGTATTCACTGGATTTTTCTGCCGTTAACTCATCGACGCCGAGCCACGGTAAGCCGAGGTGGCTGTAGTAGCACAGGGGTGCGACGATCAAACTGAGAAATACAGACACCCACAAGGTCTGCGGTAGATGGTCCCGAATGCGTTGTATTCGACCCGCGCCAAAATCCTGCGCAATGATGGTGGAGGAGGCAAAGATGACGCCCAACACCACGAGGTAGAGAGGGAGCCAGATGTTAAACCCGATAGCAATGGCGGCGAGGTCTTTGTCGCTGAATCGGGCAGCCATGATGGTATCCACAACGCCGGTGCCCATCTGTGCCGTTTGCGCAATCAGCAGCGGCCAGCCTATTCGCCAAAACTGGCTTAGCTCCGCTCGCAGTGTGGGGGTTGGATAATTCATGGTTGTCTCGCAGTTAGGGCCGCACTGTATCACGTGCTCCAACTGGTGCCGCATCCCGTCGTGCGAATAACGCGGGCACCTCCAGTTCAGTGTGCTATGCTCGCGCACCTCTGACGAAAGGACTCATGAACCCTTGAGTGAACAAGCCCTTGGAGCAACTGAAAATTTAGCTGCTCACGTACCCGATATATCGTTTGGCAGTCTCGACCTTGCTCCCTCGCTCATGCGCGGAATTGAGGGCTTGGGCTTCGAGAAATGCTCGCCGATTCAGGCTCAGATTTTGCCCCATACATTGGAAGGGCACGACGCGATTGGTAAGGCACAGACGGGTACGGGAAAAACGGCTGCTTTTTTGATAACGCTGTTCAATGACCTGCTAAACAACCCCATTGAGGGAGAGCGCTATCTGGCTGAGCCTCGCGCCGTCATTTTAGCGCCGACGCGCGAGCTGGTAATGCAGATTGCTGATGACGCGCGACAACTTGGGAAGTACACCGGTCTGTCGACGGTCACGCTTATCGGTGGCGCGGATTACGCGAAGCAACTGGCGAAGGTGAATGATCGGGTTACCGATCTTGTGGTCGCGACACCGGGAAGGCTGATTGACTTCATCCAGCGCGGCGATATGTATCTCGATCGCGTCGAGTCACTAGTCCTCGATGAGGCAGATCGAATGCTCGATATGGGATTCATTCCTCAGGTGAAACGCATCGTTCGATCGACTCCGCGCAGGGAAGACCGACAGACGCTCCTGTTTTCGGCTACTTTTAGTCAGGACATCATGAATTTGGCGCAACAGTGGACGTTCGATCCCATCACGGTGGAGATCGAGCCAGAGCGAGTTGCGACTGAAAATGTCGATCAACGCGTCTATCTTCTTGAGAGTCGCGACCGCCTGAATGTGCTAAAGCGCATTCTTGCAACGCCTGAGGCGACCTCAGTCATTGTCTTCGCCAATCGAAGAGACGTTGTCCGAAAAGTCCATGAGCGTCTGCAAAAACAGGGCCTTGACTGCGGCATCTTATCCGGCGAGATTGCTCAGGTAAAACGCACTAAGACCTTGGAGCGATTCAAGTCTGGCAAGCTGCGCGTGCTGATTGCGACCGATGTGGCAGGGAGAGGTATTCACGTCGATGGCGTAAGCCACGTGGTCAATTACGATCTACCCGAAGACCCCGAAGACTATGTACACCGGATTGGACGAACGGGTAGAGCGGGCGAAAAGGGTGTCTCTATTAGTTTTGCTAGTGAAGACGACGCCTTCTTATTGCCGGAAATCGAAGCCTTGTTGGGTGAGTCGCTAAAATGCACCCAAGTTCCAGAGGAAATCCTGGCTGACTAATCGTCAGCAGTGGGTCCTCGTTCGTTATCGATTGACTGTTGAGTGACCAGCGTTTTTTTAACGTAGGTGACGGAGTTCATCGCACCATAGCAACGTAGCACCCGCTACCGCTGCAGGAATGAGTGCAAGGTTGAGTATTGGAATTCCCGACACAAACGCAACAATGGCACCAAACCCGATCGACGTTCCCCGCCGCGCACTGCAGGCCTCGCGTACTTCCCTGAACGGGAGTCGATGGTTGTCCATGGGGTAGTCGATAAATTGCAATGACATCATCCACGCCCCAAGAATGATCCAGAGAAATGGCGCCGCGAAATTAAGTCCCGGTATGACGCTAATGATGACGACCAGTAAGGCCATAGGCAGGTATTGAAAAAGCTTTTGTAATTCACGCAGGAACCCTCGGGGGACTGATAGGGCGACCTGAACCACTGAGCTTTCGTTCTGGATGGCTTCGCCTGTCACCTGTTCTTCCACTTTTTCCGCGAGTAACCCGTGAAAAGGAGAGGTCAAAAACAACACGATGAAAATAGATAGGTAACCTGAGAGTAACGTCCCGACCAACCAAATGATCGGAGTAACGATCCACGTGAGAAAGCTTAGCGTCCCCGTAATTTCGCCGGTAATGTCGATATAAAAACCTGACATCAGCTGGTAAAGGCTGCCGGCGATCAAGGCAAACACAGCGATATTTGCGAGCAATGGGATGATGACGAATCGCCGCAGCCCCGGCTGGATCAGCATGTTCATGCCGCGAAAAAAATAACCGACTCCCTTGAGTAATCCGGACATGACTTGTTATTCCACCTCGTTACTTTCTGCGACTGACAACAAAACGTCAGTCCTGTGACTATACTACGGCAGCTGATGTAGGAAACACGAACATGCGAGACGATGACCTATTTGCGAGCGAAATGAGTGGCGTAACACCACTAAAGCGTGAGCCACGTGAGCGACTTGTAAAAACTGAGGCAATCGATGTCAATCAACGAAGGCAGGCAGCCACTCAGTTGGATGCGCGCAGCGATAATTATCTGTCGGATGATGGTGTGCCGCCGCTCGACGCCTGGTATGTACTGGAGTTTAAGCGGCCCGGCATTCAAAACGGTGTTTACCGCAAGTTGAGGCTGGGTCATTACGACATTGAGGCTCGCCTCGATTTACACCGTTTTACGGTGGCAGAGGCCCGAACCGAAATTTGGTCATTTTTCAAAGAGGCGCGGCGATTGGGGTTGCGAACCCTGCTGATTACCCACGGTAAAGGCTTCGGTAATAAGGAAAAGTCAGGCTCAGGTGTACTGAAAGGCTTCGTCAATCGCTGGCTGAGGGATGTTGAAGACGTTCAAGCTTTTCATTCGGCACAACCACAGCATGGTGGCACGGGCTCTGTCTATGTGCTGTTGCGCAAGAGCGAGGACAAGAAGCGTGAAAACCGAGAACGCTTCATGAAGGGCCGAGTTCAGGACGTCTAAGCCCAGCTTAGTTACCCCAACTTCTGTTTCAGTAGCTGGTTTAGCATCTGAGGATTCGCCTGACCTTGTGAGGCCTTCATTGCCTGCCCCACGAAAAAGCCAATCAGTTTCTTCTGCTTGCCCTCATCGGCTGCGCGATATTGATCAACTTGCGCTGGGTTATTAGCGATGAGCTCGTCCACGATGGTTTCCAGTGCACCACTGTCGCTGACTTGCTTTAAGCCCCTGTCTTCAATGATGCGGTCGACATCGGGTTCGCCAGCCCACAGACCTTCGAAAACGGTCTTCGCCATTTTGCTGGAAAGCGTTCCATCATCGATTCGGCTTATCAGCGAACCGAGACCCTCGGGTGTGACCTCGCACCCACCGATTGTCAGCCCCTCTTTATTCAATGCTGCACTCAAATCGCCGAGTATCCAGTTTGCTGTGGCCTTGGGGTTTTTCGAGGCGGCACAGCAGGCCTCAAAGAACTCAGCTGTGGCACGATCTTGGGTGAGCAGATTGGCATCGTACTGACTCAAGCCCAGCTCGGTGGTGTAACGACCGCGTTTAACGGCAGGTAACTCGGGCAGGGCGTCCCGAATACGCTCAATGGTTGCATCGTCGATGACGATAGGCAGTAAATCTGGATCTGGGAAATAACGATAGTCATTAGCCACTTCCTTCGATCGCATGGACCGAGTCTCGTCATTATCTGGGTCGAACAATCGGGTCTCTTGGACAACACTTTGGCCACTTTCCAAGAGGTCTTGTTGTCGCTCGGCTTCGACATGAATGGCGCGCTCGATAAATCGGAACGAGTTGATGTTCTTTAGCTCTGTTCGGGTGCCATACTCCGTTTCCCCTTCCAAATGCAGCGATAAATTGACATCGCAACGCATCGACCCCTCCGACATGTTGCCATCGGAAATGCCAAGGTAGGTGACGAGTGCATGGAGTGCCTTCAGATAGGCCACAACTTGCTCTGCCGTTCGAAAATCGGGTTCAGTGACGACCTCAAGTAGCGGTGTCCCGGCGCGATTCAAGTCAATGCCGGTGTGTCCTGGGATGGCATCGTGTACTGATTTTCCCGCATCCTCCTCGAGGTGGGCGCGGAGAATTCTGACTGGAAAAATTGACCCATCTTCGAGCGGTACTTCAAAGACACCCTCTTTAACGATTGGCTCGAAAAACTGCGATATCTGATAGCCTTTTGGAAGATCGGGGTAGAAGTAATTTTTTCGATCGAAGCGCGACACCTTGCCGATTTCAGCACTCACACCGAGGCCAAAAACGATCGCTTGACTCACGGCAGCGTGATTCAAAACCGGAAGGGTCCCCGGCAATCCCACATCTAATGGGTTGGTCTGTGTATTTGCATCAGCACCAAAGGCTGTGGCCGATGAAGAAAAAATTTTGGATTGTGTTGAGAGCTGCAGGTGGACCTCTAAGCCCATTACTTTTTCCCACTTCATCTCGTCAGGCCCTCGAGATTCGGTGAGAGCGAGTGCCAATCGGTTCGTCTCTGGAATTGGTGGGCAATGTTCAATAGTTGCGCTTCACCAAATCGCGAACCAATGAGTTGCATACCGACTGGAAGTCCGTCGACTAAGCCCGCTGGGATGCTGATGGCGGGCAATCCCGCGAGATTGGCGCCAATGGTGAAGACGTCCTCCATGTACATGTCGGTTATGGACTTAGAGTCATCGTTGAGAATGAAAGCAGTATTGGGTGCAGAGGGCCCGGCAATTACATCGACGTCCTTGAGGACGGATTGATATTCCTCAGCAATGAGGCGACGTACCTGTTGTGCCTTCATGAAGTATTGGTCATAAGATGCGGCGGACAAGGTAAAGGTACCGATCAAAATTCGTCGTTTGACCTCTTTACCAAAGCCCTCAGTGCGCGATCGCAAATAGAGATCCTGGAGATCGGATGGACTATCGCAACGATAACCGTACCTCACCCCGTCGTATCGAGACAGATTTGCCGAGGCCTCGGCCGGTGCAATGACGTAGTAGGTGGAAACGCCCAGATCCGTGGAAGGTAGCGAGACATCGACAATCACAGCACCGTCGGCTTCCAGCTCTTTTATGGCAGCGGAAACAGTTGCAGCAACACCATCATTAAGGTGACTCGAGAAAAACTCCTTTGGAATGCCGACACGCAGTCCCTCTATGCTTTGCTCGAGTCCTGCCGAGTAGTCAGGCACTGAAATATCGGCACAGGTTGAGTCAAGCGGGTCGTGACCGGCCATCGCATTCAGGACTAAAGCGCAGTCTTCGGCTGTCCTCGCCATAGGGCCTGCTTGGTCCATGGAGGAAGCAAAGGCAATCATGCCGTAGCGAGATACTCGTCCATAGGTGGGCTTTAGGCCCGTAATGCCACAGAGCGCCGCAGGCTGACGAATCGAGCCGCCAGTATCGGTCCCTGTTGCCAGCGGTGCCAGACCGGCAGCAACGGCCGCGGCTGAACCACCAGAAGACCCACCGGGGACCCGATTAAAGTCCCATGGATTCTTTACGGCTCCGAAAAAACTGGTCTCATTGGATGAGCCCATCGCGAACTCATCCATATTGCATTTGCCCAGACTGACCATGCCTGCGTCATCAAGGTTCTTCACAACGGTAGCGTCGTAGGGTGGTACAAAATCTGCGAGCATTTTTGAAGCGCAGGATGTTTGCACGTCGCGCGTGCAGAAAATGTCTTTGTGGAGCATGGGTACACCGAGTAACGGTGAGGTTGCGCCATCCGCTCGAGCCTTGTCGGCTTTTTCTGCCGCCGCTAGAGCGCCTGGCTTATCCAGAGCAATAACGGCGTTAAGTTCTGGGTTTAACCTTTCAGTTCGTGCGATTGCATCTTCCACCAGTTCCCGTGAAGAGACATGTCCGGCATCTAACTGCTTTGCCAACGAAGAAATCGTCTCGAACGGTACTGTCATCACTCGAGTACTCTCGGGACCAGAAAGTAGTCCTTTTCGCTGGCCGGCGCGTTTTGCATCAAACCCGCTCTGTCGACCAAGGTTTCGATACCATCTCCTCTCAGACGCTGCGCACTATCGAGTGGATTGATCATGGGCGCGACATTGGTCGTATCAGCCGTACTGAGTGCATCAAACAGCGCAAGTATCTGATTGAATTCCGCTGTCGCGTTTTCGATGTCTTGGTCCGAGATCACAAGACGTGCTAACGCCGCGACATCTCTGACGGTTGCTGCATCAGTCACGATAAATGCCTACCAGGTGGTTTGGAGAGCGAAAACTAACACACTTCCAGCTTGCTCAAAAACTATCGCATTGTTACATTTCAACAACTAACCGCACCGGTCCAATGATACGAGGACATCCTAGGTTAAGCCTGGGGTTTTGAAGCGAGGGGGGCTCGCTCTTAAGGGTGAGAAAGGTGTATTTGTCCACAGGCTAAAAAGACATGTTAAAGCGTTTACGGGGTATGTTCTCAACCGATCTGTCGATCGACCTCGGCACGGCCAACACACTGATCTACGTCAAAGATCGCGGCATCATCCTTGATGAGCCTTCAGTTGTTGCTATCAGAGTTCACAATGGTCAGAAGTCCATAGAGGCCGTTGGTACCGAGGCCAAGCGTATGCTGGGCAGAACACCCGGTAACATCACGGCGATTCGCCCCTTAAAAGATGGGGTTATCGCTGACTTCCAGGTGACGGAGAAAATGCTTCAGCACTTCATCCTGAAAGTGCATGACACCCACTCGTCATGGCTGCGCCCAAGTCCACGCGTGCTTATTTGCGTGCCCTGCTTATCAACACAAGTAGAGCGTGAGGCCATTAGACGATCGGCGGAAGGCGCAGGAGCGCGGGATGTTCGGCTGATCGAAGAGCCCATGGCAGCCGCGATCGGCGCTGGTATGAAGGTCGAAGAAGCGGTCGGTTGTATGGTTGTCGATATTGGCGGTGGCACGACCGAGATCGCGCTTATATCGCTCAGCGGGGTGGTCTATCGTGACTCTATCCGAGTCGGTGGCGACCGCTTCGACGAAGCGATTGTGGCTCATGTTCGTCGCCGCTTCGGTTGTTTGATAGGTGACTCTACCGCCGAGCGAATTAAGCAAGAAGTTGGCTGTGTCTGGGTCGGTAGTGAGCAGAGAGAAATTGATGTTCGTGGCAGACACCTTGCCGAAGGTGTGCCACGTACCTTTACGCTTAACAGCACTGATGTGATGACAGCGCTGGAGGAACCCGTCGATGCCATCATCCGCGCGGTTCGAATGGCTTTAGAACAGTCGCCGCCTGAACTTGCCGCAGATATCGCCGAGACCGGCATTGTTCTCACGGGTGGCGGTGCTCTATTGCGTGATTTGGATGCTCGAATTGCCGAAGAGACAGGCCTGCCAGTACTCATCGCTGAGGATCCGCTAACCTGCGTTGTGAGAGGGGGCGGTATGGCATTAGAGTTGATGGATAATTACTCACTGGACCTTATGTCGACTGAGTGAGTTTCTAGGTTCGATTTAGAACGAGGAACAGATCATCAGCAGCCTTTTCTCCAAGCCACGTTTCCTTATGATCCGCCTCCTTATGGCGCTGGGTATTGCTTGGGCGCTGGTTGCGTTTCTTCCCAACTCACCCATCATGGGAAAAGTGGAAGGTTTGGGCGCAGACCTATCTGAGGTCTCCTTTTATGCCCTTGACGTCCCAAAGCGTTTTTTTCAAACGGTGGCAGAGTATCTGGAAAGTCGCGCGTCCATGCGTGAGCAAATGCAAGCGCTGGAGGACAGAAATCTCATACTGAGCGCTCGCGCCCAGCGCATGGAGGCTCTCACCGCTGAGAATATGCGATACCGCGCACTACTTAACTCGCCGGTTGAGGAGGATGCAACCATGACGGTCGCTCGGATTGTAGCTGTGTCGCCCGACGTGAATCGTCATTTGCTTACGCTAGACCGAGGGCAGGATGAAGGGGTCGATGTTGGCCATCCGGTTCTGAACGCGGAGGGCGTCATGGGCCAGATTGTTCAAGTGGGTCAAACCGCGAGCCGAGCCCTGTTGGTCACCGACCTGCAACACGGTATCCCGGTCTTGAATAATCGTACGGGGCAGCGAGCGATCGCAGAGGGTGTGGGTCGTTTGGATCAACTTGTGATTCGTAATCTTGCCAGCACATCAGACGTGAGTTCAGGTGATCTCTGGGTGACGTCCGGTTTGGGTGAGCGGTTCCCTGCTGGCTATCCCGTGGGTCTCACCCGCGCGACAACGACCTCTGGCGATGCTGCTTATTTGTCGGTGACACTTCAAACTGCAGCTGCCTTGGATGTCGAGAGTCACGTACTTATTCTTACATCCAATGACGCGCCGTAGGCGGAATGAGGTAGCGGCGTGAGAGACGAGAGCAATATCGGTTTTTCGGTTATAGCCTCGGTCATTCTGGCTGGCCTGTTATTTCAAGCAGCGAATGCAATCGAGCTACGGATAGTCATGCCGCGATTGCTCGAGCTTTGTGTTTGTTACTGGGTTTTGTCCTCGCCCGCGCGAGTAGGCATTATGTTCGCGTTTTCAGTGGGTATTTTGATCAGCCTAATTGAAGGCTCGCTTGTGGGTGCCGCGTCAATGGGTCTGTCGATAGTGGCTTATGTTTTACTTCATAATATCTACACCATCCGACAGCTTGATTGGATATCACAAACGGCGGTCATTTTTCTCCTACTTGGCATTTCGGTCGCACTGCAGCGAGTGGTATTAGCCGCTGTGGGCGTGCCATCTGATGGGCTCGGTTATTTGTTTGCGGTCGTTATTTCAGCCTTGCTGTGGCGGCCTTTTAATATACTCATCGACACTGCACGTTTCCGGATTGTGCAGCTGCTATGAGGCTCATTCTGGCCAGCGCCAGCCCTAGGCGGCGCGAACTTCTGCGCATGTTAGTACCTGCTTTCGATTGTGAAGCCGCAGATATTGACGAGGCAATGCTCCGAGACGAGCCCCCTGCTGACTACGTCTGTCGCATGTCTTCTGAAAAAGCGGCTAGGGTCTGGGCGCTCGGCAATGTGGTAATCGGTGCCGATACAACGGTCGTGTGTCATGGTCGCGTGTTGCACAAACCCAATTCTTTTGCCGATGCCCAGGGAATGTTGCGCTCATTAAGCGGTCTAACACATGAGGTAATGACATCGGTGACACTTATGTCAGATGTGGTTGTGACAACTGAGCTAATTACTACCCGAGTTGAGTTCGCTGAGCTCTCATCGGAGCTGATTGCACAATACCTGTCGACTGATGAGCCGTGGGATAAGGCCGGGGCCTATGGCATTCAGGGTTTGGCCGGGAGTTTTGTTAAGCGAATAGAGGGCAGCTATAGCGGTGTTGTGGGTTTACCCTTGGCTGAGACTCGCACCTTACTAGAGGCGGCCGGCATTGTGACTAGCCTTGGAAATCCCCGTGTTTGAGCGCGCCTATCGGGCGTTAGGAAGCTTGATTTGGCGCACCGCCATTGCGCTTCTTGTCTTGATGGCTGTTGTGGTCAGCCTCGCCACAGCCTTGGTGCCCTTGCTGCCTGCTGTCAAAACCTCACTCGTTGCGGAGATTGAGTCTCGTACTGGTTTTGATGCACAGGTTGGCGGAATTACCGCGGAAATGGAGGGCTTTCGACCCAAGCTAGCTCTCGAGGATTTGAATATTCGCAACAGGAAGACCGCGACCAGTGTATTTAATGCGGGGCGTCTTCAGGTCACGCTTAACCCCTGGCGTTCGCTGTTACAGCGTCAGCTGATTCTCGCCGAGATGCGTGCAAGTGATGTCGCTATTCCCGCGAGATTAAGCAATGAAGCTACCGGTATTGTTGTACCCATCGACCCGAGTGTCTTTGCGACTGAGATCGAACGTTTGGCGCTCGAAACTATGCGGGTCTCTCTGCTCCGTGAGCTGTCTGACACCGAGCGAGCCTTGGAGCTTGTGGTCGATCTTGACTTAAGGCGAGAGGGCAGTGACCGAGAACTCCAGTTATTGGCGACAGGTGATGGTGGATTAACGGTCAGCATCGTCGGCGCAGGGGTAGGCAATCCTCTTGATTTGTCTAGATTTGCCGGGTCGCTGCGCGGGCGTGTGTCATCCAATGACATGGGGTCGATATCGGAGTTTTTCGGCGCAGATATGTCTGGAACTGGCGATCTTCTCTTCTGGACCGACGCGTCAGCGGGACAGGCAAGCACTGTCTTTGAAGTCACGGGCGACGCTCTGTTACCTGCGTCGGATGCACGACTGCCAAGCATTGCTCTCTCAGTGAACGGTACGGCGACACTGGAGAGCAACCAGTCCTGGGTCAACATCGCTCAAGCATCGGTGACACTTGAGCAAGGACCAGTCCAGTTCAATGATATTAACGTGGGTTTAACGACCACTGGCTGGGAGCTTCTGGTCAATGACCTGAATTTGGTGTCAAGCGCGCAGCTACTACTAGAGGCTGGCCTGATTCCAGACTCTGCGAGGGAGCCTTTGGCGGCCGCATCGATCTCAGGGACCATCAATGCCCTCAGTCTTAGCGGTTCTCTCTTTGATGAATCTATTCAGCGGGTGGCGGTAGATTTTGATGATATTTTCGTGAAGGGAGACACGTCTTTTCCGGGGATCAGCGGACTCTCGGGCTCGCTGATGCTATCCGGCAATGCCGGTCAACTACAGGTCAATAGCAGCGATTTAACGCTGGGGATTCCCACGCAATTCCCTGACCCCATGCAACTGGGGAATGTGAATGCCGTTATCGATTTTGATCTCACCGATGATCAGATTGTGATCAGAAATGGACGCGCCGCAGCTCGATCAGACGATTTTGAGGCGATGGCTTTGCTGACGGGTGAGATTCCGTTTTCACAGGCATCCGGTCGTTCGCCAACGCTCAACGTGGTCCTTGGCTCTGGTCGAGCTCCCGCATCGCGAGCACTGGCCTTCACACCAATGACCATCGACCCTGATGCCTATCAATGGATGCAAACATCGCTTGGCACGGGTGAGGCAACTCAGATCGGGTTTATCCTGAGGGGTGGAGTCCGTAAGGTCGATTTTCCGCTCAGATCCATTCAGCTGTCCGCCCTAGCTGACCTTGATGCCGTTACCATAATGCCGGGACTGCCTCTCGCAGAGTCGCTCATCGGCCATGTTGGGATTGATAACGGGCTGGTGACATTCGATGTGAATTCGGCACTGGTAGGTGGTCTGGATATCAGCGAAGGGCTTGTCCAAGTAGGTAAACGCGACACCCTTCGCATGCTGACCGCGCAGGCTACGATCGATGGCACATTACCCGAGGCAGTTGAGCAGGTTGCTGGTATTCCTTACGTTCCTCAGCGAGTGGCTGGGGAGTTACGAGATCTCACGGTCGATGGTCGAGTTCGCGGTTATTTCGATCTCTCGATACCCATTAAGGGTGCAGCGAAAATCCCTACCATTGCCACGAGAGTTGAAGTCAGCGAGGCCACCGTATCCGTTGCCGCTCCTGCCATAACGCTTGAGCGGGTTAACGGTGACTTTGTGTATGAGTACCCGCGAGGTATTGCTGATGGTTCGCTAGCAGCGCGGTTTGAAAATCAAGACATCCTCCTTGACCTGAACCTCGATTCGACCGATTTGGGGCTGTCTCAAAAAGGCTTCTCTATTGCCACTTCCGCGCGCCTGGGGGATGCCAATGTCAATAGGCTGTTGGGTGTTACGGTCCCCGACGGTTTGCTCGACGGCAGTTCAGCCTTCGATATCGTGTTTCAGGCCGGAGAGGGCGTGGCGCTCAACATTACCTCTAACCTCGATGGGTTGGCCGTCGGTCTTCCCTTCCCATTTAATAAAGCGCCTGAACAAAGCGAATCGCTGGAGTTCGACCTGAGAATCTCTGATGCACTGTCCATCGATGCCACGTATTCAAACAACTTGTCTCTATCAATTGCGCAAGACGCCGAAGATGCATGGCGGGCATTGGCCTGGATCGGGGAGGTGAGATCGGAGCTCACACTCGATGACGTTGATGCAAATAGGACGGTTATTTCAGGCCATCTTGAAGAGCTCGATATCAGCGCTTGGGCAGACACACAGGCCCGCTTCAGAAGCGGCGGCAACCCGGGCCTCCCAGCGATCGTTTGGCGTGATTTTTCCGTGGACAGACTCGCGTTGGGTGAGACAGATTTCGGCGCGTTTTCCTCCACGGGGCAGTACGAGGGAGGACTTATATCATTGGGCCTTGTTGGCGATTTTATCAAGGCACAAATTGACTTCGATGGCCCTGAAGCGCAGCTGAATATCCAGATTGACTCGCTCTCCCTCGATTCACTGCCAACTATAAATGCTGCGGCGCTGGATATCGAATCGGATAACCCAGCTGCGGCTTCTTGGCCGGTGACGCAGATTGCTGTTGATTCTCTGATTTTCAAAGGGCAAGACCTGGGTTCGCTCTCCTTCAATGCATCGATCTCGGAGTCGAGTGTTGAGTTGGCCAAATTTGATGGGAGTTTGGATGACGTGACCTTTGGGCCGGAGAGTAAATTTAGCTGGCGAAGAGGCGACGGTTCGACCACGCGGGCCTCGCTTGATTTGACACTGCCCAGTGCTGGCGAAGCGTTGACACTCCTTGATGCGAAGTCGGTCGTTGATTTCTCGTCGGGTAGAGTTGTGGGTAACGTTGAGTGGCCCGGAGCGCCAACCGACTTTCAAGTGAATCAAGTGACTGGGGACCTTGAGCTTCAACTTACATCGGGTTCCTTCCTACCCGTGCCGTCGCAGGCCACAGACCCACTTCGCTTTATCGGGGTATTTAATTTGGCTGGTCTTGTTCAGCGGGCGAATGTGAATCAGCTGTTTGATCCGGGGCTGACATTTGATCGTGCGAGTGGTGATTTTTCCCTCGGTCGTGGTGAGGTCACCATTAATGAGTTCGCTATTCGAAATGGTGGGGGTAGATTGACCTTGGGTGGTCTGTACAGCATGGACTCAGAGGACATAGATGCTGAGCTGGTTGTGACGCTACCGCTAGTCGATAACATTCCATGGGTGGCAGCTTTGGCTGGTGGCTTGCCCATTGCTGCGGGAGCCTATCTCGCGAGTAAGGTCTTTGAGGACCAAATGAAAAGTCTGTCCAGTGGCGTGTATTCAGTGAGCGGTCCGGTGAGCTCGCCAGAGGTTAAATTTGTCCGCGTATTCGATGCCAAATTATCGTCGAGTAGAGACAACGGTGCGTCTGAAGATCAATCCTCAGCCGATGCTTCGGAGAGTGAGCGCAAATAACGAAAGAGTTTTCTTGATGACGTGGGTGCCTGATCCCGTTGTCGCTCTTCGTGCGCGCTGCGAGTGAGTTGCCTGATCAGTTGGCGATCACCGTGCGGCCAAATGGCGAGAACCTCTGGTAGCGCCTCGTCGCCTCTGGCGAGTAGAGCATCTCTAGCACCCTCGATAACGCGCTCTTGCGCCTTTGCTTTCCGCGAGGTTTCGTGAAGGGCATCCAGCACATCCGCAATCTGTTGAGCATCCGCACTGCGCATAAGTTTGCCGATGAACTGCATTTGCCGGCGTCTACCGCTCCGGTGCGATATTCGCTGGGCCAATTGCACTGCTTCGATCAGCGCCTCGTTATTAATATTGAGTTTTGCTAATTGTGCCGCTGAGAGTTCGACTAACTGCTCTCCCAGGTTTTGAAGGGCGTGCATTTGACGCTTACGAGCACTTTTACTCTCGATCAAGCCGTCATCATCGTCCTCAAGCAAATTGTCAGACATTGCGATTCAACCGTAGAAGTAGGCCGCTAGACCGAGAAAGGCAAAGAATCCAACAACATCAGTGATGGTGGTGAGGACCACACCGCCGGCGAGCGCAGGGTCTATATTTAATCGGTCCAAGAGCAGCGGCAGAGACGCACCAGCGATACCCGCAGTTATCAGGTTAATGACGATCGCGAAGGCAATAATCATTCCGAGTCGTATGTCACTGAACCAATAGGAAGCGATGACGGCAATGACAGCTGCCCACAACAGGCCGTTGATGAGTGACACAAGAATTTCTCGTCGCACCAACCAGATTTCCGTTCGATCGTTAATCTGACCCATGGCCATCGCACGAATAAGTACTGTCAGGCTTTGTGTCCCTGCGATGCCGCCCATGGAAGCAACGATGGGCATCAACACGGCAAGCGCGACAACTTTCTCAATCGTGTCCTGAAATAGTCCAATGACGGATGCCGCGAGGATGGCTGTTGCCAGGTTAATCGCAAGCCAAATGGCCCGCTGAGGTGCTGTACTCAAAACAGGCGTAAATGCATCGCCGTCACCGAGACCTGCCATCACTGCCAAGCTGTGGTCGGCTTGCTCACGAATCACGTCAACCACATCATCAATGGTAATTCGACCAATCAATTTGCCATCGGGATCAACCACGGGCGCGGAGATCCAGTCATTTCGTTCAAAACGTCGTGCAACCTCGTCAGCGGAAGTCATGGCGTCGAGTGGCTCACGCTCGGTCTTCATCATCTCTCGCACGGAGGTATTTGGATCCGAGACGAGTAGCGTCCTGACCGGCAACAATCCAACGTACTTATCATCGCGGTTGACGACGATGAGGCTATCCGTGTTCTCAGGTAGTCGCGTGTGACGTCTTAAGTAACGAAGTACCACGTCCATTGTCAGATCGGCGCGGATCGTGAGCGTGTCGGTACTCATCAATCCGCCCGCAACATCGTCGGGGTAGCTGAGTACCGTTTCAAAACGCTCCCGATCGTACTCCGTTAGCGAGTCGAGAATTCGGTCTGTATCAGCCTGAGGCAGCTCATGAAGAATGTCCGCTACATCATCGTCATCTAGCCGAACAATGAGTTCGGCGACTGCCTCTGGTTGCAGGTCAGCCAGGAAGTTATTTCGGATGTCATCGGGCAGTTCATTGAGGACGTCTGCTTCCTGTTCGTGATCGAGCAATACCCAAAGCTCATCTCGAGTAGTTGGAGGCGAGGAACTGATGAGGTGGGCGATGTCACCGGGCGACATGTCTGCCAGCAGTGACGCGACATCCGAGGGTGTGCCCGAGCGCAACGCATCGGTGACGCGAGTCACTGCAATGCTTGCTTGTGCGCTCATATCAACCATCGTGTGTCCCTCTCAATCGCGCGTGAAGCGTAACACTGCCTAACCGTTTTCACCGTACGAACAAATACCACCACAAAACGATCTACGATCGCGGCATATCTCGGTGAAGTATCGTCACGCTTGAGAACTGGTCGGCAAGCGCCTTTCCAACACGCTCTGTCATATACACCGAACGATGTTTGCCGCCTGTGCAGCCTATGGCGATGCTTAGGTAGGCTCGCTGACTCGCCTTGTACATGGGCACCCAGCGAATCAGCGTCTCGATGAGGTCATTAGCGACCTCATGCGTTTGATCGTGGCTCTCCAGAAACTCAATCACGGCTGGTGCTTGTCCTGTAGAGGCCCGTAACTCGGGCTCCCAATGTGGGTTAGCCAGCATGCGCATATCCAGGACGATATCGGCATCAACCGGCGCACCGTTTTTGAATCCAAAGGATTGGACCTGAATCGACAGCGAGTTGTTGTCAGCCGCATCAACGCGCTCGGTCACGAGTTCTCGTTGCTGGTAGGGCGACATCTCGCTGGTATCAATAATGAGATCAGCGGCGGACGCCAGAGGTTCTAAAAGCTCCCTCTCAGCCGCGATGGCCTCTCTCAGCGAACGACCGTCTCTACTAAGCGGGTGTTTCCGACGGGTCTCGTTGAAGCGTTTGCTTAGTGCCTGCGATGTCGCATCGAAGAAGATGAGTTGCAGTTCCAAGCCCTCGCGAAGTGTTTTCAGATAGTCCCGAAAGTCGGTAACCCCCGTGTACTCGGTCCTGATATCGATGCAGATCGCTAAACCTTTGTGGCTGGCTGACGACTGTTGCGAGAAGTGCTCAATAAGAAAGCTAACGAGTGCGATGGGGAGGTTATCAACGCAGTAATAGCCTAGGTCTTCCAGCTGGTTAAGGGCTGAACTTTTACCCGACCCGGAGGTGCCGCTGACAATGAGAATTCGCATGGTCTTGCTCTCTTGCTCGCACTGACCAGCGGTAGGCGAGCACTTCATATTAAAGCCAGCCCAATTAAAAAGGCCGGCAAAAGCCGACCCCCGAAGTATATACCGAACAAGCAAACATCGCTTGATCCGCTGCCTATTTTAGTGAGTTCGTTGTTTACGCTTGTGATCCATGACTTGCCGATCGAGTTTATCAATGACCGAGTCGATAGCCGGATACATGTCAGATAATGTCTCGGAGGCGAAGAAGTCGGCTCCGGCGAGGTGAAGATTTGCCTCTGCTTTGTGCTTAGCCCGCTCCACA
>CACMGJ010000025.1 GCA_902613175.1 Halieaceae bacterium | reverse complement strand
GTTGAAGCGAATCGGCTGGATGAGGCGGAAGAAGTGCTCAACGAGGTTCGTTTGGTAGACCAAGATGCATTGCATGAGCAGCTGATGGCTCAGATCGAGTTGAAACGAGAGGCCCGGAAGTCGCCCGAGATAGAAGCGCTAGAGTCGGAGCTCGCGAGCGATGAGAGTAATCATTCGGTGCGGGTAAAGCTTGCAGTGCAGCTTACAACCGGGGCTCATTATCGCGACGCCCTGGAGCACTTATTGGTCGTCCTGCGTGCCGATCGCGATTGGAATAATGGCGAAGCCAAGCGGTTATATCTCGATACCATTGCCTCAATTGGCAAAGGAGATCCACTTGCCGCTGAGTATCAACGTAAACTCTTTTCCATACTGCACTGAGAAGCGAATGTGCAGTGCCCGGGCGGCCACTTTTTCTTGCAAAAAATTACCAAAACGCTAACATTCGCCTCGTTAAAAAAACCTACTCAAGGTTCAAATTCGTCGGCATACCTCGGCGAGAACACTTACGGGAGCACAGATAATGGATATTGCCCTATCAGCTGAAGACCTCGCGTTCCGCGATGAAGTCCGCAACTTCCTCGATACTGAATTTGACGCCGAAATGCAGGCGCACCTCAAAAGCCGCGGTTCTACGGGCATGGTGGAGTGGCAGCAGAAGCTCTACGCCAAGGGTTGGGTAGCACCCAACTGGCCGGCAGAGCATGGTGGCACCGGTTGGACTGCGACACAAAAATACATTTGGGAGTCTGAGCGATCGCTTCGCGGTATCCCTGATGTCGTCCCCTTTGGTCTTGTAATGGTGGCCAACGTCATCATGGCGTTTGGTACTGACGAGCAGAAAGAATATTTCCTCCCCCGAATCCTCAAGAGTGAAGACTGGTGGTGTCAGGGTTACTCAGAGCCTGGCTCAGGTTCTGACCTCGCAAGTCTTAAGACAAAGGCGGAGCGCGACGGTGATGACTACATCATTAACGGCGCGAAGATCTGGACTACGTATGCGCAGCATGCGGATTGGATCTTCTGCCTTGTCAGAACTGACAACAGCGGTAAGAAGCAGGAAGGTATTACCTTCATCCTTGTCGACATGAAGTCAGAAGGCATCAAGGTCAACCCGATCATCGGTATCGATAACGAGCACAATCTCAACGAGGTTGAATTCAACAACGTTCGCGTTCCTGCGAAGAACGTTGTCGGCGAAGTTGGTAAAGGTTGGACGGTAGCGAAAGCACTCTTGGCGCACGAGCGAACCGGTATCGCAGGTGTTGCTGACATCAAGCGCAACATGCGCCTAATCAAAGAGGCAGCTGCCAGCGAGGTGAATGGTGGTCAGCGATTGATAGATGATCCTGGTTTCCAGCAACGTATGGCGGATATTGAGGTCGAGCTTATGGCGCTCGAGTTCACTGAACTCCGCACGCTGGCAACTATGGCTGCGGGTGGTTTCCCTGGACCCGAGTCTTCGCTTCTGAAGATCAAAGGTACTGAGCTTCAGCAGGCGACCCAGGAGCTTCGTATGGAGATTGCCGCTTACTATCAGGGCGTATTGCCGACCGATATGGATCCGGAAGTGCTGGGTCACGAGTTTGGTTCAGATGCCCGTCGTGCGTTCATGTACGGCCGAGCAGCAACAATCTATGGTGGTTCTAACGAGGTTCAGAAGAACATCATTTCCAAGTACGTACTTGGTCTCGAGTAAGGACGCATTTCCCGAAGGGGTAAGGACAGAATGAACTTCGATTATACAGAAGAACAGCAAATGGTTCGCGATTCGATCGCTAGATTCGTACAGGATGATTACGACTGGGATACGCGACGCGCTATCGTCGATAGTGATGAAGGTATGAGCCGTCAAAACTGGCAGACATTCGCCGAACTCGGTTGGCTTTCGATTCCGTTTTGCGAGGCGGACGGAGGTTTTGGTGGCAACATCGTCGATATGTCGGTCGTCATGGAAGAAATGGGTAAAGGCCTTGTCGTCGAGCCTTTCTTCCCCACCGTCGTCTTATTTGGTGGCGTTGTCGCGCGGGCGGGTGATGAAGCGCAGCGTGCCGAGATTCTAGATAGTGTCATTGGTGGCGAAACCCTGGGTGCGTTTGCCTATGTTGAGCGCCAGAGTCGCTTTGCGATCAACGATTGTAAAACGACAGCCACGGCGAATGGTGACGGATTCACCCTCAACGGTGAAAAGGTCGTCGTCTTTAATGGCGAGAACGCCGACAAGCTGGTGGTGCTTGCACGCACGTCCGGTGGTCAATTTGATGAGGACGGCTTGTCGCTGTTCCTCGTGGATGCGAACGCGGAAGGCGTATCTAAGGTCTGCTACCCCATGATGGATGCGCAGCGTGTTGCGAATATCACGTTTGATAACGTTCAGCTCGGTGCCGGCGCTCTGCTCGGTACTGAAGGTGCTGCACTCCCTGTGGTGAATGACGTAGTCAGCGAAGCACTCATTGCGCTCGCCTCCGAAGCTGTCGGCATCATGGGTACGCTCAATGCCAAGACGCTCGAGTACACCAAAACGCGTGAGCAGTTTGGCGTTGCTATTGGTTCATTCCAGGCGCTGCAACACCGCATGGTTGACACCATGATGGCCTACGAGCAGGCAAAGTCGCTTCTCTTCAAAGCCTTGTGCGAATACAAAATCGACCCTGCGTCAGCGGAAGCCACCATTCATGCACTCAAGGTGCTGATCGATCGCAACGGTAAGTTGATCTATGGTGAAGCGATTCAAATGCACGGTGGTATGGGCATTACCGATGAGCTGGATATTGGTCATTACGCGAAGCGTCTCATGATGATCAATGCGACGCTGGGTGACGGTACCTTCCACCGTAGCAAGTTTATCGAAAGCACTTACGCGGCGGCTTAAGTATGCAGGTCGCTGGCAAAGTCTGTGTTGTAACGGGTGGAGCCAGCGGTATTGGCAAAGCACTCGCCACGCGCTTTATCGCAGAGGGTGCTAAAGCTGTCGTTATTGCCGATCTCAACGCCGATACGGTCTCTGCCGTCGGGGCTGAAATCGGTGCTCAGGCTCACGCCCTTGATGTCAGAGACGAGAGTGCAATTGCAGCGCTCGTTGCGTCGGTAGAGGCTGAGCATGGTCAAATAGACCTCTTTTGCTCTAATGCCGGCATCATTGGTGTTGATGGAGAGCCCTGGTGGGCCACAGGTGCGGATAACGCGCTCTGGCAACGCATGTGGGAAATCCATTTGATGTCCCACGTCTATGCTGCACGGGCTTGCTTACCCGCAATGATTGCTAGAGGCGAGGGCTACTTCCTAAATACAGCGTCTGCGGCAGGTTTGCTCGCACAGATCGGCTCGGCTCCCTATTCGGTAACCAAACACGCGGCGGTATCGTTTGCCGAGAGTTTGGCGATCACCCACGGGGATGACGGTATTAAGGTCAGCTGCCTTTGCCCGCAAGCAGTCGATACGGCAATGACGGCCGGTACAGATGGTGGCGGCGTCGCTGGTGTCGATGGCATGTTGTCTGCTGAAGCGGTTGCGGAGGCAGTGGTACAAGGACTGGACGCTGAGTCTTTCCTGATATTGCCACACCCCGAGGTGGAGGAATATCGTCAAAACAAAGCGCGGAGCTACGAGCGCTGGTTGGGCGGTATGCGTAAATTGAGACGTCTGTTCACGGATCCCGTTGGTAAGTAGACTCTCCGCCATGGACAAACAGTCCCGGCTAGCGCGCACCATCCTGAATGGCTTTACCGCCTATTTTGCTGAGTTTGAGAACATCACGCTCTCGGCTCGCACTCGCTTTGAGAATGCTGAATGGCGTGCGACGCAAGAGGCGTCTATGCGTCGCATCGATATTTACAAGCTTCAGGTTCTCGAGACCATTGATGTCGTCAAGTACATTGCTCAGGATCGGCTTCACGACCTCGATTTCTGGGCTGAGACCCGAGATCTCTATGCTGAACTCGTTCGAGGAATGACGAACTTTGAGATTGCGGAGACATTCTACAATAGTATTTTCAATGCCGTATTCGAGCATCGCTGGATTCGAGACGACTATGCGTTCGTCTTTTCGCCGCAAGGTGATATGCCACCTGTGGATGTGCGTCGCGTACTGAACCAGTACCGCACCAAGGGTGATTTCAAGGCCGCTGTCACCAATTTGGTATTCGACTACGGCATGTCGTTGCCTTACGAGGAATACGACCGCGAGGTCGCGCGCGTAACCGAGGTCATGACCGCCGCTGTTGAAGATGCCGGCTACGATCGTCGCGCTGATCTAGAATTGCATGCCTTGGAGCACCACTTTTTCCGTAACAAGGCTGCTTACATTGTGGGTCGTATCTCGGGCAACGGCCTTCAGATTCCGTTTGTTCTACCCATACTGCACACGGAGGATCAAGAGCACCCCAGTATTTACCTTGATGCCTGTTTGCTGGGCTCTGACATCATCTCGAAGCTCTTCTCGTTCACACGAACCTACTTCATGGTCGATGCCTCGATTCCATCGCAATACGTCCTATTTCTGCAGCAGCTTATGCCACGTAAGGCAGTTTCAGAGATTTACAGCTGTATTGGCCATCACCGACACGGCAAAACCTATTATTTCCGAACTGCATCACGTCATATGCGTTCAACCGAGGACACATTCATACCGGCCCCCGGAATTAAAGGGATGGTCATGGCGGTATTTACGCTGCCGTCTTATGAATATGTTTTCAAAATCATTAAGGACCGGTTCACACCGCCCAAGGAAGTGACGCATCAAGAGGTCCGCGATAAGTACCAGTTGGTAAAGCGTTGGGACAGGGCGGGGCGCATGGCTGACACGCAGGAGTTCGCCAATCTGGTGTTTGAGGCATCGCGCTTCTCGGACGAGCTCATGGAAGAGCTGGAAGCGACCTGTTCCTCGCAGCTCGAGATTAAGGGACGCGCACTCATCATCAAGCATTGCTACGTCGAACGGCGGATGCAGCCACTGAACCTGTATCTGAAAGACGCCTCCGACGAGGAGGTGGATGCAGTGATGCTCGATTATGGCAATGCCATTAAAGAACTGGCGGCGGCTAATATCTTCCCCGGTGACATGTTGCTGAAAAACTTTGGTGTAACGCGTCACGGGCGCGTGGTTTTCTACGACTATGACGAAATTCAGCCATTGACGGACATTAACTTCAGAAAGATACCCCCGCCTCGGGATGAGTTTGAAGAAATGTCAGGTCAGCCCTGGTATTCGGTTGGGCCAAACGATGTGTTTCCTGAAGAGTTCCGGCTGTTCTTTTCAGGGAACGCGCGAGCACGCAAGGCGTTTGATCAGTTACATAGCGATCTATACGAGGCGAGCTTTTGGACCAACCTTCAAGACAAACTTAGGGACGGTTTCGTTGAGGACTTTTTCCCGTACTCTGGCAAATTGCGGTTTCAGCGGTAGGCGAGTGTTTTATGGCTAATCTTTTAATTATTCGGCATGGTCAGGCGTCATTTGGCGCTGATAACTATGATCAGCTATCGCCTTTGGGTCAGCGGCAGGCCGATCTCACCGGCGAATTTCTGCGTCAAATGGGTACTCGCTTCAGTGCGGCCTACAGCGGCGACCTCTCGCGGCAGCGCGAGACAGGACAGCGGGTGCTGGATCGGTGGGAGGATGCGCCGGATCTGGTGATTGACCCTCGATTTAACGAGGTCCAGACCGACGAGCAAATTGACGTCATGATGCCGATTTTGATTGAGCGGGACCCGCGCTTTGCTGACCTCGTCGCCGCGATGGATAAGGACACAAAGTCTTTTCAAAAGATTATCGAGACGATGTTCAACCATTGGGTAAGCCCCGAGTGCGACATCGGTGGCATCCAGAGTTGGGCGGATTACAGTGGTGGCGTGGTCAGTGCCTTTGAAGGTGCCGTGGCATCCGCACAGTCAGGTACCGATACGGCCATCTTCACCTCGGGTGGGACCATCGCCACGATGGTGGGTCACGTGCTCAAACTGACGTCTGACCGCGTGTATGAGTTTTACGAGCCCGTGTTCAACTGCTCCATCACCCGCATTATCTTCAATTCAAGGAAGTGCTCCTTGTCGACCTTTAACGACGTGGGGCATTTGCATCTCATGAGCGCTCAGTTACAGGAGCGATTGGTGACTTACCGATGACGCAGATCTGGATTGTGAGACATGGAGAAGCCGCTGCTAGCTGGGAAAAGGACCCGGACCCGGGCTTGTCTGGGCTTGGTCAGTCGCAGGCCGAGGAGACCGCAAACGCGTTGCTGCGCATTGTGCCCAAGGGTGCGCAGTTAATTTCGAGCCCACTGCGGCGTGCACAGGAGACGGCAGCTGCGTTTGCGAACAAGCATGACAATATTGTTCGGGTCGACCCGAGATTCTCGGAGGTGCGTTCGCCTGTTCCGTTGAGCGGTCGCAAGGCCTGGTTGCAGGAGTTCATGCGTCAGGACTGGTCCGAGCAGTCGGACGACCTGTGGGAATGGCGCAGAGACATCTTGTCGGGTTTGAAAGAAGCTACCGGGCCCACGGTCGTGTTTTGCCACTTTCTGGTTATCAACGCGGTTATTGCTGAGATTGAAAATAAACCAGAGGTGCTCCAGGTTTATCCAGCCAATGCCTCATTGCACGAGCTGAAGCTGGAAGGCGGGGAGCTTTCGCTGGTTCAGCTCGGTCAGCAAATGGAAACCCGCATTAACTAGCGATTTCTCAGCCCTGAGTTATTTGCGGTCCCTGCGAATTCTCATCAAGCCCTCTTGTGCGGTTGATGCAATCAGTTTTCCGTCGCGACTCCAGAGCGAGCCTCGGTTGTAACCACGGGCACTACCAGACCAGGGACTGTAGGTATCGTAAAGAATCCAGTCGCTCATATCGGGCACCTCATGGAACCAGATCGCATGATCAAGACTGGCGCCAATAAACACCTTTTCGGGCTGTTCGTAAGGGAAGGCAGAAAACGCAGTGCTATAGAGCGAGAAATCTGAAATCATGGCCAGCGCTGCTTGTTGTTTTCGCACACAGCCATCGAAGGGGCCGATGACTTTAAACCATGACTGCGCGACGGGTTCTTGGACTTCTGGCAGGCGCTCGTTGATGCGTTGACGAGTGACACCGAACAGGTCAAGCATATTGCGAGGGATATTGTTGTCCCGTTGCGCGTTCCGAGCTGTCGCTTCCTCCGGCGAAATGACCTCCGGCATGCTCAAGGAGTGAGACATACCTTCCTCTTCCACGTGGTAGCTAATCGAGGTGTTAAAAATTGCCTCGCCGTTCTGTCGGGCAACGACTCGCCTCGTGCAGAAAGAACGACCATTCCGGATAGGATCAACCTCGAGCTCAATAGGTAGATCCGCATTGCCTGCCCGAAGAAAATAGCAGTGCATCGAGTGTGCGGTTAGGTGATCGTCAACCGTTTCATAGGCGGCGAGTAAGCACTGCGCAACCACCTGACCACCGAACAACCGAAACTGCGGTCGTAAACTGTCGCCAATGAACCAATAATCACCCACTCGCTTTGGTGTGATGATGTCTAACACCTCAGGGAAGGTGTGCCTGATAATTTCTTTAGAACCCATGGTTACCTCTGTGCTTTATCTCGGCTTTAAGCCCAAGAAAAAGACATCAAAAAAATCGTGCGCGGCGCTCGTTAGGTCGTCGAGTCTCCTCCACTGGTCTATACCCACTGCTGCATTGATCGAACTGACCATGAGATGTCGCGTCACTAAGACGCTCTGATTCTCAATGGACCCCTCAGAAATGCCTTCGGCGATCATTTCACCCACCTTGGCGTGGATTTCTTCAGTTCGGTACAGGATTGCCCGGCGGAGGTCGGGAGGTAGTGCGGTGATCGTATTGTAACGGATAAGAGGACCGCGATCTGAATTCTGCAGTTCGAAGATCTCGGTACAAACAGCCCCTAATTTGTGGATAGGAGATAGCTCGGTCTGCTCCACTTCCGAGGTGATGCGCTCGAATTGATCCAACGTAAATTCATAGCATAGCGATAGCAGTGCCTCTTTGTTCGCAAAGTGGTAATAAAAGGCGCCCTTTGATACGTCGAGCGATTCAGCGATGTCGTCCAGTGACGTACCGCTAAACCCTTTACGATTGAAGTGCAGCGTTCCCGCTCGCAGGAATGCCTCCTGCTTAATTATATTCTGAGCTTCACGATTGAAACCCTGGCTCGGCTGGGCGTTCGTTGTGTTATGACTGCTCTTCCATTCAAACGAACTGCGCCTGGGAGCCAAGCCGTCAGTAAAGAGCTTCCGAATCTTTGAGGCCGCTTCTTTTGACTCAGCCGCCGGCATTTCATAGAGCCAATAAAACGACCAGTCCAAAGCAGATAGCAGTGCCCTTGCAGTGCTCGTAGTATGACATTCCCTGATGACGCCCTCGGCAATCCCGTCTCGTAGGTAACCACGAAAGCGCTTGAACATTCGCAAGTATTCCAGCTCTAAGAGCGCCCGGTTCTCTTCAGGGAGTACAGCAAGCTCGAGGGGTGCGGCATAGTAATCACCGCGGTCAGCTATAGAGTCCAAACTGATTTCAATGTGCCGCTCCATGGCTCGCAAGACGCGCTCCAACGAGTTATCCGTCTCGACCTCTACCTCATCGAGCGATTGATGGAGTCTAGCAAGTGCGCTCTGATAGCACTGGAAAATAAGATCTTCTTTTGTTCTGACGTAGTAGTATAGGCTCGTTTTCGTCAGTCCGAGTTTATTGGCCACGTCCGCGAGCGTCGCAGAGCGTGCGCCTTTGGTATTAAAGAGTTTTGCTGCGCGCGACAAAATAGCGGCCCGTTTCGCTTGGTGTTGCGCACCGCGACTGAAGGGTGACCCCGCTTTGGAGTTCCTGCTCGGAGATGTCTGTTCTGAGCGTGCCATGTGTTCCAACTGGATCGTGGATTGTTCCGAGGGATTCTCGCCGTTCGAAGATTTGAACTTTAAGTATTTTTTTTGAACCTGTCCATAAATGGTCCGAAAAGAGACGTGCAACAATAGCGCGGAAGCTCTGGAGTTTGAGAATGACAGATGCAATTAGATTTGAAATGAAAGGTGATGTCGCCGAGCTTTGCTTGTGTGCACCGGAGCGGCGGAATGCCATTGGCTCGCAGGAAATCAGTCTCGTGAAGTCTGCGATCGACAGCATTCCTGATACTTGCCGGCTTTTCGTCATTCGATCCGAGGGACCTGTTTTCTGTGCGGGCGCCAACCTCAAGGAAATCACCGATGGCACGATGGATGGAGACGATTTTCAGTCCATGACAAATGCAATTGCCTCGCTCGCGATACCTAGCCTCGCGATTGTCGAGGGAGATGTATTAGGCGGTGGCGCTGAGCTCCTTGTCAGCTGCGACTTTCGTCTCGGTGTGACGGGTAAGTACCTAAAAATCCCGGCTGCTGCTGTTGGACTTTGTTACCCCGTGGAAGGCATCCAGCGGATGACCCAGCGACTTGGCAGCACCTTGGCGCGCAAACTGATGCTCACGACGGAGTCGGTGAGCTTTGAAGAACTAGCCCAGCACAATGCTTTCGACTGGTTAGTGCCTTCAGCGGAGATCAAAGCAGAATCGGAAGCTGTTATCGCGCGGCTTACTGGTCTGGCGCCACTCTCTCTGACATCAATGCTCGCCATTATCAAGTCGGTGGAAGAAGGGAGTTTCGATCTCATTACGGCCCAAGCTATGGCGGATAGGTGCAGTCAGTCAAAGGATCTTTCTGAGGGGTTACTGGCTATTCGAGAAAAACGAGTACCCACATTTAAAGGAGAATGACTATGCGTGTGAGAGTGGAAAAGCCCATCACAATTTGCGAGACACTGCACTTTGTTAGCCCACAAATTATCTCGCTAGAAAGTTTCCCTAACTTGAAAAAGCAAAATTGGATTTGTCTTAAATGCCCCCTTATTTTTTTACCTTCTGGGGACATCAATTTGAAATATTAGTATGTTACCAATTCATCACTGTCGCGACGTTAAAGCTCGTTGTTTTTCTATTTCCTAATTGAGCTAGATGTTACAAATTTGGAAATAATTCAGAAAAGGTCTATACCTAGCGTGGTGTGCAAATTCTATCAAATTCGAAAATTCAGATGTTTATAGCCTAACTAGGGTAGCTCGCGCGCGTGGTAGCGGTTCTGCCAGCGTTCAACGTGGAAAGTAAAACTATGAAAAGTACCAGGTTAACAAAGCTTTCAATAATGGGTCGTAGCTTGCTCGCTAGCTCGATTCTTTCAATGTTTTTTGCAAGTTTGAGCGCTCACGCCCAAGAGCCATCGGCACTGGATGCTTCACCCCCAATGTCCCAAGATTTAGTGTTGAGTGACCCCACCATCTCAGACGACCCTTTGATGGAAGAGGTCTACATAACAGGTTCTTTATTGCCAAAAGGCAACTACGAAAGTAACGCCCCGATAACCACTATAAATGCTGAGCAGTTTGAAGTTTCCAACGCTATTAACATTGAACAGCTACTTAATACTCTCCCCCAAATTTTAACAGGCGAAGATCGGACCAGTACCTTTGGGCTCGGTTGGGCGACTGCTGACTTAAGGGGTCTCGGTACAAACCGCACGTTGACGCTTTTGGATGGCTCGAGACTGGTTCCCACCTTCGCCGACGGCGGTACTGTGGATCTGAACCTTGTTCCCCCGGGGATCATAGAGAGAGTAGAGATACTTACAGGTGGTGCTTCCACGACCTACGGCTCGGATGCGATGGCCGGTGTTGTCAATATCATCACCAAGGAGGGCTTTACGGGGCTCGAATTCACCACTGCTGGTGAGATGACTCAGGAATTTGAGGATGCAGAGACCGCGAATCTCGGGATCACATTTGGCTCCGACTTCTTTGGAGGACGTGGTCACTTCATGATCCACGCCGATATCACTGATCGAGGTGAAGTGCGTTACACTGATAGAGAGTTCTCTAGTTACTGGAACGATACGCTACGAGACGAAAACGGGGTTCCAATCGGACACACTGACAATAGAACTCCGGGGTCTTCAAATGCGGCAATATTTGGGCCGCTATCAGGCCCTCTTTTCAATTTTACAAGCGATGGCGGATTGGTTCCATATGACCAAGAAGAGTATGGATATGTAACGACAAAGAACTTCGACTTACAGGTACCGCAGAATCGGTCTGTGATTTTTTCAAAGGTGTCGTGGGAAGGAGATAATTTTGCGGTCTACGGGCAACTGCACGCTGCCGATGTGTCCTCCACTAGACCGATGCCTCCAGTACCGTTTGCTGGCATTTATCCCATGACCTTGCAGGGAAATCCTTTCTTATCAGCTGAAGCTCAGATGGCTTTTTTCAATACCCCTGAGGTCATGTTTCTTGGCGCTAGTATGGGAGTCGATTTTGAGGGTGATGGTATACCAAACGTCATGCCTTTTTTTATTGGGAAGTGGATGGAGGGTCTTGGCGAGACCCGGTGGCAAGTTCAGAATGACATGTTGCAGGTGAACTTGGGATTCGAGTGGGACCTTAACGACAGTTGGGGTCTGTCAGGTAAAGTTAATCAGGGCGAGATCACCTACGACTCCGAAATCGGCCCTGGTGTAGTCACAGAACGCATGGCGCAGGCACTGTTACCAAGTCCCTTTGACCCGTCTGGTCAAACATGCATGGACCCGAGTAATGGATGTGTGCCTTACAACATATTTGGCTTTGATCAAGCTTCGCAAGCTGCGAAAGATTTTGTGAGCACTGATATTTTTCGTAAAAACGAATCTGAACTGACGGTGGCTAATCTCGTTTTATCCGGTAATACCGCTGATTTTTTCAATATGCCTGCTGGTCCCGTGGGCCTAGCAGTTGGAGTTGAATATCTCGAGAGAACAAGTTCCTATGATACGGACAGGCGAGTGGCGGATGGCGAGATTTCTTTATTCTCTTGGAATGATGCTGCGCCGCTTGATGAGGTAACAATTGATCGGACTTCTGTTTTTTTCGAGGCGGCGGTACCACTGTTAGAGGGCTTGCCGGGCGTTTCATTTTTGGAGTTAGAGCTTGCAGGGCGATACACGGAGCACAGTACGATTGGAGACACGAGGGCCTATAAAGTCGCTGCGTCATGGTTTCCCATAGATGATGTTCAGGTAAGGGCTGGGTTTAGTGAGTCGGTTAGAGCCCCTAGCATTGAAGAAATGTTCGGAGATTTCGGTCAAGAGCAATTGAACCCTTTCTTTGACGCAGACCCCTGCTCCGCAGCGCCGATATTTTATAATCAAATCGGTTTTGGCGGGGGTGGTTGGTTAGTTGGAACCCCCGAAGATTGCATTGCCTCGGGTGTGCCTGAGTCAGCCCTTTATTCGCCGGCCTTGGATATAACAAATAGTCCGGGAATACCGGTTTATTTGGGCGGTAGCCCAGATCTTGATGAGGAGTCAGCAGAGACATTTACTCTAGGCGTGGTATGGACGCCGTATGATTTTGACGGTTTTTCTGCAAGTCTAGATTTCTTTTCTATAGAGGTGACTGACTATATCGATAGCCTGCCTGGCGGCAGTAATGCACTGTATTTTTGTTATGACACGGAAGGGGATGGACCACAATTTCAAGAAGTTAGACCTGCTTTCTGTTCCGGTTTAAATCGCGATGAGAGCGGCGCGCTCGTGTCCATTAATGCTGGGTTACGTAATCTCGCTTTACACAGAGTGGCGGGCGTAGATTTTTCAGTGTCTCAGCGTTTAGATATTGGCGGTGGTATTGTAGATTTAAATTATGTGGGTAGTTACATCGACGAGAAAGTGTTTGCTGTTTCAGGCACGTCAGCTGAAATCAACTGTGTCGGACAATTCAACCTGCCTATTGGTGGTGAAGCCTGCTCAAGACCCGTAACCCGCCTCAAACACAGGGCTACAGCTTCATGGTTGAAAGGTGGTTTCAGTGCTCAGCTAACGTGGCGACACCTCTCGGCCGCCAGCGATGGTAGGACAGATATCGATTATTTCGTGGAGAACGTTGACTCATTTGACTACTTTGAGCTCAGCGCCAACTACACCTTGGAAAACGGTGTAAATGCGACCTTCGGTATCAGGAATTTATTTGACGAGGCGCCACCCGAATTGGATATGCGGAATTCGTGGGAGGCAAATACTTTCCCAAATATGTATGACGTTTACGGGCGATCAATCTTCGCTCGCTTGAAGTACAAGTTCAGTTCGATTTAAGACGAGTGAAATCTCCAAACAAGTTATATGCTGTGGGGTTGAGGGGATAGCTATGTTCTTACATCATGCAAAAAAAGTCAGTTTTGTTGCTACGACGGCAGTTTTTCTCCTCGCCAGTCAGGCGATTGCGCAACAGGTGCTTGGTGTGAACGTCGGCCAAGCTAACATTGGTGGTGTCCAGGAGAAGGTGAGATGCGAGCTTATTGGGAGTGGTCCATTGCGGTACCCCCCTAAGGCTAAGCGATACAAATATGTGGGTCAGGTTATTGTCAAATTTGGGGTCGGCGCGGATGGAGGCGTTACGGATCCCTTTGTTGTAGCAGCTGAGCCTCCGGGTGTCTTCGAGCGAGCAGCGCTGACTCATGTCAAGAGCTTCAAATATAACCCCCCCCTGCACAATGGAGAACCTGTGGCGGTGGATGAGGTTGCAGTTAAACTAGTGTTCGATCCCAATCGGAGGAGGTAGTCAATCATGTCTATCAAACTTCGAATCATTATTTTGTCACTCGTTGGTAACTTTGCAATCGCGGCGATTTTTCTCGTTCTCGCACAATACCAATCCGCTCAGAAAGACCAAGCCGCTATTGAATCCAGCTCAAATGTTTACGGTCAAGCATGGAGAACGGTGCTGAACGACTCGTTCAATAATTCTGTTGGTTTTTATCATCCGCAGTCTGGTGATCCCGAGAAGATAACGATTTGGACTGATAATGATGCTGGTCAGGAGACCACGTTGAGCGGTTTATTCGTCGAAAATAGTGATGTTCAAGATTTGCGAGACTTCATCGATATTTACTTCGAGGAGGCATTTGCTTGGGGTGAGCTGAGTTTTGTCATGGCCTTTGACCGTGAGGGTCTCCCGCTCCATTGCGCCACCGCGTACGAGGATCTGGGAGTTGATCCTTGTGCTGAAGAGGCAACTGCTGATTTCGTGTCAAAAAGTACAGGGCGATTGTCAAAAGGACCCAATGATGAATTCAATTTGGGGGCGAGAAGAGCAATTTCGGCAATATCAGATTCGACTGGAGCCGCAACAGCGGCGTTTTACCAGACTTTACTTGTCGATGTAAAAGCAGATCAAAAGCTGCTCGGTCACGTTTTGCTGGGCAAAAATATCGCAGACGCACTCGAAATTTTTGAGTATGAATTTTTAGTTAAGGCTTTGGTAGGAACAGCAGACCAAACCATTGAACTGAATGATTACTATCCGGCTGAAGATTACGCAGAACTGGGTGAGACCGAATCATTAGTCAAAGAAGTCGCATCATTTGTGAGAAGCAATGAACCGGAGTTGATTCAAACGGGTTTCTGGGGCCAGTTGAATAAGGATTTGGGTGTGTCATATGTGTCCATTCCGTTGAGCGACTACAACAAAATAGAGGATGCACGGTTTACGGTTATTTCAAATCAAAAAGATTCGATCGCCGCTATTGTTGATGCAGACAATTACGCGTTTGCGGTCCTAAGTATTGTTTATATTTTAATCGTTAGCGCGATTATTGTTTTAACTACGTATTCTTTCGGCGGGATTTCAAAGGCCATAGAGGTTCTGAGAGCGCTGACTGAGGGCGACTTGACTGTTGAAATGCCTAAGCGATTTTTTCAGTCTTCGAAAGATGAAGTTGGGCAACTGACACAGTCTCTCGAGACATACCGGGGCCATCTAACAGAGATGGAAGCAATAAGGTCCCAACAAACAGAAAAAAGAAAACATCGAGACTCTGTAATTCTCGACAAAATGTCATCGCTGTCTAGGCAGTTGCAGGGCGATGCGAAACGTCTTTTAGAAGATGATATTTCTCGTATGAAGATGCTTGCAGAAACTGAGGATTTCGAAAAAGCTGAAGAGGCATCTGCGGAAATGATGGGTATCGCGATTTCGAGAATGTCAGACGAGGTAGTGGCGCTGATTGAGGCGAGGACTGGAGAGATTAAAACAGCTTTGGATCGGAATGAAGAGCTATTACTCAACATTCTTCCCAAAGATATCGCCGTACGGAAGCTAGCTGATGAGAAGGTGATAGCAGACTCTCATGAATCTTGTAGCGTGCTGTTTGGGGATATTGTTGGATTTACCGAGCTGTCAAAAGATTTAGGGCCCGAGCGTTTAGTAGAGTTTTTGGATGATGTTTTTACCCGCTTTGACGATTTTAGCGATGAGTTGGGATTAGAGAAAATAAAAACGATTGGCGACAACTACATGGTTGCTTGCGGAGTTCCAAATCACGATCCGGATCATCCATTTAAGATTGCGGAAATGGGCCAAAAGATGGTGAGACACATTCGCGACCTCCAACCCATTAAAGGGCATGTGCCGGCCATGCGGATAGGTATTCACTCAGGCCCATTAGTGGCTGGCGTAATTGGAAAACGGAAGTTCATTTACGATCTTTGGGGTGACGCAGTAAACACAGCGGCTCGGATGGAGTCACATGGCGTACCCAATATGATTCATTTAACTAAAGACACCGCTGAGTTGATAAAAAGTCGATACGAATTAACTTCGCGCGGGCCCATCGAGGTGAAAGGTAAAGGGGTAATGGAAACCTTTTTAATGGGCGTGTAGCTAGCTCATTAATTTTGATTCGCATGTGGGTCTTGTTTAGTACCTGTTCCAATGTACGGTCATCATCTTATAAGAGTCGTCTGATGTTCGTTGAAGTGAGTATCCGTAGAAAAGCTCTCCGGGCTGGTACATTTTTGTTTAATCGTTAAACTTCCGCTTTTTATTCAAGATCAAAGCCGTGTCGATAGCCGATCAAAAATTGCGTCAGATTCGGGAGCAGGTGCAGTCGCACCTCGCCAGCGTACCAAAGCGACGCGACGCTCAGCGCACGGCGGAGCTCGAGGAACGTATTCGCGTGCAGCTTGAAGCGCACAGCGCAGTCATTGTCGCGCACTATTACACCGCGCCCGAGATTCAGGCCCTAGCTGAAGCGACGGGTGGTTGTGTATCGGACTCGTTGGAAATGGCGCGCTTCGGACGGGACCATCCTGCAGATACGCTTATCGTTGCGGGTGTGCGATTTATGGGCGAGACTGCTAAGATCCTGACCCCTAACAAGCGCGTTCTGATGCCGACGTTAGAGGCGACCTGTTCGTTGGATGAGGGTTGCCCCATTGACGAGTTCTCAGCATTTTGTGACGCGCATCCCGATCGCGATGTTGTGGTCTATGCCAACACGTCAGCAGCGGTAAAAGCACGCGCAGACTGGGTGGTGACATCGAGCATTGCGCTTGACGTGGCTGAGCATCTTGCAGACAACGAGAAGAAAGTGCTGTGGGCGCCTGATCGGCATCTAGGTGATTACGTGCGTCGCGAGAGTGGTGCAGACATCCTCGTTTGGGATGGTGCCTGTATTGTTCACGAGGAGTTTAAAGCCAAGGGCATATTGGACTTGAAGCAAGTGCACCCCGAGGCGGCGGTTCTCGCACACCCGGAGTCTCCTGCCTCAGTGCTCGAGATCGCAGATCATATTGGCTCGACGACGCAGATCATCAAGGCGGCCACCGAGCTTCCTAACGAGAAATTTATCGTCGCGACGGACCAGGGTATCTTCTATAAGCTTGAGAAAGTCGCGCCCAACAAAACCTTTCTCATTGCGCCTACAGCTGGCGAAGGTGCAACCTGTCGTAGCTGTGCTAATTGTCCCTGGATGGCAATGAATGAACTCGAGCTTCTGGCAGAGGTACTGGAGCGGCCAGAGGGTAGAGAGATTTTTGTAGACCCTGATTTGGCTCAACGTGCTATGCGTCCGCTTGACCGAATGCTGTCGTTCGCGCAGTCGCTGAACACCGGTGTGGTGGGGCGCGCTTAAGAGTTCTCTAACTCGTCTCTGATATCCATCACGTCACGCAGTCGCTCGTTAATGGTCGCCGACTGCGTAAAGTTATTGTTAACCAACTTGAGTGCATAGTTCAGCTGGTTCTGGGCCGAGTCCAGCGCACCAACCAAGATGAAGTACTCAGCACGAGACTGGTGCAAGCCAATGATGTCGCCTGCCAGCCCTTGAACTTCTGCCAAGCGATACCAGACGCCGGGATCTTCTGGCGTCTTCTTGCTTTGATTTTTTAACAGCTGCGCTGCGACATGGGGTAGGCCTGCCTGCCAAAGGGCGTCAGCGTAGGCGATGGTGAGCGGGTGATTACCCGGAGACAGACTCAGTCTGTGCTTAAGTCGTGTAATCGCTCGTTCATGCTGACCCATGGCGGTGTCGATTTCGCTACTCGCAATCACGAATGCGAGATTGTCAGGGTCGGGACGCCTTGCTTTTTCCAGTGCCTGTCTCGCCTTAATGGGTTGTCCCGCCTCGATGTGAGCCAATGCAAGGCCATACCAGCCGGCTGCGGCCTTGGTGCCACCTTTTTCGGTTTGGTCGCGAAACAGATTTACGGCATCCACCTGACTCTTAGCTAGCTGATGGCGAACACGTGCTTGCATCAGCTCAAAATCGAAACTCTTGGGCCTAATCACACGGCGTTCTGATCGCGCACGGTTACGCATATCGGCGACCCGCTTTTCAGAGAGCGGGTGCGTGCGCAAAAACTCGGGCAGTCGGTTCGTGCTGTACAGCCGGTGTGCTGCCAGCATTCGTTCGTGCATATCGGCAGCGGCATGCGGATCTCGGCCCGATGCGACTAGTGTTTTTAGACCCACGCGATCTGCTTCAGATTCATTGGCTCGGCTATAGCGAAGGCGTGAGTCTTGAGCGGCGGCCTGCGTTGCAGTCATTGCGGCGAGTCCTGCATCGCTTCCGGCTGTTGCCGCCAGTGCAATGCCGGCCATGAGACCTGCGATAGTGAGTTTACTTTGGTTGGCCGCTTGCTCCCGCTGACGCGAGAAATGTCGCTGGCTTAAGTGCGCAATTTCATGCGTGAGGACGGCAGCCAGCTCATCCTCAGAGTGTGCGTGGTGAATGAGTCCATTGTGGACCCCAATGATGCCTCCGGGCACCGCGAAGGCGTTGATTGTAGGATTATCGACGACGACCAGCTGCAGCTGCCGGTCTCGTAGTTCACTGTGTAGCACAAGCTCGAAGATCAAGTTCTCTATGTAGTCCGCTAACAGCGGATCGTCGAGCACTGGCGCCTGAGCTCTAAAAACCTTCAGCCAGAGACTGCCGAGCCGGCGCTCATACTGCTCTGAATAGAGACTTGTACTCGAGGCCCCTAAATTCGGAATCTTTAGATCGTCGGTATCCGCCCATGCGCGTGTGACGCTGACCATAATGACGGCTGTCGCAAAGGCGGCGGCAAGCCATTTGGCAAGCGAATGGGCGAGCGACTGAGAGGATCGATAGGACATGACGTGACTTTAACTGAGTTTCTTCCGATACGCGTGTTTCAGTGTGACAAAAGTAGGGAAGCTTGGTTCCTTATGGAGGTATACTCATCGCGGGGCAAAAAAGGTTCACGAGATGGCAATTGCAAACAGGGTCGATGCGCGCGGTAAACGGTGCCCGATTCCGGTGCTTATGGCTAAGCGGGCCATCGCCGAATGTAATCCTGGCGACGCCATTGAGATCTTGGTCACGGACCCAAGCGCCCCTAAAGATTTTGAAACCTTTGCGCGTCTTGAAGGTCACATTGTGACTTGGGAAGCGCAGAACGAGGTAACGGCAATCAAGCTTACGCTAAAGGCAATCAAATGAGCTTCAGGCACGTTCACGTGGCAGGTTGCCATCGAGGGTAAATGCAGATGATCGACACATTGAAAAAATGGTACCAACGCCACCTCGGTGGAGAGGAGTCGGTCATCCTCGTGACTCTGCTCATCGGAAGTGTCGTGTTGCTGGGCGTCATGGGTGATGTACTCACCCCTGTGTTCATCGCCTTAATTCTCGCGTACCTCATGCAAGGCGTTGCTGATCAATTTGAGAAATGGGGAGTTAGAGAGGGTCTTGCGCTCGCGGGCTCATCACTAGTCTTTGTCGGTGTCTTTTTGGGCTTCATGTTGGGCATTGCACCGTTGGTCTGGCGTCAGCTTGAGGGCCTTATTCGTGAAGCTCCTGCGATGATGGGGGCGGTGCAGCAGCAAGTAGAGGAGCTCATTGCAAAGTATCCAATAGTGATCGAGCAAGCGCCGATTACCGAGATGCTGTCTTCCATGCAGGGGCAAGCGGCGTCGCTCGGTCAAGCGATTGTAGGCTTTGGTCTCTCCTCTATTCCCGGCGTGTTCACCTTCGCTATTTATATGGTCCTGATTCCGCTGATGGTTTTTTTCTTTTTGAAAGACCGCGACGAGCTCATCGCATGGGTGCTCAGCTTTTTGCCAGAGGAGCGTCCTGTACTTGACCAGATTGGTCGCGACATGAATCGGCAGATCGCGAACTACGTGCGTGGCAAGGGTATCGAAATCAGTATCATTGGCGCAGCGAGTTATATTGCTTTTATCAGTTTTGGACTTAATTACACGGCGCTACTCGCACTGCTCGTTGGATTGAGTGTGATTGTCCCATACATCGGTGCATTTCTCGTCACCATCCCGGTGGTTTTGGTGGCGTTTTTTCAGTTCGGGATGAGTGGTGACTTCTACTGGATTGTGGCGCTCTACTTTTTTATTCAGGTGCTCGATGGAAACGTGCTTGTACCGCTGCTCTTCTCAGAGGCAGTGAACTTGCATCCTGTGGCGATCATTATCGCCGTGTTGATATTTGGCGGCTTGTGGGGTGTGTGGGGTGTCTTTTTTGCCATCCCGTTGGCCACACTCTTCAATGTATTGCTGGTCTCTTGGCCGCGGACCGAGGTTTAGCGCACAAGAGCGCGTATAGGAGTAACTATGCAAATCCGGCGAATCGCTCGCTTCACATTAATAGCAGCACTGGCATCATTTGTGGTGGCTTGCGGAGAGGATGCCGCGGAGCCGACGGCGCCGGTGCTTGTGAAAAAGAGCCCAAATGACGAGCGTGAGTACGCTGCGGTAACGCTAGATAATGGCCTTCAAGTCCTGATGGTCTCCGATGCGACTACCGAGAAATCAGCTGCCGCCCTCAGTGTGGGCGTTGGCGCGTTTTCGGATCCTATGGACTTTCAGGGTATGGCTCACTACCTAGAGCACATGCTGTTTATGGGCTCGGAATCATTCCCAGAGCCTGACGGCTATATGAATTTTGCGGCAGAAAATGGTGGTAGTTCTAATGCCTACACCTCAAGCGAAATCACCAATTACATGATCACCATCGAAAATGCGGCATTCCCTGAAGCGCTGCACCGGCTCTCAGAGTTCTTTTCTGCGCCGATACTCGACCCGGGCTACATTCAGAAAGAGAAGAATGCCGTCAACGCCGAGTGGTCTATGCGCAGAGAGTCAGAGGGACGGTCGATTTACCGCCTACAGCGTGCGCTGCTGGGTGAGCATCCTGCCAACCGCTTTACCATCGGTAATCTCGATACTCTGGCAGACAAAGACACCCGCGAACTACACCCAGCCACCATTGAGTTCTTCGAGCAGTACTACTCGGCGAATTTGATGGCGCTGGTGTTGATTAGTCCCTTGCCTGTCGCAGAAATGGAAAGTTTGGCACAGCAGCACTTCTCCCTCATTCCGAACAAAGAGGTCGATGAGCCTGTGGTCACCACCGAAGTTAACTTCGAGGAGGTGGCAGGTAAGTTGATACGCTTCAAGCCGCAGCGTGACCTGCGTGAAATGCGATTGAGCTACATCATTGATAACAACGCGGCTGAGTGGCGAAGTAAGCCGGGTGACTACCTGGGTTATGTCATCGGCTCTGAAATGCCGGGCACACCTGCCGACAAACTGAAGTCACTGGGACTCATCAGTGAATTGGTGACGTCGAGTTACGAGTCGCTCTACGGTAACTACGGAGCCTTCGAAATCAGTGTTCAGCTAACACCTCAGGGCATGAAGCGTCGTGAGGAAATATTTGACGTGCTCTCTGGCTTTATTGAACTGCTTCGTCGAGAGGGTGTCGATGATCGCTATGCCGAGGAGTACCGCCAGTCTCTGAACAATCGGTTTACCTTCCTTGAGAAGATTGATGACTTTTCTTACGCCGCTAGTCTGGCGGCCGCCATGCAGGACTATCCGATTGAGCACGTTATCGATGCACCGTATCGCTTTGATGGATTCAATCAGGAAGCTGTCGATTCGCTGTTGGCCCAGTTGGTACCTAAGCGACTCAACGTTTGGTACATCTCGCAAGAGGAAGAAACTAATAGCGAGCTCGAGTTCTATGTCGGACCGTACGCCATAGAAGATCTCGAAGCCAGAGATATCGAGGCGGCGCTTGCCCTCGTCAACCGTCTCGGGTTGGCACAGCCCAGTCAAAATGGCCTGCTCCCTGAGGCTTTCGATCTCAAAGAGACACCGGCTGACGTTACCTCGGTTGCTGTAGCGGATAACGTTACGTTTTGGTTAAAGGGTAGCGAGAACTTTGGTGGTTTGCCGAAAGGTCTTACGCGGCTTCAGTTGAGTACCGACAAAGCGCTGAATAGCGTTGAGAACTTCGTGTACCTGTCGTTATGGAAGTCGCTCTTCGACTTGAAGCAGACGCGGTTGGCAAGGGAAGCATCCATAGCCGGTATGAGCCTGTCGATGAGTGCGTCCAATGGTATATCATTCACAATGTCAGGCTTCACTGATAAGCAGCCCGAGCTATTAGCGCGCGCGCTAAAAGGCTTGCGAGTGAACCCCAGTGAACTTGAGTTTGGCCAGGCGGTAGAGCGCTATTTGCGTCGCATTGAGAACTCAAAACGCGCCTTCCCCTACACGCGATTCACGCCTCTGCTGGGAATGTTGACGCGTGAGGGTCGATATACAGATGCGTCGCTTGCATTGGCTGCTTCGAAGGCGAATCTGGAGGAATTCACTCAGTTCGTCGAAGCAGTACTCACAACGAGTCACCTCCGGGCATTCTTCTTTGGCAACTATGACGAAGCTAATGTGCGCGCCGCATATGCTCAACTGGAGGACTATGTCACTCCGAGCCGTTCGGCGGGCTACGCACGTGCTGGCATCTACAACCCAGAGCCCGGTGCAACGCTGATGCTCAATAGAGAGGTCCCCGTAGAAGATCTGGGCATGCTTTACGGCTTCGCTGCACCTGAGGCATCGATAAAGAACCAAGCTCTTGCTCGCATTCTTGCGCGCCACCTTCGCGTACG
>CACMGJ010000024.1 GCA_902613175.1 Halieaceae bacterium | reverse complement strand
CATGGCCATAACCCTTAAGCTTTGATGGGGCATTGGCGAGTTGTTGTGCCGAGTCAATCGATTCGATGGTGACCATTTCAGCGATCAAATCAATATCAGCAAGGTAGTCCGCAAGGTCAGCTCGTTCAGCCCGTCTTTCATCTGTATAAGCGAACACATCCATGGCTGTACCTCTGACAAACTTCAGTCCGGCGAGCACCTTCAACGGAAATCTGGCCCAGGCACCAATCCGAATTTTTTTCGGTCGACCCTGACTTGACCACCATTGCGACAACAGCGGTGGCGCGAAGTAGAAATTAATGCCCGCCCGATTCAGCTTCGGTATGCCGTCAGGTTCATCATCAGTGGTCAGAATTCGAGCGACCTCGTACTCATCTTTGAGCGCCATTAAGCGATAAAGCTGTCTTGCGATATCGCAGAGAAGTGCCGAGTTATCGGGTAAGTGATTGAGACGTTTTTCCACAGTCCTGATTCGGCGCACATACAAGGCAGCGTAGTCTTTCGATTGATAACAAACTAACCGTGCCTCTCGATCGGCAACAATGTCATCGAGTGACGTCAGCTGGTTGTTCTTTGGCTTTGGTAATAGAGCCAGAACCTTGTCTGGTTGCTCGACGAACCGTCGACCCCAGGTGAATGCAGACTGGTTAAGTTCAACCGCGACGCCGTTGACCTCGATTGCTCGCTCAATCGCCTTGGGTGAGATAGGTAACAAGCCTCGTTGGCTGGCTAGGCCCACCAAGAACAGATTGGCCGCAATGGTGTCTCCCGTGAGGGCGAGGGCAAGCACTGATGCATCTAAGGCATCGATCTGTTGCTCTCCTACAATATGGCGAATCAGTTGGGCGGTTTCTCCGCTAGAAGCCGTAGCCTCCGCGGTGTAGAGAAAATCTCGGGTTTCCGTGATCTGGGTATTCACTATCGCGTGACACGAAGGGCTCAGCTTGCGGAGTGTGTCGGGATTAGATGCTATAAGAGCATCGCAACCCAGTAGCAGGTTTGCCTGCGCGTCCTTGACTCTGACGGCGTGGATGTCGCTCTGATCTCGCGCGATCTTAATGTGGCTCACCACCGATCCATATTTCTGAGCGAGTCCAGTTTGATTCATCGTGGCAAAACCCTTGCCCTCGATATGCGCCGCCATGGCTAAGAGTGAGTTGACCGTTAGAACGCCAGTTCCGCCGATGCCGGCAACTAGCCCACACCAGGGCTTATCGATTGCGACAATTGAGGGCTCGGGGAGAGGATCAAAAACAGGGATGGAGGTTTCTGATGCTCTTGTTGAAAAATCCTCCGATGTCGCCGGTAGCGTGATAAAGCTCGGGCAGAACCCTTCGACGCAGCTGAGATCGTTATTACAACTGTGCTGATCAATGACGCGTTTAGTTCCTAGTTCAGTCTCAAGTGGTTGAATAGAGAGGCAGTTTGATTGGTGCCCGCAGTCGCCACAGCCTTCGCAGAGCTCAGGGTGAATAAAGACTTTGGTTTTGGCTGGCGGCATCAACTGTCGCTTTTGTCGACGTCGCTTTTCGGTCGCGCAGAGCTGTTGATAGACGATAACCGAGGTTCCCTCTATCTGGGCGTACCGCCGCTGCAGCTCGTCGTAATCGGCTCGTTGCTGTACCTCAACGAACGAGGGAAGATCACGGGGTGCGGCATCCTCGGAAACAACGGCGATGTGTTCTACACCTTCTGCACGAATCTGATGCAGTAAATCATCGAGAGACAGACTGCCATCAATGGCTTGCCCACCTGTCATTGCCACTGCTTCGTTGAAAAGAATTTTATAGGTGATATTGACCTTGCTCGCCACCGCGGCGCGAATTGCTAGGCTGCCGGAGTGGAAATAAGTTCCATCACCAAGGTTTTGAAAGACATGTTTGCTTGTACTGAACGCCGCTTGTCCTATCCACGCGGCGCCTTCACCTCCCATCTGGGAGAAAGTTCGGGTGTCTCTATCGGGCATCCAGGTCGCCATGTAGTGACAACCGATACCCCCCATAGCGACACTGCCCTCGGGGACCTTGGTCGACGTGTTGTGGGGGCAGCCAGAACAGAAATGCGGTGTTCTTGTTGCCGTATCGATGCAGAGACCTTGCTTAGCTGCCTTAAAGCTAGTTGCGTCACGCGGAGTGATTCCTAAGTTCTCGAGACGCGTGACAATCGCGCGAGCGACAAGATCGGGGTCGAGTTCACCTGTGTTAGGCAGTAATGACTCGCCTCTGTGGTCAAATTCACCGTATATCTTGGGTCGAGACTGCCCGCCCAAGTTGTAAAGCTGCGACGTCAGTTGGTCTTCTATGACCGATCGCTTTTCTTCAACTACGAGGATTTCGGTCAAGCCTCGTGAAAAAACCTGAATGATTTCAGGGTCCAGCGGCCAGGGCATACCGATTTTGAGCACTCTAATCCCAAGATCGTTCGCGGTTTGGTCATCGATCGCCAGTGAACCTAACGCCTCCATGACGTCGAGGTAGGCTTTACCCGATGTGATAATGCCAAGCGTGGGTCTTAACGAGTCCATCACAAGGCGGTTGAGTCCATTGATGCTCGCAAACAGTCTCGCTGCGTAAATTTTGTAAAGATTCAGGCGCTTTTCTTGATCGAGAGGCGGATCGGGCCATCGCGCATGCATACCGTCAGGTGAGATCACTTCCTTGGGCGGTAGGACGATGGAGTAGCGCCGGGGATCTATTTCAACACCCATCGCCGCATCCATATTGTCGGTGATCGCCTTCAGTGCGACCCAGCAACCTGAAAAGCGCGACATTGCCCAACCATAGATCCCAAAATCAAGGACCTCCTGAACGTTAGAGGGAGCAAGCACAGGTACCGAGGCGCCCATGAACATGTGCTCTGATTGGTGAGGTAGGGTCGATGACTTGCAGGCATGATCATCACCAGCCACTGCGAGTACGCCACCATGAGGCGATGTGCCAAATGCATTCGCGTGCTTGATCACGTCCATGCTGCGATCAACACCGGGCCCCTTGCCGTACCACATCCCAAAGACCCCGTCGTAGTCGGACTCTGTGACAATGCCAAGCTGTTGAGAGCCCCACACGGACGTGGCAGATAGTTCTTCGTTAATGCCAGGATTAAACTTGATGTGGTGGCTTTCTAAGTGCTTCTTTGCAGCCCATAACGATTGATCTAAACCACCCAATGGGCTTCCGCGGTATCCCGAGATAAACCCACCTGTCGTTAAGCCCGCAGTGGTATCAATCTCGTGTTGCAGCAAAGGGAGTCGGACCAGCGCATCAATTCCCGTTAAGTAAACCCGAGTAGGGCCGGGAGCAAACTTATCGTCTAACTGAATATTCCGTAGGAGGTGTGGTGTTGCATGCGTCATGCTTATTCCCTCGGCAGGCTGTTTGGTTGGCTTGAACGCTGATTTTTTCGTTATGCCTTGGATCATTGTATGTCTTCTTGAGCGAAATATTTGTCTTTTTTTGCTTCCAAAGCGTTATTTAAAGAATTATAATTTTTAAATTAAGCTCTAAAGTGACTAAATATGTCGTATGAGTGGAACAGGCAGGACATCGCTATCATGTCTTCGCTACAGCAGGATTCGACGGTATCGACTGCCGCGTTGGCTGATCGTTTGAACAGCTCTCAATCACCTGTATGGCGACGTATTAATCGCCTTGAGGAGAAGGGGGTCGTTCAGCGGCGGGTAGCGCTACTCGATAGAAATGCGCTGGGCATGGAGATCGTTGTTTTTGCGACCGTGAACCTGACTCAAACGGGCAGGCAGAACCTGCTTGCTTTCGAACGTGAAGTGGAGACACACCCCGAAGTGGTTGAGTGCTACACAATGGCCGGGATCTGGGATTACGTACTAAAGATCATTTGCAAAGACGTGCGGCACTACGAGGATTTCGTTAGAAATACGTTGCTCAGCGGTGATCTGGTGCGTGAAATGCACTCTCACATCGCTGTGACGGAAATCAAAAACACCACTGAGCTGCCCATCGCAACACAGCTTTAGTAGCGCTGGCATCACCTTAACTTGGTACCGCTACCTGCGTCGGACGCTTGGCTCCTTTGCCATACAGATTGACCTTCAGGCTCGAGATGGCGTGGACTAGGATGATGGGCTCGATTTTCTGTTTTCCTGTCCAATGGATATTCGGAAAACGTTCAAGAATGCGCTCATAGGCCATTTTCAGCTGCATTTGCGCGATACGATTGCCCAAGCACCGATGTACACCATGACCAAACGCCACGTGTTTCTCCACATTATCGCGCGTTAAATCAAAGACATCGGGGTCTGGGAAGACCGAGGGGTCTCGATTGGCGGCGCCGTACCATATGATGACTTTTTCGTTTTCTGCAATACGTTGCCCTGCGATTTCTGTGTCCTCGGTCGCCGTCCGGCGCATGTGCATTACGGGTGACGTCATGCGCAGCGCCTCGTGTGACATACGATCTATTAAAGACGGGTCATCAATCACCATTTGCCGCTGCTGCTGGAATTCGGTCATGAGTCGGATGGTGCCTGAAAGTGAATTACGCGTGGTGTCGTTACCCGCAAAAATGATCAGCAGCCACGAGCCGTCCAGATAGTTCTGCGACATAGGTTTGTCATCAAGTGTTGCGTTTGCAATGACTGTCAGAAGATCCTGCCGCGGATTCTTGATTCTGTCTGCCATGACACGTTCGCCGTAATTGAACATATCCTCCAGCATCTGATTGAACCTAAATAGGAACATGGGTTCAGCCATAAACATTCGGAACGGGTGAGTCAGGAACTGAGGGGCAAGCTCGAGGTAGTGCATCCACTTGATGATATCGGGCCGATCTTCCTTGTCGACGCCCAGTATTTCACACAGCGTGAACATCGGCAGCTCGGTCGAAAACATTTTGGCGAAGTCGACCTCAGGGCCTTGCCGCTCCATATTGTCGAGTAGGTCATCAATTTTCTTACCAACACGTTCTTTAAGCGTCTCTACGTATTTGGGAAAGAAGAATTCGGACTGCTGCAAGCGAAGATCTCGGTGCACATCGGCGTCGAGGTTAATCAACGAATTGTGCGCCGCATACATCAGCCGATCCGCTTTACCGCTGGCAGGCAGTACAGCCATGTGCATACTTCCGCGTTGGGAGGAGAAGAGCTGTGGGTTCAGCTCGACGTGCTTAACGTCATCATAGCGAGAGACTGACCAAAATCCGGACGTTGGCTTTCGCCCTTCAGTCCACATGACAGGGGATTCTTCACGCATTCGGCGGTAATAGTCGAACGGTTGCCCGCGGGTCCACGCATTTGTTGATCCTAGGTTGAAGCCTTTTAGCCGCTGATAAATCTCAGGGTAAACAGGATCGGTAGCACCGGTATCGACAAAAATATCATCGCTGACGGATGCGTAATGGTCGATGTTTTGAGGCTGATTCATAGCTGACCTTGACAGGTTTTTTGAGCGGATGGCGCGTAGATTAACCAAAAATGATCGTCATGGACTAGATCCGTCCAGCTTTTCTCCACCTGTTTAAAAGTGGGTCACTGATAAGTCTTGTGCGCGCGACTCCTGCCTAGTGGGGTGCATTGTTTGGACTACAGTGTCTGGGCCGGTTACTGTGTATGCAATGCGGTCTAGTTGGGGGCAATCATGTTCAAAAATGAAACAGAACGCGCTTTCGTATTAGGCATGCTGATGTGCGGGTTTACACTATCTTGGATGACGGTGAAAGACGCCGCGTTGGCGGGCTAACGACGGATCCAGTAAGTGGTGAGGTGTTGGGTGGCGCCAACGTCAGAAAAAAGTAATAAGAAAAACGGGTTACAACAATGGGTGAACAAGCCGACATACACATCAAAATTCTTACTGCAGCGTCTACCGATGAGCTAATGGAGGTTTACGACGGTTGGGCAGATCGATACGACCGTGAACTATTGGAAGACTGGGGCTATACCAGTCCTCAGAAAGCGGTACAGCTACTCCTCGAGGCAATGGGCTCCCCTGAGCTAGCGGTATTGGATGCCGGTTGCGGAACTGGGTTGGTGGGTGTCCGTCTAAAAGAAGCGGGGATGTCATCTCTAACCGGCATTGACTACTCACCCGGGATGCTAGCTGAGGCGGAGAGGAAAGGTGTGTATGACGCGCTCCATACGATGGATATGAATCTTCCTCTGACGTTGCCATCGGATAGCTATGATGCGGTGACCTGCATCGGCACCTTCACGTCGACCCATGTAAAACCCGAGGCTGTTGAAGAGCTAGCGCGGGTTACACGCTCTGGTGGCCTGTTGGTGTTCACGGTGAGAGACGATTATTGGCAGTCGACGAACTTCATTGATTTGGTGACCGAGCTACATGTCTCAGGCGTCGCGCGAATCGAACAAATAAGACTCGAGCCTTACATTGATTCGGAAGGCTCTGAATGCCGTTTTGTTGTTTTGCGAGTTTGTTGAAGCTTAAGTATGCGTCATTGTGTTTTTGCCAAAAGTGCCGCGCAAATGCCAAGCATGGCGAATCGCTCATGCGATGCACTGCGGAGTGATGGCTCGCTCATAATCGATTGGCGAAGTCCCGTTTACTCAACAAGTGCTGCTATAACTTGCAACGACTAACCAGTAGTCGAAGAAAAAAAATGAAGAGAGACCAACGTTAGTAACGATAAAAATTAGTAACGATAAAATTAGGTTACCCATGATCGACTTTGAGATACCCGAGGAAACTAAGTTAGTTCGCAACATTGTGCGAGAGTTTGTGCATGACGTCTGTATTCCCGCTGAAAAGGGACTCACAGTGGATACCTATGAGGAAATACTCGCAGAGCTGCGTCAAAAAGCGCGGGCCAAAGGTCTTTGGTGTCCTTTTTTTCCCGTCGAATGGGGTGGTATGGGCCTCAAGCCTTTAGCAAACGCATTAGTGCAGATGGAATTAGGCGAGTCGATTCTGGGAGCCCTCGCGCTGAACACCCAAGGTCCTGATGACGCGACAATGATGACGTTGCTGCACCACGGCACCGAGTACCAGCACGAAGCCTTCCTCAAGCCTCTAGTGGCTGGTGAGAAACGAGTGTGCTACGCCATGACCGAGAAGGGAGGCGGCGCAGATGCAACCGGGATGAAAACGACGGCGGTCGAAGACGGGGATAATTACGTACTGAACGGCGATAAATGGTACATCTCGTCGGCAAACGTTGCCGATATCGCCGTGGTTATGGCAAAGACCGACCCCGACGCACCGCGGCATCAGCAGTTTTCGACTTTTATAGTCGAGTTGCCTAATCCCGGTTTCAAAATCCTCCGGAATATCGACACCATGCATCGTCGCACACCGCTAGGTGAGCGATTAGGTGCAGCCCACTGCGAGATCGAGATAAAAAATCTGATTGTTCCAAAGGCCAATTTGCTGGGGGGCCTTGGTCAAGGCTTTAACATGGGCCAACATCGCCTTGGCTATGGTCGTTTACGGCATGGCATGCATAACGTTGCTAAAGCACAGCGAGCGCTAGACATGGCGGCCAAACATGTACTGGAGCGAGAGACGTTCGGAAAAAAGCTCTCTGATCGTCAAAGTGTGCAGTTCATGCTGGCGGACTGTGCGGCCGAGATTTATAAAGCGCTTCTCATGTTGATGCATATTGCCTACAAGGCAGAAAACGGGCTCGATATGACGCAGGAAAACTCGATTGCCAAAATATATCTGGCCAATATGGTTCATCAGGTCGTGGATACCGCGCTCCAGCTTCATGGGTCACTAGGCTACTCACGAGATACACCGCTGGCAGATTGGTACACATCGATTCGAAGCCAGCGTTTGGTTGATGGACCAGATGAAGTTCACCGCTGGAAAGTAGGAAAGAATGTACTACGCGCCTACGAACGAGATGGTACAACCGCTATGGCTGCGGGTGGAGACCTACTATGAGGCCCTAATCGGCTGGTGTTGCTCGGTTTTAGCGCATAGTGCGTAAGAACCTAAAATCAGGCGAACGTGGTAAAAACGTGGTAAAAAAGTATAAGCGAGGTGTGTTGTGTCAAATACGTTCCACTTAGCGGTACCTGCAGGCGACTTAGCGTCGACGATTCCTTTTTACACAGAGGTTCTAGGCTGTGCTACGGGCAACAGCGAAGAGGGGAAATGGATTGATATCAATTTCTGGGGTAACGAGCTGACATTGCATCAGAGTGAGGAGCAATTACCGGGTGTTCGCCACGATGTCGATATGGGCAATGTCAGCGTCCCGCACTTTGGCGCGCATATGCCGGAGGCCGAATTTCAGGCATTGAAGCAAAGAATTGAGTCTAGCCAGTTTGACTATCTCGACCAGCCATACCGCCGATTTAAAGGGACTGAATTCGAGCAAGAGACGTTCTTTATCTCTGACCCTAACGGTAACGTCCTTGAGATGAAAACGATGGTGAATCCGAGCGTTTTATTCGACTAACGAGCGGTATGCCGAATTCGCCGACGTAAATGGCGCGCCCACCAGGACTCGAACCTGGAACCTCATGCTTAGAAGGCATTTAAAAACCCACCGCTACGCCATTTCCACAAAAGTATCCTGAAAATACCTATGGATCTAGTGTGGAATGTATCCAAATACCCTTGAGAAAGGGTGTAGTCCACTGGGGATATGATATTATTTTCTCTCTCCTCGTCGTAGCTCAGTTGGAAGAGCAGTGGCCTTCTAAGCCACCGGTCGTAGGTTCGAGCCCTACCGGCGAGGCCATCTCATGAGTAGAGGCTAAATATACTCTAGTTCCCAAAGTAGTGTGTTTAGCCTCCACGTCTAGCCGATACCCGTACATTATTCCGAACAGCTCCTAGCTGACGCTGTAGCTTTCTCCTATTGGCCCGACCTGTACGGACTAGCTGTAGTAGAGATCTCTCTAGTTCATCATAGTTCTTATTGAACTTTTTAAATCCTCTATAAGTTGTTCGTGCATACTTACCACGTGAACTCCCGGGCCTTGGCTTTGCCTTCTTTTTACCCTTTGCGTGTAGGATCCCATAGCGAGAAAAGTTTGCAGGTATTCCAGTTTTAAATCCTGTAGCCATACGTGCTATTTCTTCATCTCTAGTAGCAGTTAACTTCGGTCTAACCTTCATAGCTAATTGCTTCTCTAGTACGGCCTCGCTCCGTGTCATAGTGAGTTTACGGATCTTCTCCAGTCTATCTTTTGTACCTAGTGCATCCTTTTGGTCTGTGCTACTTGAGTATTCATCAAATGCAGCGGTAGTAGTTATCCGGAATGATGCCTTAATATCGTTTAGGCCGATCTGGTTAGAGTGATATAGCCGTAGTGCCTGATACTTTAGCTCTGATTTTCTCTTTGCTGGCATTACTTCTTCCAGTAGAGGATTACGTCACCATGTCGTAACCAATCCTTAAGCCGATCAACGGGTAGGGCACCTCGCTGTAGATCTATAGGCTCACCTCGTAGCTTACGTTCACACAGATCCCGTATAGCTTGGTTATAGTTCTGGATGCCAGAGCGTAGAGTATTCTCACGATGACCTATACCGCCACGCTCTATAGCGGCTCGTATAGTCTTACAGGCAGTAGCGGGTGCTTCAAATTCTACAAAGTCTCCCACAGTCTCTTTTAGTTCTTCCTGCATTTTCGTTAACTCACGCTCTAGTACCGTGTAGAAGTCTGCCTGCTTCTCCACCATCTCTTTTACTGACTTTTCCCAAGCGTCCTTTTCAAGTTTTTCTTCTATGTTAGATATAACTTGATTTAGTGGATTATGCTCTGCGGCAATAGTCTCTAGCTTGGTTCTAAGATCACGCATTTCAATTCGGAGTTTTTCGTTTGCCTCCTCATTCTCTTTTATTTTAAGAGTTATATTGCCGATCTCTGTTCGGGTAGCCTCATGCTCAGCTTTTAATTCTTCCTGACGGGCTACAGCTTCATCCTTTTCTTCTGTGTATAAATCAATATCACTTTGTTTCAGCATTTTCTTGTACCTTGTTAATTTTATATGTAAGAGGTGCTTGCTTCCTCATCTGATAAATTCCTAGCTTAAATTGCTCAAAGCCACCCTCTACGTGTGAGCTTTTAGTCACTTCTAGCCACTTCTTGTATAGGCGTTTGAACTCTGGATCTTCCCACCAGTAGTCATTGCCCATTTTGCGTAATAGAGGGATGCTCTCTACGAGTACACCTCTCTCGTCTTCTGTTAAGCTGTTTAGTCTTATAGGTTTAGCCATTTGTTATTCTCTTTGCCTGACGTACTACGACATCTAGGTATTGGTCAAAGTCCATTGCAGGACGTATGACACGTCTTATAGGTATGACGTTATCCACGTCATTAACGTATCCAAGGAACCTATGCGGCTCTACATAACCATCATCACAGTATGCTAGGTATTGTTTGCCGAAATGTTCCGTTAAGTAGTTTTTACTCTTGTAGCGTTGAGCCTGCTCAAGAGCTTTCATTTGCTTCTTTGTACGCATATGCTTCTCCTTTAATTGCGTTAACTAGCTCCAGGTCTAAAAGTAATTTTCTGAGACTTAGATACAATCTGTAATGCTCTGGTGTTGGGAATACTGTGCGGATACACCTACACGCTCCATCCCCGCTGTAGCTTCGTGATAAACATGGTTCAGTAGTAGGGCAGGTGTCATGGCCTGATACCACTACAGCTATTAGCTTTGATCTATCCATAGATAGATTGTCCCGCTTGTCTAGCCACCTCTGCTTGTACTGTTCTTCTAATACCTCGTTCATATTGTGTCCGTTGCTACCGTGTTTTTTGATACATGCTCTCGATCCCCTATAGAAATAAAAATTTTATAGCCGCCGGTTGTCGTTACCTTCTCCGCCAACTCTTTTTAACTGCATGATCCGTAGGAGTGATTGACGTTCTATAGTTCTATATTGAGGTGTATTGATAACCATGAGCTTCCCAGTGTTATCAAAATAGTCTTGCTCCAAATCATCTAGCTCAAATTGATTTCTGAGCTTTTCAGCTAATAGAGCCTCTGCACGTTTTTGCAGCGTTCTATTCTTTGGATCCCCTTTAGGTAGGTGTCCAGTATCTTGATAATGTGCAACTAGCTTACGCTTGAGTTCTGCGACTGCTTTTGGTTTTGGCTTAGATACCTTGACATCACATTGCAGTACCTTCTTGAACAAGTTTGCTATTACCTTGTCATGTGCTTTTATTCCGTTACCAAATAGATCCGGTAAGTTTGTTTTCAGTAAGTTGTAGTATCTGTTTACGATCCCGTTATAGAGCTTGCTGTCTAGTTCACTTGTTTTAAGCACGATAGGCTCCTTGTCTATTCCTACTAGAAACGTAAGCAGACATTTCCCTATTTGTTGCTCTAGGTCGTGAAGTATTAAACCTAGGTGTCTATAGGTGGTATTGGGCTGACCTATACCTAGAGATGCTATTAGAGGTAGCGGTAGTGGCTTCCATGGTGCACCAGATACATCCCACTGCATCCACTCGCTCTCACTACAGTTAAGTAAGTGGCAGATGCTCTGTGCTGTTTCATGTGTGATAGCACTATCTTGTAGTACCTTTAGCATCTCCAGTATTACTTCTGGAGTAGTGGGCTTATGCATTGCTCCCCACGTCTCTGTAGCTACATCGTATTCAGTAAATCTAGTGAGTAATGCCTCTAGCCTTTCTTCATCGGCTAAAATAGTGGTAGCAGTGCGGAGCAATTCGGCTTCTTTTGCTTCCTTTATAATTTCGCCAAGTAGCTCCAATTCTGGCCTAGAGTTTTCATCAAACTCCCAGAACTCATGCTTACCTCCAAATTCCTCCCAGTACAGAATTGTGTGGAGCTTTACATTGTCCATCATCTTCTGCTTCTTAGTTTTGGTCTTTGCTATGAGTTCTTTTGCAGACGCCTCGTGCTGTCTAAGTTTTACCGTATGCTCTAATGCGGAGTATTCTAGTTCTTCCTCAAGATCCTGCTGTAGGCTGTGATAGTTTGTCCATGAGCTACACGGGGCCACGTATAGGTAGTGCTCTCTTACGTGGGTAACTCTTTGCGTTCTTTGGATAATATGTGGAGCAGACTGAGTAGTTTGCGTGTATATCCCATAGGTGCTATCAAAGTGAGGATCGGCCTTATACCTCCAGCCAGATACAATAATGGGGGAAACTATGATTATTTGTATCCCCTGGGCGAATAGCTCCGGTATGTATGTATTTGGTATATCTGTTAGCTTGTTCTTTTCCTCTAGCGGAGATCCTGACCAAAACGCCTTTGCTATTTCACGTCCAGCTAGATCATTGTACGCATTGACTAGAGCAGTAAGTTTTGGATCTGTTTCCTTATCATCAAAATCTACATGCACAAAACAGCGTTTGCCTTCATACACAGCATCATCGTATAGCTGATTGAGTACCTGACGTGGTTTCCGACACCAGTGCATTTTCTGCTCTAGTGCTGTAATCCAGCTTCCAGTATTTTCTAAAAGTACAGATACATCTTGTTCAGTAGTTAAATTTCGTTCTAACTGTGCATAGGTTAATTCTGCGGCATCGGCATCTAGTAGCACATTCATAATGCACCTAGGATGCGTAGCTATTTCATTAAGGGCAGAGTAGTCCCGTATATTACTTACGCCATGGCTCTCCCATTGTGACCAAAGAGCTATGCTTTCTGCTTCATCACGTATAAGTATGTCTACGGGATTTTCTACATGTGCTATGGATCTGATACATACGGCTAATTTATCTGCTGAAGCTATAATGGGCTTCTGTACCGTGCCATCTTCAGATAGATAGCACTCATACATCAATTCCTTTGCAGTACCTCTAATGATACTTCTCAGTGTGCAGATATAGAGTACACGTGCAGGGCGTCCTAAATACTCCTCAACTATTTCAGAGAGTAGGGGGACTAATGCAGTAGTTTTAGCTGATCCATGTGGACTTCTTCCGATCATGTTTACTTTTTTATGATCGTGTAAAAGTCTATGTATTGTCTCTTTTAGTTCGGGTAGTTCCTTGCCCTTTAAGTCTTCTGATTTTGGATCGGGCAGTATTACATCAAACTTTTGGTCACTTAACTTGTATCCAAAGTGTTCCAGATGCTCCTTCTGAATTTCTTGGAGCTGCGACTGTAGTTTTTCTCTATCGGCTCTATTGCCTAGTATCGTACCGTCACCAGATCCAGCATCTAAAATTGCATCTATTACTGCTGATCCATTCTGGTTAGTCCATTCTGCCTTTTTTAGGATCTTCCAGTGTGCATGATGCCTCTCGATCCGATCAAAGTACCCGTCTTTTGCTAGGCGCAGTAGATCCTCAAACTGTTCACTCTCTGGTGAGAATTTCTGGAAGTTGCGTGTAGCTATTTCAAATGATTTTTCTTGCTCTCTTTTTGCTACATAACTCTTGTCTTGCTCTAGCTCCTGTAGATCAAGTTTACGGCCTAGACGGTATTCTATGGTCGGGCCTACTTGATTACGTATAGTGTCCCCTTCGTCCAGTACGCTAGTGTAGTGTCTCCTAGCGTTACTGAAGATACTGGTATCTACAAAGGGGAGCCCCTTTAGCATTTGACGTAGCTGAGCGTTCGTGTAGGGCGTTTTGAGAGCAAAGTACACTCGTAGGCCCATGTAGTCGGGATAGCTACACAGAAACGCTTTAGAAGAAAGCTGAGCTACGCACTCACAGGAGCTAAATGCAAGTGGTAGCCCAGCTAACGCCACGTCTAGTCTCTGGCTAAGTGGCAAACTGTTACAGCCCGTAGGCCCGTGATCAAAATCTAGTTGTATCCAGTTACGCTGGATGTCTTTCTCTAGGTAGGGGCCTGCTTGTAGTCGGAACCACTTTTGTGCGCCCTCATATGTGTGTACATGTTCTGCAACTATTACATGATCACTATTATTCTGTTCAATCTTCTGTAGTGTCTTATAGAGTTCTGGTAGTGGCTGATCTGTTTCTACTTTACGTACCTCGCTCCACCAGTACGGACTTTCTCCACGCTTCGGCTTTACTTCAGCACCATCTACAAACTTTTTGTTTGCTCTGGGCTTTAGTATAGTACCTCTTGCATTTGCTTCTGGCTGTACGACTGTGAAACTCATTTGTATATTTCTTCTATCTTCCTGAGCCTCTGCCAGACTACTTCTCTACGGTAATTTCTTTCTTTGGCTATTTCCTGCCATACATACTGCGCCCATACTTTTTCATCTACTTCAAGATCTGCTACAGCGTATGACCTAGAAACTATTGCATTGAGTGCTTGTCTTTGGGGCAGGTACCCTTGTGCCTTGTAGTATTTTTGGATAGCACGTGCGCCTTTACTCTTAGTATCAAACTCCTGCCTTATTTCGGATGGAGACATAAAAGGGTAGAGGTACGTATAATCAGCATCAGCTAACACCTAAATACTCCACATGCTCACGATATGCAGTAATAGCTTCCTGATAGCTATAGTCAGCATAAAAGCCACCCTCTCTGTATAACTGCTCCTCTAGCTCTAAAAGCTCTGCTTGTTCTTTTGGCCCAGCACATAGGAAACTCTCTTGTATACGTTGAGCTAGATCCCACATCTGGAAAAAGTTTTTATCATTTGTCCTATTCATATCGGCGTTCAGTAGCTACTACTACCTTCCTATTTTTCTTCTCTAGTATTTTGTATTTCTATAGGCGTGAGAAATTTGTTCGTTTCTCTTATTTACTGTATAATTATACAGTAGTATGAGGTAAAAAGTCAAGAAACTTATTTGCTTACCTCTAGTATTTGACTAGTGTATAAGCTCTAGTATGAGTGTTTCTTAATGTATTTATTCATCGCCTGGCATGCCGGGGGCCGGTGTACGAAAGCTCCAGAATGAAATCGTCGCTTGACTACTAGGGCAGGGGCGCCAGAAACAAAAAGGGGAGCATGAAGCTCCCCTTGGATTGGTTAGGTAGATACGTGTACTTATATCTCTCTTTGCTGAAATTAAGTGCGTATATCTCTACCTACTTAGATTAAGTCTAATAATCTCGATATAAACCTATTAGCCTTTAGCTAGTTGGATCTTGTCCGCGTAACGCTGATAGCCAAGCTGTCTACGTGCAGTCTGCTTATACATGTTCTTTTTGTTGGTCTTCTCCTTGGAGAATACTGGGCCATTTGCTCCCACACCATCTTTATGATCCCAAGCTCCTAGAGGGCCTTTTGCATGAGGGCCTTCGTTATAGAGCATTTCAGCTTTGGCATTGATTGCAGGTAGTTCTACTTCTACTACGTCCTTGTAAGCACTAGATGCAGCTCTTACTCGCTCATTGAGTGCTTCAACTTCGCCACTAGCTAGAGCCTCACACATGGCAATACCTTCATCCATGCTGTCTACTTCATAACGGCTGTTATTCACAATTACCTTACGTGTCTCACGTACAGTACCGTCGGGATTGAGAATATCTACAGTCTCGCCTGTTTCCTCGTATGCCCAGTAGATAGGCATAGACTTCAAGTTAGCCACTACATTTAGTGTCTCGTTACCGTTTGGATCTTTAATTTGCTGGATCCATTTGTAGTCACCAGATTTTTCAAACTCTTTTACACGATCCTGAATGTAAGACATTGCACTCTCATAAGTAGTGCACTCCTGTCGTACCTCGCTGTAGTTAACTACTGCCTTTACTTTGTTTGGATTGAACTCAAAGCTCATACTGCTCTCCTTAATTGTTACCTTACGTTTGGTTATCCCACGTGCCTTGGAGGTGGCGGCCTGTTCTAGTTTCATAGCCTTGGTCATATAACTACACTCCCTCTACTAGATTTGCAAGAGTATCTTCATCTACCGATAGGTAGTGCGTCACAGTTGTCTGAATATTACTGTGCCGTAGGATCTTCTGTATGTTGTACACAGATACATTTTGCTCATTCAGTGCTCGAGCTAGGCCCTTCCTGCCACTGTGACAGGTGTAGCCATCTAGCCCACCCCTTCGGAATAAGTGCGAGAATAGTCTTGACATAGAACTAGGACTAAATGGTGTGCCTTTTCTACTTATAAAGACGTTATTGTACTTAGTCGTTTTACTACTTCGGTCTAGTACTAGATACGCACTTAGAGCCTCTCGTAACTCTGGATGTGATAGATATGCTATGCCGCCTTTGGCGCCTTTTGTTCCAGCTTTCTTCAAGCGTATGGTGCGTTGAATGTTGCCATCGGCATCCAAAATACTGTCTAGCTGTAGTGCGGCGATCTCCATTGCACGTAATCCAGCCCTAAATGACATTTGAAGCAGAGCAATATCCCGTAGGGGAGTGGTGCTCTTGCGTCGGATAATGTCCGTAAGCTCCTGAAATTGCTGTGATGTTATGGGCCTTGCGGCTCCCTCTTGTCTAGGCATACTCAATCTCCTCTAATGTCATATATCAGTATGATTTATGACATAAGTAATTCTAGTATGGCCCTATAGTATTATCCAATAATGTTTTGCTATATGCATGCATTATATATTGCAATTTATTATTAGACGTGTATAGTGGGGGATAGTTGACTGGTAGTGCGTATTTCGTAGAATACGCCTTTACATGTACCTCTAGTGTTTATAGTGATCTAATTTCGGCGCCTATAGTATTCGGTACAAAGACATGAAGATTTAGGCGGTAGTAGTGTGCCTCTTGAAAAATTTTATTGTGTAGTTTCTGATTTTAGTTACGGCGCCATCTGATAGGCATAAAAAAGCCCACACGTAGTGGGCCTCTGATCGTGCTGATTTGTATTATCCCCGCTGTTGCTTTTTCTCTAGTAGCTCAGATGCAGTGATACCATATTTGGCGGCAAGCTGTTCTAGCTCCTCTAGTGCTGAGTTAACGTCTGCCTCTTGCTCTATAGGTACTCCATCATCAAAACCTACCATGACTATGCCAGTGTCCTGCTCTGATCCAGCAGTACCTACATAGTAGCCATCTTCAAATAGCATTTCGCCGCCACCATCGTCATAGGCTCCAGCAGTGAGGTGCTCGTAGTTCTTATCCATATCTAAGCGTAGGTAACGAGCCTCTATCTGACCGACCGAGGTACCTGTAACTCTAGCCAGTAACTCGATCTTTACCTGCTTGTCTGAGTATAGGCGTTGAGTAATAAACCAAGCTCGTAGTGAAGTAGGGGATATGCGTTCACTTTGTGGTACGGGATTATCTTTGGTTCCAAATTCGTGAAGGTCTAGTGCCTTTGCCATATTGTTCCACTGTGTGCGGAATGACTTTATAGGATCACCTTTACGTATTTTTATCTCACCTGCCTTTCCTCTATTGGAAGGCCCATAGTACGTGTTATGTGGGTGTTTAAACATGTAGCCCTTTGTATATGGAATTTTACGCTGCTTGTAGAACTCTTTAAGTAGTTTTATGTATCTAACGCCTCTAGGCATGATGATGGCCTCATAGGAGCCTGTTTTCTCCCACGGCCTAAACAGTGTAGCTGTTTCCTTATCGTCTTCTGGTAGAGTTACGTCCTCCCAGCGTATGAGGGTATGATCTGTAGCTCCCCCTGGGCACCGTATTCCAGTGTTAGCCATTATTAAGATCCATAGGTGGAAAAGGTATGACTGATCCCTATGGAACTCTGATCTGTCTGGATTTGTGTACATCTCTCTGGTGTAGTCCACTATGCGTTTGTATGTATCTGCTGTGATCTCTTTACGCATACGCTGACGGGCGCCAGTAGTACCGCCTCTGTGTGGACGCTGGATAGAGGGGACTTCCTCAATATACTGACGTTTGTAACACCAGTGCAGAAACTTCCTACACTCTGTAATTACTTTGAGCCTACTTTCAATGCTTAGTAGTGGATTGTTTTTTAGTAGCCAGCCATCAAGCTGATCCCAATCACGCTTCTTTACGTTCTCTATTCTAGCGTTAGCTTCACGCCCAATAGTAGGTAACTTCTCTCTAGCAAAAGGGTGTACGTATAGACGTATTTGACGCTCACAATGGTCAAAAGACACTCTACGCCATGGATTACGTCCGCCCCACATAATATGTCTTGGCTGTAAGCCCTTACGTACCAGAGCCTCATTTTCTTCAGTATTTTCTTCTGCTTCAGTTATAAATTTGTCTAGCAAATTGGTTACGTAGTTTGCTGAGCTAACATCTAGTCCACGTCCATACCGATCACTAAATCCAGCAAAGATTTCATAAGCCCTACGTATTGCTTCATCTTTACTGAATTGACTATCTTCCTCGTATTTTACTTTGGTGGTTCTATAGATGGGCTTTTCACCGGCAAATTTTATCTCGCAAGTCCATACGCCACGTCCACGCTTGGTTACGTTGCCTCTACTATCTTTGTAACCTCTACCATCTACAAATTGTCCGATCTGTACGCCTAGCCATAAGTTGCTGTTTAGCTTTTGCTTGTGCTTGAGTGCAGGCATGTGCGGCCCCTCCGAAAGTACTGCAAATATACCGTAGGTAGTTTTGAGCAAGATTGTTAAGTCATTGATATTCTTAACATCTAGTTTCAAAAGTACCCTGAATGTACTGGCCCTAAAAATAATTTATAAGTCCCCAGAAGGCAAGTAAAACCGCATAGGTATGCGTTAGAAGTAAATCTACCTAAATATGTTCGTCGGGAATGAAGGCCATTAGAAGGCACGTGCACTATCCAGTTGTGCTATGGGCGCGGGGCGCGCAAGTATCGCACAATCAAACGCGGTTATTCCACGATATCGCGACCTTGACAGTCCTTTCCGGGTATCGGCTTTTCAGTCCAGATTTGTAATAGCTGCATGATGGCTGTGGCGGCCGCTATGAGAAGGCAGCAGATTTGAATGGTACGTGGTAATGACTCGGTTAACCCCACCTCAGTGAGGATGGCCGTAACTGAAAGACAGTACACTGTGACCAACGATCTTGCTGTATTGGGAGCACGCGAATCTGCAGCGCCCTCATGCATTGAATAACTGAGCCGAAAGCCTAACCAAAGGCCGATAAATGAGGCTATGAGCCAAAGTGGAATAGAGGCATCAGCCATGTGTTCGACCGCCCAACTAAATATCCAAACTTAATTACGGCAACCAATGTATAAAACCTTCGTCACCGAGTCGAGTCCAGTGTGCCGACTTACATATCGACCTTTAAGATTGCTCGGGTGGCCGTGCGAAGCATGGCTTCGGCGTCTGCGTCCTGGTCAAAGGTGTCTAACAATCGATTGTGTTGCAGTGTGGCAATGCCGTGTGCTACGGACCATAACAGCGTTGCAGTCTGTAACGACGTTTCTACAGACTCGGGACGTTGCTCTCGCAAGTAGAGATCGATTGCTTCATGGAGCACCTGAAAACCGGTACGTTTAGCACGCGCCTCAGCTCTCCGCTCATCAGCGTCTACATGGTTTTCCCACATCAGTCCAAAAAAGGCCTTTTTGTCCATAGCGAAGCGCAGGTACGCGGATCCAAGCGCATCAATGTGAGCGAGGGTGCCAGGTGCGACAGAATCTTGCGCGCCCGTGGTGTATTCCATAATTCCAATATGGGCAAGCTCCCTTACTGCAGTGAGCAGGTCATTCTTGTCCTTAAAATGGCGGTAAAGGGCTGGCGAGCTTACGCCCACTCGTTTTGCTACCTGCGCAATCGTGATGTCGTAGCTGCCAATGCTCTCGATGAGTTCAGCAGCTGCGATGATGGCGCAGTTGTGTAAATCACCATGATGGTAGGGTGTCATCGATTGATTCATTCCAATGCTCCCCGAGCCGCCTTCAGTTGAGCTCGCTCGATCCGATTATCCTGCGGTGCGCCCAGAAGTACGTAGGCGGGTGGCACCAAATAGAACGAAATGATGGTGGATAACAAGACCCCACCGGCAATGGCCATCGCAAACGGCGGCCAAAACTGACTTCCTTCCAAAATGAGAGGCAAGAACCCACCGAACGTAGTCAAAGTGGTCGATATGATGTGCCGACTGGAGTCGAGTACTTCATCACGCATCGTGTCTCGATTGCCGCTAGCAGCCGCGGGAGACTGTTGAAATGACGTCAAGATAATGATGCACGCGTTAATGGCCACACCAATGGAGCCAACGACACCCACGAGCGCCATGATACCTAGTGGATAACGGAAGAGGGCGAGTGCTAGGAAGCTGACACCGAACGCACAAATCACAACCCCGAAGGCAAGTAGGGTTAGACGCCACGAGTTAAACGTGAGCATGATGGTCGCAAGAAGCAGCGACATGACCAGTCCGACCGGCCCAATCAGATCGTTAACTACGCCTTCACGCTCACCGCTGTCACCGCCGAAGCTGTGTCTGTAGCCGTCTGGCAAAGCGATCGGATTTTCTTCCAGGGACTGCCTGAGCAGCTTCAATGCCTCTTCTGGGAGCACGCCTCTGGTCAAGAACGCCTGAACCTGATTAATTCGCTCACCGTCTCTGCGCCCGATGGGCGCGTCATCGGGGACAATGTTCAGTACACTCACCGCGGACAGAGGCACAAAGCGGGGCTGTCCGAGTTGCCGGGGGAGGGGGATCTGCAAATTGAGAAGCTCATCGCTATCTTGCCAGGCCTCTCGCTCTAACTTTGCTCTGACATGTAACTGCTCCGTATCTTCAATAACCGCACCGCCAAATCGACCTCGCAGATAACCATCAATAAGCTCTGCCACTTGCGTTCGCTCGAGACCCAGGCGGCGTAACTTCTCCTCATCGAGTTGGAACTCCACTTTGGGGGCGGCTGGGCTAATAGATAGCTTCGTGTGGGTTATGTCTGGTAGCTCTTGCAGGCGTTGCCTAAATTTTTCTCCCAATACCCGCAAGATGTGTGTATTGGGACCGTAGAGAACGACCTCTAGCGGCGCATCCACGGGCGGACCCTGGTCAATACCCAAAACGAGGATCTGTGCTTGAGGGTACTTACGATCAAAATTTTTCTGTAGACGGCGTATTAGCGCGTTGGTCTGGTTTTCGTCTCGAGTGAGTACCATTCCTTCCGCCCAACCGGGTGCATTTCGCTTGTTGGAGCGCAGGTTGTAGTAGAAGGCGGGCGGACTTTCGCCAACGGACCAATCAACCCGTCGGATGAGAGGTTCTGCACGCAGATCGTCATCGAGCTGACGGACAAGCTCCAGTGTTGCTTCAATACCGGCGCTCCTCGGCATTTCAACCCGAAGGTACATTTGATCACGGTCAGTACCGGGGAAAAATTGTGCTGTAAGCGTCGACACGCTCGCGAATCCGAGTAGGGGGATGGATGCCGCGAGTAGGACCGAGGCTAAGGGATATTTTAGTGACCAATCGATCGAGGCGGCGAACCGTTCTCTCGCTCTGGGTAAGACGATACCAGATCGCCACCACGCGGGACGCTCCGTAATCGCTCCGGGTAAGAGGCGTCCCCCCAGCGCGGCTGTCACGGACAGTGCGAGGACTAGGCTCATAACGAGCATAACTATGACGCAGGTGGCCAGACTCCCCAGAAAATCACCAGAGGGGCCCTGCAAAATAGCCATGGGCATAAATGCGAGGACAGTCGTAGCGGTGGCGCTAACCAAGGGTACCGTCATGCGTTTAACGGCTTTTTGCATCGCATCTATTGCTTCATCACCTTCGAGAAGATGTTTGCGGATCTCATCGGTTACAACGATGGAGGCATCCACTAACAATCCTAGAGCCACTACGAGACCTGTCATAGACAGTTGATGTATGGGTACATCCAGATAATTGAGTACTACCATCGATAATAGGGTGCACAGCGGTAGGCCTAGTGCCACGATTAATGCAGCGCGCCAGCCCAAGGTCACGAAAAGTACAGCAACAACAATTAGCACACCCGCGATGATATTTTTCGCAACGCCCGCCAAGCGGGCCTCTGTATAGCCACTCTGGTCATAGGTTGTTTCGATCGCTAGGCCGTCGGCCGCATTCGCTCGGTAGTCTTCAAGAAACGCATCGAATTGCTTGCTGTACTTATCGACTTGATAGCCTTCTTTCATTTCGACAGCGAGGAACACGGATCGACGACCATTTGATAGCGCGAGCCGGAGCGGCGGCTCGGCCTCCGATTTAGTCACAGTGGCGACATCGTTAATCCGTATGCCCGAGACGCTATCAAAATCAGCCTTGATAAACGTATCGCGCACGGCCTGAGCGTCCCCAAAATCGCCGGCGACGTCGATAGTGAGTGCCGTTGTGGGCGACGCGAGTTTACCTGCCGGCGTCCTCGAGTCAGAGAGGGCCAACGTCCGAGCAATATCGTCGACCGAGAGTCCTAATGTGCTAAGTGCTGTGCCATTTATCTCTACATTGATCTCTTCGTTCGGCAGGCCATAAGGTTTCACACGTCGTGTCTGAGGCACCTTGCGCGCCGCATCGGCAAAGCGAAGCGCTTCGCGGCGCAGGAGTGATGGCGAGATATTGACACCTTCATCCGCACTGATGGCAATGATCTTCACAAACGTGGTGAAAAGATCATCGTCGAATACCGGTTGGGTTGTGCCCTGGGGAAGGTCTGCAGCGACCCGATCCACCTTGCCCCGGAGTTCGGACCACACCCGCTTGATATCGGGTCGAGACAGATAGTAGTCAGCCTCGATGACGATTGTCGACACACCGTTTATCGAGTTGGAGTTGATCTCCTGGACATCGGGGTGCTCACGTAAAGCGTCCTCGAGCGGCTTTGTCACGAGGCTTTCCACTCGTGCGGGGCTGGCGCCGGGATAGAAGGTTTGAACCGAGGCAACGAAAGGCGTAATCGACGGATCTTCCTGTCGACCCAAGCTGTTATAGGAAGTGACCCCCACAACAACGATAGAAATTACGAGTAGGGCGAGATAGCGCCCATTTTCAAAGAGGCTTGTGGCGATCATAGCTGGGTGCTCAATTGATCACGCGTATCGAGGGTACGATTTCGACAGGAGATCCAGGTGACAGCCGCTGCATACCCGAGGCGACAACGGTTGCATCATCGGTGACCGTCCCTCGCACGAAGACGCGATCCCCCTCGCTGTAGATAACCTCCACACTCTCTCGGGCTGTAATGGTCTCACCGGCCGAATTTTTCCGCGTAACGAGCACAGTCCATAGTCCCTTGTCACCCTCAAGAAGGGCACTGAGGGGTAACCATCCGCCTACCTCCGTGACATCCTCTTCGAATTGAAGTGCGACGGTTTGCCCAACGCGAGCAGGCGCACCCTGAGGTAGGGTAAGAACAGCGAGTACCGTCAACGTTTGCGAATCCACGTCTGCGCCGATACTTCGTAGCGTTGTCGAGACAGCTGTGCCATTGAGATAAAGGGTGTACTGCTCACCAATCCGAGCACTGTCAGCGAATTTCGGTGATATGCCAACGTGAGCCTCTCGCTCACCGACAGATACGAGGCGGAGGACCGGTACATTAGGGCCAATGATGCTTCCGGGTTCTCGCAGGATGTTTGACACGATAGCATCGAAGGGCGCGGTCAATTGGCTCTTTTCGATGACTATTTCTGCATTTCGGACGCTTGCCTGCGTGGTTTCAAGTCGAGCACGAGTAGCTTCAACGGTAAGACGCGCATCGTCGGCCTCTCTTTGTGAAAGAAGATTCTGACTCAGTAGGCTGTTAATGCGTTCTAAGTTGAGTTGTCCAAGCTCTAGCTGAGCTGCCACTTCTTTCGATTGCGCGTTCGCAAGCGAGAGCGCAGCCTCTTGCTGGCGCGTATCAAGTTTACCTAGCACCTGTCCGGTGGTGACGAAATCACCCTCCCGAGCAGTTAGAGCGTCCAGGACGCCCGCGACTTCAAAACCCACATTGCTATCTGAGCTTGCCTCGACAACGCCCAAAAAACGAGTAGTGGTCGTGTAACTGCGCTGAAGCTGATAGGGTACAACGACAACGGGTAGGGGCTGGGCTTCCTTCGAAATCGTGGGTTTAACATTTGCCTCGATAACATCAGACCCGAACAGAACGATGCCGGCCGCACCGACAGCACTGAAGAGAGTTGTAAAGAACATTCGTGATGTCATGGCTTCGCTTATCTCGTATGTTAATAACATTAACTTACGATGTTATCATGATAAACATTGAAAATTCAGCCTGTCCTGCCGCTGTTTAGGTTGTCAATGACAACCTTTCGACTTGCGTCAAATTCGCTAATCCGAGACACTTCACAGCCTTGTCCTCGGACAAGGTCACTGGTGACTCGGACGGTCCCCTCGCAGCGATAGATAGTGAACCCCGCCAGGCCCGGAAGGGAGCAACGGTAGTTATCGACTCGGGTGCCGAGGTGTGGCTGTTCGAGTCGCCTCCAATAACGGTCGGGCTCCAAAATGGCATATCAAGTTCTTGCGCGTAAATGGCGACCTTCCAACTTCTCCGAGATGGTTGGGCAGGAGCACGTGGTCAAGGCTCTGACGACCGCATTGGAGTCCGAGAGACTACACCATGCCTACTTGTTCACGGGTACGCGCGGGGTAGGTAAAACCACGGTCGCTCGGCTAATTGCAAAAAGCCTTAACTGCGATACTGGCGTAACCGCTGAGCCCTGTGGGCAATGTGCGAGTTGCATCGAGATTGCCGAGGGCAGAAGCGTGGACGTTCTTGAAGTCGATGCTGCCTCCCGCACCAAGGTCGAAGATACACGAGACCTGCTTGATAATGTTCAGTACGCGCCAACGCGCTCGCGCTTCAAGATTTATCTGATCGACGAAGTTCACATGCTGTCAAATCACAGCTTCAATGCACTGTTGAAAACGCTCGAAGAGCCGCCGGAACACGTCAAGTTTTTGCTGGCAACCACTGATCCGCAAAAACTGCCCGCAACCGTGCTATCGCGGTGCCTACAGTTCAACCTGAAGAACATGGTGCCACAGCAAATCATTGATCATCTTCGTCATGTGCTGGCAGACGAGTCGGTAAGCTTCGACGATGAGTCGCTGGCATTGCTCGCCCGTGGCGCCGAGGGGTCAATGCGAGATGCACTGTCGCTGACCGATCAGGCCATCGCGCATGGATCGGGAAAGTTGGCGGCTGATGAAGTCCGGCAAATGCTCGGTACAGTGTCGAGAACCAAGGTATTCGATTTGCTGGATGCGATCATTGCGAGCGATCCCAAGCTTGCGCTGGGCGTGGTGGAGGACATCGCGTCACATTCGCCTGA
>CACMGJ010000023.1 GCA_902613175.1 Halieaceae bacterium | reverse complement strand
CGTGAGGCAATGGGTAAGTCGGCCGTCGAGGCCGCAAAGGCCGTGAATTATGTCGGCGCAGGCACGGTCGAATTCTTGCTGGATGAAGCGGGAGAATTTTATTTCCTGGAAATGAACACGCGGCTCCAGGTTGAACACCCTGTGACCGAAATGGTGACGGGATACGATCTTGTGGAGTGGCAGATTCGGGTTGCGCGAGGCGAGGACCTGCCAGCGGAGCAGGAAGATATTGAACTATTTGGACATGCCATTGAGGTTCGTTTGTACGCGGAGGATCCGGCCACAGGATTTTTACCCAGTACGGGTGCTATTAAGTTATTTACGCAGCCGCAGGGTCCAGGCATCAGAGTGGATGCTGGCGTGGAGACGGGTGATGAAGTCACCCCGTTTTACGACGCCATGGTGGCCAAACTGATTACCTATGGCGATACGCGAGAGGATGCGCGCCTGAAAATGAGGAGTGCGCTACAGGGCACGGCTTTATTTGGTCCGGAAAACAATCGAGACTTCTTGATTGACGTGATGGACCGAGATGAATTCATTTCTGGCGCGGCAACCACGGCGTTTATTGCCGACAACTACGGCGATGCGTTCACACCGGCTGAAGTGAGTAGCGCTGATCTGGCGAGCGCAGGTGTGATACAGCATGTCTTGGCCATGGAAACCCATCACAGCCAATCGGCTTCGGTAAACGAGGAGTTGCTCGACTGGGTTTCAATGGGGCGCGTTACAGATACGAAGTCATACGACGTGGGCGAGGACACTTGCGAGGTGCTCGTCGTACCACTCAATGCAGGTAAGTACGAGGTGTCCGTGGGCGCTAATGGTCATCATCTGGTGGTGACGGATATTGATGACAACGCAATGACGTTAGAGGTTGATGGACTCTCCAAACGCTATCACTGCCACCCGGAGGCTCCCGCGACGCTTTATCTCGCTTCCGACTCTTTTTCAATGGTGCTCGCGGACAACACGCGTATTCCGCCCGAGGCGGAGGAGGCGGCCGGTGGCGGCACGATCACAGCGCCGATGTACGGGCAACTTTTATCAATCGATGTGGCAGCGGGTGATGCGGTCACAAAAGGTCAGCGCATCGCGGTTCTGGAGGCTATGAAAATGCAACATGAGCTCATTGCACCCGGTGACGGTGCTGTCGTCGATGTAATGGCGTTGGCCGGTAAGCAGATAGGTGCAGGTGATCTCATCATGATGTTGGAGCTGGAGGAATGAAGCCGTCATTAACAGAGACGTTCGATATTGAGTTTCCGCCATTCGCGTTTAGTCATTGTCGCGACGTAGTCGCCGCCGTCTCACGTAACGGCGGTTTCGGGGTGCTGGGAGCGGTGGAACTGACGCCTGAGGAGTTGCGCGTCGAGCTTGACTGGATTGCCGCCCATACCAATGGACGACCGTTTGGTCTCGACCTCATCGTGCCTAATGCAGCAATTGGTAAAGACGAATCCATTAGTGATAGTGATCTGGTGAATATGGTCCCGGACGGGCACATCGAGTTCGCAGATTCCATTCTCGAGTCACAAGGTATCGACGCATCGGGTCTCGCCGCGGATCGAAATTACGATCTGACGTTCACGCGTAACATTCAAGGTCAAACGACGAATGCCATGCTCGAAGTTGCTGCCGAGTATTCGGTCGCGCTGCTGGTCAACGCACTCGGTGTCCCACCACCCAACATGTTCGAGTTTGCTCGTGCGCATGGCATTAAAGTGGGCGCGCTCGCGGGTAAGGTTAATCATGCACTTAATCAGGCGAGAGCGGGTGTTGATGTCCTAATTGCCGCGGGCGGAGAGGCCGGAGGACACTGCGGTGCCGTCAGCACTATGGTTTTGGTCCCCGAGGTCTGTCGGGCTTTGAAACAACATAATCTTTCTGTGCCGGTGCTTGCGGCGGGCGGTATTGCCACCGGTGAGCAAATGGCGGCGGCCATGACAATGGGGGCAGAGGGAGCATGGTGTGGGAGCGTTTGGCTTACTACCGTTGAGGCCGAGACCACACCCACCGTCAAGCGTAAGAGGACAGCGGCGACAGCCAGCGATACGGTGAGAGCAAAATCAAGAACGGGTAAGCCGTCACGACAGTTGCGATCAGCGTGGACCGATGCATGGGAAAGCACAGGCGCTCCGGAACCACTGCCCATGCCGCTCCAGTCATTGGTCTCCGAGCCCGCCTTGAGAAAGGTCGACAAATTAGCCGAGGGTGGACATGGTGGTGCTGAAGCGCTGGCGACGTATTGGGTTGGACAGGTGGTTGGCCTGATGAATGCCGAGCAGTCGGTCGCTGATGTCATGCTGGGTTTCAAGACCGACTTCATCGAGGCTCATGGCCGGATATCCGCATTCATTGAGGGAGTAGACGATGCAGCAAGCGAGTGATTTTCGAGAGGAAAGTTTGACGCTTAAGACCTTGATTGCCGATCTGGATGATGCGGCCTTTGAGAAAACGACACAGTTCAAGTCCTGGACAATTAACGATGTTTTCCGCCATCTCCATTTCTGGAATAAGGCTGTCATGGTCGCGACCGAGGGTGATAATGCTTTCGCCGCATTTTTCGAAGGTGTTGGCGCGCACATGCTGAAAGGTGGTTCGCTGCCCGAATACGAAAAAGCGTATTTGGACGGTCTCAGCGGTGGGGCGCTGCGTGAGGCGTGGGCGTCATTGGTTGACGAGACGGCGGATGCTTACGCCGCGCTCGATCCCAGTTCAAGAGTGCCTTGGGCGGGCCCCAGCATGAGCGCGCGATCGGCTATATCGGCACGCCAAATGGAGACCTGGGCGCATGGGCAGGAGGTCTTCGACGTGCTGGGTGCAGATCGTGAGGAGCACGATCGTATACGCAACATTGTTGTCTTGGGGATTAATACCTTTGGCTGGACATTCACGGTGAGAGGCGAAACGCCGCCTGAGCCTATGCCAGTCGTGAGCTTGGTCTCTCCAAGCGATGAAGTTTGGACCTATGGTGAGTCACAGCAGAGCAACTTTATTCAAGGGGATGCGGTCGAATTTGCTCAGGTGGTGACTCAAACGAGGAATATTGGTGACACCAGTCTCACTGTGGTTGGTGATCCGGCGAGTGACTGGATGTCCAAGGCACAGTGCTTTGCTGGCGGTGCTAATCCACCACCGGCAAAAGGTTCTCGCTTTAAAGCCGGTTAATTGCAATTGAAGACTGTTGTCATTCAGTCCGCTCCCGACAGTCGACCCCGGTGGGTAACGGATTGTTTGCTGGGTGTTGAGGTCTGGTCGAAAGACCACGCTTTTACTTACCAATTTTTTGATGACAGCTTTTTCGATGTACTTCCCGATTGGTATCGGCGGAAGTTATCGGGACGAGGGCCCATACTCGCCGATTTAGCGCGCCTACTTCATATCAAAGCTGCCCTGGAAGGGGGTGCTGATCGCGTCATCTGGTGTGATGCCGACACTCTGATCATTGATGGGAGTTGGCAGCCATCGACAACGACACATTCATGTTTTGGTGAAGAGCACTGGTTGCAGCGGGATAGGTCGGGCTGGCTAGAAATTCGTCGCCAGCCACACAATGCCTTTATGATTTTTTTGCAGGCATCGCCAGTACTCAACTTTTTAATTCACACCATCGAGTCGATGATCGCCCGCGTCGATCCAAATCACATTGCACCCCAAATGGTGGGTCCTAAGCTGATTACAGCGCTTCACAACCTCGCTCATTTTGATCTGGCGCCTGAGGCAGGCGCCATGAGTCCACTGTTGCTGAAGGCTATACGCTAGAGCCACACAGAGGTCATTGAGTTTTTCGTGGAACGGAGTGCCCAAGCACCCAAGTGCCTTAACTTATGTGCCAGCCTGATCGATGAGTCTGACCTTGATATTGAAGGCATCCGCCAACAGGTTGCCGTATTGCTGTGCGGTGAAGGCTGTGAGTAGGACATGTCTTACGACCGCTGATCTGGCATAGTTAGATCAAATAACAATAACGTTCAACAACAATAAAAAGAGAAAGCCAATGACAGACCACACCGTCAACGTGAGTATTGACGACGATATTGCGTCGATCATTCTTGACCGAGCTGAGGTTAGAAACGCGCTCAATCGCGACACCATGGTGCAACTCAGGGATGCGGCGCTGGCGGTTTCGGATAAAGATCAAGTGCGTGCCGTCATCATCCGAGCCGAGGGAACCGACTTTTCCGTTGGCGCAGATTTGAAAGAAGTCTATATCATGGAGCCGGGCGGTTCGCTATTGAGGGCTCGGCGCGATGCTGAGCTCGGGCAGAAGCTACTGACGGCTATTCGCGAGATTCACCAGCCGACGATTTGCGCTGTGCAAGGAATTGCCTCGGGCGGCGGCGCCTGTATTGCGGCTGCCTGCGATTTCCGGATTGCAGCAACGGATGCGCGTTTGGGCCTGGGCGAGGTCAAGGTGGGTATGAATCTCATGTGGAATGCCGTGCCCTTGTTTGTCGAACTGGTGGGTTTATCCCGTGCGAAACAACTGATGATGTCTGGAGATCTGTACGCCGCAGATCGACTGGAGAGTTGGGGCTTGATCGATGACATCTGTGCGGGCGATGACCTAGAGCCGGTGGCGCAGGGGTGGGCGCGACATTATGCTGATCTCCCGCCAGTGGCGGTGCAGATGATTAAGCGGAGCGTGAATCAGTACGCGCTGGCCTTAAGTGAATCCATTATGCATATGGATCACGATCAGTGGATCCTGGCGGCTCGCAGCGACGACTTCAAAGAGTGTATTTCGGCATTCGTTGAGAAACGCTCAGCAAAGACCACAGGCCACTAGTCGCCATTAATAGGGTGCGAGGAGTAAAGAGTGAGTGATTTTTTTGTCGCGGGCTATTGCGACCCTCGATTTCACGCTGTTCGTGATCAATTTTCTCAAGCACTTGCGAGCGGATTCGACACCGGCGCCTCGATAGCGGTGGAGCATCAGGGCGAGATGGTTGTCAATCTCTGGGGTGGTTATAAAGACAGAGAAAAAACAAGTCCCTGGTCTGATGACACGCTCATCAATGTGTTCTCGACAACGAAAGCCATCACGGCAACATGTCTTCTTCAGTTGATCGAGCGAGGCCAGATCAATCTCAATGCGCTCGTGGGCGATTACTGGCCCGAATACGCCTGCAATGGCAAAGAAAAAACCCGCGTAAGCGATTTCGTGTGTCATCGAGCGGCAATGCATGGATTTCACGGGGGGGTACCCCAATTCGATTATCGTGAGTGGGATAAGTGGACTGACGCGCTCGCACAACAGCAACCCTTTAGGGAGCCGGGAACCACGCAGGGTTATCACGCACTGACCTATGGTTGGTTGGTCGGAGAGTTGATTCGGAGCACTGATGGTCGCAGCGTCGGACAGTATTTCCGCGAGGAAATAGCCGAACCCTTTGGTCTCGATTTCAAAATTGGTCTTGAAGACGAAGATATTCAGCGCTGTGGCGATATTCTTGTCGACCCCCAGCCGACGCCCTGGGCCCTGATGGTCATTGCAATAGCGCCCGACTTTGTCTTGCCAAAATCACTACGTTCGCTGAAGTCGTTTTTGAGAATGGGTGATTTGAAAGTAGCTTTCGCCTCTAAAACCACGCAGTTAGGAGAAACCAATACGAGAGAGATGAACACACGAGAGTGGCGAGAGGCCGAGATACCCTCAGCCAATGGGCATGGTACAGCCGAGTCCCTCGCCAAACTCTTTGGTATTTTAAGCACCGGCGGTGAACGAGATGGAAAGCGGATTATCACCCCTGAGACATTGAAACTAGCGCTCACACCACTTTCGGAGGGGCCAGATACCGTTCTTTTAGGCGCGCCTATCCGCTTTGGTGTGGGTTACGACCTGGGGCTGGGTATTACGACAATTAGAGGGACACCACATCCCAGTCGTATTTTTGGTCACTGTGGTGTCGGAGGAACAGTTGCCTTTGGCGACCCTGAAACGGGTCTGGGTTACGGCTTTCTCTGCAATCGGATGCACAAACTAAAGGATCTCTATCAGACGTCAAACCGATTGACTCGTACGGTACTTGATATCGTCAGTTAACGTTACCCACGCCGCTAACTGACATCGCGAAAATTGGGTTTACGCTTTTCAATAAAGGCGCGAATACCCTCGCTGACGTGCGGAAAGTCAAAGAGCATTCGCTGGGTGTCTTTTTCATACTCGAGTTGCTCGCTCAAGGTGTTAGAGAACGCTCGATCATGCGCTTTAACCACCGCTTTCAACCCTGCTGTGGGGCCATCAGCCAATCTGCCTGCGAGACTCTGAGCTGCTGCCATTAGGTTTTCATCGGGCACACAGTCCCAGATCAATCCCCATGTTTTTGCGTCCGAGGCCGGCAGGTTGTCGGCAAGCAGTGCGAGGCCGTTAGCGCGTGCACGACCAACGAGATTCGGTAAGAACCAGGAGGCACCCATATCGGGAATGATGCCGAGATTGGGGCCGAACACGAGTTTGAATTTGGCACTCTCCGCCGCAATCGCAATGTCCCCTGCGAGTGCCAACCCGACGCCGCCTCCGGCTGCAATGCCATTGATGGCAGTCACGACAGGCTTTGCGGATTGAGCAACCGCCTTAACCAGAGGGTTAAAGCCTCGCTCCATATTCGCTGCGGTGGCCTCGCCCGCGGAGACGCCTTTTACGGCTGGCCAGCTTCGCGCATTGAGATCGGCACCCGCGCAAAAGGCACGACCGGCACCGGTGATCACAACAGCCCTAACCGCGCTATCAGTTTTTGCCTCATGCATTGCATCAACCAGGCCGAGTGTCAGCGATTCATCCAGTGAGTTGAGAACCTCGGGTCGGTTCAGTGTGATTGTGAGTACGCCGTTGCCGGCAAGATCTGTGAGAACAGGTGCGCTCATACGAAGCCTCGATTTTTGTTGTTTTAACGAGACGATACTTTACGGCTGCTGACGGGCGGGTACCAGTGGGCGTATGCAGGCCCTTCTTGGGGACCACTGGTTATGGAGCGTGACTGGGCTTAGGAGTCACTGGGCGTAATACGCCTAGCGTGAGGGTAGGCGAAATAGGTCCTCTACCGTGCAATCAAGCGTGTCAGCAATCTTCAGTGCAAGAACCGTAGAGGGTACATACATACCGTTCTCTATGGCGTTAATACTTTTGCGTGATACGCCTGCAAACTTACTGAGCTGCGCTTGGGTCAGTCCCGCTTGGCGTCGAATGGCCTCGAGATTATTGAGAAGCTTTGGATGGTGTTTCCCCATGGTGATAACTATCTATTTTTTATCACGCTATAGCGCTCGAGGATTAGGGGGCTCGGTGACCGGAAATTTCGCATATTCGGCGCCAGAATTACCGCTTCTCGAATTCTTCGACGGCCTGGTTGAGTTCATTACTGGTCGGTGGATGAAGGTACCCCGCAATAATAATACCGAGACCGATCAAGCCGACGAGTAAACCCACTCCCGCGAACAACGAACCCATAGCGACTTTGCCTAATGCAACTATACCGATACCGACAAACAGGGTAATGACACCACCGCGCCGGATATCTATAGGCTCACTTTTCTTTTCATCGAGCATCGACATCAATTCATCGAGCCTGTCGGGGTCATCGATGGTCTTGGAAATTTCTAAAATCGTTGCGCGCCGTTCTTTACCCTCGAGGTATTGCCAAAAAAACGCAGCGAGGGGAATGGCGATACCGGTCAGCATGCCTAAAATAGGAATCATTTCACTCATTGAGTAGTCCTCGATTGGTAAGAATGTAACGTAAACTTACCAATATTAGATTGAGAAGTAAACGTTACATTTTGCCACATAACCGACACGCGGGTAGTACACTTTTGTGTCTCGCAGTGGGGCCAAAAAGTGGTAATGCGTCCTATCTCAAACAGAGTCTCACCCGCAGGGCGCGGCAGTTTGTTAAGGTCTCGCGACTCAACACTCTAGCGGCGATTCATGAGCTCTCCTAATTTCACATCACTACCCATCGGGCGGGAACAGCTCGAGGCCCTGCAGGGTCTAGGTTTTACTGCAATGACACCTGTGCAGGCCGAGAGCCTGCCGCTTATTCTCAAGCGACGGGATGTCATAATTCAGGCTAAGACAGGTAGCGGTAAAACGGCGGCCTTCGGCATTGGCTTGCTGCATCACTTGAATCCGCGCTTTTTTGGTGTCCAGGCACTCGTTATGTGCCCGACCCGCGAACTAGCGGAGCAAGTGGCTCAGTCCATTCGGCAATTGGCGAGCCGAATGGCAAATGTCAAAACAGTACTGCTGTGCGGTGGGAAACCTTTCGCACCCCAGCGAGACTCACTGCGGCACGGCGCTCATATCGTCGTCGGAACGCCCGGTCGTATCGATGATCATCTGCAGCGAGGCAACCTTGAACTGAAAGGCGTGAAAACCTTTGTACTGGACGAGGCCGATCGCATACTGGACATGGGGTTTGCTGACGTCATGGCGAGTATTACTCAACGTTTACCCAAAGCCAGACAAACCATTTTGATGTCGGCCACCTTTCCCGATGACATCAAGCGAATCAGTTCGTCGATACAAAACCGCCCGGTCCAGATAGCCATAGATGAGGAGCTTACTCACGGCAAGCTTGTGCTCGAGCAGCTATTTTTCGAGATTGGCAAACATGAGCGCGAGCTTACGCTGCTGGCCCTCTTTGAGCATCATCGCCCTCGGAACGCGATGGTGTTTTGCAATACAAAAAAACAATGCTCCGATATCGCCGCATTTCTATCCGAACACGATATCGACGCTGCCGCAATTCACGGAGATTTGGATCAGCGAGAACGTGATCAGGTACTCCTACAGTTCGCAAATGGCTCCTGTCCTGTGTTAGTTGCCAGTGATGTCGCTGCGAGAGGCCTGGATATTCCAGCACTTGAAATGGTGGTTAACCACGAGTTACCGAGGGATGCCGACACGTATGTGCATCGAATTGGCCGGACTGGCAGAGCGGGCGAGAGAGGCAAAGCCTTTAGTTTGGTAACACCGGCGGAGGCGCCGCGCATGCGCGCTATCGAGGCTCATCTGGGCACAACCTGTATCTGTAATGTGCGTGCATCATTGAACCGCGACCCCAACTACGAAATGAGAGGCGCAATGGTGACAGTTCAACTCGATGCAGGCCGAAAACAAAAGCTGCGCGCGGGCGATATTTTGGGTGCGCTTACCGGAGACGCTGCGCTACCGGGAGACCATATTGGTAAAATCACTATTCTGGACAACAGCAGTTATGTGGCAGTTCAGCGGACAGTGCTGAGGCAGGCCATGAATTACCTTGCGGACGGAAAAGTGAAGGGTCGCTCGATTCGGGCGCGCCGTCTCAAACTTCCTCGTTAAGTGCGGCGTGCGATAACGCCATGAATAGGATCGCTGCGTGTGGTCATCGATTTACGGGTAATCGATGGACCCGTAGGCATAAAAAAGGCAGCGTTACGCTGCCTTTCTGAATATGGCTCCGGCTGCTGGGCTCGAACCAGCGACCCAATGATTAACAGTCATTTGCTCTACCAACTGAGCTAAGCCGGAATAGTCTCCGAGAGGACGCGGACTATACACGTCCGGATTTTCTTGCGTCAAGAAGAATAGAAGATACGAGTCCTAAAGATAATTCCGTTAAGCTATCGGGCTAAGAATTTTGGACGTATCAACGCTGTGGCAAAGCAATTCGAACTTCAATCCAGTTATAAACCCGCCGGTGATCAGCCGTGTGCGATCGATCAGCTGGTCAACGGCATCGGAGCAGGACTCGCCTCGCAGACACTGCTTGGGGTAACCGGCAGTGGTAAGACATTTACCATGGCAAATGTCATCCAGAAGCTTCAGCGTCCGACGATTGTGATGGCCCACAACAAGACACTGGCAGCACAGCTTTATGGTGAGTTTAAGGAGTTCTTTCCCAAGAACGCCGTCGAGTATTTCGTGTCCTACTACGACTACTATCAGCCAGAGGCCTACGTACCCTCATCAGATACCTATATCGAGAAAGATGCTCAGGTGAATGATCATATTGAGCAGATGCGATTATCAGCTACCAAGGCATTGCTTGAGAGGTCCGATTGCTTAGTGGTTTCCACGGTCTCATCGATCTATGGTCTGGGTGATCCTGAGTCCTATTTCAAAATGGTGATGCACCTCTCGCGTGGTGAAATCATCAATCAGCGCGGTATTTTGCGCCAGCTGGCCGAGCTTCAATATGCGCGAAACGATCTGGACTTTAAGCGCGGTACTTATCGCGTTCGCGGCGATGTCATCGATATCTTTCCTGCAGACTCGGATGAGCTGGCCATTCGCGTCGAGTTGTTTGACGAGGAAATCGAGAACATCTGTAGCTTTGACCCATTGACCGGTGCGGTGGCCGAGAAACTCCCGCGTGTCACAATTTTCCCTAAGACGCATTATGTGGCGTCTCGTGACACGATGTTGGGTGCCGTGGATCTCATTGAAGAAGAGCTCGAGATGCGGGTGAAACAGCTGAAAGAATCTGAGAAGTTATTGGAGGCACAGCGGTTGGCACAAAGGACCCGCTACGACATTGAAATGATTCGGGAGCTGGGATATTGCCAAGGTATTGAGAACTACTCGCGCTATCTATCGGGTAGGGCGCCGGGCGAGCCGCCACCCACGTTATTCGAGTACCTACCGGACAACGCTTTACTGGTGGTTGATGAGTCGCACGTCACCGTCCCGCAAATAGGAGCCATGTATAAGGGGGATCGCTCGCGCAAAGAGACCTTGGTCGAGTATGGGTTTCGGCTGCCGTCAGCGCTTGATAATCGTCCGATGAAGTTCGAGGAGTGGGAGCTAATGTCTCCGCAGGCAATCTTCGTCTCAGCGACACCAGGCGCTTATGAAAAAGAGCATGCGGGTGCAACCGTAGAGCAGGTGGTCCGACCCACAGGATTGGTCGACCCTATTGTGGAAGTAAGACCTGCGCGCACCCAGGTCGATGATTTACTTGCAGAGATTCGTGAGACAACGGTAAAAGGAGATCGAGTCTTGGTGACAACGCTGACCAAGCGTATGTCTGAAGACTTAACCGAATATCTTAGTGAGCACGATTTGCGGGTCCGCTACTTGCACTCTGATATCGATACGGTCGAGCGAGTTGAGATCATCCGAGATTTGCGACTGGGGCACTTCGACGTTCTTGTTGGCATCAACCTCTTGAGAGAGGGTTTGGACATGCCTGAGGTATCGCTGGTAGCGATACTTGATGCGGACAAAGAAGGATTTTTGCGAAGTGATCGTTCATTGATTCAGACAATCGGTCGAGCAGCCCGAAATCTGAATGGGCGTGCGATTTTATATGCCGATGCCATGACCGGCTCCATGGAGCGCGCTATCAATGAAACTCAGCGACGCCGAGACAAGCAGCTCGCGTTCAATGAAGCGAATGGCGTTGTTCCCAAAGGTATTGAAAAATCAGTACGCGATATTCTCGAGGGTGCGCGGCGTATGCCAACCAAGGCCCGTGGTTCGCGTGATACGAAAGTCACAAACGACCGAATTTCATTTGCTCAGGATGTGATGAGCATGACTCCAGCTGCGTTGTCGCGCAAGTTGGCAGAATTAGAAAATGCTATGGCTGAGCACGCGAAAAACTTAGAGTTTGAAGAAGCAGCCTCTGTCCGCGATCAAATTGCAGAGCTCAAGCAAATCGCTTTTGTCAGCGCGTAGTGCGGTGCATTTGGCCCCTCTTGCGGGTTTTTTTCGATAGCCGAACGCTCAGGTTTGACCTGGACAAAAGTGAGCTTGAGCGTCTCGCGACCACTACCTTGTCTCTCGTGGTTAACGATCGGTTCGGACACTCGAATAAACGCCTACCTCACAACTATTCAAGTTAATAACGCCCTAACCAGCAACCATAAAATTTTGTTATACTGCGTCAGGCAACGGCAAGGTGGTTTTAAGGCCGGCGCCTTCCCAAAACCGATACCAAATTGAGGATTTAAGAGATGGACTTGTCTGACAAGTTTGCGCGTGGACAAACCATGTTTTTTAGATTTTTTGCAGATGCGTTCTTCGCTAAGCGATACGGCCATCGAGCCGTCGTTCTTGAGACCGTTGCGGGCGTACCGGGTATGGTCGCGGGTATGTGGATCCACCTAAAGAGTCTTCGTCAGATGAAGACGGGTTACGGACCGATTATTCGTGAGTTACTAGCGGAAGCTGAAAACGAGCGGATGCATCTTATGTTTTTTATAGAGATCGCAAGGCCGAATTGGTTAGAACGGGCATTGATTCTTAGCGCACAGGCAATTTTTTGGAACTATTATTTCGTTTTCTATGTGTTTTTTCCCAGGACGGCACACAAGATGGTGCATTACTTCGAGGAGGAAGCGGTAAGTAGTTACACTAATTATCTAGAGTTGATTGAGGGCGGTCAGATTGAAGATTTACCAGCGCCTCAGCTTGCGATTGAATACTATAGTCTGTCGGTTGATGCCAAATTGAGTGACATGATCCGATGCGTGAGGGCTGATGAGCAGCATCATGCGGATGTTAATCTCCGCATGGCGGGTGGTCGAGAGAGGGAAGAAGCGAAACTATCTGCGGGTACAAACCAAGCTACGGGCGACCCAAATACTACCGGTGCCCAAGCTTAAAAAAATGGATTGTCCGCGTTAACATAGATGTGAGCTTAACCATCAGACAAGCACCAGTTTTTAGCACCTCAGGAGCCGTGAGGCACCTTTCAAATTTCCATGCAGTGCACTGTAGGTACTGCCACTGATTAAGGAATGCGTATGCCGGTTATTACCCTTCCCGACGGATCTCTTCGTCAGTTCGATAATGCAATCACGGTTTATGATGTCGCGGCAGACATTGGGGCGGGACTTGCGAGAGCAACCTTGGCGGGCGTCGTGGACGGTCGTGAAGTTGATGCTAGCTATTGCATTGATCGCGATGCCGAGCTTCGAATCGTTACCGGTCGTGATGATCAGGCGCTCGAGATTTTACGGCACTCGACCGCACATTTACTGGCGCAAGCGGTGCAACAGCTGTTTCCCGGTACTCAAGTCACCATTGGACCTACCGTAGAAGATGGCTTCTATTACGACTTCGCATCAGACCACAACTTCTCGCTCGAAGATTTAGAAAAAATTGAATCGAAAATGCAGGCGTTGGTGGCCGATGACCTCCCGGTATCGCGCCTTGTCTACTCTCGCGAGCAAGCCGCTGAAATGTTTAGGGAGATGGGTGAGTACTATAAGGTAGAAATTATCGAGGAATTGCCTGAGGGCGAGGAAATCTCGGTTTATCAGCAGGGCGACTGGATGGACTTGTGTCGCGGGCCTCATGTACCGAGCACAGGTAAGTTAGGTGCCTTTAAGTTAACGAAAGTAGCCGGTGCCTATTGGCGTGGTGATGCTAATAATCAACAGTTACAACGTATTTACGGTACTGCCTGGTCTTCACCCAAAGAGCTCAAAGCTTATTTGAATCGCATCGCTGAAGCGGAGAAACGCGATCACCGAAAGATTGGCCGGAAACTGGGTTTGTTCCATTTTGCTGATGATGCACCCGGTTCGGTATTTTGGCATCCAAAGGGCTGGACGCTGTTTCGAGAGCTATTGGAGTATATGCGCGGCAGACAGGACGCGGCAGGCTATGTTGAGGTGAATACACCCGATGTTATGGATCGTAGCCTTTGGGAGACATCGGGGCACTGGTTTAACTACCGTGAGAATATGTTCTCAACTCAAACCGAGGATGAGCGCATTTTCGCGTTAAAGCCGATGAACTGCCCGGGCTCTGTGTCGATGTTTGCGCAGGGTTTGAAGAGTTATCGGGATCTGCCGCTGCGCATGGCTGAGTTCGGAAAAGTTCACCGCTATGAGCCTTCCGGCGCGCTACATGGACTGATGCGTGTTCGCCATTTCACTCAGGACGATGCTCACATCTACTGCACGGAAGCACAGATGGAGCAGGAGTGTATCGATGTCGTCGCGCTCGTTCTGGATATCTACAAGGACTTTGGCTTTGATGATGTTGTTATCAAGCTATCGACACGACCTGAAAATCGTATTGGCTCAGATGAGGTCTGGGACAAGCTCGAGGGTGCTCTGAGTAATGCACTCGATGTGATGGGCTTGGATTACATCCTGTTTCCCGGCGAGGGCGCGTTCTACGGCCCAAAACTAGAGTTTGTTCTTCGCGATGCCATTGGTCGCGATTGGCAATGCGGTACCTTGCAGGTAGATATGAACCTGCCCGAGCGTTTCGACCTTACTTACGTCGATGAAGACGGAAACCGGGATAAGCGTCCTGTGATGTTGCACCGTGCGCTCTTTGGTTCGTTGGAGCGCTTTATCGGGATTCTGATCGAGCACTTCGAAGGTAATTTCCCCGTATGGCTAGCGCCCCAGCAAGCGGTGGTGGTCAACATTACCGATAAGCAAGGGGATTATGCCGAAGATGTGGTCACAACGTTAAAGGCACAAGGTTTCCGTGTCGCGACCGATCTCAGGAATGAGAAAGTAGGCTTTAAGATTCGCGAAGCCGAGCTCTCTAAAATGCCCTATGTCTTGGTGGTGGGCGAGAAGGAGCGCGCGGCGGGCACGGTCGCGGTTCGAGGTCGTCACGGTGCTGACCTGGGTGTCATGTCGATTGCCGACTTCGTCGCACATTTGCAGACCGAAATCGCTAATAAATCAGTCGTTAACAAGATCGCTTAATTGGCATAAATACAGGGCATTAGCACCGCCTAGTGCCTTGTTATCCCGCGCTGTTCACTATAAAATCGCCGCCCTATTTTGGGTGGTGACCGCGTCTTTTACTGATTTCATAAGCCGCGAAGCCGATACCCGTGTGTGGAGAGAGTCAGTATCAAGAACGATAGCAAGAGCAAAAAAGCTCTGACGAATGAGCAGATCGAGGCACCTATGGTGCGATTGATCGACGCCGATGGCAGCCAGGTCGGTATTGTCTCGAATGCGGAGGCAATGGAAAAAGCCGACGCGGCGGGCATGGATCTAGTGATGATGGCAGACGGTGAAACACCTGTTTGCAAGATCATGGATTACGGTAAGCACATTTTTGAAGCAAAGAAGCAAAAGGCGGCTCAGAAGAAGAAGGCTAAGCGCACACAAGTTAAGGAAATGAAGTTTCGTCCGGGAACGGACGAAGGTGATTATCAGGTCAAGCTTCGCAACTTGGTCCGATTTTTAGAAAACGGTGATAAGGCCAAAGTCACACTGCGCTATCGCGGGCGTGAGATGGCTCACCAAGAGCTCGGTATGGAAATTCTCAAGCGAGTTGAGAGTGACCTCAGCGAGTTGGGTGCTGTTGAACAGTTTCCAAAAATGGAAGGTCGTCAGTTGACGATGGTGATAGCACCCAAGAAACGAGGATAGTGGCCCGTGAATGCCCTATTGCTCGGTTGATGAAACGCTCTGACAGGAAACTGGAAAGAGTCTTAAGGAGGAGTATCTAAGATGCCAAAAGCCAAAATTCACAGTGGTGCCGCTAAGCGGTTTAAGAAGACGGCCAGTGGTTATAAGCGCAAGAGTGCTTATAAGAGCCACATCCTGACGAAAATGACGACTAAGCGTAAGCGTCAGCTTCGAGGCACATCAATGATTCATAAGTCCGACGTGGTGCTTGTGGATCGTATGTTGCGTGCCAAGTAATCGTTAAGTTCTTTAGGAGATAAGACATGCCTCGTGTAAAACGTGGTGTCACGGCTCACCGTCGACACAAGAAAATTCTCAAGCAAGCAAAGGGTTACTACGGCGCGCGTTCACGTGTGTTCCGTGTGGCCAAGCAGGCCGTCACCAAAGCGGGACAGTACGCTTATCGTGACCGCCGCCAGCGCAAGCGTCAGTTCCGCGCGCTCTGGATTACGCGTATTAACGCGCAGTCCCGTGCAAACGGTATGACGTACAGCAAGTTCATCAATGGTCTCAAGCGAGCTGAGATTACTCTCGATCGTCGCGTCCTCGCTGATCTCGCTGTCCACGATAAGCCAGCATTTGCTGCAGTGGTGGAGCGTGCTAAAGCTGCACTTGCAGCTTAATTGCAGCTTAATTGCAGCTTAATTGCAGCTTAATTGCAGTTTTCGGGCTACCGACTGCGACAATGCAGAGCGATAATCAGAAGGAGGCTACGGCCTCCTTTTTTGAATGAGTGGAGCGCGAGTAACAAATGCAGTCATTGGAAAACATCAAGGCAGAGGCCGTCGTCGCCATAGAGGCAGCTTTCGATATCGCTGCCCTTGAAGAGTTGCGGGTAAGCTACCTCGGTAAAAAAGGTGCGCTCACTGGTTTGTTGAAGAATCTGGGCCAGCTTTCAGCAGAAGAACGACCGAAGGCTGGTGCTGAAATTAACGCCGTTAAACAGCAGCTCAACGAGCAACTGAATGCTCGTAAAGCCTCTTTACAGGGCGCTGCACTTGCCTCGCAGCTCGCCGAAGAGGCAATCGATGTCACCTTGCCAGGAAGACGGGCTGAGACGGGCTCGCTGCATCCGATTACGCGCACCATTCAGCGAATGGAAACCTTCTTTTCTTCAATGGGGTTTGAGGTTGTCGAAGGACCTGAAATTGAGGATGACTACCACAATTTTGAAGCTCTCAATATTCCCGCGCATCATCCGGCTCGCGCCATGCACGATACGTTTTACGTCGACGACACACATGTGCTTCGCACGCACACCTCAGGCGTGCAGGTGCGTACCATGGAGGCTCAGCAGCCACCCATCCGTGTGATCTGTCCAGGCCGGGTATATCGCTGTGACTCTGACCTGACCCACTCGCCGATGTTTCATCAGGTGGAGGGGTTGTTGATTGATGAGACTTCCAACTTTGGCCATTTAAAGGGTCTATTGGAAGACTTCTTGCACGCCTTCTTTGAGCGCGACGACTTATCGGTGCGACTGCGTCCTTCATATTTCCCATTCACTGAGCCTTCGGCTGAGGTCGATATCCAGTGCGTAAAATGTTCGGGTGCGGGCTGCCGAGTGTGCAGTCATACTGGATGGATTGAAGTTTTGGGTTGCGGGATGGTTAACCCCAAGGTGCTCGAGATGAGTGGTATCGACCCTGATAAATACCGAGGCTTTGCCTTTGGTATGGGAGTAGAGCGCCTATCAATGCTGCGTTATGGCATTGGCGATTTACGCCTGAATTTCGACAACGACTTGCGCTTCCTTGCGCAATTTATGTGAGTTAGCACGATGATTATTTCGGAACGGTGGCTCCGTAGCTGGGTTAGTCCTCAAGTGACGACAGACGCTCTGAGTCACAAGCTGACCATGATTGGCCTCGAGGTCGACAGTATCGCGGGGGCGGCTGAGGCGTTCTCGGGCGTTGTCGTGGCAAAGATTATTGCGGCTGAGCAACATCCTGATGCCGACAAGCTGCGGGTCTGTACAGTCAATGCTGGCGACGAGACCGTGCAGATTGTCTGCGGTGCACCGAATGCCCGTGCAGGCCTCGTAGCACCACTCGCCAAGGTGGGGGCAGTGCTGCCCGGCAACTTAAAGATCAAGAAAGCCAAACTCCGCGGCGTGGAGTCTCAAGGTATGCTCTGCGCGGGCGCTGAGCTGACTATTTCTGAAGATAACGATGGTCTAATGGAGCTTCCCGCTGACGCGCCCATTGGTGTCGACATTCGGGAGTATCTTTCGCTTGACGATCAGGTCATCGAGCTAGGTCTAACACCGAATCGAGCCGACTGCCTCAGCATTCGCGGCGTTGCCCGCGACGTGGCGGTTGCTTTTGATGAAGACTTACATGAGCCTGCGATACCGCCCGTTGAAAGTACGATTGCCGACACCCTCCCAGTCGCTATTGACGCCACGGCGAAATGCCCAAGATATCTGGGTCGCGTCATCAAAAACGTTGACCTATCGCGTCCCACACCGGATTACATGCGTGAGCGCCTAGAGCGGGCTGGGTTGCGGTCGATTGATGCGGCAGTCGACGTTACTAACTACGTTTTACTGGAACTAGGTCAACCCCTTCACGCCTTCGATCTCGATCGGCTAACTGGCGGGATCGTTGTCCGCGAATGTAAGCCAGGGGAGGTCTTAACGCTCCTCGATGGTACTGAGCAGACGTTACAGCCTGGGACCTTGGTAATTGCTGATCACGCTAAACCGTTGGCTCTTGCAGGTGTTATGGGTGGTGCGGACAGTGGTGTGGCTGAGTCTACAACCAATCTATTGCTAGAGAGCGCGTTCTTCACACCGGAACTGATGGCGGGAAGAGCGCGGTCGTACGGATTGCACACAGATGCATCTCATCGTTACGAGCGCGGTGTCGACTTTCAGCTGCAGCGCGACGCGATGGAGCGCGCGACCCAGTTATTCATTGACGCCGTGGGTGGTGAAGCTGGCCCCGTGACAGAGGTGGTCTCCGATGCCGATCTTCCGGTGAACGAAGCTGTCCTTTTGAGACGAACGCAAATTGAAAAGCTTCTGGGCATAACCGTGGACCGTGTGGAGGTAGAGCGGATCCTCGAAGGCCTTGGCTTCTGGGTTGTTGGGCATGAGCAAGGTTGGTTGTGTACTGCACCCAGTTGGCGGTTCGATATGGGTCTTGAAGTGGACCTTATCGAGGAGCTCGCACGCATCATTGGATTCGATGCGATCCCAGCGCAACCCATCAAGGCGAGCCTCATTCCCGCTGAAGTCCCCGAGACACGCCGTGCGCTGCGCATGGCGAAGAATGACCTGGTTGCACGGGGTTACTTCGAAGCTGTGACTTTCAGCTTTGTCGCGCCCGAGGTGCAGGCTTTCTTTGATCCGGAGCTTTCACCCATCCCTCTGAAGAATCCGATATCAGCTGATCTAGCTGTGATGCGTACCAGTCTCGTTCCCAGCTTGTTGAAGGCGATCGCGCATAATGCCAGCCGACAGCAGAGCCGTGTTCGGTTGTTTGAGGCCGGCCTGAAATTTATCTCGGGCGATGGCGATGCTGCGCAGATCCCAATGCTGGCGGTCGCGGTTTCGGGATTGCGAGACAATGAGGGTTGGTCAACGGAGAAGGCGGCGGCTGACTTTTTTGATGTGAAGGGAACGATCGAGGGCTTACTTGCGAATCTGGGTGATCGACTGACTTTCGAGGCGTCTGTTTTCCCGGGGCTTCACGACGGGCAAAGTGCTGCGATCTTGGTAGACGGCGAGCCCGTTGGTCGTATCGGTGCAGTGCATCCGAGCGTGCGCAAAGCTATGGGTATTCCGGCTAATACGGTTGTTGCCGAGGTGCTTCAATCGGTCGTGACTGAGGTTGCCATGCCTGCATACGACGATATTTCCAAATACCCCGAGACCCGTAGAGACCTCGCATTGGTGGCTGACAAAGGTATTGCCTCGGCACAGGTGCTCTCGACTATTCGCATCGCTGCTGGGACCTTGCTCACCAAATTAGATCTTTTCGACGTCTACGAGGGAACTGGCTTGGCAGAAGGGAAGAAAAGTCTGGCCATCGGTTTGACATTCCAGGATCAAAGTCGCACTCTCAATGAGTCCGAAGTATCAAGTGCCATAGACCAAGTGCTTGATTCATTGAGAGAAAAACTGGGTATCGAATTGCGAAGCTAACAACAACATGTCCGCATTAACGAAATCAGAGATGGCCGATAAACTCTTTGAGGAGTTGGGTCTTAACAAGCGCGAAGCGAAAGAACTGGTTGAGCAGTTTTTTGAAGAGATTCGTATCTGTCTTGAAAATAACGAGCAGGTGAAACTCTCAGGCTTCGGCAACTTTGATCTTCGCGATAAAGGCTCGCGTCCCGGTCGTAACCCCAAGACGGGTGAAGAGATCCCTATTTCTGCTAGACGTGTTGTTACCTTCAAGCCCGGACAAAAGCTCAAAGCCCGGGTAGAGAAGATGCAAAACGATGCTTGAGCCTACGCACAATAACGAACTACCACCTATCCCGGGAAAACGTTATTTCACCATTGGTGAAGTCAGCACCTTGTGTGCCGTAAAGCCGCACGTACTTCGTTACTGGGAAGCCGAGTTTCCCCAGCTCAAGCCAGTTAAACGCCGCGGCAACCGGCGTTATTATCAACGAGGTGACGTTGAGTTAGTCCGAGCCATCCGCGGCTTGCTTTACGAAGAGGGCTACACCATCGGTGGTGCACGCCAGCGTCTGACCAGTGAAGACGGCCCCAACCCGGTGGCGATCATGTCAGCGGTGAGCGATAGCCTCAAAGATTTGCAAGCGGCAAAGTCTCTGCTTCAACTCGACGACTAAGATTCCCTAACGCTGCGAATACCCGTATACTTCGCCGCCTTCGGGGCGTAGCGCAGTCTGGTAGCGCACCACACTGGGGGTGTGGTGGTCGCAGGTTCAAATCCTGCCGTCCCGACCATCTTTTTTCCTTTACCTAAGCCAAAGAAAGTACTTATCAAAGCCTTTTCCAGCTGATTTCTGGAATTGCTCATTTCCCTTGAATCCCTTACTTTTCCTTGTAGTTCTAGTAATTCTGTTACCCAAAAGTTACCCAGCTCATTGACTGAATGAAGCAGATCAAACTTACAAAGGCGAACTTGGAGAAGTTGGTATCGAGTCCACGCTCGCAACGCGAGGATTTCCGTACCGATATTCCCGGGTGTTATTTACGTGCTGGGCCTTCTTCATTGGTCTTGTCTGTGCTTAAGAGAGACTTGGGCGGTAATCAGAGGCGCGTGTCGATTTCCTTAGACCCATTGAATTTGCCAAGCCTTCCCGAGCTTAAAAGGAAGATCAGGGTCGCGAAAGACTCAGCTGTTGGTTTTGAGGCAAAGCAGAAACTCATCAAGTCATCACTACGAAAAGCGGGACAAGAAGCTATTTCAGCTAGATTATTAAGCCCCGCTACGGAGCGAAATTATTTACGCAGCTTGTACTATCTTGCTGAGTTAACCAATGACCTTATTCCCGAGAAAGGTTCAGAGATTCGACTAATCCACAAGGCGATTGCCGACCAACACGGTGCAGCGGGTGCCAACTCAGCGCTTAAGTTACTGCGGATGGTCATGAATACACATCACGCGGACGACACCTCTTTCCCAGCATGGCCTACCGAGAGCCTCAGGGGTCTTTGGGCTTACGAGCATCCTCGAGAAACTAGATTGGCTGTCTCCGATATGCCGTTAGCTTGGGGCGCTTCCTTACCGGAGGCGTGGCATCGTTGGATGAGGTTTGCTCTGCTTACCGGCATGCGTAAGTCGGAGACTACTCGGGCTTACAAACAAGGAGACGAGATTGTCGTCGACAATACGAAAAATGGTATCCCACTTCGGTTGCCAGTTACTGAGGCAATTGAGCGGCAATTTGGGGATTTTGCAGAGATAAAGTGTTTCAAGCCGTTTAGTAAGCATTTTTTCGGTGCCACCAGTATTTGGCTCACTCCCCATGACTTGAGGCGAACTTTCGCAAGCACGGCACGGATGGCGGGCGTGCAGCAAAATACAATCTCTTGGCTAATGAATCACTCTTCGAGTAGAGATCATCAAACTGCTCGGTATCAAGGCCGTCCCGAGAGTTATGTTTTAAAGGAAGCGCTTCTGCAAATTGAGTCAGTTTACCGACGATTTGGATACACAGATGCCTGACAACTCTTACGATCAACAATCTAATATTCATTACCAGTGGCACAATTTCTTAGAGGGTCATACTGAACTGAAAACCGACTTCTGCAGGGCGCTGGATACAGGTGATGTGAAGTTGCTAAAGAAAGTTTCCGATGCAGCCCTAAAGACCGTAGGTGGCGGGAGAGTTGGGCGACCTAAAAAAAAGAGTTCTATAAAGCCTTATGTAGAGAGCGCCACTACCTGCGCATGTCAGTACGTTGCTCGAGAAATGAATATTTCGTTTTCTGAAGCATGGCGACGGTATTTTCCCGATAAGTATGTTCCAGCCAACACTCAAACAGCCACAGACCCCGCAGATATTCTTGCGCTGTACTGTGAAGCATTCGATGAGGTTCGAGTTCACATCAGGAACCTAATCGCGAAAGAGCCTGAGCTAGCCAGTTACTTGGAGCCTTTGCTATCAGCACTGAAAGATAAGGAAAAAAACTAATTTAATTTTTGTCCGTAGGCTCGTTTGTCTTTAATGAGAAGAATGACACTCCCTGGAACTTGGAGGAAGTCATGGTCTCATCGGAGCAATCAGTAGCACGTGAAGGTAATCGCTTATTGACAGAGAGTGAAGCTGCGAGGTTCCTCAGTATGTCTGACAAGTGGCTGCAGAATCAGCGTTGGATGGGCTTAGAGCCGAGCTATGTGAAGATAGGTAGATCTATTCGATACCGGGTTTCTGAGCTTGAGTCGTTTCTAGAACGCTGCGAAATCCACCTAGGTCGGCCGTGATTTGCTCAATGCAGCAAGTCGACTGAGAGTATAAATGAGCCGCAAGAATAATTATGGGAAGAAGGCGTCATCCACAGGTCAATGGATGGCTTTGCCATATTCAGTGCTTGACTCTAGGGACTACGTAAACCTGCCTCCCAGTGCAAAGCAGCTTCTCATAGATATCTTCCGCCAACATAACGGCCGTAACAACGGAGATCTGTCAGCTAGTTTCAAAATCATGCAGAAGCGGGGCTGGAAGTCCAAATCCACACTAGGTCGGGCGCTCGAAGCGCTGCTGGAATCGAAATTAATAATTAAGACTCGTGAAGGCTGGTTTCAGGGTGAGCATTCCTCAAGATGTGCGCTTTATGCAGTGACATGGCTGGGTATTAATGAGTGTGTAGGCAAAGATTTAGATTTGAAACCAAACCCTAAACCACTTCGCTCATTTTCGATCGAGAATAAAACTTCGCCCTGTCCAGAAGTGATACCTAATCGAGTCCAGAATCGAGGGCGGAAATTGGAAAGAGACGAAGCCGGAAGGTATATCTCGCCCTCAAAACAAGGCCGGTGAGCGGTTATTCATTAGTCCAGTTATTGGACACCTATTTATATAGCCATCAAAAGAGGTGTGATAAGTGACAACACGCTAGCGGTATTTGGGGTTTGCCGATTTTGGTTTTGGTAGGTAAATCAGAAGCCAATTTTTAAAAAAAAGAAACCTCTCGCTACGCTCTTTTCATTGCATCAACAAAAGCGGATTTATGAAATTGGCGTCCCTATCTGCGCGGTGTTGGGGGTGAGTCTCTGTAAACGGTATCAACTTCCCACTAATTGTGGCTAGCGATGGGGTCTTTTATTCGTAGATCAGTTCAATGAAATTGATTTTTAAGTTGTTTTCGTACGTACCGGCCAATTCCAAGGTGAGCTTGCCCGAATTTAATGCGCCCAATGAGATCTCTGCGAAAGACCATATGTCATTACCTCCAGAGGATAAGCCTTCTAATGAACCTACGAGGCTTCCGTTCACTAACAAATCTAGAGAAATCGGCCCCGCCGCAGCAAATCGCACTCTTGCTTTAAGCCTTCCAGGGACTTGTAACTCCGACAAAAAAGTTAATCGTTGTTCAGCGCCTGCAATAGCATAAAGGTCGACGTATCCGAACTCATCCGAGGTGCTCTTGTGACGAAATCCTGTCATTTCGTGCGAGGCCTCTGCCTCTAATACGCCAGGGATCGCATGGAGGAAGTCTGTAGATGGAAGTCCGGCGTACAACGCGCCGAGAGGTGTCAGTTGCCCGTCAGCGCCCAGAAGAGAATTAAATGGCCAGTTACTCAGTCCATCCCTACTGCGAGCGATAAACCAAGCGTAAGCGCTAACACTGGAACTCCTTTCCATCCAGCGGACCGTTTCGGCTAAGTAATCCATCTGTCTAGCAACAGTTACATTCGGGCCCATGGCGCTCCACTCTGTGACCCAGATCGGCAAATTATATTTTTCGAATGACATTACAAACTGCGTAAATCGTTCAAAGTCACTCCCGTACCAATGTATTGCGATGGCATCTACTTTGCATTCCCGGCATTCATCAAAAAATGCGTCTAAGTACGCCCAAGCTCTTGAAGGATCATCGTAACCCTCAAAATACACACAGTTATTAGCGCAATGATTGACGGCTGGAGACACTAAATTGAGATCATAATCTAAGGCGATCGCCTCGAGGCGCGGCCAAGCCAGAGCGGCCTCAGCTGGCGTTAAATTGGCTTGATTGCCAAAATTAGGTTCATTAAAACCGAGGAGACTGTTCGCACTAGTCGAATTATCAAGAAAAACTCTAAGACTTGCCTCGTCGAAATTTTTCCCCCATGTCATCGGAACGAATTCATGCCCAGTTTGATGAAATGAATTCTCGACGGCTGGCTCGGGACTAACGCTCCAGTCGTACCACCATCTTATTTTGCCCGCTAGTGTTGACAAATCATGGTCCGAGATAGGGATACCGGCTCCATTCCCGTAGGCAAAACCTCTTTTCTGACTTCGATGCTCTACGAGGACGTCCCTCACTGCATACCCAACATTCCCAGCTTGATCCTCTGCCTGATAAGTGACTTCGTATACTCCTGAAGCGAGCATGTTTAGGGACTTAGAGGCATCACTTTGAATAGCTTCTCCCCCATCAGATGTCGCCATAGGATCAATGAACAATGTTCCCAGCTCGACTCTGTATGGGTTGCTACCTAGGATCGTGATCACGGGAGGTGTCGTGTCAGTCTCTACCACTAAACTCGGAGACGCAGCGTCACTGCCACCTCCGCACGCTGATAAGAGGCTTGCGATCGCCAAAAACGGAGGTGCGAAGCGGAGCGTGTTAGGCGTTCCATGCGTCACGATGTGATAGCACTCCCAGATAAATGTGTACTCGCGAACGTTATTATCGAGGGTGCTGAGGAGTTTGCACGCATTTTTTGCTTTTAACCGTTACATATATCTTCGTCGAATTAGGGGTAAGCTTACTGGGCTGGGAGACCGAAGTTGCTCTGATACTCGGACTCATCGCGATTGTCTCGTTTGTTTCCGCCTCAGCAGACATGTGGGTTAAGAGAGTCGCTCACTCCACCATGTTTGTCGTCTTAATAGTCGCCTTCTTAGGGATAATTGATTTGGCCGTTATCGGCGCCAATACAGGCTATGCAGATGAAAGTGCTTACGTTGGCGGAATGTCGAAGATATACATATCGATCAGCACTGGTTTAGTGATTTATCTCTTGTGCATAATTTGGTCGATCGCCGCCGGCGCCTTTGACGACATCGACTTTGGAAAGCTGAATTGGCACTTAATAGAGGCTTTTAGTCTTGTAGTCCTGATTACGGTCTCGCCACCCAGCATCTACCATTTCATGAGTTAATCAGCAAAATCGGGGAGCCCGCTAGGGCGATCGTCGAATACCCCGTCGAAGGCACATCAATCTATTTACAAGAGAACGTCGAGCACGGTTCTACTCTGTAATAAATTCCAAGTCGCGGTGGTAAGGAGCGAGCCTTCCAGCCTATGTGTGCGACATTAAATATCTAGTTCAATCCTCTTGATTTCGCTAGCCAACCAACCATAACGTACAGCACGAATTTCAACGGCACCTAAATTACAAATATCGATCGGTTCCGCGTAAAGTTTCCAATGCTCTTTTAATCGTCGCCAAGCTAAGGAGCTTCCCGGTGTAGTTGGTGATAAAAAAAGGAGGCAGTCACTGATATCTGATGAAGGAACCTCCGTAACTAGTCGCTCTCCGGAGGTATTAAAGGACCTCACAAGATCCGTTTCTGTACTTGCGGCGCTATCGCCAAGCTCCACAAGTTTTTCATCAAGTACCTTTCTCAGGCGAGCCAGTTCTGCTGAGTAGGTGACCTCGCCCGCTAAGTTTTCTACTTCATGAGGATCAGTTATGACATTAAAAAGTCTCTCTGAACCAACTGCTTGAAACCAACTAGCCTGCTTCTCGCTCAACTGACCAGCATAAAAAAGCTCTCGCATTTCCCTCACCATATTAATGTTGTCTCTAAACGCAAGCCTGTGCCCCTGCACTAAATCCGGATGCCAGCTTCGAATGTATTTAAAACGTTTGTCCCTAACTGCCCGTTGACGGTCCGGGATGTAATCGATCCGATCACGTGAAGCAAACACATACTCCCTGTTTGAAGTCATAAAAGAGCTGCCATGCAAATATTCAGGCAACTCCACACTAGCGAGACTTAATATAGTCGGCGCCAGGTCAAGCGTGCTGATCAATCGATTGTCTTTTGAACCAGGCTTGATGTTTGGAGGAGTGAACTTATCAGGCCATCTTACGATCACGGGTACGTTGATACCCGAGTCATAAAGTTCCCTTTTAGCCCGTGGCAATCCGTCACCATGATCAGTCATCCAGATAACGATGGTAGAATCGAGGAGGCCGTCTTGCTCTAGCGCAGTGAGAGCCTCTCCGACCTGACGGTCCATTTCTGCAATATTATTATAATGCTGAGCGATATCAGCTCGTATGGTTTTAGTATCTGGATAATATGGTGGTAGCACGACATCTTCTGGCTTCACAATTTCAGTTGTGTTTCGACCGATCCATAATTGGTAGAGCCAGAAAAAAAAATATCGCAGACTTTCAGGAGTCTTGCCAAACAGATTACTTTCATGCGTCACAAAGAAGTTCTGCCAACCAAAAAATGGCTGATCTTCAGAGCGGTTCGCCCAACCTCGAGAAGTCACGTTTTCGGCATCCCATATAGTGAAAGGCCCCGATCCGGCGCGCACGTGGCTGAATTGATAATCCAGCTTCGAATCCGTGTATGTGTAATAACCTCTTGATCTAAGAAGTTCTGGAAAAGCTTTAACATCCTGGGGTGGTATTGCAAAGTATGCCCCAGCAGGCCTGGAAGCTGTGCGCATGTGCTGCGCACCTGAAGAAACCTGAGGTATGCCGAGTATCATCGCGGCTCGGCTCGGCGCGCATACCCCTGCGGTAGCAAATACATTGGTATAAATTACCCCTTCTTTTGCCAAACGATCGAGATTTGGGGTAACCGCTACTGGGTCGTTGAATGCGCCCACACGAGGGCTCATATCCTCTGCCATAAGCAGAAGGATATTGGGCAACTCAGCGCCAGCGGGCAGTGGCAAAAGGCATAGAACTGTTAAAATGTAAAATTTCATCGATTCTTACTAAGCGAAAAAGGTGATAATACAATCGGCGTCGCTGGACTTGAAACGGAACGATCGAGGTAAACCGCAGATTTCTTGGTCGTTGCACACCTGGCAACTCCAAGTAATACAACCTAACCCCCTGTGCTTACAGCCTTTTTTCAGTGTTTATTCGAGTTTTGATGGGTTACCGCGGGTTACTCGTCTCAGCAGAGTGTCAGCACTCCCCGGGGGGGCTATCGCATTGATCCGATAGCAGTAGTTACCTGCCAGATACATTAGGAGCCAATTTGAAAAAAAGGCATCTTGGGCCTAATCTCGACCGTGGAGAGAGAAACACAAGGTAAGGACGCTTTCATGTCAGTAGTCGTAGTAGTAAGTTTTTTTGCCAAAGATGGTGGCTTGGACGAGCTCATAAGCGTTATGCATCAGATATGCCCTGAAACTAGGGCCTTTGCAGGTTGCTTATCTCTTAAAATGTGCGTTGAAAGGGAGCTTAATAAAATTCAGTTTTTCCAAGAGTGGGAGACTAAAGGGCATCAAGAAGCTTACGGTGATTGGCGAATGGCTAACGGATTTGATTTGGTTGACCCTCTAATCAACGGAGAACCAACCGTTACTTATTTTGACGTTCATACTACTTACTGACTAGCTAGGTAAAATTGATAGACATCACT
>CACMGJ010000022.1 GCA_902613175.1 Halieaceae bacterium | reverse complement strand
TCAAGCCCAGTAATAAAAAATAGAGGGTGGCGTCAAAAGGGATTAATCCACCGACAAATGCCATGGGAACTGAGGTAACAAAAAACGGTACAGACAGCCGCCAATCAAAGTCTCGCCGGTGGACTGCGAGATAGCTGCCCACGGAAACCACCGCAATATTGCAGGGCAGCGCAATGAGCGGGATAACCTCGGCTGAATGGCCGCTTAAAGCCAGTAGCGCAATATAGGTTGAGCCGCCGCCAAAGCCTACGGCGGAATAAATAAGCGCAACAACAAAAAAACCAATCGCAAGCATGGCGGTGATGATCACACAGTTATGCCGACTCAGACCAGCCGAACCTGCGCCCTCAGACAGCCACATCGAGCGCCCCACAAATCGTGGTTTAGGTCATCGTATTCGTCAGCCAAACAGCCTGATACGGCGCAAGCTCGATAGAGGGATCCTCCGAGAACAAATCAACTGTCTCGCCACTGATCAAGTCTCGCCAACTGTCGCTGCCAACCAAATTCAACGATGCTGCAGAAATGGTGGTGCTGATGGGTGTCACGTTATAGATACAGAAAATACTCTGTGCTCGGTCGAGACTTTGTCGCCAAAACCCAAATATTGACCGTCCGCAATTCAGCGTGAACTGGGTCGCGTTGGGGTGAAAGGCGGGTTGCCCTTGTCGCATGTCAATCAATTGCTTAATGGCTTGTAGGCACCACGCATGCTGCGACTTTGCGTCATTCAACAGTCCAGTGAGCTCATCTAACGCCCATTGATGACGATTAATTGCGCGATTGTGGCCCGTATTCTCAACCCGACTCAGGTCATTATTGGTCGCTACAAAGCTATGTAAGTAGATTGCTGGAACACCCTCCAACCCTAGCAAAATCGCATGAGCGAGGATCATGCGGTCAAGCGTCCTATCGACCGCCTCATCCGACTTTTTGAACGCATTAAACAGAGACACGTTTACTTCATAGACTGTTCTCGCCCCATCAGCATGTTCACGCCAGGACAGCAAAGCGCCGTTCTCTTGGAGCTGATCGATCATCGAGTCCAACTCACCCTCGCTGAGCAAACCCTCGACCGGTCGGAGGCCAATGCCATCATGTGAAGCTAGGAAGTTGAAATAGGTGGTGCCCAGAATGGCTGGCGGCATACTCATCAGCCAGCGTGTAATGCGCGAACTGTCTGCCTCGACGAGGGTATGAATGAGTAGCGGGGGAAGTGCGAAGTTATAAATACAATGCGCTTCATCGCGCTGACCAAAGTAGGCAAGATTTTCAATGTTAGGAACGTTGGTCTCGGTGATAATGATGGCATCGGGCTGAACCCACTCAATGAGAGAGCGCAGTAGTCGAACCAGGTCATGAGCTTCGGGTAGGTTGATGCAGGTGGTTCCTGAGCGCTTCCAGGTAAAAGCGACCGCATCTAATCTGAAAATGCGAACCCCTCGATCAAGGTACAGCCGGATAATCCGAGTGAACTCCAACAGCACGTCAGGATTTGAAAAGTCGAAATCCACCTGATCGTGACTAAAGGTGCACCAAACTTGCTGTTCACCCTCCGACGTTACGACGGGCATCGTCAAATCAGAGGTTCGCGGTCGTACGACCCTCGAGACATCGAACGAGGGCTCTTTGGTAAAAAAATAACCCCTCCCTGGGTCGACACCGAGCTTGAAGTTTTCGAACCACGCGGAGCGGCTTGAGCAGTGATTCAACACCAAATCAGCCATCAATCGATAATCGGTTGCGATATCACTAATGTCGTTCCAGTCGCCCAGCGCTTGGTTCACCGATGAGTAGTCGAGAACGGAAAAACCATCATCCGACGTCCAAGGAAAGAAAGGCAAAATATGAACCCAGGTGACACAGCTTCCCAACCATGTTTCACAAAAGTCGCGGAGCACCTTGAGGGGCTTCGACCTACCATCCACGATCGAGTCACCGTAGGTGATGAGCGCGACGTCACGCTGAGACCATAGGTCTGCAGGGTGAGCCCGACCGGGGTGAGCAGCTGATGCTGATGCACCGATAGCGTCAATCAAATCATCAACAATCTTATTGACGCTCTCATTACCAACGATGGGTCGATACAACTGACCTATTAAAAAGCGGACTCGCTCTCTCTGACCAAACACTAGCGCCCCCGAACTGAAAACTCTTTGTGATCCTCCTCAACGGCTTGTACCAAACGTTCATAGATGTCGGGTATAGCGCTGACAACTCGGGACCATGTCGGCATAAACGGAGTGTCCAACGGGCGCTCCAAAAATTGTTTTCCTGCCTCGAGAATATTGGTTGCAAACAATTCAACCGCTTGCTCTTCCGCATGGGTATCAAAATCGAGACCGTTCATCATGGCATCTCGACGGAAGCTCTCTACGTAATCAAGTGCAACACGATAGTACGTCGCCTTGAGGGTACGGAAGGTTTCTTGATTAAAGACCTCGCCTTGAATAGCCAACTTACGTATCAGTGATTTTGTGATATCAAGCGACATACGGGATAACCCCCGCTGGGCATCATTCGCTGATAAATCCTGATGCTTATGGTCGTAGTAGTCAGTAAGTTCAACCTGACAGATACGGTTCGTGCTGTTGTTTCGGTACATCTCAGATGCCACGCCCATCTCTAGCCCCCAATCACTGGGAACCCGCATATCATTTAACAGGTCACGCCTGAAGGCGAATTCACCTGCGAGCAAATAACGGAAGCTGTCAAGATAGTTGAGAAAGTCGTTTTCACCGAGGACACGCTTTGTGGCATGAATCAGTGGCCCGACCAAGAGCCGGCAGGCTCGTCCATTGAGTTTATTGCCCGCAACACGCGCGTAATAGCCCTTACAAAACTCGAAGGAAAATTGCGGATGCGCGACGGGGTAAATTAAGCGCGCCAGCAGACTTCGGTCGTAGGTGAGGATGTCACAATCGTGCAGTGCTACAGCATCGACTCGCGAGGTTGCCAGTATATAACCCATGCAGTACCAGACGTTGCGCCCTTTCCCGGGCTCATGCGGAGCCAAGCCTCTGATTGCTAGCTCCGAATGAATGGCTCTCAAGCGCGGGCCGTCGTGCCACATGACACGATGCTGTTGAGGCAGCTCTGAAAAGAACCGCAGGGCAGACGCAAAGTCATCTTCATCAGCTCGGTCTAACCCGACCACGATCTGAGAGAGATAAGGTACTTTCTTGAGCTCCTCCCGAATGTTGGGCATCGCAGGCGTCTCAAGCTCTGAATACAAGGAAGGTAAGATTAAGCCGAGAGGCCTCGTGGTAGAGAAATTAACTAATTGCGCCTCTATTTCCTCGACCGCACTGTTACGCAGATTGTGCAATGTCGAGATATACGGCGTTTGATAAAAATCAGCCACTAAATGTCCCACCCCATACTCGTTAATATGTCTGATATGCCCTTGACCCAAGCAATGGGGCCCGCACTGTCTGATAGCCACGTCGGACCCGAGCGCTGCAACTTGAGAGGCTTACCCCGCGCGTTTCGCATCAAAAGCGCGTAATCCGCCATCTCCAAAAGCTCGCGATCATTCGGAGCGTCACCGGCCGCAATTGTCGCGACATCTGGCGTCACCTCACGTTTTAAAAGCGCTTGAAACCACTGTGCCGCGATGCCCTTGTTATTAGGTCCCATCAGGTGTACGAAACGCCCGCCCTGAGATACCGAGAACCCTATGCCCGTGAGTACATCTGAAAATGTGGTTAATGCGGCTTCGCTATCGCGCCAATCCAGTGTTTCTGAATAAAGACGGTGCCGTGCGCGCTGCGCCGATGCCAAGTCCAAGCCGGTTATGGCAGCGACTTCGGGAGTCCGCATATCGGTCAATGACTTGAACTGGTAAGAACCGTTCATATCTAGCGCTTCCAGCACATCGCAGAGTGCTTGCCGCTTGACGCCAAATTCTCGGACCCAGCAGCCCTCAAACAGTTTACTGCCCATCGGACAGCGAATATCGGTATCCATCGGCACATAGAGGGCTGCGCCATTCTCGACGATAAACGCATGCGTCAGATTCATCGAGTTGCGAAACTCAACAACCTCATCATAGGTCTTGCTCGTTGCGGGAATAACTGGAATGCCCTTGGCCGTCACCTTTTCAAGGACGGATCGCGCCTCTTCGGCACTGTAGGTATCGTGGTCCAAAAGCGTTCCATCAAGATCGGTAAAAATAACGGGAAGTTCACTCACGATCGTAAGCGCTCCTTGAGCACCAAGCGGTCAGCCTGTAACTCCCAGGTTTCGACTGCGAGATCGGGAAGCACCTCGATCGCATGACAAGTGAGTCGCCGAAAATTCTCGACAAACTCGCCTACTTGTTTAACCGACATGCCTCGGATGGATGTGTCACTCGAGTCTTCGCGACGCCGAGCAACCAGGCGTATTTCCTGATCAACGCGCCAGTCATAGATAGCCTCAAAACAAGGTGGCTTCAACATACTCAAACGATCGAGCAATTTGAAAACGTCGACATAGTCTCCTCCCAGGCGCTCATTCACATAGGATCGCCAGACACCGTTCTTATCGTTCGAAAACTCGAAGCTACTCGCGGGCACCGAAAGCGCAAGTTGGTGTTGCGCTGGAACGCCAACACACCACCCTTCAAACAAAATAACGGTTGGCTTTGCACTCTTTTGGATCCTTTGCACCTTTCTGGTGCGATCATCTGCAAGCTTGTCAAAAATAGGCACCGTCACCGATTGAACCCCAGGATCAATAAACTCTGCCAAAGCGTCCAAAAGCCGGGGAACATCATGGGTTCCTGGAACACCTCTAATGCCCAGAAGAGGATGAACCGAAGCCGCCAATCTTTTGCGCTTGGCCTTGGATAGGTAAAAATCATCAATAGAGAGAACGTGACAGTCCACGCCGAGCTGCATTGGCATCATCTGGCTTAGATACTGACTTAAAGTTGATTTGCCTGAGCCCTGCGCACCGTTAAGACCAACAATAATCGGTCGAGAGCTCGCTTCGGCAATTTGAGCGAGCCGATGTGCATAGGCATTGAAATAATTAGTGACATTGCGCCTAAAGATGTCATTCAGTCCCTCTTTTTGAATAAAAGTCTCAAGGAACTGTTGATCCAAATTGTCACAACTCACTGCTAAATCTCACGCGATGGAAAACCAATTCACTGCTTGGGAGATAGCATTGCAAAGACCATGCCTATTTCACAATAGCAGGTGACGAAACATTCCAAACAACGCCATCCACACGGTAATCTTTACCTATGCTCACACAACAAAGAGGTACGCCATGTTTAATAATAATGAGTGGCTCGAACAAGTATCTGAGACGGTTATCGATCCTGAACGTGATATCGTGGATCCGCACCACCACCTCTGGCCCCAAGCTTCTATGGGCTACAACATTGATGAACTGTTAGCCGACACATCGGATGGCCATGCAGTTAGCCAAACCGTGTTTATGGAATGTGGCGCAGCCTACCGAAAGGAGGGGCCTGATTTTCTTCGATGCGTAGGTGAAACAGCGTTTGTCGCGCAAGCAGCCAGTATTGCGCGCGAGCGAAAAGCGCCAACGCAAATTGCCGGCATTGTCGCGCATGCTGACCTGCGCTCAGAGCAGCTCGATGACCTGCTTGATGCCCACGAAGAAGCCGCCGAGGGTCTCTTCAGAGGCATACGTCATGCAGGTGCCTCTGCCGGCGACATCGAGGGCTTGGCGATTCCAGGAAGTTCCGATCGAAACCTTATGTCAAGCGAGGCATTCCAAGCAGGGGTGGCTCGCCTTGGAGAAAGAGGTTTTACTTATGACACCTGGCTATACCATTTTCAGATAAATGATTTTGTCGAACTCGCCCGAGCCGTACCTGCGACAGCCATGATTCTTGATCACTTTGGGACGCCTTTGGGTGTCGGTGAATTTGCATGTCAAAAAGAAGCCATCTTTGAGCAATGGAAAGAGGATATTGAACGCGTTGCAGCATGTCCCAACGTCTTTGCGAAACTGGGAGGCCTTGCAATGCCCGATAACGGGTTCGGATGGCATGAGCGCTCGACTCCGCCCTCATCAGACGAGTTTGTGGAAGCGCAATCGCGTTACTATGAGCATGCCATAGCCCGCTTCGGTGTCGAGCGGTGTATGTTCGAAAGTAACTTTCCGGTAGATAGACTCTCGATTGGTTACCGCGTGCTATGGAACGGTCTAAAAAAGATGACCTTGGATTTTTCCGAAAAGGAAAAAGACCTTCTGTTTTCCGGCGTCGCAAGACGGGTGTACCGGATCGGCACTGCATGATACTCCTTCGCAGACACCTCGCCGTTATCCTTTTACTTGCTGCGTCGCTAATCGCTTCGCCGATTCACGCAGCGACGACACGGTCATTCATGGATGCCGACCGCGCCTTTACCTTCGAAAAAGGCTCCGGACTCTATCAGGTTCGCTTCAACTACACGGGAAAAAACTGGACCCATGCTGACGTTGCAGGCATCCACATTCACACCGAAAAGCCTATAGCGGTCTTACCGATGCAATACACCGATCCATCTGCCATGCAACCAGGGGCAATGGTTGACGGCAGGCATATTGGAAAAGAGTGGAACACCATCACCCAGCGTGCACTCGCAAGGCGACTTGAGTCGCGTGGATTTTTTGTGCTGACTCCCTCTATTACCCAGTACGGTGAGGATCTGCCCGGCTTTCAAGCATTGGAGCACTTCATCGCTGGCGTACATAAAGGGAACACCAGTGTTCAGACGGTCCTGCTAACAGCCGATGCGCATATCCCGAATGCACAAAACCCCTTACCGGGTGCCCAAATGCTCGTGTCCGGGACCAATAAACGAAACCCCGAATGGGAAGCACATCTTCAGAAATATATGGCGCCTTTTTATGAGGCGGTGAAACTTGGAAACCGAGGCGCTCGGGTACGGGGCGGACTATCAGATGAAGAAGGCTCCTCGGACGCATGGCATCCACTCATTGAACGTGCTGCTGAGTACGGGCCTGAGGTAACCATCATTGAGGTCGCCCGCGCGATCGATATCGTGGAGAAAGCAGGCAGTATTGAGCAGGGTGGGGCTTGGGCATCACCCCTTTTTGATGCCATCGCTGATGCGATGCAATCGTGGGCTTTTCGCGATTAAAGGTTCAGTCTGAAGTGATTAAGCCCACGCTACGAATTCAGCTACGCAGTTGATGAATTGATGGCTGACGCATAGTCACATATCGGTCATCAAATCGTGGTTCGGAAAAGGTGTTTGGCGAGCATCACCCCTTGTCTAGTGAACCCACTACTGCGGAGAATTAAATAAAAGCATTGGGAGCATTGTCGACGCAAAGAAAGTAAGCCAGTAAGGGGTGAACTCGGTCCAAGTCATGTGGCTAAATGCAGTGTCCTGATTGATAAAGTAAAGAGTAATTGAAGCAAAAATCAACACAGAGTAGGCATACCAGGAAGGCCTATAAAAGGGAATGATTCCCCTGCCTCGCGTTGGATTCATCGCCCAAGCCATTTGAGTGCTAACCAAAGTTATGACAACAGCTACGAAAACCAAGAAAGCTAATACGTCGACGACAAAGGGCGTTTTTATTAAGCCAAAAAAAAGGTCTTCACCAAGCCGTTGCGCGACTGCTAGCAGTCTATCGATCGAGCCTACCTGTTCGACCCAGCATGCTACACAACCAACTAACATGACGACCCAATGCCCAACTCGGAATCGATAACTTTCAAACCGTATGAATCTACCCAAAAATTCGTCATTCATAACATTCATCACTAGTTCTTTAAGATCCATTTTGCGGAGAGAACTGCGATAGCTAGGATCCCCAAAAATAACGCGACACCCCATGGGTCTTCAACGAACAATCCGAAAACAAACGCCGCTAGCAAAAGGAATAAGAAAAACTTGATCAACCCACTTGTAAGGCCAAGAAATCTCGCTCTACCTAATAGAAGGATTACGACGATGATCGCGAGCAGAGTAATAGTCACTTTGGCCACGTCCGTGCAACAGATCGGACAAGCGTAAGAGGGAATTATTTCAATTTCATTGGGGGAAGTGGGTGCAACTAAATGAGTGTTTTGCCTTACGCACTTATATGTGTGCGTAGAGGTAGCTATCGCTTACAAGTCTCTGTTTTTATTGTTTTTATTTAAAAAATTGGCGGAGAAGGAGGGATTCGAACCCTCGATACGCGATTAACGTATACTCCCTTAGCAGGGGAGCGCCTTCAGCCACTCGGCCACTTCTCCGTGTATGTAGATCAGTCACTTAGGACTGCCAGCGCTCAGAAGGTCGGCTTGTGGCTACAAAAATGCCCACAAAACTCGTCACATTATGAAGCTCACGACCGCTGGATCTCTTTAAAGCGAGAGGATATCACACCCTCTTCGATCCGCGATATCACATGAATGTATAGATTCGCGGTCGTGGGTGCGGGTAGCACATTCTTTTTTTTCCGATTAAAGTTGAAAAGCAAATTAGCGCTCAGGTAGAAGCGAGCGCACCGGCAAACCTTTTATCGGTTATTGAGCTCTTTTTATGAAAGGCAAGAAACAATGTGTAAACAACATATCTCCGCTTGCTATCAGAATTAGATCAGCGCAACTACAAGTTTAACTGGAACCTTACTTTCCGCCATCATTACAAGGTGGTAATGGGCCGCAGTTTGTACTACGTTTAGTAGTCGGAGCATGCGGTACGAGCACACACAAACGATAAAAATTTAACAAGACCAAGGAAAGCGCCATGACCAAGGTTTCTAAAAGCACTGCGTTATGCGGTCCAACCCTTCCCAAAAAGGCTATTACATCCTGCGTAGCGGCTGCGTTGGGATTGACAAGCGCGCAACTGGCGATGAGTCAGGCCGTGTTAGAGGAAATTGTTGTAACGGCGAGACAGCGCGCCGAGACATCTCAAGAAATTCCAATGATGGTGCAAACGCTCTCGGGTGAAGACATTGCAAAGCAGGGAATCACAACATTGGAAGACTTATCGCGCTTTGTTGCGGGACTAAATATTTCAACCACGACTCCCGGTCAAAATACTATTATTTTTAGAGGCATTAGCGACGGAGGCGGTTTCTTGGTAGACCCGACTGCGGCAATTTATCTTGATGAGCAACCGATGTCACTGACTTCTGCCTCGCCCGATATTTATCCTGTAGATCTCGCGAGAGTTGAAGCTTTGGCCGGTCCGCAATCGACACTTTATGGAGCGTCTTCACAAAGTGGCGCAGTTCGTGTCATTACAAACAAACCAGATCCAACCGAATTTTCGGCGAACATCGGAGCTGGATTTGGATCAACTACAAAAGGCGGAACTAGCCATGATTTGGATGCAACCGTAAATATTCCATTAAACGACAGCGTTGCCATACGCCTCTCTGGTTTCACTTCGACTGACGCTGGCTACATTGATAATGTCATGGGGGCAACCGTAACGGATACTGTATTTGGTTCTGGTTTGGGAGGCCAAAAAACCAACGATCGCATGGTGAAAGAAGACTTCAACGACGTTGACTGGCAGGGTGGTCGAGCTGCTATACGTTGGTTCGTCGATGATAGCTGGACAGTAACTGCATCGGCAAACTATCAGGAACTCGAGGCCAGTGGTTACAACGACTACGACCCTTCTGTCGGCGATTTGGAAACTATTAAGTTTGCGGAAGAGGTCCGAACCGACGAATGGCTCCAGACTAGTCTCGTGATTGAAGGAGATCTCGGGTTTGCGCAGCTTGTATCAGCTACATCGTATTACGACAGAGAAATGGTTTATACCAACGATACCCAAAGCTACGCGGCCTACTTCCATTACTCGTTTGGCGTTTATTACGGGTATGCAACGTATGACTTCGGACTTGACCCGACGGGTTACTTAGTAAACGACCAGAGTAACGATAGCCTTACCCAAGAAATTCGCTTGTCGAGCGCGGGAGAGCGAGTAAATTGGACCTTGGGTGCTTTTTGGCAGGAATCTGAAGAATTTTGGGACTTCCACAGTTACGTCGATGGCTATAGAAACTCGCCTGCCTTCGCTGCCTGGAGCTACTACTATCCGGGCATAGCGCCTACAGATGCTTGGTGGAACTCCTATCAGGGAACCGATCGCACCGATATGGCCGTATTCGGAGAGATGGACGTAGAGTTAATTGAGAATCGACTAACAGCAATGTTAGGCGGCCGCTGGTATGAAGTTGACCGAGAGTTGATTTACGCGGTTGAACGACCGGACGGGCGCGAGGAGCAATACTTACCGGATAGAAAAGCGAAGGATGATGGCTTCATTCCGAAGATTGGGTTGGAGCTGCAAGTCACAGATGATGTGATGCTTTACGGGGTTTACTCAGAGGGTTATAGAGTCGGAGGAACAAACCGTAATCGAGGTATTTCTCAGGGCGGGCCAACCTTGGGTGCCACGTACGAGTCAGACCTTTTGGAAAATACAGAGTTCGGACTAAAGTCTACGTTTAACGACGGGAGGGTAGTCTTCAACGCGGTCTACTACGACATGAAGTGGAATGACATGCAGATCGAGGTAACTGACCCGAGCTTCAATCTAGCGAGTTACAGTGATGTTGATGAGAATGGCGATCCCCTTTTTGGTAGTGTTCCATTTCAAATTGCGGTGGGTAATATAGGCGACGCGACCGTTACAGGTGTCGATATTGATTTCAAGGCATTGATTGGAGACAGCATAGAGTTTGGATTTAACTTCACCGATATTCGCGAAGCCTACGTTAATGCACCAGAGTTTTATGAGGAGCCACGAGCAGCGGGTGGTCAAATACCCTCTGGCCTAGATCCCAAAACCGATTTACCCCTATTTGCTGATGAAAGTTATTCGATGTACCTCGAGTATTCAGGGTTAAATTTCATGGGTGGTAGCAGTGCATTCAGGTTTCAGCACAATTTTGTTGGCACATCGCTAAATCAGTTAACCGATGGGTTCACATCGGCCAGATTGAAGCAGGGTGACTACAGAATCACCGATGCAATTTTTACGCTCGATATGGACGACTGGCAGGCTCGCATCTACGTCAATAATCTTTCGGATGAGAGGGGTATTACCTACGAAGACAGTGCTGACTTCGATCCGCTTTGGGGAAGAAATAGCTCTAATGTAATACGACCCAGAAATTGGGGCGTGTCGATTAGAAAACTGTTCTGAACCTAAACTCATCTATTTAAAGGGCATGTCGAATGCCCTTTTTTATGCCCACTCAGCGGGCCAGCGCTCCAGCCCATGAATCGCGTTCCTTATATCCATAGTGAGGTTCACCGCATAAAGCCTCTCTCCCTTCACGATATCGATGATGGACACAGTAGACGGTGAAGACCCAGCGGCAACAAGGTCATCATCGAGAATGCAAAGACCACGCCCGAAGCCTTGTCGCGCGATTTTTGAATCGTCCACACCCATAAAATTGAGCTCGGCTCTCGGAAATACCGGGACCTGAACCTGAACTGCTGCCGAGGACCGCGAAACATAGCGCACATTATCGGCCCCCGTATCGTTGAAGATAACGCCATCAGCAAATAGCATCGCGTTGTGGCAGCCCCGTGGAAGACTACAGATTTCTTTGATTGATATATCGGCGGAGACTGCAAGCAGGGCTTGGGTGTTAAGGCCACTGAAAGAAATACCGTCCTTATCAACACGCACCATATTGATATGGTATGAATTGACGTAAGCAGGGCCTCCTTTTGCGCGCGGATCAAAAGGTTGTCCGACCCATTCATTCCCGTTTTTTGAGATGTACAGTCCCCAAACAAATTCCTTAGCGTTTAAATCGAAGGCCAAAATAGAATCAAAGCCTGTCGAGGTGAGGAAAAGCAAATGGTCTCTGCGACTTATTTCATGGCAGTGTTTTAAGTAGGGATTTGTGAAGGAGGCAATTGCGCGGAAGTCTGGCGAGTAGCAGAATAATTCATCACTCGCCGCAATCCATAGACAATCTTCAGTGAACTCGATGCCCCGCAAGCCTCGGTCCCACCCTCTCCCGGAGAAATCGATATCCCCCGAGTTCCAGTCGATCTTTTGCTCTACGATTTGATGCTCAAAATCAATGAGGTAGACCCCACCGTGACTCTGTCCCTTTTGTGAACCCCGAACAACAGACGTAGCAATCAGCTTCGGCAAGTTAGTCGCTAGAGCCATTATTTATCCCACTCTGGAAATACGGGTGCCAATATATCTCGCAGTGGATCTAAATTCGTACCGTAACGTTTCCAAGTAGCGACTGCCCCACGGTAGATAGGTTGTCTGACCTGCTCAGAACTCGCCGTCCGAACCGCTCTTTTTGTCTCATGAAAGTTCACACAGGCGTCCTCAAACGGGAGCTCACAGAATTCTAAAATTCTCCTTACTTGTGATTCTAGGTCGTCTACAACCTGCTCGTATTGAACACGAAGCACTGTGCCGGGCAGAACATTGTCCCAATGATCCATCAATTTTGTGTATTCAAGATAAAACTCGCCGAGCTCGAATAGGTCATAGGTGAAGGTTTGCCCCTTTGCAAAATGTTGCTTAAAACACCCAAAACAACTATCCATTGGGTGTCGGCGAGCATCAATAATCTTGGCATTGGGTAGCATAGTTTTGATGAACCCTACATAGGCGAAGTTGTTTGGCATCTTGTCCGTGAACATAGGTGCTCCGCCCCTGTGCCTCCTTGTTTGCGAGAGGTATTGCTCACCAAGGGCCTTAACGCGCTGGTCCGATAAATCCGGCATGCACTGAGGGAAAACTTGCCCCGATCGGGGTTGTGTCAAACCCTGCGCAATCATTGAAATATCGGGCAACTCGCTGGTGCCATCAACCATAGAATGACTGGCAAGGATCTGCTCCAGTAGAGTCGACCCTGATCGCGGCAGACCTACAATAAAAATTGGATCTGAGTCTGAGCAGACTTCTCTACTCTGCTGATCGCAAAAGTATTCCTCAGAAAATATGTCGCGCATGCGCTCGTGAGCCACTTCAGTTTGAACTGGGTCATAGGCTATGGTGTCTCGGTAGAGCTGGTTGGCGATTTCGTAGTGCTCAAACGCCCGCTCATAGTCCTTCAAATCTTCAAAGGCTTTACCCAATGAAAAACCAAAATGAACTCTGCAGTCCACAGGCAGATTCTCGTCCGCTAGCCTGAGACTCATCTCCTCTATATCGCTCTGTTCAAACTTAAAGGTCTTTAAGTTAGCAAGACTGTAATAGGTTTCCCCAAAATTAGGTCGTAACTCGATAGCGCGCCGGTAGGCTGCTATTCCCCCTGACTGATCTCCGACAGTCTTCAGGACATGGCCAAGGCCGATGTGCGCGCCTGTTAAGTTTGGATCAATGGCCACCGCTTTCTGATATGAAACGATGGCGTCCTCAGGCTTTGCCGCCATAGCCAATGCCGCACCGAAATAATAATGGCTCATCGCATTGTTTTGGTCCAACCCCACCGCATGCGCTAAGACCTCAACGGCTTTCTCATGCTCATTCAACTCCTTAAGCACGGTGCCTAAGTCGTGCCATGCCGCAACGAATCGAGGCTTCATTGCCGTTATTTTTTCCAGAATCGCTCTCGCATCCTCAAAACAGCTGGCATTGATCGCAAGGCGCGCTAGCAATAAAGCGGCATTCACGTCGGTTGGATTCCCGCGAACAAGTTCCTGCGCAAGTACTTCAGACTCACGGAACCGTCCGCTGACGAACAGGCGGGTAGCCTCCTCTAACTTTGCCTGCTCTGGTGACAGTGCCGCTGCTTTTGCTCTGTACTTCTCAGCCTCAGATACCATACCTACGCTTAAGTAAGCTCCGCTTAGTTTACTCAACAGCGGCGGGTGCTCGGGTCGCAATTCAGATGCGCGCGTGAGATGTGGAATTGCCTGATCAGCCCTATTAAGGTTCAACAGAACAGTTCCAAGATCCTCTAGTGCTTTCGCGTGCCCAGGCGCTGCCTTTACTGCGCGCGTAAGTAACGCTTCAGCCTCTTCGAGCTCTCCTTTTTCAACAAGAATGGAACCCAGCAGAGCAACAAAATTAATATCGCCTGGGTCCGTCTGTAATGTTTCTCGGCACATTGACTCAGCCTCGTCGATACGACCGGCTCTCAGGCATTCGATGGACCGCTCAAAGACTCTTCGGGGATGCTGACTATCCATACCTCTTTACTTATTCACATTCGACTCGGGCACCAGTGTACGAGTTTTCAGCTGTCCATGCCGCTATTGTGCACAAAAGGAATCACGATAATTGCCTTCGGTCGGCCAGAATGACACAGTGGTCCCGGCACACCACCAAAAGTCTTCGACGCAACGTTTTTATGAGGTCCGAAGTGAACACAACAACTGCCGATTCATACTCATCAAGTAATCCCTTTGATCAGAGAGGTCCTTTCCTCTTGAGCCTGTTCATGACGCTGGTCGGATACAGCGTGCTAGTGGCACTGCCTGCAATCAATAGTGCCTGGGTGGATCAACTTGGATTCACCGAGGTTGAAGTGAACCGGGTTGCGTCTGCCGACTTGATGGGCTTGTTTTTGGGTGCATCTACTACGGCCGCACTGATTCGAAAGCTGAGCAGACAAACGCTAGCCTATTTGGGTATTGCGCTGGCAATCGTCGCCAATGCCCTTTGCACACAGTATGTTGATTACGAAACCACCCTCGGCCTCAGACTGCTCGCGGGGCTGGGTTCAGGCCTCTATACAGCTGTAGCCGTGGCGGGGCTCGGCGCTTGTACTAAACCGAGGGAGGCATTTAATTGGATGTTACTTGCCTTTGCGATTTCCCAGTTCCTAGAGCTGCAATTGATACCACACCTGACAATGACCGGGATTTATCTATTCTTTATTGCGACCTATGTTGTGACACTCCCATTCGTCAGAATCATACCAACAACAGATCTTTCGTCAGCAGAGCATCCAGAGACCCTGGCTGCGCCACGGCCACGAACGGGACTGGCTTGGATTGGCATAGCAGCTATCGTGATCTCTTACATTAATATAGGAGCTTATTGGGCCAACATAGAACTTGCGGCTGAAGCGGCGGGTTTAGATGGAGACTGGGCCGGACAAGTTATTTCCTGGTCAGTACTGCTGTCTTTCTTTGGCTGTTTTGTGGCCATGTACGTGCTCAAACATTTCGACTACGAGAAGCCCATTCTTGTTACGTTTTTAATGATGATGCTTGCTGTAGGTCTACTAGCGGTCAATATCAGTGCAGCTTTCTTTGTGTTCAGTGTTGCCATGTTCAATTTCCTCTGGATTTTTATTGATGTTTATCAAATGGGCGGTGTGTCGGTCGCCGACAGATCGGGCAGCGCTGCCGCTTTCATCCCAGGTGCACAAGGATTAGGACAGACGGTTGGCCCTTTTGCAGCTTCCTTTATGCTTGATTTCGGCTGGGGTTTTAGCGGCGTATTTATTTTGTGTACGGTTTCAGCGGCAGTAGCTTTCTCGGTCTACGCACTCATTTACGTTAGTGCTCGAAATTGATCTCCTATGCTGCTTGAACACCTCGCCGAAGTTAACAACCAAAAAGTGAGAGTTTTGTCGAGCAGTTGATCCTCCGGGTCAGTTTGTCCATCCTCAATTGAACGTTAGAGAGATATCGTTATGGATATTGGTGTACCCATTAAGGAGCTGGGATGTTACGACATCGAGCCGCTGAAAAATAAAATTCTATCGCTGCCAGAGGAAGCCTGGTGGGGGAACCAATTCCGGCAACTTGAATACGAAGTTCACCAGCATACTCAATCCATTGTCTTAGTGTTTACTGATGGACAAGGTTGGCCAAATATAGAAGTCGCGAAAGACGTTGGGTGGGATCTTTTGGCAGAAGAGGCCCTCCCCCTGATGCACCAAATTTTGGAAGACCACTACCCTCGAGGGGGCACCATCATCCGAGCCATGGCCGCCCGATTAGAAGCTGGAGGAGTCATAAAGCCTCATCATGACAAACACCCGTCATTTCATTATGGTCATAGGATACATATTCCCATTTACACAAATCCCAGAGTCAGATTTATGATTGATGGGCGGCCTCAGAAAATGATTATTGGCAACGTGTATGAAATAAATAATCAAAAAAAGCACAGCGTCATGAATAAGGGTGACGAAGGACGCATTAACTTTATTTTCGACTACATCCCACCTACGAAAATACAGCGCTAAACGAAATTCGACTCCCTCAATCCATAAACCGAGAACGCGAGCACTTGAAGCGGCGTATAAACATTAAACGCGTTGCTTAGCTAAATATGATTGGGAAATGCGCGCCGTAGAAAATCACGCCCAATTTTCTTCGCATTCTGCTTTGTCAGCTCTCGCGGAGTCACCAGTAACGCGAGATGCAAACCATCAATCAGTGCGGCGTAGCCGATAGCTAATTCACCCGGATCGATATCTGTGTAGCCTCCCTCTCGAATAACCGAAGCGAATAACAACTCGAGCTCCCTCGCAGCAGCCCTATCCCAAGCAGATACAATTTTCTGATAGACCGGCCGTGCACCGACCTCACCATAATAGGCAAACCAAACTGACATTTTGTGGCGTTGAGTGACACCTCTGCCCAACTGGAAATGCAAAAGTGCTGTGAGCCTGTTACTGAGGTTGTCAGCCTCGCGACCTCTCATGATATCAATCTGCCCCTTGTGATACTCCTCAGCTACATACCTAAGCGTCTCCCTCAATAGATTCTCTTTTGTTTTAAAATGAAGATTCGCTATTCCCACGCTTAGCCCAGCCTCTCGCGTGACCATGTGCATGGTTGTCGAGGCGAGACCATACCGCGCAATGCATGCAATGGTTGCCTCAATTAATTGCTGTCGGCGCTGTGCTTTGGGAAGTATTTTTCGGCGCTTCTGCGGGGTCGCGGCAGCTTTCACTTAGACTCTCTGTTTTTGTCGCTAGGGTCCATGCGAGCTTATGACCTATGTTTTCATCGCGCAACGTGAGAATGAATGATCATTCATTCTGGGTGGACGCGCCAGCCCTAACATGGCACCATTTTCGACAGAAACGATGATGGGGAGATCACAGTGAATCAGTATGACGCTATCGTTATCGGTGCAGGACATAACGGCCTTACCAATGGCGCCTACTTAGCGAAGGCTGGATTACGTGTTGCAGTCTTAGAACGTAACCCGTACATCGGTGGTGCAACTGTGAGCCGAGAGTTGCACAAAGGTTGGTATTACTCAAATTGCTCCTACGTCTCAAGCCTGCTTCGACCCGAAATTACACGCGATTTAGAGTTGCCACGCCACGGGTTACAGGTAGTCCCTTTTGGCGGCGGTGCTACCTTTATGCGCAATGGCGATCACTTTGGAACCTACGCAGATCATGACCGTCATTATCGAGAGATAGCTCGACACTCGAAACGTGATGCGAATGCTTATGATCGATACGCTGCGGATACCAGCTTGCAAACGAAACTGATTCGGCCCTATCTCATGAGAATGCCACCCGACCCGACGTCGCTTAAACCAAGAGACCTGCGGGATCTGATGGAGTTTGCGCAATCGTTCATGTCTTTAGGTGAAGAGAAGTTGCTCGACACCATAAAGTTCTGGACCGCGAGCGTCGGTGATTATCTCAATGAATACTTTGAAACCGATGTAATAAAAGCACACATGGCAGGAAGTGGAATCATCGGTACGGCGTTGGGGGTTTATTCGCCCGGGACGGCATACGTGCTGTTGCACCACTATATGGGCGACGTAGATGGTAACGTCGGCGCTTGGGGCTTTGCTCGAGGCGGTATGGGAGCCATTGCGAGCGCACTCTCGAAAGCATTTCAGTCATTCGGTGGCGACATTATCTGCGACGCGAATGTCGACGAAATCATCGTGAGAAATGGTCGAGCCGTTGGTGTTGCTTTAAAAGACGGCACCGAGTATCGCGCACCAATTGTGGTTTCAAACCTCGACCCCAAGCGAACTTTTTTAGACATTACCAATCCTAGAGACTTGCCGGCGAGCGTCGTCAAAAAAGCCCAAAATTTCAAAATTAGAGGTAGCTCAGGGAAACTCAACATTGCTCTTGATGGCTTACCCGTCTTTCATGGCCTGGATCCACGTAATCGCATAATGGCGGGCGATCTTCACTTCAGTGATTCTCTAGAACGACAAGAACGTGCCTACGATGACTGGAAAGCGGGAACGTGGTCAAAAGACCCATACTTAGACATGATGATTCCATCGCTCACCGACCCTACGATGGCTCCACCCGGTAAGCACATGATGTCAGTATTCGTTCAATATGCGCCGCCGAAGGTCGAAGGAAGAGAATGGACTGACGAAGATAAGGACGGATTTGAAAAATCCGTAATTGACCAAATCTCTAACTACAGCCCGAATTTTAAGGACTTAATTCTCCACTGCGAGACCAGGACACCTCGTGAAATTGAGGCTGAAGTGGGCCTTACCGAAGGTAATATTTTCATGGGGGAATTGACGTTTGACCAATTGCTCTTCAATCGGCCATTCCCGGGATATGCGCAATATCGATCACCCATCAAAGGTATGTACATGTGCAGCTCGGGTACCCATCCCGGGGGCGGAGTCATGGCTGCGCCGGGAGCAAACGCGGCGAGAGAAATCTTGAGGGACCTAAAACGACCTAACACAGTTCCGGGAGGATACGCTGATGACTGATTATGATGCGATTGTCATTGGTGCAGGCCACAACGGACTTATCTGTGCGTCCTATCTCGCTAGGGCAAAACACACAGTTTTGGTCATTGATGCGAGGCTAGTGCCTGGCGGGTGTGCCAGCACGCGCGAGTTCGCTGAAAACTACCGCGTTTCGGATTGCGCTCAATGGCTCTCCCAGCTTGATAAAACGGTCGTATCGGACCTGCAACTTAGTGGTGCGGGCTTGGTGCTGAGCGACCCTAAATCCACCATAAGTCTTCAATCAGACGCAAGTCACGTCACCTTCGATGGCGATACGGTAATAGGAGCGACCATCGATAATGAAGACGTAACGGACTATAGAAGCTTTAGGTCACAAATGAGGCGCTTTGCCAAGGTGTTGGCAACACTTTATAACGGGCGTCCCCCAAAACTTGTGGAAAGAAATTGGACTGACCGAATTACTCTTCTCAAATTAGGGTTAGGTTTGAAGATGCTCGGTAAGTCGCATATGCAGGACTTGATGCGGCTTGCATTGATCAATATCTACGATGTGATGAACGAGTATTTCAAACACCCCGCGCTAAAAAGTGCGATCGCACTCGATGCGATAACTGGCTCCACTATGGGACCGCGATCTCCAAACACCGTGTTCTCCTACCTGCACAAAGCCACCGGCGAGTTTCTGAGTGAATCTGGCACAAGACAGGTGATTGGTGGGATGGGCGCCTTAGGTTCGGCCTTGGCCTCATCGGCAGAGGCTGCTGGCGTCGAAATCAAACTAGGCTGCAAAGTAAAGGCGATTAAAAAAACGGGGCATGCCGTATCGGGTGTAGAGCTTATCGATGGAACCTTGCTCTCGAGTAAGATAGTGGTATCCAGTGCGGATCCAACCACCACTTTCAAGTCGATGCTTGGCTACGCTCAAATGGAAGCAGGCATGGCAAAACGTGCGGAACTGTATCGAAATCGCTGTGGCACGGCGAAGTTACATATCGCACTCAAGGCACTGCCAACTTTCACTGGCCTTAACCATGCCCAACTATCCCAACGGCTAATCATTGCTCCCCCTATGGACGACATGGAAACTGCGCTTAATCCCATGAAATACAGCGAGATAAGTGATCAGCACTTATTCGACATCAGCATTCCCTCGATTGACGATCCAAGTCTATCGCCAGAGGGTCATCACGTGCTGTCTGCTCTTGTTCACTACGTACCGTTTTCGCCCAACGTAGGTTGGGATGAAGCACGGCAGTCGCTGACGGACCAATTGATTAATGAGATCAGTGCGTACGCACCCGATCTAAAATCCCTCGTCGTCGCCAGCGAATTAGTAACCCCTGCGGACTTTGAGAGGACTCACCATGTCACCGGTGGAAACTGGCATCACGGTGAGTTATCGATAGATCAAGCACTAATGATGCGGCCTTTTCCCGGGTCTACTCAATACAAGACCGCGGTGGAGGGCCTCTACTTGTGTGGTGCAGGGGCGCACCCAGGAGGCGGCCTACTCGGTTTGCCTGGACGCAATGCGGCTAAAGAGATCATCAAAGGGGGAGCATTAGCATGAGTAGTCCGACCAGAGATACGATGCTTCTAAAAACACCATTTCACTCCCGCGTCGAGGCCGCGTGTGCACTAAATGACTGGGGGAACTGGATGGGCTACACCACGCCCAACGCCTACTTCGATGTTGAACTGGAGTATTTTGCGATTCGCAGTACCACTGGCGTTTTTGATTTATCGCCGATGAACAAATATCAAATCTCCGGACCAGATGCAGAGACTTACCTCAACCGTCTGGTGACCAGAGATATTACAAAGATTGGTATTAACCGTGTTGGTTACGCCATCTGGTGTAATGACGCCGGACAGGTTCTAGACGATGGCACCATCTTTCGTTTCTCCGATAATGAATTCCGGCTTTGCTCTTATCAGCGAGCAGACGACTGGCTTGCATGGAATAGCTTGGGATTCGATGTCACTGTAGAAAACGTTTCGACTGATATCGCCGGACTGGCAGTCCAAGGACCCACGTCCTGCACCATTCTCACGTTATTGGGTTGTGAGAATTTGAATCAACTCAAACCATTTGGAATGGCGCACTATGAATTCGAGGGCCGGCCACTGATGGTAAGCCGAACTGGGTTTACTGGTGACTTGGGATACGAAGTGTGGGTGCCACCGGAAAGTGCTGAAGCTCTGTGGGATCAGCTTTTCGAACTAGGTCGTGACTATTTAATCAAACCATTTGGATCCCACGCCCTTGAGTTAGCGCGCATTGAAGCAGGCTTCCTTCAAGCCAATACCGACTTTATGCCCGCAGAAGAGGTTGTTCGTGTTGGCCGCACCCGTAATCCTTTTGAATTGGGGTTAGGGTGGCTCGTGGACTTCAATAAACCACTTTTTAATGGACGCGCTGCGTTAGCAACAGTGCAGGAAAAAGGTTCTAAGTACCGATTTGTCCTCTTGGATGTCGATGGTAACAAGCCAGCCGAACACTCTTTTATCATGAAAAATGGCAAGGTAGTGGGTACGGTAACTTCTGCGGCTTGGTGCCCTACGGCGAAGGCAAATCTGGCATATGCTCAATTGGAAATGCCACATGGGGTAGTCGGGGATAAATTAATCGCAGAAATTTATTACCAGAGGGAGCTCCATTGGACACAGCTCTACGCACCCTGCAAAGTTATTGAAGCACCGATTTTCAAACCAGCTCGTCGATGGCAAACACCCGCTCCCCCGCATTAATCAGCAGCCCCCAGAAGATAGTGCGAGACTAATCATGTTTACTATTGCAACATCAGGTGACGATTCATCTGACCGCATACGGTCGAAGTTGGACGCTCAGAAACTGCGCCCGGGCCATGCCATGGACCCCTACTTTTACCGATCTCATTTGGTACACGAAATTGAGCTAGAGAATCTTATTTTTAAAAGCTGGCTTTACGCGCTGCATAGCAGCGAGATTCCAAAAGCGGGTGACTATCAATTAGTTGAGATTGGTGAAGATTCAATCATCGTGGTGCGCGACAACGAGGGACATATTTGTGCCATGCACAACATTTGTCGGCACCGGGGCGCGCGAGTCTGTGAGGACCCCGTAGGCAATCGTAAAACATTCGTCTGTCCTTACCATGGCTGGGTCTACAACACGGATGGTTCGCTCAAAGCCGCGAGAGAAACACATGTGATGGCCAACTTCGATCCGAGCCGTCACGGGTTAAAGCAAGTTAGGTGTGTCGAGTACATGGGATTGATATTCTTCAATTGTGATCCAGAGGCAGGAGATCTACTTGAATCACTGGACAACATCAAAGATCCGTTGGGTGCTTATGACTTAGCCAATGCAAAAGTTGCGCATCGTAATCGCTACCGAATAAACGCAAATTGGAAACTCGTCGTTGAAAACTACCTGGAGTGCTATCACTGCGCCACGTCTCATCGCGCGTATGCGAAGCTGCATACACTAAAGGATCTCAACGAGAAGTCTGCCCCTATCGTACAGAAAATGCTGGATAGCGCCGATCAAGTAACCGGGATTCCTGGCATTTCAAAAGAGCACACCGAGATATACCTTGACGCACCAAGTTTCGGTGCCTGTGCTCACACCATGAGGTACGGTTTGTTTGATGGGTTTGTGACAGGGAGTAAAGATGGGAAACCCGTCGCTCCTTTGATGGGAAACATCAAAAACTACGATGGTGGTGCTGGAGATTTCCAATTAGGCCCCTTGGCTTTCATGTTGAATTACCCTGATCACTGTGTTTTGTACCGAATACTTCCACGATCACTTACTGAAACTGATATGGAACTTGTCTGGTTTGTCAGAGGAGATGCCTTGGAGGATAGAGACTATAATGTTGATGAGGTTACATGGCTGTGGCATCACACGACCCAGGAAGACGACTACATAATTACCCGAAATAGTGCAGGCGTGAATTCACGTTTTTTCGAGCCGGGGCCATACCATCCGGAGTTCGAGGCTACATTGCAGCAATTCATTCAATGGTATTTGCATACTTTAGAGCGAGCTGTCACGCCTTGAGCCCTGATTCGATCGATGGTGGCGTCACCCCTAGAATAGCTTCAGCGATCGAAGACTTGAAGGGACCTTAGTGCCATGTAGTGTGTTCACACGAAAAGTTTAGGTGCCGCGGCTTCATCTCGCTTAGGTCTAAACTACCTTACATGCGGTCAGAACAACGGTAGGTCTAGGGGGTGGAGCTTGAAGCACAGTCAAAATCCTGAGACTGGTGAAATTTCACTCAGACAAACGCCACTTCCACTGCTCAGTGCGTTTTTCATGGTGTACATCTTCGTATCAGGAGGCTCTTTTGGTATCGAGGAAATGGTGTCTTCCTCGGGCCCCGGTCTAACGTTACTCCTACTTGTTACGCTGCCTTTTTTTTGGGCCATGCCCATGGCGCTGGCCGCCTGCGAACTCGGTTCAGCAATGCCCGATACGGGCTTTTACGACTGGACAAAGCGTGCTCTCGGTCCGTTCTGGGGATTCCTCAGCGCATGGTGGTGGACACTCGCTACTCTCGTTGACACATCGCTTTACGTTGTTCTCGCGGCCAATTATTTGCAAGGTTATGTGGGGTTCAACCAAAACCTATTTTACTTTGCCTGCTGGTTCATCATCGGCGCGTTCGCGGTGATCAATATAGTGGGACTGCGACTAGTTGCTCTCAGTTCGGTCATCTTCTCGATACTAATCATCTCGCCCTTTTTAGTGCTAATCATCGTCGGCCTTGCAAACTGGCAATTCAATCCCTTCCATCCCATCGTACCTCCAGGTCAAAACTTAATGGGTGGCGACGGTGCGTTAATTCTGGGGTTAAGCGTAGGTCTGTGGATGTACTCTGGATACGAATCCCTTTCCACCCTATCGGGAGAGATGAGTAATTCTGAAAGAATAATTCCAAAGGCTCTGATGCTCGCACTTCCGTTTGTGGCATTAATGTATGTATTGCCGACCTTGGCCAGTTTAGCGGCATTTGGTCAATGGGATCGCTTTGGCATAGCGGGCACAGGAGACAGTGTTTCATTTATTGACATTGGACGCTCCTTAGGCGGTACAGCACTCGGTCATGCACTACTGGCATCGGCATTACTAGGGAATTTAGCACTTTACCTTGACTATATGGGCTCATGCGCAAGACCCTTGTACGCACTAGCCGATGACAAGTTATTCCCCAAATTTCTACTGCGAGTAAGTCCTCGCTTTGGAACCCCCGTAGCAGCAATCGTCACGGTCGCTGCGATCAACTGCGTATTAATCATTGGACCTTATCAGACACTGGTCATCATTGACGTGATGTTAATGGTGGCGGCCTATGCGCTCATTCTGATCTCCTTAGTCCGTCTACGAGTCATGGAACCTCAGTTACTGCGTCCTTATCGAATTCCACTCGGAACAGCGGGCCTGTCGCTGATGATAGCGGCACCATTGGGCTTGATTATGCTAGTAATTTACCTGGCTGGAATTGACCGCTCGTTAATATTTTTTGGGACCAATGAGCTCCGAATTTTTGGATGGTCTATTGGCTGGTACTCGGCCTTAAGCTTCCTTGGGCTTGCCACGGGCCCGCTCGCGTACTACTTTTTCACACGAATAAAGAAACCCACGTGAGACCGGTATCTGCTTGGCTGGTTAGCTAGCTAAGTTTTATACCACAACCCATCAGGGTCATCTGGCCATACTCCGAGAAACGGCCCGTGCGCCTGAAAGCCAAGGAGCCGCCGAACGGGGTCCGATAACTGATCAACGTCCTCCTGGTCGAGCGAAAGGTACTGATTTTCCTCCTGTCGCAGCCACCCGAGACAGTAGGTGTTCACAAGTGCTTTTCGGGGTTTATCACTTTCATTGGCCCCGCCACCGTGCATGGTGGACCCCAAATAAATAACAACGGATCCCCTCGACATGACAGCTTTATAGATAGGTGCCGTCTCGTACTCGCACTCATGATCCGGTTTGTCCGACCTGAGAATCACGCGGGTAGCACCGTTTTCCTCTGTGAAGTCGTCCAAGGCCCACAGCACTGAAATCTGCGCCTCGAACTGCATCAGATGACTTGGGTAACAGGTGTCATCCGCATGCAATACCTGACTAGACTCGCCCGGCAAGATCTCGATGGCCGTGGTACTGCCTACCTGGAAAACATCGCAATGAGCCCCCAACACCGCATCAGCGATTGCCAACACAACATCATTAGCGAGCAAGCGAGGAAACATTTGAGAATATTTAGTGACCGCACCAACCCTGAGCGTTTTATACCCATTGAAGTCGCCTTGAAACAGATGACCCTGGCGGTCGAATTCCGGTCTTAAATCGGTATTAAACTGACTGATGACTTCATCAGTTTCCAGTTGATCGATAATAACAACACCTGTTCGGCGAAGCTCCGATACGATTGAATCAATAGCATCCGTGGCATGAAAATGGCGAATCATCTAGAACGACCCTAGGCTAGAGTTGGTAGACAGTCGTACAGTGAATCACGTAAAACTCGCAAGGCCAACAGCTTGGGTCCGTAGAACGATGAAAGTAAACATGTGGAGAAGACCTGTAGTAGGGACATGTCTAGTGTGGTTTGCTGTTAGTTTTACTCTGTCGGTAGCAGCGTCTGAAGATATGGTTATCCATGGCGGAACCATTTACACCGCAGACAAAACTCGCCCTTTGGCTGAAGCACTGGTTGCTCGTGAGGGAAAATTAATCCACGTGGGTACGTTAGCCATGGCTGAGCAAGTTGCGTCGCCGGACGCCAAGTGGATTGATGCGAGCGGTAAAATGGTGTTGCCCGGATTTCATGACTCTCACATTCATACATTCCTGGGCGGACGATCACTCCTAGGCTGCGATGTCGCATCGGCCGAAACGATCGACCACCTCGAGCAAATGCTGAAAAGCTGCTTCTCAACATCACAAGAGGCCTGGCTTGTCGCGGAGGGGCTCAACCTCGGCTTTTTTGATCAAAAGGGTCCTTCTCTAGTTTGGATGAATGCGCTTAGCGATACCAAGCCCGTACTACTTAGAGCCTCTGATGGACATGCGGTGGTCGTCAACTCAGTGGCGATGACGCTTGCCAAAGTTACACAGAAGACACCGACGCCCCCTGCGGGGGTTATAGAACGCGATATTCGGGGTCATCCAACTGGAACCCTTCGTGAGTCGGCAATGGAACTCGTTGAGCAACACCTCCCACCAGAAACATTTGAAGCTCGGATGGTGACGATGCAGGCGGCTCTCTCGGAGATGAATCGGTATGGCATTACAAGCGCCTTCGATGCTTGGGTAGGGAGCGACGATGTGGCGGTCTACCGCCAACTCGATAAGAACGACAAGTTGACTGTCAAAATCAGAGCAGCCCTCGCCTATGGGTACGGAGACTTATTCACGCTTGATTCACTGGAAGACTACACACGGATGTTAAAACAACGTGACGCACTCTCAACAAAAAGATTCAAGCTAGGCGCAGTAAAACTCTTTGTTGATGGAGTATTAGAAGGTGAAACCGCTGCGCTGCTAAGTCCATACATCGACTCAGAGGGCAATGATGGCCATCTCACTTATGAGCAGACGTCACTCAATAAAATAGTGAGCGAGTTGGTACAAGGTGGGATTCAAGTCTACACACATGCAGTTGGCGATGGAGGTGTGAGATCAATCCTAGACGCCTTTGAAGCAGTTCGTAACGATTTGGGTGACTCAGATCTACGTCATCAAGTATCTCATCTGCAATTAATACACCCTGACGATCACCATCGCTTTGCTCAGCTTGGTGTCGTGGCGAACTTTCAACCGCTGTGGGCATTGCCTGATGAATGGATAATGAGCTTGAACCTTCCAGTCTTAGGTATGAAACGAGTGGATCGCATGTATCCGATAGCGAGTATTGCAGATAGTGGCGCCGTGGTTGTTGCAGGAAGCGATTGGAACGTTAGCTCACTTAATCCACTTGAAGCGATTGAGGTCGCACTGCTTCGTCAGGATTGGATAGGTAATGACCAATTAGCGAGTGAATCGCTAAATCATCTCCCGATACTTAACAGAGCAGAGCGCGTCGATCTCGAGACCATACTTCTCGCTTACACCTCGAACGGAGCTTGGGGGATGCATCAGGACGAAACAACCGGGCGTCTAATGGTCGGCATGGCTGCCGACATCGTCATTTTGTCTGAAGACCTGTTTACCACACCAGTTCAGCGTATCAGCTCGGTCAAGGTCGAGCGGACCTATATTGATGGTGAATTGGTTTACTCGAACTGTGATGACTAATTTTAACTACTCGCGTTTTTTGGGTTTCTCCGCGCCAAACTTGAGCGCGTTAGCTACAGTGAAAAGCTTTGTAATCTGTGGACGAACATGCTTCATACGTGAAGGTTAAACGGCCGTTTTAAAATACGGCCTGTCCCCGGCGATTGTCACCCGCTCCATTTTTCGGACCTGTGGGAAGTAATCAGAGCTTGCAAAATGCTGACAGGCGCGATTATCCCAGAAAGCCAATGAGCCTGCTTTCCAGCGGAAACGACATTGAAGCTCAGGGTTAGATGCTGTGCGATATAGAGCCTGCAGTAACTCCTTGCTCTCATCTTCATCCATACCCTTAATGTGACTGGTAAAGGCGTTATTTACATACAGCACATTTGCGCCCGTCTCTGGATGCGTTCGTGCAACGGGATGCTCCATTACCGGATACGTTTCCCGCAATTGCTCAGCTGTCTTGCTGAGACGATCAGCAAATACCCTTGCGCTGTCGTGCACCGCAATTTTCCTGCAATCTTATCTTTGATGCTATCCGGCAACCGTTCATAAGCCTCGACCATATTTGCAAACAGCGTGTCGCCCCCTACTGCGGGCACTTCTACGGCCTTGAGAATCGAACCCAGTGATGGCCTTTCGCGCCACGTGACATCAGAGTGCCACATATTTTCGCGGCCTTTAGACTCGGGGCCATGGGCAATGTGAAGCACCTCGGGGTTGTTCTGGCCTTTTGGCGTCGCTGGATGAATCTCTAGCTCACCAAACTGCCTCGCAAAGTGAATATGGACCTGCTGATTTAGGGTCTGGTCTCGGAAAAAGACAACCTGGTGCTTCAACAGCGCGGCTCGGATGCCTGTCACCTGCTCCTCGGTCACCGCCCTGAGATCGACACCGGTAAGTTCAGCGCCGATAAGGGGGGTCAAGGGTTCTATCGTGAGTTCAGAGGTCACTCGCTTCCTGCCTGTTCATTATTATTGCTCTGAACAGCAGACTAACGAAGGCGCTATGTGATGTAAATCGAGTGCAATCGCACCGTATTCAACGAACGACATGGCGGCACTTGGCCAATTGAGTGACGCCCTAGCTGCTATCTGGCGTCTTTGTCCGCGCGTGAAGTTGGTGTCTCGTCACCTTTGTGCGCAAGTTCTGCGCGATGGACAGATACATCTCGCGGGGCATCAACCCCAATACGAACATGATTACCTTTGACACCAAGAATAGTGACTGTGACATCGTCACCGATGACCAGTGACTCGTTAATCCGCCTTGTGAGAATAAGCATCGTCAACTTCCCTGTTAATTAGACACAGGATCAGACTACACCTCAGTCCTGTGCTTCTCCAGCCTGAGGTTGATCGAGCCCGAACGCTGAATGCAGCGTACGTACAGCCAACTCCAAGAACTTCTCTTCGATAATCACTGAGATTTTGATTTCGGAGGTGCTGATCATCTGCATGTTGACGCCCACTTCAGCCAGGGCTTTGAACATATTGGCCGCTACGCCCGCATGAGAGCGCATACCCACGCCGACGACGGAGACTTTGGCAATCCTGTTATCTGATCGCCACTCCAGTGCGCCCAATTCAGCAATGTGTGATTCTAAAATGGCTTCGGCTTTC
>CACMGJ010000021.1 GCA_902613175.1 Halieaceae bacterium | reverse complement strand
TGTTTTCAGAGGCTAGGGACAAGGCGGCTGAGTCGAGGTCACTCAGAAGCACCTGCGCTAACGGAAACAGCGACTTGGCGAGCATGCCGAGGCTTCCCCCGCCACAACAGACATCGATGATGACTTGCGGATCTGGTCCTTGATACCAGGGCTCGAACTGGTTCAGAACGAGCTCGGCGACAGGTGACCGAGGGACCAATGCCCTTGCGTCACTTTTGAAGCATAAGTGCCCTAGCCAGGCTTCTCCGGTGATATAGGCCACAGGCAAACGCTCCTCGCATCGGGCGATTAGAAAGGCGCGAAGTTTTGGCAACGCGGTGGCTGGATACACGGTATCCAAGATGGCTGCACTGGTGTCTACCAAAGAGCAGTCTGCTGCCGCTAGTACGAGGGCCACAGCTTCATCGTGTGCTGACTCATACCCATGTCCAAAGAAGAGATCAGCGCTCAAAAGCTCAGTTTCTGCATCGATCAAAATCTCTCGAAATGTCGTCATCTGCTCAGCCTCGAAACAAGAAGTCATGATACCATTCGCGTATTCCTAGGGAGGGGTGCATGGAACAGCATTGGGAAAAAATAATTGAGGCAGTTGGGGAGGATTTACAGCGCCCCGGGCTTCAAGACACGCCGAAAAGAGCGTCAGAGGCCTTTAAGTTTTTAACTCATGGCTATCATCAGGACTTAAAGACCGTCACTAACGATGCACTGTTCCCAAGTGATTCCAGTGAGATGGTTCTAGTACAAGATATCGAGCTTTACTCGCTGTGCGAGCACCACTTACTCCCCTTCGTAGGTCGTTGCCACGTCGCCTACCTGCCACTGGGCAAAGTACTGGGTCTCTCAAAAGTGGCTCGGATTGTCGACATGTTTGCGAGGCGCCTTCAAATTCAAGAGCAACTCACGCTACAAATCGCTGAATCAATCCGCGAAGTAACCGGTGCGGAAGGCGTTGGCGTCATCATTGAAGCCGAGCATATGTGCATGATGATGCGAGGTGTAGAGAAACAAAACTCTGTCACCAAGACGTCGGCCATGCTCGGCTCATTCCGTGAAGATGCTAAGACGCGAGAGGAATTCCTGTCGCTGCTTAACTTGCCCGCTCTAAGAGGTCGGTAACAAGCTCCCCTGTCGCGAAGAACCGAGTCAACAGGCTAGCCAGCGATTCAACCTCACCCTCCATGTGTAAATGGTGAGGACCTGGGACGGTCAGCCGGTGGAAGTTGGGTGCAAAATTCGCGATACCGACAATTCTTTGCTGCGCTTCGTCACTCGTGAAGAAACCCGTATCTCCCGTGATCGCAGCCACCGGAAAGTTCATCGCCCGATAGAAAGAATCTGATGTTTCCTCTGACATCTTGATGGTGCTGCTACCAAACAGTTTGGGGTCGCTTAACAGAAGCCACCCCTCGTCAACACGGCGTAATGCCCGCGGTACCAGCACCTCGGCGTTCTCACGGGTGAAACCATATCGCGAGCGTGAATCAATGAACTGCTCTACCGATTCAAAAATACGGGGAGGTCGCGCCATGTACTGTGTACGTTCAGCCAAAGACGTACGAAAAAGTTCAGCCCCGTTATCGTTTTCAAATGAGCGTGAGATCATACCATCGAGCATAGTCAGGCTGAGGCAGCGCTCATCTAAGGCTACCGCCAACATGCCTGCCACAGCGGCGCCACGACTGTGACCGACAATATGCGCTCCACTCGCACCCAGTTGATCAATGACTGCCATCAGCTGAGGGATATCATCCCAAATGTGATAGTTCGCATCTGCAGATCGGTGGCTGCTCAAGCCATGACCTGACAGGTCGATCGATATCACTCGGTAGTTGGTAAGGAGGGGCGCAAGCACCGCAAAACTGAGCGCATTGTCCAGCCATCCGTGGATCGCAAAAACCAAGGGTTTTCTCGTATCGCCCCAGGCCAATCCGCGATAGGTGAGTCCGTCGGTTTCAAACACAACGCCAGTTGGCTGGTCATTCACTACGGGTATCCCTCGGGTGCGTGATAAAGGAGCTCGCCCCCGCCGCGGCACGGCGCGGTTAATTCGATGATGGCAAAACCACTGGGTGAAACGCTGGTATGCGCTGAGGTGTCGCACCATACATCAATTAACTGAGAAAGATAGGGCTGATGCCCAACGACCAACTGGTGTCCCGATTCTTCCGAGAGGTAGTCACCTGATACGTAATCGGGTTGACCTGGCGCCAATAGCTCTTGCGATACAACATCTGGAAGACTCAACTCGCTCGCAATCAGACTGGCTGTCTGTTTCGCTCTGACATAGGGACTATGAGTACACATAGTCGGCATACCCAGCCCTCGTTGCAGACACAGCGACCGGTAGAGGCCCACCGTCGCCCGCACATGTTGGACTCCCCGCTCAGTTAACTGGCGCTGAGAATCCAGGCGGCTATAAACCGCCTCACCATGGCGCCACAGCGTGAGGAGCACGCTAGGCGCTCATCTCAACCAGCAGTTTGTTCATGCGAGCCACGTAGCTCGCGGGGTCATCTAACTGGGAACCCTGCGCCAGCGTAGCTTGGTCAAGCAGAATTAGTGCGAGATCGGCGAAGCGATCTTCGTCCTGCTCTCCATCCATTCGCTTAACCAGTCCATGGGATGTATTGACCTCGAGAATCGGCTCGCTATCAGGCAACTCCTGGCCTGCCGCTTCCAGAATGCGGCGCATCTGTGCGCCGAGCTCATGCTCGCCCACAACCAGACAGGCCGGTGAGTCGGTCAGCCTGAGCGTGGGACGAACCTCGCTGACACGACCGTCAAGGGCGCCTTTCAATCGCTCTAACAGTCCCTCGTTCTCGGTTTTAGCCGCTTCTAACTCGGCTTTTTCCTCTTCGGTGCTCTCGCCGAGGTCCAGTTCACCTTTGGCAATGTCCTTTAGCGCCTTCCCGCCGAACTCGTTAAGGTGCCCCATCAACCAATCATCAATACGGTCGGATAAGAGCAGCACTTCAATGCCTTTCTTGCGGAATACCTCAATGTGCGGGCTATTTTTAGCGGTTACATGGTTATCAGCGACCACATAATAAATGGCGTCTTGACCGTCTTGCATGCGTTTAACGTATTGCTTCAAGGAGACGTTCTGTATCGACTCATCCGTGTGTGTCGATGCAAATCGCATGAGTTCTGCGATCTTTTCCCGATTCGCGAAGTCCTCTCCCGGACCCTCTTTCAGCACGTTGCCAAAGACATCCCAGAACGACTGATACTTTTCCTCATCCGACTTTGCCAGCTTGCTCAACATGTCGAGGACACGCTTTGTGACCGCGTTTCGCAACGAGTCGACCTGCGAGCTCTGCTGTAAAATTTCTCGCGAAATATTGAGTGGTAAGTCCTGTGAATCCAGAACGCCCTTCACAAAACGCAGATAGAGCGGCAAAAACTGCTCTGCATCGTCCATGATGAAGGTTCGCTGAATGTAGAGCTTAAGACCACGCGCACCCTCCCGATTCCACAAATCGAACGGCGCCTGACTCGGGATGTATAACAGCGAGGTGTAATCGAGCTTTCCTTCAACCCGGTTATGGCTCCAGCTCAGTGGATCCTGGTAGTCGCTGGAAACATGACGGTAGAACTCCTTGTATTCATCATCACTCACATCGGAGCGGCTGCGCGTCCAAAGCGCCCTGGCTTCGTTAATGCGCTCCCACTGAGGCTCGGGCGTCTCGGATTCTGTCTCGTCGTCCTCACTCTTGGGCATCGCTTGCTCAAGCATCAATACAGGCACAGAGATGTGATCAGAATATTTTTTTATAACGCTTCTGACTCGCCAGGGCAAGGCAAACTCGTGTGATTCGCTGCCCAGATGGAGCACAACTGTGGTACCCGGTGCGTCTCGTTCCGCCTCGTCAATATCGAATTCATCCTCACCCGTGGACTCCCAGCGCGTGGCCGAAGGCTCTCCCGCTTTTCGGGAAATAACCTCAACACGATCGGCGACAATAAAGGAGGAATAAAAGCCAACGCCAAACTGACCGATCAGTTGGCTGTCTTTCTGCTGATCACCACTGAGTTGCTCCATGAACGCAGCGGTTCCCGACTTCGCGATCGTGCCGAGGTTATCGATAATATCGTCGCGCGACATGCCAATACCGTTGTCGCTAATGGAGAGGGTCTTGGCTATTGCATCGACATCGACGCGAATTTCATAGCCCTCGCCGCCCACATCAACAGCACTGTCTTCGATAGCTGCAAACCGTCTCTTATCAATGGCATCCGACGCGTTCGAAATAAGTTCGCGAAGGAAAATTTCGCGGTTTGAATAAAGCGAATGAATCATCAACTGAAGCAGTCGCTTTGCTTCGGTCTGAAATCCCATAGTTTGCTTGGAAGACATTATTAGCTCCTGTCATTTCTTCATGATCACCAGATGGGGTGAAAGCCTCTCGATTTCAAGCGCTGGAGATAAAAAATGCCACTCGAGGGCACAAAAAAGCCCGCAATAGCGGGCTTTCAGAACAGCAGGTATTAAACCTTACCAACCGGTGATCTCAGCCATTGCAGTACCGATATCAGCGAGCGAGCGAACAGTCCGCACGCCAGCATCGTCGAGGGCTGCAAACTTCTCATCCGCAGTGCCCTTACCACCCGAGATAATCGCACCGGCGTGTCCCATGCGCTTCCCTTTTGGTGCAGTAACACCTGCGATACACGACACAACAGGCTTAGTCACGTTCTCTTTGATAAATGCCGCAGCTTCTTCCTCGGCAGAACCGCCGATTTCGCCAATCATGACAATCGATTCGGTCGCGTCATCTTCCTGAAACAGGGCCAAGATATCGATGAAGTTGGAGCCAGGAATCGGATCGCCGCCAATACCAACACAAGTTGACTGCCCAAAGCCAGCATCGGTGGTTTGCTTCACTGCCTCGTAGGTCAACGTACCCGATCGAGACACGATTCCGACTCGGCCTGGAAGGTGAATATGACCCGGCATGATGCCTATCTTACACTCCCCTGGTGTTATGACACCGGGACAGTTGGGTCCAATCAGTCGAACGCCCAGCTCGTCACAACGCACTTTTGCATCCAACATATCCAGCGTTGGAATACCTTCCGTAATGCAAACAATCAATTCGACGCCCGCATTAGCGGCCTCAAGAATTGAGTCCTTACAGAACGGTGCTGGTACGTAGATCACGGAAGCATTGGCACCTGTCTGTGATACCGCATCACTCACGGTATCGAAGACAGGAAGTCCGAGATGCTCTTGTCCGCCTTTTCCGGGCGTCACACCACCCACCATTTGGGTGCCGTAAGCAATTGCCTGCTCTGAGTGGAATGTACCCTGTGATCCCGTAAAACCCTGACAAATAACAAGGGTATCTTTGTTAATCAGAATGCTCATGCAGCACCTCCAGCAGCAGCAACCACCTGCTGAGCCGCTTCGGTGAGGCTCGTAGCTGCAATAATGTTTAGACCGCTCTCGGCGAGCACCTCTCTTCCGAGCTCAGCGTTATTGCCCTCAAGTCGCACAACGACGGGGACTTCAACACCGACCTCGTTGACCGCGCCGATAACACCTTCGGCAATGAGATCACAGCGAACGATGCCACCAAAGATGTTGATGAGTACCGCTTGAACGTTTTCATCACTCAAAATGATCTTGAATGCCTCAGTAACGCGCTCTTTGGTTGCACCGCCACCCACGTCAAGGAAGTTAGCGGGCTGGCCACCGTGCAACTTCACAATATCCATCGTGCCCATGGCGAGGCCTGCACCGTTGACCATGCAGCCAATATTGCCCTCGAGCGCCACGTAGTTGAGCTCCCACGCGGCAGCGGCTGCTTCACGCTCATCTTCCTGAGACGGATCGTACATCGCCTGAAGGTCTTTGTGCCGGTACATGGCATTGGAATCAACCACAACCTTGGCATCGAGACAGTGAAGGTTGCCCTCATCGGTAATTACCAGAGGGTTAACCTCAATCAACGCGAGATCCTTCTTTTTAAATAAAGTGGCTAAGCCATTGAAAATACTTACAAACTGCTTAATTTGCTGGCCCTTCAGACCTAGCTTAAACGCCAGCTCTCTACCTTGGTATGGCTGAGGTCCTACGAGCGGATCGATGGTAGCTTTGAGGATCTTTTCAGGCGTTTCTTCAGCCACTTTCTCGATTTCAACACCACCTTCAGTTGACGCCATGAAGACAATGCGACGAGTCGAGCGATCAACAACAGCACCCAAGTAAAGCTCATCAGCAATATCAGTGCATGTCTCTACCAGAATCTTGGAAACTGGCTGGCCGTTGGCATCAGTTTGGTAGGTGACCAAGTTTTTACCCAGCCAGCTCTCCGCAAAAGCGCGCGCCTCAGCCGGTGAGTCGACAAGTTTGACGCCACCCGCTTTTCCACGTCCACCGGCGTGAACCTGTGCCTTCACAACCCATTTGTCGCCCCCAATTGCCTTTGCAGCCGCTTCAGCAGCGTCAGGCGTATCGACAGCCTGACCAACAGATACGGGTAAACCGTATTCAGAGAAGAGCGCCTTGCCCTGATATTCGTGCAAGTTCATACATCCCCCTTTGTGAGTTTACGAGGACTGCGCTTAGCGCAGCCCCGACCCCGATCCTCGCAAATCGGGGATTTGAAGTTTGTTATCGTCGCTTACGATTCGGCATGTGGATCGCCATGCCATCGACGGCTAGCGCCGCTTCATGAACCGCTTCAGACATGGTTGGATGCCCAAATACCATTAACTGAACATCCTCTGCGCTGCCACCAAATTCCATGGTGATCACCATTTGCTGCACCAAGTCGGCTGCAGACGGCCCAATCGCATGTGCCCCCAGAATTCTGTCTGTCTTTGCATCCGCAATGATCTTTACAAATCCGTCAGTCTCACCGCTCGCTAGGGCTCGACCAATGGCGGCAAATGGGAATGAGCCTGCTTTGTAATCAATACCCTCTGCCCTGAGCTCCTGCTCGGTCTTACCTACGGCCGCTATCTCAGGATGCGTGTAAATAATCGATGGGACGCACTCATAATTGAGCTGAACAGGCTTCCCATGGATGCGCTCCGCAACCATAACGCCCTCTTCAGACCCCTTGTGCGCCAGCATAGGCCCGCGAACGATGTCGCCGATGGCCCACACGCCAGGCGCTTCGGTAGCGCAGTAGTCATTTACGAAAACAAAACCTCGTTCATCCATAGTGACGCCGGAGTCGCTCGAGAAAAGGTCTTTGGTACGTGGGCGACGCCCTACCGCAACAATCAGGCGATCGAATTCGGCCGACTTTTCCTCGCCCTTTTCGGTGTAAGTCACAGTAATCGCGCCTTTCTTGACGCTAGTGCCAGTGACAAGCGCATTCAATCGAATATCGAGGCCTTGCTTTTTGAAGACCTTAGCGGCTTCCTTGCTAACTTGCGCATCCATCATTGGTAGGAAAGTGTCGAGCGCCTCAAACAACACGACCTCTGAGCCTAATCGGCCCCAGACACTGCCCAACTCGAGTCCAATAACACCGGCGCCGATAACGCCAAGTCGCTTCGGGACCTCATCAAAGGTTAATGCGCCCGTGCTGTCGACAATGACCGCATCATCGATCGGTGAAGGCGGAATGGTGACGGGCTCTGAACCCGAGGCGAGGACAACGTTTGCAGCGGAAAGCACCGTTTTCTGGCCGTCTGCTGCGGTGACCTCAACGTTGCGCCCAGAAAGTAGCTTGCCCTTTCCTTGCACAACAGTGACCCCGTTATGCTGTAGCAGTGAATAAACGCCACCCGTTAGCTGAGTCACAATCTTGTCTTTTCGCTTCATCATTCCCGCAACATCAATAGCAGGCGCACCCACATCGATTCCGTGCACCGAGAAGTGATCGCGGGCTTCTGTAAACTTGTGCGAGCTATCCAGCAGCGCCTTCGATGGTATGCAACCAACATTCAGACAAGTACCACCAAACACCGGCTTTCCATTTGGATTGGCACATGATTCGACGACCGCGGTGTTCAAACCAAGCTGTGCACACTTGATGGCACAGACATAGCCGGCAGGTCCCGAACCGACAACTACTACATCGTATGAATAGCTCATATTTGATAATCCTCCTTAAAGCTGGAGCAAGATGCGTGATGGATCCTCGATTAACTCCTTCACCGTCACCAAGAACTGAACGGCTGTTTTACCGTCGATGAGACGATGATCGTAGGAGAGAGCGAGATACATCATTGGACAAATGACAACCTCTCCATCGACTGCAACGGGACGATCTTTAATCGTGTGCATCCCAAGAATCGCTGTTTGAGGCGGATTAAGAATCGGCGTTGACAGCAGAGAGCCAAAGACACCACCATTCGATACGGTGAACGTGCCACCCGTCATTTCATCGATCGTGAGCTTCTTATCGCGCGCCTTCAGGCCCAAATCTCGAATCGCGGCTTCGACATCGGCAATGCTCATAAAGTCAGCATCGCGCAGGACGGGCACTACAAGACCCTCCTCTGTTGAAACGGCAACACCGATGTCTTGGTACCCATGATAGACCACATCATTACCATCAATTGACGCATTGACCTCGGGGAAACGCTTCAACGCCTCGCAACAGGCTCTGACGAAGAAGCCCATGAAGCCAAGACGGGTCCCGTTGTGTGTTTTTTCAAACTGATCTTTGTATTGCGACCGCAATCGCATTAGGGGTGCCATATCCACTTCGTTAAAGGTTGTCAGCATGGCGGTTTGCTGCGTTGCGGACAGCAAACGCTCAGCAATGCGTGCCCGCATTCGTGTCATAGGAACACGCCGCTCAATACGCTCACTCGTGGGCCCTTGTAAAACAGTACTTGCCACAGGCGCTGCCGTCGCCGCGGGTTGTGGCGCAGGCTTAGGTGCCGGTGCGGGGGCTTGGTCAGCCATATGAGCCAACACGTCTTCCTTGTTGATTCGTCCGTCTTTTCCCGTTCCTTTGATGGCACTGGCATCCAGCCCATGCTCCTCAACCAGCTGGCGTGCCGCTGGCCCCATGGGTACAGCTATCTCGGTTGTTTCCACCGTGGCGGGTGTCGACGAGGCCTCGACAGTTTCTGTTGCCTCGCCAGGCGTTAACTCAGCAAGGAGCGCCTCACTTTCAATGGTGTTTCCAACATCGACTAAGATGCGATCCAGCCGACCCGCCTCGGGAGCAACCACTTCCATTACGACTTTGTCGGTCTCGATTTCAACCAACAACTCATCTCGCTGAACAAAATCGCCTTCCTGCTTGTGCCACAGAGATACTTCTCCGTCAGCTACTGATTCAGGAAATGCCGGCGCTTTGATTTCTATTTTCATGATAATCGTCCGTTTTACTGCGTCTTATTCAGCTCTTTACCCCAGAGCCGCTGAAATAAATGTTTCTTGTTCTTGCACGTGCAATGCGGTGTAGCCTGCGGAAACAGATGCCGACGGAGTTCGTCCGACATAGCGGAGCTCCGCACCAAACATCGCCAGTGAGACCAGCCGGCGCATGGCATCCTGGATCGAGTACCACGCCCCCTGGTTCATGGGCTCTTCCTGACACCACACGACGCTCGCCTCTCTTGAGTAGGTGCCCAGAATTTCCTTCAATTGTGCCTCGGGCAGTGGGTAGAGCTGCTCAACCCGAATAAGGGCAACATGATCTGCACCGCGATCGTCCCGAGCTGCGTCGAGGTCGAAGTAGACCTTGCCTGAGCACAAGACAACCCGGGTTACTGCTGTCTTATCAGTGACATGGGGGTCGTCGATCACAGGCTGGAATTGGCCATTAGCAAGCTCATCCAACGTAGATACGGCACTTTTGTGTCGCAACAAGCTCTTGGGCGACATAACGATCAGTGGCTTGCGCAACGGTCTTACAGCTTGACGACGCAACATGTGGAACACCTGTGCCGGCGTGCTTGGGACACAGACCTGTATGTTTTCTTGAGCCGACAACTGAAGGTAACGCTCGAGACGTGCAGATGAGTGTTCCGGCCCCTGCCCCTCATAACCGTGAGGCAACAACATGGTTAATCCACACAAACGAGCCCACTTGTATTCACCGCTGGTGATGAACTGATCGATCACTACCTGGGCACCGTTAGCAAAGTCACCAAACTGAGCCTCCCAAATGACCAAGCCTGTTGGTGATGTCGTGGCGTATCCGTACTCAAACGCCAACACCGCCTCTTCCGACAAAAGCGAATCGTAAATATTGAACTCAGCTTGTTGCTCGGAGAGGTGCTGCAGCGGAATGTACGCCTCATGTTTGTTCTGCGCGTGTAAGACCGCGTGTCTGTGGGAGAAAGTGCCTCGTCCGACATCCTGCCCTGTCATTCTGACAGGGTACCCGTCAGCCAGCAGTGTGGCGTAGGCCATGTTCTCAGCAAAGCCCCAATTAATTTCGAGCGCGCCCGCCGCCATTTTCCCGCGATCTTCGAGCAACTTTTTAACCTGACGCTGAAGGGCAAATCCATCCGGTATTGTGCCCATGACTTCCGCCAGCTCGCGCAGACGCGATGTTTCGATCGAGGTATCACAGGCCATGTCCCAGCTGTGACCCAAATACGGCTTCCAGTCGACAAATAAATTCGTGTTGGGTTCCATCACGAGCTGCGTTACCAGAGGCTCTCCGCGATCGAGCGACTCACGGTAACGCTCCATCAATGCCGCGTCTTCTTCAGCCGTCAGAACATCCTCGCTAATCAAGCGCTGCGCGTATAAATCACGCGTGGAAGCATGCTGCTTGATGGTCGCATACATCATCGGCTGTGTTACGGACGGCTCGTCAGCTTCGTTGTGCCCGCGACGTCGGTAACAGACGAGGTCAATGACGACGTCTTTCTTGAACTGATTACGGTAGTCGACCGCCAGCTGGGTGACAAAAACAACCGCTTCAGGGTCATCCCCGTTAACGTGGAATATAGGCGCCTGAACCATCTTCGCGATGTCAGTACAATACTCAGTTGAGCGCGCATCTTCCTGCCGGCTGGTCGTAAAGCCTACCTGGTTGTTAATGACAATGTGCAAGGTGCCGCCGGTCTTGTACCCGCGGGTCTGGGACATCTGGAAGGTCTCCATGACAACACCTTGACCTGCAAATGCCGCATCACCGTGGATCACAATCGGCACGACCGTATCGCCATGAGGGTCCTCTCGACGGTCCTGGCGCGCTCGCACGGAGCCTTCCACCACAGGTGAAACGATTTCCAGGTGTGATGGGTTAAAGGCCAGCGCGAGGTGTACCTCACCGCCTGGCGTCATAATATTGGACGAGAAACCTTGATGGTATTTCACATCGCCAGAGCCAAAGTAGGACGCGCGACCTTCGAATTCGTCGAACAATTCGCTCGGGTTTTTACCCAAGATATTGACTAAAAGGTTGAGACGCCCCCGGTGAGCCATCCCGATAACCACTTCTTTGGCGCCATAGCCACCAATGCGATGTATCGCCTCGGACATCATTGGAATAAGACTTTCGCCACCTTCCAAACCAAAGCGCTTTGTGCCTGGGTATTTTGATGCGAGGGACTTCTCTAGTCCTTCGGCCTTAATAAGACGTCGCAAAATTGAGATTCGCCCTTCTCTATCGAGGGCGGGCGCTCCACGCACCGACTCCATGCGACTCATAATCCAATGGCGCTCATCGGTGTTCACGATATGCATGAACTCGGCACCAATGGTGTTGCAGTAGGTCTTTTCCAAGGCGGCTCGGATTTCAGCCAGCGAGGCATCGGCTTTACCAATATAGAGGCTGCCAACCTGGAATACTGTATCTAGGTCCGCCTCTGACAATTCATGAAATTCAAGCTTTAAATCGGGCACTGGCGAACGCGGATGAAGGGATAGAGGGTCTAATGTTGCCTTCTGATGCCCGCGCTGCCGGTAAGCAGAGATCATTTGAACGACGCGAACCTGCTTACGCTCGTATTCTGTCGCTTGAGAGTCCTGGCTACGAGTTGCCTCCGTCCGAACCCGCATTTTGCTGATACGCGCAAACTGGGCACGCAATACAGAGTGCGGCAAATCTCTCAGACTCGCCGTACTTGTCTCAACGCGTGGTAAACGATCGAAGTAATCGCGCCACTCCGGCGGCACTTCATTTGGATCCTTCAAGTACGCCTCGTACAGGTCCTCTACATAGGCGGCGTTTCCACCTGAGAGGTGAGACGTACTTCGCTGCTGCTCCATGCTGGGTAGGTCTATCGACTTTGCCATGCACACTTCCCCCGAAGTCATCTGCAGCGACTTATTGTTTGGTATGTGTCACCGCATTGTTTGGTATGTGTCACTACATCTGGAGGAATACCTTACTCGCAACTCACTGTTTTTCCAACGTTTTCAGAGCTTTTAGACACAAAAAAAGCCGCGAAAGCGGCGTTAATTTTACCTAATATGCCTCTAAGTTATAGGTTATATAACCTAATAAAAATTAAGCGGCTCTGCTCAGAAGCATCGTACGAATGTGGCCAATGGCGCGAGTAGGGTTTAGGCCTTTCGGACAGACATTCACACAATTTTGGATGCCGTGGCATCGGAAAACACTAAAGGGATCATCAAGCTTCGCCAGACGCTCGTCTGTCGCCTGATCGCGGCTATCCGCCAAGAACCGATAGGCCTGTAGCAACCCGGCAGGACCAACGAACCGATCCGGATTCCACCAGAAAGAGGGGCAGCTAGTAGAGCAACAAGCGCAGAGTATGCACTCGTATAGACCATCGAGCTTTGCTCTGTCCTCGGGTGTCTGCAAACGCTCGATTGCTGGCGCTGGGGAATTATTCTGCAGATACGGCTCGATCTTCTCGTATTGTGCGTAGAACAGGCTCATATCGACCACGAGATCCCGCACAACAGGCAAGCCGGGTAACGGACGAATCACAAGCTTGTTGTTCTTTACGGCACCAGATAATGGCGTAATGCATGCAAGACCGTTCTTTCCGTTGATATTCAGACCATCCGAACCACAGACGCCCTCTCGGCAACTGCGCCGATAGGTCACACTCGCATCATGCTCGGCTTTGATCATCTCGAGTACATCGAGAACCATTAAATCCTTGCCGGCCGTTTCAACCTGGTACTCCTGCATTTGCGGGGCTGCATCAGTTTCTGGATTAAAACGGTAAACACTGACCTGCAACATTACGTATCTCCTCGCAGATTAGTAGGTGCGAACTTTCGGCTGGAAAGTATCGACAGTTTTAGGGGTAAAGTTGACCGAACGCTTGCTGACTGCACGTCCCTCGCGGTGATAAATCGAGTGACACAGCCACTCGTCGTCATTTCGCTCAGTGAAGTCTTCTCTCGCATGCGCACCGCGACTCTCTTTACGCGCTTCCGCAACAATAGCGGTCGCTTCAGCTGTTTCAAACAGATTCTGCAATTCGAGACACTCGACACGCGCCGTGTTGAACGCGTTGCTTTTGTCTTCCAGCTTGACGTTATCAATGCGCTCTTTGAGGTCGTCGAGTTTCTTGATGCCTTCTTGCATGAACTCGCCCTTTCGGAATACACCAAAGTAGTTCTGCATGACGCCTTGAAGCTCTTTGCGTAGCGCTGAGACGTTCTCACCGTCGTTACGCTCGTTTAACGACACGAGGCGCTCATTCGCCGATTCGATGTCAGTCATCGAGGCATCACGCATTTCAATACCTTGTCGCAACGCATCCTCGATGAACAAGCCGGAGGCACGACCAAATACCACCAGATCCAGCAATGAGTTACCGCCCAGTCGGTTTGCCCCGTGAACGGATACACAAGCCACCTCACCACAGGCATACAGGCCAGGAATCACCTGGTCATTACCACCGGCATCGACCGTCAGCGCCTGCCCGTGAATGTTTGTGGGGATACCACCCATCATGTAGTGGCAGGTCGGTACTACAGGAATAGGCTCTTTGACCGGATCAACATGAGCAAACGTGCGCGACAACTCACAGATACCTGGTAAGCGAGACTCAAGCACCTCCTCTCCCAGATGATCGAGCTTCAGCTTCACGTGGTCACCATCAGGACCGCAACCGCGTCCTTCGAGAATCTCAAGAATCATCGAGCGCGCGACTACGTCACGACCAGCCAAATCTTTCGCATTTGGCGCATAACGTTCCATAAAGCGCTCACCGTCAGCATTAACCAGGTAACCGCCCTCACCACGACAACCCTCGGTGACCAGAGTGCCCGCACCGTAGATACCCGTTGGGTGGAACTGCCACATTTCCATGTCCTGAACAGGCACGCCTGCTCTGAGAGCCATGCCCACGCCATCTCCAGTGTTGATGTGCGCATTCGTCGTAGAGGCGTAGATACGGCCCGCACCACCCGTTGCGAAAACGGTTGCTTTGGATTTCACATAGACAGTCTCGCCGGTCTCGATACAGATCGCGATAACACCGACAACGGCACCGTCCTGATTCTTTGCAAGATCAGTCGCAAACCACTCATTGAAGAATACGGTCTCGTTCTTAACGTTGTTCTGATAAAGCGTGTGCAGCAATGCATGACCGGTACGGTCAGCCGCCGCACACGTTCGCGCCGCCTGGCCGCCCTCACCAAAGTTCTTTGACTGCCCACCAAAGGGTCGCTGATAGATACGACCTTCCTCTGTTCGCGAGAACGGCAACCCCATGTGCTCGAGCTCAAAGATCGCCTCTGGACCAACCGAGCACATGTACTCGATGGCATCCTGATCACCAATGTAGTCACTGCCTTTTACGGTGTCGTACATGTGCCAGCGCCAATCATCCTGTGGATCAGCACTTGCAATAGCGCACGTAATACCGCCTTGCGCACTCACCGTGTGTGAGCGCGTCGGAAATACCTTTGAAATGACGGCTGTTTTGTAACCAGACTGAGCCAACTGGAGTGCCGCACGCATACCTGCACCACCACCACCAACGATGACTCCATCAAACGAGATCGTTCGCATCTCTTTGTTTCTCCCCAGCATACCTCGCTGTCGCGAGGCTTAACCCCAAATTACTTGTATTACCCAAATCGCGTAGACCACAAGGGTCAGCACGACTGCGATTTGCAACACGGGACGCACGACGTTGCCGATGGACCCGAGCATGTACTCGGTCAGGTAGTCCGTGAATACAGTCCACAAGCCGATCCATGCGTGCGACACGTATGCCCCGATCGCGAGCAAGGTAAACACCTTCATCGCCGTCGTATCGTGCAGCGCGCGCCACGAAGTGTAGTCAATCCCAGTTACTATCTGGACACCAATAAACAAAAAATATGCGAGCAGGATGAGCGAACTAACACGCTGTATCAGCCAGTCAGATAAACCATTACGACTAAAGCTAGTGACCTGAGTTACCACAAGACAATCCCCCATGCGACTGCAGCCAAAGCGGATGCAACAAATAAGATGCGCGCGCCCAAAGCACCACCTTTGAAATCTTCACCGATGCCCATATCCATAATGAGATGTCGAATACCGGCAAACGCGTGGTAACTGAAGATCACAAGAAACGACCAAAGCGCGGCCTTCGCGCCTGTACTCGAGAGCAGCGCACCCAACTGATTGAAGCTCTCTTCCGAGGCAAGACTGGCATCTAGCGCCCAAACGAGTAAAACGCTGGAAACAAACAACAGAACCCCGGTAATACGATGAGAAATAGAGGCGTACGCCGTTACCGGAAGTTTGATGGTACTAATATCGAGATTGACAGGACGGTTGTCCTTGCTGCCGCGTGGTTTCACTTAATAGCCCCCAGAGCAATCGAGTGGTCTGAATTCGAGGCGTGAGTATATGTAGTCACTCCGCTACTGACAAATTCATCTCGCAAACTATGACCATCTGTCGTGTTTTATCTCCGCAATAATGTAAAATCTCCAGGTTCCAAAGGCGCCGTTAAAAAAGTAGCGCCACAAAAAACGAGGTCGGGGGACACGTGATGACAGGCAAGACAGCAAAGCTTTCCATTCCGCAAAGCGATAACAGCACACTAGAGATTGACTTACCTGTCTACGAAGGGTCGCTGGGGCCCGACGTTATCGATGTGGCAAAGCTGACGTCTCAGGGCCACTTCACCTTTGACCCCGGCTTTACATCAACCGCATCTTGCGAATCTAAAATTACATTTATTGATGGCGAGAAAGGCATTTTGCTGCACCGAGGCTACCCTATCGAGCAGCTCGCAGAGCAATCCGATTACCTCGAGACCTGCTACCTACTTCTGAACGGCGAGTTGCCAAACACTGACGAGAAAAAAGCCTTCGTGGACATGGTGACAAACCACACCATGGTGCATGAGCAAATCCGAACGTTTTTTAATGGCTTTCGTCGTGACGCGCACCCCATGGCAATTATGTGCGGCGTAGTTGGCGCGCTGTCAGCGTTTTACCACGACTCGACTGACATTTCGGACCCTTACCACCGTGAGGTTGCTGCGTTCAGACTGATTGCGAAAATGCCGACCATTGCCGCGATGAGTTACAAGTTCTCGATTGGTCAGCCCTTCATGTATCCGCGCAATGACCTTGATTACTCAGCTAACTTCCTGCACATGATGTTCGGCAACCCTTGCGAACCCAGCGTGATTTCGCCAACCCTCGCGCGAGCCATGGACCGCATCTTCCTGTTGCATGCGGACCACGAACAAAATGCATCGACATCAACGGTTCGACTGGCAAGCTCGTCGCAGGCAAACCCCTTCGCTTGTATTGCCGCAGGCATTGCAGCGCTCTGGGGCCCCTCACATGGCGGCGCCAACGAGGCGGTTGTGAAGATGCTCGACGAAATCGGTGATGTATCCAGAATTGATGAATTCGTTGCTCGCGCAAAAGACAAAAATGATCCCTTCCGTTTGATGGGCTTTGGCCACCGCGTGTATAAGAATTTCGACCCGCGGGCGAAAGTCATGAAGCAGGCTGCCGACGAAGTGTTGGCTGAGCTGGGCATTCAGGATGAAAACCTTGAAATCGCAAAACGACTTGAAGAAATTGCGCTCAGCGATCCCTACTTCATCGAGAAGAAGCTCTACCCTAACGTTGATTTCTACTCCGGCATCATCCTTAAGGCGTTGGGAATTCCAACTTCCATGTTCACCGTGATCTTTGCTGTCGGTCGAACCGTGGGCTGGGTCGCGCACTGGAACGAAATGATTGGCGGCAGCTACCGTATCGGTCGTCCGCGGCAGCTATACACTGGCTATGAAGCGCGCGATTTCGTCCCTGTTGAGAATCGATAATGCAAGCCGGCAACACGCGAATAGTCATTTCAGGGGCGGGTCTGTTTACCCCTGCTGAGAGCGTGAGTAACCAAGAGCTCGTAGAGTCTTTCAACGCCTGGGTTGATCACTACAATGCGGAGCATGCCGACGCGATCGCGGCAGGCGAGATGGAGCCTAAAGGTCACTCGGACGTCGAGTTCATAGAAAAAGCTTCGGGCATTAAATCGCGCTTCGTGATGAATAAAGCGGGCATCGTTGATCCCATGCGCATGAGGCCAAGGCTGAAGCCTCGCTCTAACGATGAACCCTCGGTTATGTGTGAAATTAGTGTGGCTGCGGCGAAACAAGCCATGGAACAGGCCAATGTCACTGCCGATGATATTGACGCTGTACTTGTCGCTGCATCAAACATGGAGCGCGCCTACCCAGCAATGGCCATTGAGGTACAAGCAGAGTTGGGCATTAAGGGCTTTGCCTTCGATATGAACGTCGCCTGCTCCTCTGCCACCTTTGGCATTCAGCAAGCGCACGACATGGTCGTGTCAGGTAATGCCCGCCGCGTCTTGATGGTCAACCCAGAAATATGCACCGGACACCTGAACTTCCGCGATCGTGACTCGCACTTCATCTTTGGCGATGTCGCAACGGCTGTCTTGATTGAGTCTGCCGAGCATTGCCGATCAGACCATGCGTTCGAGATTTTAGACACTAAGCTGCAAACAATTTACTCAAACAACATACGCAACAACTTTGGATTCCTGAACCGAGCAACCGAAGAAGGCGTGGGTCAGGTAGATAAGCTGTTTGTGCAGGAAGGCCGCAAAGTCTTCCGCGAAGTTTGCCCTGCTGTTGCTGAGCAGATTAGACAGCAGCTTACCAAAATGGAAATCGAGCCCGACTCGCTAAAACGCATATGGCTACACCAGGCCAATAAGAACATGAATGAGTTGATAGCGAAGAAGGTCTTGGGCCGGGAGCCCAGCGATGAGGAATCACCAACGATCCTAGACGAATATGCCAATACGTCTTCCGCGGGATCTGTCATCGCCTTCAAGAAATACAACGAGGATTTCGAACCCGGCGATCTAGGCGTGCTCTCTTCTTTTGGCGCCGGCTACAGTATTGGCTCGATTGTACTGAAGCGCCTCTAGTCGTTCAGATAGTCAGCAAGTGCGCTCAACAGCCGCGCCTGCTGGTCTTTTGTACCCACGGTAATGCGGACCCATGGCAGCAACTCGTCGCTAGACCAGCTGCGAACGAGAACATTTTGGGTCTTTAGATACTCGGTTATAACTATGCCCGTATGCTCAGGGTGCGACGCGAGGACAAAGTTAGCGTGAGACGGCAACACGGAGAAACCCAGCTGCGCGAGCCCTGCAGCCAGCTCGACCCGATTTTCTTTCACAGTCGCTGACGCCTCCACAAACCAGGCAGAGTCTGAAACCGCGGCAGTGGCGACGCATTGGGCGTAAGCGTCAACAGGATATGAATTAAACGAGTCCTTTACTCGGCGGAGTCCCTCGACAAGGTTGGCGTGTGCAAGCGCATAACCGACGCGCAAGCCTGCAAGCGCATGACTCTTGGAGAAGCTTCGGGTGATCAGCAAATTATCGTATTGGTTGATGAGGGAAACCGCGGACGCTGCACCAAAGCCAAAGTAGGCCTCATCGATTAGCACCAGACGATTGGGATTATGTGCCACCAACTCCTCGATTGTTTCTAGTGACAAGCTCAATCCCGTTGGCGCATTGGGATTGGGAAACACCACAGGGCCATCCCAGGTCTTGAGTGCTTCAACATCAATCGAAAGATCAGAGTTCATGGTCACCTGATGTAATCCCTGACCGAGCAACTTGGCCCATACCGGATAGAAGGTGTATGTCATGGCAGGCACGGCGGGCACTTTATCGGTATCAGACAGGAATGCTGTCCATGCAAACGCCAATACTTCATCCGAGCCATTTGTCACCAATACCTGATTAGACGACACGTTATTCGCTTTGGCAATTGCCTCGGTGAGAAGCCACGAGGTTGGGTCTGGGTAACGTCGCAAACGCTCGACATCTAACTGCTGGCCAGCCAACATTGCCCCTGAAGAGGGAGGGAGTGCATGCTCATTGGTATTTAGCTTGATAACGTCGCTGTTCTGCGCCTGCTCACCCGGTGTATATGGCGAAAGACGCTGCAGCGTGTCTGACCAGAGGCGGTGCATGTATGACCCCAATAAAAACAATCGTGGATGGCCGTCGTAGACCGATATCAGCGATCCGCATGAGATGCTGCGCCGCAAGTATATCTAAAAAGTGCCTCGCACATTTGCCTCGACCGAATACCCATCGATCATCATCGGTATATGGTATCTAGAAGCGACTATAGACCAACAGTCTCACCAGAGAGGCAGTCTCATCGCAACTCTTAGCAGCGGCTCGAGGCAACTAGGAACTGTCCCAGTGCTCGGAGCGGTCTTGAGCATGCATCGGGTTGGCACCGGGCTGTTGGTACTCGGCTAATATGCAGCCGCTTGAGTTCCCTTCTGATGGGGCGTGAAGACCATTGAAAACACTGAACCTTGACCATAAACACTGTCGATCAGTAGCTCTGCGTTGTGACTAACGGCTACGTGTTTCACGATCGCCAATCCCAGCCCTGTACCTCCCGTTGCCTGGCTTCGGCTCTTATCGACTCGGTAGAAGCGCTCGGTCAGACGTGGGATATGCTGTGGCTTGATCCCCTCTCCCTCATCACGAACGGTCAAGGTTGGAAAGCCCGCGTCTAGCTTCCACTCCACGGTGACAAGATCGTCATGACCGCTGTACTTCAGCGCATTGACAACCAAATTGCTTACCGCGCTATGGAGTTCGGTTGCGTCACCCAAAATGACATCGTCGTGTTCTAAATGCGTATCGATTTTACGCTCCGGCCAGGCGGCTCTCAGATCTTCTATGATCTCCGTCACTAGCTCTGTCATGTTGATTGGAAGGGTCTTATCGGCACCCTCAATGGTTTCAATTCTAGATAGCCACAAAAGGTCCTTGAGAAGCACCTCCATGCGCACCACCTGCATGTCCATCTGTACCAATGGACGCTGAATCTTTTCTACGAGGTCCGCATCCAGCGACTGAAGGTTTTCAACGTAGCCTTTGAGCACCGTCAGAGGCGTCCGTAATTCGTGGGAGACGTTACCCACAAAGTCGCGACGCATCATTTCAAGCTTGTACTGCTCGGTGATGTCCTTGATAAAAATCAGTTTATCGCCGCCGCCGAAGGTGGACACCTCCACCTGCAGGCATCGCTTCTGATCGCTTGACGGAGGAATACGAAGCGGCACCTGGTAATCGCCCACCGCCAAATAGTCTGAAAAGTTAGGAAGATGCACTTTGCTGACGAGCGGTCTGCCTTCGTCTCTGTCTAAAGTAATTCCCAGTAAACTACCCGCCGAATCGTTCAACCATGCGATGTTTCCCCAAGGATCAGTAATGATCGCTGCATCGCGCATCGATTTCAGCGAGTCCTGAAGGTAATGCAACGAAGACTCCAGACGCCCCTGCGCTTCCTCACTCTGTTTTCGGAGACGGTGAATATAATCGAATAGGAGGCCCCAAACCCCAGCGGCTTGAGGCGTCTCACCAGAAACGTTTGTTAACCACCGCTCAACCTGGAACATCTGATAGCTCCAGAAGACGAGTACGAGCAGCATTGCTAGGCCTAGGCCGGTTGCAGGCCTACCAAGATACAACCCAGTGGCAGCTCCAAAACCGAGAACACCAACAATACCAATAAGAGCTCGCCACCAATGACTGAGAAAGGTCACTCGGAGACCACACCCTTGGCCGAGAAACGGTAGCCCGTGCCCCTGACGGTCTGAATGAGATTACTGTAGTCTTGAATGCCCCCCTCAAGCGCCTTTCTCAGGCGTCTGATGTGCACATCGACGGTGCGCTCTTCCACGTAGACGTTGGCACCCCACACATGATCAAGTAACTGGTTTCGCGTGTAGGCGCGCTCAGGGTGGGACATGAAGAACTGAAGCAAATTAAATTCGGTGGGACCCATTTCAATCGGCGAATTCGCCACGAAAATACGACGGCTATCGACATCGAGAACTAGCTCGCCGACCTCCAGCCGGTCGCGCTGTTCGCCTCCAACGCTTCTACGTAGTAGCGCCTTGATTCGGGCAATCAGCTCACGCGGCGCAAAGGGTTTCGTAACGTAATCGTCTGCACCCGCGTCAAGCCCTTGGATAACATTATCCTCGGCCACCTTCGCCGTTAACATGATCACAGGTATCTCGCAGGTGGTGTCGTTTTTCTTCAGCCGTCGCAACAGCTCAATGCCGCTGCCACCAGGGAGCATCCAATCCAGTAAGACGATTGCTGGTCGCTCGTCCACAATGAGGCGGTGCGCGTCTTGTATGTTCTCAGCCTCCAGACATTCAAAGTCAGCGATTTCAAGCGCCATTCGCAACATGTCCCGAATCGAGAATTCGTCATCAACAATCAGTACTTTTTTCGACACCATCGAGAAACACCTACCTCACCGTCACAACTTAATGACACTAAAATGACAATAAAATATAATGACATTAACGTGACATTAAAATGACGGCGATTAAAACCAATCGAACCATCCCTTCTTTTTAAACTCATCCTGACATAAAGCCAGTTGACGGTTATACGTTGTTGCGCGCCGATCGACTTTCTTCGCAACCTCAACTAACCATGGTTTTGAGCGATAAGTTCCTCGTTTGTAGCCACCGTGCCCCTCGTGATAGTTGAGGTACAGTCTAAACGCATCGTCTTTAGCGATCCCGTTGATCTGATGCGTGGTGTGGTTATACCAACCGACGAAGTCAATGGCGTCTTCGAACTTATCGCGATCGGCGCCATGATTTCCCGATTTACGCTTGTACCAGTCCCAGGTGTCACTCTTTGCTTGCGAGTAACCGTACGCGTCGCTTGCGCGAGGTCCCGGGAGAATGCCCCAGATTTTCGTTCTGGGCGGCTTTGCACCGGCAACAAACCGCGACTCCTGGTGCATAAAGGCCATCATGATAGAAATAGGTGCACCCCATCGCTCTCTGGCGTATTTCGCATCTGCATACCAGCCGTCCTTTTCACGGAAAATATCGCAAATGTTGTCGAGCTTATCCGGAGGCGATGTCGTGCATCCGGTCACCATCGGAATCAAACCAACGACTAGGACGACCCTTCGTCGTAAACTCATAGCTCTGCCTCCGCTAATAAGCGCTTGAAATCATCCTCATCGATGACCTTCACGCCAAGCGATTCCGCTTTACTCAATTTGGAGCCTGCGCCCGGCCCCGCCAGTAATACATCCGTTTTTTTACTGACAGACCCCGCTGTCTGACCGCCAAGCCGACGTATCGTGGCCCCTGCCTCATCACGAGACATGGCCTCTAGTTTTCCGGTCACTACCCAGGTCTGCCCCGCCAAGAGAGCCCTCAGCGCCACCTGCTCTTCGGGTAGCGACCAGACAAGGCCCGCATCAATGAGTCGACCGACCAATTCCCTATTCATGCCCCTCGCGAAAAAGCGATGGATATGGGATGCCACCACTGGGCCAACATCATTCACTTCCTCAAGGGATTCTCGCGACGCCGTCATTATCATTTCCAGGTCAACAAAGTGATTCGCCAGTGCTCTAGCCGTCGCCTCACCCACTTCCCGAATGCCCAATGCGTAGAGGAATCGTGGTAACTCTGTCGCTTTACTTCCCTCGATGGCCTCAATCGCCTTCACTGCTGATTTATGACCCATGCGATCAAGCGCTGCGAGCTGCTCAACCGTTAAGCCATACAAATCCGCAATGTCGGACACCAAGCCTTGATCAAATAGCTGGTGCAAAAGCTTTTCACCGACCCCATCGATATCCATAGCTTTACGGGACACAAAATGCTCAAGGGCTGCCTTTTGCTGTGCGGGACAAGCGAGACTGTTTTCGCATCGGATGGCTGCCTCATTGAGATCTCGTGTCAGAGCAGCGCTGCAATCTGGACACTCGTGAGGGAACGCCACCTTGGGCAAATCGCCCTCCCTCCGATCATCCAGAGCCTTGACGATCTGGGGTATCACGTCACCCGCTCTGCGCACGATAACCTGGTCACCGATGCGAACATCGAGTCTGACGATTTCATCAGCGTTGTGAAGCGTGGCATTACTGACCGTCACACCCCCTACGAAAACCGATTGTAGTCGCGCAACCGGCGTAATCGCGCCCGTCCTGCCCACTTGGAAGTCCACACCAAGCAGCGTAGTAACCTCCTCTTGTGCAGGAAACTTTCGCGCAATTGCCCACCGCGGTGCGCGCGACACAAAACCAAGCGCCGATTGCTGCTCGAATTCGTTTACCTTGATTACGACCCCATCGATATCGACTTCTATCTCATCGCGCTGCTCAAGAATGCGATCTACGAATGCCTCGGCCGCCTGCCAACCGTCAACCACTTCCGTTAGCTTCGAGGTTTTAAAACCAATCCGGCTCAAATAGCTCAACGTTTCACTGTGTGATCCTGGCAGGCTTCCACCCTCAACATGACCAACCGAGTACGCCATAAATACCAGTGGCCGGGTGGCGGTAATCCGCGGATCAAGCTGTCGCAAGCTTCCAGCAGCAGCATTTCGGGGATTCTGAAAGACTGGCTCTCCTAAGCTCGCCTGCTTTTCATTCATACGGTAGAAAGCCGCTCTCGGAATGACCACTTCGCCGCGCACCTCGAGCATTGCCGGATAGTCACCACACTGCAATCGTAAAGGTACCGTCTCCATCGTTCTCGCGTTATGGGTAATATCTTCGCCGGTGGTGCCATCACCGCGTGTGGCGGCCCTAACAAGAACACCATCCTCGTAGAGCAGGCTCACAGCAACGCCATCGAGCTTGGGTTCGCAACAGAAGGTCAGAACGCTTAATCCGAGCTTGTTGGCATTCCGCTCCTCAAAAGCCTCAAGATCATCCCCACTAAATGCATTATCAAGGCTCAACATCGGCACCTTATGACGCACGCTAGTGAACTGATTCAGGGGTTTATCGCCGACCCTTTGGGTGGGCGATGTGGGCGAGATCAAATGCGGGTGAGCCGTCTCTAATTCACGGAGCCGCCGAAGTTCACGGTCGTACTCCGCATCGCTGGTCAGGGGGTTGTCGTCTCTGTGATAAGCCAGAGACCACCGATCGAGGCGCGCTCTCAGCTCTTCAATCTCGTGTTCCAGTGAACTCATCGCGTGGTCTCAGCGCGCCACTTATTCTCGTACTCGCGAATCGATTGCCGTAGGGATTCTACGTACTGCTTGGTCATCACACTTCGCGTATCGTCATACACATCACCCCCCAAACTGTGAGCAACGGTGTGGGCCGCCTCCAGCATCAGATCGAAAGCTCTCGCCATGTCATGAGGACCGGGAAGCGTCAGGAAAAACATGAGGCCTTGGGTCGAGAGTTCGTCCATGTTCTCAAGATCAAAGACACCCGGCTGCATCATATTTGCCACACTGAACTGTATGGTGGGCACACTGCCCTGAGCTTCACTCAGGTGAAAGAAGTCCATATCACCGAACCGCAGGCCGCAGCCCAACAACACACGCAGTATGTCGTCGCCAGCAAAACCCTGATCAGCACGGGCAATCACATTGAGCGAGTAGACTTTAGTGTCTTCGTGTCTGGGCAGTCGCGCAGATTGCGCTTGACTGGTAAGAACTGACTCAATTTCGTCGAGCCAGTCCATGGTTCCAGGATCGATCGGTGCGTCTGAGTCGGTCTCCCCTTGATTTTGAGCAGGATCGGCGACGTCGAATGCTACTTCCTCGGTCAAATCTGGATCGCCGCCAGCTTGGGCGTCCATATTGCCAGCAACGTCCATCTCGGGTTCAGATATATCGGTCTTCGCATTATCTGAGTCCGACTTGGAAAAATAATCACCAAATGTCGGCTCTTGACGTTCGACCAGTCTCGCCCCGCCATTTGGCAACTCTCTAGAGGTTCGATCGTGTGGGTCAGGAACGGGCGTATCATCGCGAACTACGCGTGCGTTCATCCTGTAGTCATTACGACGCTTTCGACGCATATTGACCACAAGGGCTACAACCAACCCAAAAATAATTAGGATGGCGATCGTGGTTTCGGTGGTTAACGTCTGAAAAACGTCAGGCATTACATATTCCCCTAACTTGCTGCCAGTCTCGCTGCTTCCTCAATATCGACCGTAACCAGCCTCGATACACCTGGCTCGTGCATGGTCACGCCCATTAGCTGCTCAGCCGCTTCCATGGTGATTTTATTGTGTGTAATGAAAACAAACTGCACCTTCTTTGACATCTCAGACACCAGGCGCGCGTACCGCCCGACATTCGCATCGTCGAGTGGTGCATCGACCTCATCGAGCATGCAAAAAGGTGCGGGGTTTAACTGGAATATCGAGAAAACCAAGGCGATTGCTGTCATCGCTTTCTCACCACCGGACAGCAGATGAATGGTGCTATTTTTCTTGCCGGGAGGGCGCGCCATGATGGCGACGCCTGTATCCAGCAAATCATCGCCTGTCATCTCGAGGCAAGCCGTTCCGCCTCCAAATACTCTAGGGAACAACTCGGCGAAGCCAGCATTGACTGTATCAAACGTGTCCTTAAAGCGACTCCGGGTCGCCTTGTCGATCTTCTTGATGGCATTCTGCAGGATTTCAAGCGCAGTTCTCAGATCGTCGTCTTGAGCGTCGAGGTACTCCTTGCGTTCCTCGGCACGAGATGTCTCGTCAATCGCGGCTAGGTTGATAGGACCGAGCCGATGAATTCGCGCACCAATTCGTTCCACCCGGACTTGCCACTCTGTTTCGTCGGCGTCCTCCGGCAGACTCCCCTCTACTGCCTCAAGCGTGACTTCCAGCTCAGAAAGCGCCGCATCAATTTGCTCAACGCGAACACCTGTCTCTGCCAACTTAAGGCGGGCGCCCTCGCTGCGCGTCTGTACGTCGGCCACCGATTGCTCAGCTTCCATTCGAAATTGCTCTTTACTGCGAAGCGCCGACTCAAGCTCTGACAGGCCCTGTCTTGCCTGGGTCAGCTGCGAATCAACCGCGAGGCGGCGCTCGAGTAGTTCACTCAGTTCCTGCTGAGCGGCGAGATCGCGATTCTCTTCTATTGGCATCTCTCCTCGGATAGACGCCTCGCGCTGCTCATAGCTGGTCACCTGCTCCCACGCTCGCTCAATCGAGCGAGATAAAGCCTCGCGCTGCATCAGTAACTCCCGATGCCGCACTCCACTGCGATTGAGCGCAACGTCTGCCTGCTGCTTTTCCTGCCGACATTGACGTACTTGCTCTCTCGCCTGCGTTCTTGCTGTCTCCAGCGTCTCTCGTGCCCCTTCATCAGACTCGACCTGATGCTGAGCGCGATTAAGCATCTGTTTTGCTTCATCGATTACTGTCTGCTCTTCTGCGGCTCGCGTTTCTGCGTCAGTCAAATCCTGAATCAACTGCGCCTCACGATTCTGCCGTTGCTCTCGCTCGGCAATGAGTGCTCGTCGCTGCGTATCCAGGCGGCTCAAGGTTTGCTGCGCTCCTTGCAACGCCTCTTGCCCGGCATCAATGGTTCGTTCGGTCTCTGTTCGCTTCTCCCGGAGCTCCTCGATACGACCATCGGCCTCTTCAAGAGCACGCGAAGCGACCTCGAAAGCCTCACTCACCGCATGTAGCTGCGCCTGCCGAGCGATAATGCCCTCTTCCGCGTCTGTTTCGCCTCTGGAGCGCATCCAATGTTTCGCAACCCAAAGACCATCTTTTGAAATAATCGACTCATCTGCAGAGAGACTAGCCCGTGCATCCAAGGCTGCCTGCCAATCATCTGCGACACGCACGCCGGACATCAGATGCTCTAGCCCTCGGGGCAGTTGCATGTAATGCGATAGCAATAGCGGGTCAGCCGATCGCTCGCCCGGCTCTGCATCGACCAAGGTTAAGCCCGCTGGTGGAACAACCGTACTCGGACTTAACGAGGTCAGTTCCGCCTGTAGTGCGACCAACCAATCACCGAGCACCACATCAGCCGCAGCCTCAAATCCCTCATCAACGACGATAGCCTGGACGAGCGGAGCAGTTTGCTCTATCCCATGATTGCCCAGCCACTCGCTCACAAAATCACCTGAGGAACGCGCTTGCGCATTAGACTGAAGCGCCTCAAGAGAGGCCCGCTGACCCGTCAACGCCTGTATATCCCGTCGGAGCTCGTCCTGCTTCCGCCTCAAAGCCTCAAGTTCCGACCGGGAGGATTGAAGCGTTTCTTTCAACGTGTCCAGGGCGGTCTTTTGGGTGACTACCGCCTGCTCCGCATCGGCTAGTTCACTGCTGACCGCGTCCAGATCTGTCTCATCAAGCGATTCGCTCAAACCAGCTAACTCACTTTTGATTCGTGCAAGACGTTCGTTGAGCGCAGCTAAGTTCCTCTCTGCATTACCCTGTCGCCCTCGCTGAACTTCAACTTGCTGCTTGGGGACTGCCGCACGATGGGTGAAATGATCCCAATCGCCATCAGCTGTCGCCGCGACCTTCTCTGCTTCCGCCAGTGCCTGATCGACTCGATCTACCTCTTCACGCTCGCGAGTCAATGTCGGTTCAATCGACGCTAGGGCCTCGGCGAGCTCGGTCAGGCGCTGACTGTCGGAATCGACCAGACCCAACTCCCGTTGCTTACCCTCCAGCGTCTGCTCGAGATCACGAGCCAAGGTCTCACGACGTTGCTTTGCAAAATTCATGGCCTGTTCGATTCGGCTGACTTCACTACCGAGGGAGTAAAAATCTCCCTGCAACTGACTCGCGCCCGCATTGGCATCCGTTATCTGCTGGCGTAGCGACTCGATTTCAGAGACACACGATGACACTTGGGCCTGATAACGCTCACGTTCAGTGGCAAAGTCGTCTATTTCCCTCCGAGCCCGCGACGCGCCGCCGGCCTGAACCCCTCGTTGAAGCGCCAACAGCTGCGCTTTGAGTTCTCGTTCCTCTGCTTTATATTCGGCATAACGCCCGGCAGCCTGTGCCTGACGTTTTAAATGACTAAGATTTCGCTCTAATTCCTCGCGGAGATCAGTCAAGCGATCGAGATTATCCAGCGTGCGCTGCATGCGGTTTTCGGTTTCTCGGCGTCGCTCTTTATACTTAGAGATCCCTGCCGCTTCTTCGATGTAGACTCGGAGATCTTCGGGTTTGGACTCAATCAGGCGGGAAATCATGCCCTGCTCGATAATCGCGTAGCTGCGGGGCCCGAGACCCGTACCTAAAAAGAGGTCAGTAATGTCCCGGCGCCGACACTTGTTCCCGTTCAGAAAGTAATCTGACGTGCCATCACGTGTTACCAAGCGCCGAACCGATATTTCGTTGTAGGCGGCGTACTCGCCTCCGACCTTACCGGTCGAGTTATCAAACAACAGCTCAATGGAGGCTTGTCCTACCGGCTGTCGGTGCGTGGTCCCGTTGAAGATGACGTCGGTCATCGACTCGCCGCGCAGAGTCTTGGCAGAGCTCTCACCCATCACCCAACGAACAGCGTCGATAATATTCGACTTACCACAGCCGTTGGGGCCCACCACTGCGCACATATTGCTCGGCAGTATGACCTTGGTTGGGTCCACAAACGACTTGAACCCTGAGAGTGAAATAGACTTTAGGCGCATTAAGACTCTAGCGGCGCAAACAT
>CACMGJ010000020.1 GCA_902613175.1 Halieaceae bacterium | reverse complement strand
GGTAACGCCAGCTAGAAGCCCCTCCTTCAATCATTTGTGCCGCTTGCTCACCGTCCTTGTCATCCCAGACCCGCAGCTGCGCATCACTCAACAGTTCGGCATCGTCTGTTTCCGTTTTACGAACGGCCAGCCAATCATCCAGCGAATCACCCTCAAGTTGCCGGGTCCAAAACGCAGGCAATACCGTCAGAAACAACGCTGCGAAGGCACATAAACCTGCTGCGATCGGAAGTAGATCGTTCACGATAGATCCCCGTCGAACTTCTCTCTCAGCCTGTTCGCGCGTTCCGCGTTAGAGGAGATCGTTTGTCGATCCCTGTCTTTTCGTATTTGGGTCACTACAACAGCTACCGCCATGATGAGAAGAATGATCGGCGCCGCCCACAACCACAAAGTGTTCGAATCCATGCCTGGTCGGTATCGAACAAATTCACCGTAGCGGTCCACAAGAAATTCGATGATCTCTTCATCGGTAGCACCGGCTTCTAGCTGCTCGTGCACAATCGCGCGCAAGTCTCGGGAGATCGGTGCGTTTGAGTCAGCGATATTCTGATTTTGGCATTTGGGACAACGGAGCTCTTGACTTAAGGCCTTATAACGCAATTTCAGGTCGGGCGAGCTAAACTCATAAGTTTCAATGACCGCCAGCGATTGAGTGGACCAAAAAATCATCATAGAGAGTAACAGGCGAACCATTAATCTGACCCTCCAGCCATTGGTCCCGCTTCAAAATACGGCGCGAGTTGCTCATTCCAAACCTGCTCATTGACCACACCCACATGACGATGCCGTACGACACCCGAGGCATCAATCACATACGTTTCTGGCGCACCATAGACGCCCAAATCCAACCCAAATAAGCCGTCCTTATCGACCACCGTTTCTGTGTAGGGGTTGCCCAGATCATCGAGCCAGACAAGTGCCTTCTCCGGGTCATCCTTGTAATTTAACCCATAGATCGTGACCCCTTTCTGAGCCAATTCCAGCAGATAAGGGTGTTCGACACGGCAAGAAAAACACCAGGTTGCCCAAACATTGATCAGCGCCGGTTCGCCCTGCCAATCCTCAGCTTGACGCGAGACAGACTCGCCCAAAACAGGAAGGTTGAAGTCTGGCAGTGAGTCACCTAAGCGTGCAGATGGAAGCTCGGTCGGATCGAGCGACAACCCTCGCACCAAAAGCACTACCAGCAATAAAAATGCGACCAATGGAAGGAAGCGTTTAAGCGACTGCACCCTCAACTCCTTGAAGCTGCTGGGAGCGCCGGACGCGTCGGTACCGACGATCGAAACTCGTGGTCAATCCGCCAACACCAATCAGCAGTGCGCCAAACCATATCCAACGAACAAGTGGTTTGTGTTGCACGCGAACAGACCATGCACCATCGCCCAATGGTTCCCCAAGGGCGATGTAGAGATCTCGCATAGCGCCTGCATCGATAGCCGCCTCAGTCATGATCTGCCCACTGGCAACATAGCGCCTTTTCTCGGGCATTAGCGTCGCAAATAATTGCTCATCGATCGACACCGAAAAAATGCCGCGATCAGCTGCATAATTTGGTCCCTCAACGACGGTGAGCTCATCTAGCACAAAGGCATAGCCATTGAGTGTTACGGTATCGCCAACCTCCATGCGCAAGTCCCGCTCAGCACTAAACTGAGTCACAAATGTCGCGCCAATCAGGGTCAGCGCAAAGCCAAAATGCGCCATGAGCATACCCAGGTAAGACGGCGTCAAACGCGCAAACACAGCCGACCCCGAGCTGATGCCGCGCATCCGCACCTGCAGATCTCGCAACAAACCGAGCACCAACCAAGCCGCCAACAGAACTGACAGAGAGGCCCAGACGTTGACTTCGCCCACACCCAATAAAGGCGCCGCTATCGCAACCAAAATGCAGACGACGGCCGGTACTCCCAATTCACTGAGCCACCGTTTACTGCTGTCCTGCTTCCAGCGGGAGATCGGCCCTACTGCCATAAAGGGCGCTAGTAGCGCCATGGCTGGCACAAAGACCGCGTTGAAATAGGGCGGTCCCACGGAATATTTACCCTGCCCCAATGCGTCCATCAGCAGCGGGAACAGAGTACCCAGCAAGACAACAATGGCTGACACCGCAAATATGAGGTTGTTTGCTAACAGGAGCGATTCGCGCGACTCGAGCTCGTAACTGATTGGGCTCGCCACCGTTGGGGCTCTGAAGGCGTAGAGCGTCAGCGATCCACCAACTACCAGGACAAGGAAAATTAAGATGAATAAGCCGCGCTCTGGGTCAGCCGCAAAGGCGTGAACTGAGGTGAGTACCCCGGAGCGAACGAGGAATGTTCCAAGCAGAGACAACGAAAACGCAGCAATCGCCAGCAATACGGTCCAAGACCTAAACAGGCCGCGCTTTTCCGTCACGGCCAAGCTGTGAATCAACGCCGTGCCCACCAGCCACGGCATGAAGGATGCGTTTTCAACTGGGTCCCAGAACCACCAACCACCCCATCCGAGCTCGTAATAAGCCCACCAGCTACCCAGCATAATTCCCAGAGTGAGGAACGCCCATGCAACGTTTGTCCATGGTCGGGACCATTTAGCCCATGAGGCATCAAGTCGACCGCCCATCAGTGCCGCGACGGCAAAGGCAAAGGGCACTGCCAACCCGACATACCCCATGTAAAGCAATGGTGGATGAATGATCAGCCCGGGATCCTGAAGCAGCGGGTTAAGGTCATTACCCTCAGCGGCCACACCGGGCAACAAGCGCTCGAAGGGGTTGGAAGTGAACAATGAAAATGCGATGAATCCGACGCCAATGAGTCCAAGCACCGCAAGGACACGCGACAATACAACAAGCGGAAGACCGCGGCTGGCAATGGCCACCGCCAACGACCATGCTCCCAAGATCCAGACCCATAACAGCAGCGAACCCTCGTGGTTACCCCAAACAGCAGAAAACTTGTACATCTGTGGCAGGAGTGAATTCGAATTGCTCGCAACAACCTTGACCGAAAAATCATCCTGAAGAAAAACAATCGTTAAGCAGGCAAAGGCGATCGATAGAAAGACGAAGACGCCGGCGGCAAGACTCGGTGCCAAATTCATTGCCCATCGCTGCCCGCGCCATGCCCCAAACATGGGAACAGTACCCAGCATCACGGATAAACACAGTGCAATAATGAGCGCGATCTGCCCCGCTTCAGGTATCACTGCATACTTCCTTGCGCGTTAGCCTTTTCCAACGCCTCGGCTACTTCTGGCGGCATGTAGTTTTCATCATGCTTCGCCAGTACTTCGCTCGCGGTGACAGCGCCATTAGCTCCAAGTTTACCGGTCGCCACCACCCCTTCTCCCTCGGCAAAGAGATCAGGCAAGATGCCATCGTAGGTTACGGTGACTGAGTGAACGAAGTCGGTTACATCAAAGCGCGTCTCCAGACGATCGCTTGCACGTTTAACACTTCCCTCGACGACCATGCCGCCAACACGAATCTGACGATCAATCGGCGCCTCGCCCGCAGCAACTTCTGACGGAGAGTAGAACAAGTTGATATTGCCGCGCAGCGCATAGGTAATCAGGCCAATGGTCACACTGGATAGAACTACGATGACTAAAGCGACGATGAGACGTTGTTTTCGTTTTGGGTGCACTATTAACTCGCGTTCTCTTGTGCAACCTGTGCACTTTGTTTTCTGAGCGCTTCCTGTCGAATGTCGGCATTCAGCGTACGTATGGACATTATAGGACGCAGCAACACAAAGAAAATAATCACGAAACTTATGCCGTAGGCGCCCCAGACAAAAGCTCCGTGGCCGCCCATGGCCAGCGCATCAGCCACCGAATCAAAATACATGTTAAGCCGTTAACCTCTTATTGAGCCAAGCAGACTGCGCGTATTCCTCGGTCAATGACTGTTTTAGGTTCAACATCATCAGTAGCGCAAATAGTGCGTAGAACGAAATGATCATGCCCAGCAACGGATAGAGCATCGATGCATCGATTGCCGAACTCCCCGTGAACTTAATCGAGGCTGGCTGATGGAGTGAGTACCACCAATCCACCGACTTGTAGATGATAGGGATGTTTACCGTGCCCACCAAGCTCAGGATGGCACAGGCGCGAGCCGCAACGGTCTTGTTCTCGTATGCCTCAAACAACGCTATCACCCCCACGTAGAGGAAAAAGAGAATCAACATTGACGTGATGCGCGCATCCCAAACCCACCAAGCACCCCAGGTGGGTTTGCCCCAAATAGCACCGGTTATCAACGCAATCGCCGTGTATGCGGCTCCGATGGGAGCAGCCGCTCGCATTGCTGTATCTGCCAGCTTGACTCGCCACACCAAACTAACTAAGCCGGCAAGGGCCATCACGTAATACCCGGCTAACGCAACCACTGCGGCGGGGACATGAATGTAGATAATGCGATAGGAATCGCCCTGTTTGTAATCCGTGGGTGCAAAAAGAAGACCCCATATACTGCCTGTCAGGAGCGCAACCACTGTGATGGGTAATAGCCAGGGGATAACACGGTCGCAGAAGCGGTAAACCCACGGGGGAGACCCAAATTGATGAACTATGCGCCACATGTCAGAAGTATATCCGGTAAACGTTGGTAAGTGGGACGATCACAGAGTTGTAAACCCTCTCATAACTCTAGGGAAACGCGAAGACCTTCAGCAATGGCAAGTGGCGCCAGAACAAGACTGCCCGTAACACCGGCACCCAGCAATGCGAGCGCGATCGAAGGATCTCCTCCCTGTAAAGCTTCGTTCAACGCACGCGTACCTGCGATGAGTATGGGGACGTAAAGGGGTAAAATGAGAAGCGCTAAAAGAATGCCTCCTCGCTGGACCCCCACAGTCAGCGCAGCCCCCACAGCGCCCAGTAGCAACATGATGGCAGTACCCATCAGCAAACTGGCGATCAGCACAGGCGCTACATTCAAAGGCAGCCCTAACATCAATCCGAATAGGGGCGATACCACACTCAGCAGCAAGCCACTCGCTAACCAAGACGCCAGAAGCTGCGGTAAGACCGCAACCGATAGTGGAACACGCGCCATCGCGAGCTGTTCGAGGCTGCCGTCCTCTAGGTCATCCACAAAAAGGCGCATACAAATCATTAAGTTGGAGAGCAACGCCACTACCCACAGTATCCCGGGCGCAAGAACAGAGAGCTGCTCCGGGTCTGGACCTAAGCCTAGCGGGAATAAAACGATAACTAACAAGAAAAACAACAGCGGATTCACCACCTCACTCGGTGATCGAACCATAAGCATCAGTTGCCGGACCGTCTGACTGCGACAGTAGTGCAAAATGTCGATATCCCTGGCCTCAGTCACCGCGAAACTGCTCCAAGTCCAACACGCTTCGCAAGTCACCCAAGTCGGCAGACTGATGACTCGTAAATACGACGGCACCACCGGCTTGCGCGTGCGCCGTAAAACGTTGCTCCAGGACCGCCACACCTGCCACATCGAGTGCGGTAAAGGGCTCATCGAGCAACCATAGTCGACCCGACGGAAGGAACAGACGTGCCAACGCCACTCGACGCTTTTGTCCGGCCGACAGACGGGCCGTCAGCGCATTTTCATAGCCGGCAAGACCGACGGCGGCGAGAGCCTCATCAATCTCGGTGTCTGTGGGCGTGCATAGCCCCGACGGGTGATACTTTAGGTTCTGGCGCGGAGTCATCGCGCCTTTTAAGGCGGCGGAGTGGCCGACATAGAGGACGTCGTCACATCGTGAGAGATCGCCATAGACCTCGATACTGGCGAGGCGCGCGAAAGATCGCAGAAGCGACGTCTTACCAATACCGTTTCCACCCGCCAGCTGCCAGAGATCGCCGGGCTCTACACACAAGGTGACATCCTTGAGCAGTTGCCTCAGTCCCTTGTGAATCGATAGATCACGAGCTTCGAGCAGCGCCGTGGTCACAGCGACACCGTTTTAATGAGTGGCAACTCGGGTTCCTGGCTGTCGTCACGCTGCACCACTAACGACTCAAAATCGAACAACTCGCGATCGGCTAACTGTGATGGCGAGACGTTCGCCAATGACTTGGAAATTGTCTCGGTGCGTCCCGGATACTGCTTTTCCCAGTCTCGAAGCATCCGCTTTACCTCCACTCGCTGAAGGTTTTCCTGTGAACCACATAAGTTACACGGAATGATTGGGTACGCTTCATGGTTGGCGTAGGCCTCGATATCGCTTTCCTTGCAGTACGCGAGTGGCCTGATGACAACATTCTTCTTATCATCGCTAAGCAGCTTCGGGGGCATGGCTTTCAACTTGCCGCCGAAGAAAAGATTTAAAAACAGGGTCTCAACGATATCGTCGCGGTGATGCCCTAGCGCTATTTTCCGGGCGCCAATTTCTTCAGCAAAACCATACAGCGTCCCTCTCCGGAGCCTACTGCAGAGACCGCAGGTTGTTTTCCCCTCGGGAATCGCTGAGCGCACCACACTGTAGGTATCTCGCTCCAACACATAGTAGGCAACGCCTAGTGACTCCAAATAGTCAGGTAATACATGTTCGGGGAAGCCAGGCTGCTTCTGATCGAGGTTGACGGCGATAATCTCGAATTGGATAGGTGCACTGCGCTGAAGGTGCAACAAGATATCGAGCATGGTGTAGGAATCTTTTCCACCTGATAGGCAGACCATGACCCGATCACCCGCCTCAATCATGTTGTAATCGGCTATCGCCTGCCCTGTGAGTCGTCGCAAACGCTTACGCAGCTTGTTGTGATTGTAGGACGACTTTCGGTTATCCACGGCTGTTTGCCGAGATGCCTGAGGAACGAACTCCTCTACCGTGTCTGATGCTTGGCTCATGTAACGACCACACAATGAAAAACGCGATAATAGAGGCACCTACTGGCCGAATCAAAATTAACCGTCTGAATAGAGGGCATACCTGCGGAAAACTCACTTGCAGTTTGTGTGCGAGAGGATGAAAATCCGCGTCGAATTATTGTCCAACCAGGCACTCACCACCCCCATTGAGGAGAAACCCATGAAAACACCCGTTACGGTCGCTGTTACTGGCGCAGCCGGTCAAATTGGTTACGCACTTCTGTTCCGTATCGCTTCAGGCGCGATGCTTGGTAATGACCAGCCGGTGAAGTTAAACCTCCTCGACATCACACCGGCGCTTGATGCGCTCGAGGGTGTGCGAATGGAGCTGGATGATTGTGCTTTCCCCCTCCTCGCAGGTGTCACTTGTAGCGATGACCCGAATGTCGCGTTTGCAGACAGTGACTACGCGCTTCTGGTTGGCGCGCGCCCTCGCGGTCCGGGTATGGAGCGTAAAGACTTACTTGAAGCCAACGCGGCCATTTTCTCGGCTCAGGGTAAGGCGATGAATGCAGTGGCGAGCAGAGACATCAAGGTACTTGTGGTAGGTAATCCAGCGAACACTAATGCTCTGATCGCGATGCACAACGCACCCGATATCGCGGGCACCCAGTTTACGGCGATGACGCGCTTGGATCACAACCGCGCTATTACGCAGATTGCTCAGAAAACCGGTGTTGCCACCACGGACGTCAACCACATGACCATCTGGGGCAACCACTCCGCCACACAATACCCCGATCTCTTTAATACGCGTATCAAGGGGCAGTCAGCGATCGAGCTTGTGAGTCAAGACTGGTACGAAAACGACTTTATTCCGACCGTGCAACAGCGAGGCGCAGCCATTATCAAAGCCCGAGGCGCATCCTCTGCGGCGTCAGCGGCAAACGCCGCGATCGACCACATACGTACCTGGGCACTGGGTACGGCGGACAACGACTGGACTTCGATGGGCATCTTGTCGACCGGTGCCTATGGCGTTCCTGAGGAGCTGATTTACTCATTCCCTTGCACGTGTGCGGGAGGTGTCTATTCCGTTATCGATGGCGCCGAGGTAAATGACTTTAGTCGCGCAAAAATGGACGCAACCGCTCAAGAGCTGAGCGAGGAGCGGGACGCCGTCCGTCACCTACTCGGTTGAGGAAAGTTCTCGACAGAACCTCAAGCGAGCTTGTCAGTTGCGATATTGAGGTTGCCGCTGTGAGAGCGCTTACAGCTCTCGCAACACCTGCAACGGCGGCACGGAAACGACGCGGCGGCACGCGTAGGTACCCAACGAGCCGATAATCACGGCGCCGAGCGCAATACCCATCGGCCATAGCACCCACTGGATCTGGTATTCCAGATCCAGCATTTGGGTCTGCAACACCCATCCAGCGGTCTCAGCTCCCAGAATGGCGAGAACGCCAGCCAGTGACCCCATGGTGGCGAACTCGATAGCGACCGCCCCCAAAAGCGTTCCCCGTCCTGCGCCGAGCGCCCTCAAAATGGCACTCTCATGCAAGCGTTCATCAACGCTCGAGCTGACACCCGCAATGAGAACCAGAGCGCCTGCCACCAATATGATTAGCAGAACAAGCTCGATGGCCTGGCTCACTTGATCAATGATCGTCTTGATTTCCTGAATGGCGACGTCGAGCTCAATAATGGTGAGCGTCGGCATGACATCGAGAAGCTCGCCCACCCGGTACTTTTCATTTGGTTCAAGATAAAAGCTTGTGAACAAGGTATTAGGGAATCGCTCCAATAACTTATCGGGGAAAATAACGAAGAAGTTGGGCTGCATCGACTCCCAGTTCACCTCACGGATACTGGCAACCTCGACAGAAAATTCGTCAGCAGCGATTCGCAGAGTGAGCGAATCGCCGACCTTCGCGCCAATGTCCTCAGCAAAGCCATCTTCGAGCGATACTAACGATTGTTCTGTTCCAACCTCCCACCAGGCGCCCGAAACAATTTTATTGCCTTCAGGTGCTGTATCGGTGGAAGTAAAGTTGGCTTCCCGCTGACGCGCACCCTCTTCATATCTGTCCCAATCCGGAAGAGGCTCGCCATTCACCGCCATAACTCGGCCTCTCGCGGCGGGATACAACTCCCCTACTTCAATGTCCCTGTCAGTGAAAAAGGTGAGCAGTGATGACTCATCTGTTGGTGCGACGTTGAGGATAAAATGATTTGGTGTTCCCTCGGGAATCTGCAGCCGCCACTGATCAAGCAGGCTAGTTCTGACGGACGTGAGTACCAGCAGTAGCATGATGGCGATCCCAAAAATAACGACTTGAAACGCACTAGAGGTTCCCCTTCGCTGCATCCCAGCCAAGGCGAGTCGCCAGACGCTTCCGGCACTGCTCCCTACCTGCCGACCACCTTTCAACAACGTCTGAGCGACGAAGAACCCGAGTCCGACCGTAATCGCGATGGAGCCGATGAGCGCACCTGTCAGTTTCCAATCACTGCTATACCAGAGCATTAACAAACCCAGAGAAGCCGTTCCAAGCACCAAATCGGTGGTACGAGTGGCGTGCGCAATGGTCTCTTCGCGACGAATCACCCTGAGGGGCGATACACCACCTAGGCGCGCCAGCGGTGGCCATGCAAAGAACCCGATACAAACAAAGGCGGTGACCGCGCCTGTTATGTACGGAGCAATACCAGTACGGGTAATATCGCTGGGGAGTTGCCCTGCAAGTGCGTTAAACATCGCGCTTTGTGCTAGCCAACCTATCCCACTACCCAACCCAATTGAAATCAAACCCAACCAGGCCAGGCTGAACGCATAGAGCTGCCGGATTGTTGCCCGCGTGGCGCCCAAGCTTTTCATCACCGCAACCTGATCGGTATGTCGTTCACCAAACCGGCGCGCAGCGACCAGTATCGCTGCCGCTGCAAGCATTACACCGAGACTGCCCGCCAGGAGCAGAAACCCACGTGCGCGGTCCAACGTGGCGCCAATACCTGGCTGCGAGTCATCAACGCTCGATAATCGCTGGCCCTGTACCAGCTGTGGCTCAACCCACTCTTTGTAGCCTGTTAATTCATCTGACTCACCCGCGACTAACAACCGGTAGGTCACTCGGCTACCCGGCTGCACTACCCCTGTCTCGTCGAGATTCGCTACGTTCATCACTAGGCGAGGGCCGTAGCCAAAGAAACCTGTTGTTGAGTCGGGCTCACTCAATAACGTGCCAGCAACGGTTAACGTTGCGTCGCCTACGTAAACCTCATCGCCTATAGAGGCTGACAATTGTTGAACGAGCCGCGGCGCAAGAAAAACAGTGCCGGGTTCGGGAATGTCAGTCGACACTTGAGACAAGCCCTTGTCGACAGACAATGCACCACGCAGCGGATATGCACCGCCCACCGCTTTAACGGAAGCGAGAAACATCTCGTCGTCCGCCGAGATCACCATGGATGAGAAGGTGATGGTTTCGCCCTGCGCTAAACCGTAGGCGCTTGCTTCCTCCATCCAGGGTACCGGTATGGGTTTCGAGCTAGATACCACCAAATCCGCGGCCAAAAAGCTGGCAGACTCGCGCTCGAGGTTGAATTGCAGTCGGTTCACGAAGCCGCTTATGGCAACGACAACCGATACCGCCAGGAGCAGTGCGCTAAACAGCACCCCTAACTCGCCACCCCGCCAGTCACGGACTAATAATCGAATTGAAGCAACCAATGGCGACTTCATGAGGCCTCTTCGAGGTGACCCGCCGTCATAGTGAACTTTCGCTGGCAGCGATCTGCAAGGGTGTTGTCGTGAGTGACCAGTACGAGGGTAGTCCCCTCTTCTTTGTTGAGCCCAAACAACAGTTCAACGACCGTTGCTCCCGTAGTCGTGTCCAAATTCCCCGTTGGCTCATCGGCGAACAAGATGACGGGTTGCGATGCAAAGGCGCGCGCAATGGCAACACGTTGCTGTTCACCACCTGACAGCGTTCGCGGGTAATGATGGAAACGCTCTGCCAAGCCCACACGTGATAGGAACTCCTCGGATTTCTCGCGTGCTTCGTCGATCCCAGCCAACTCAAGCGGCAGCATGACATTCTCCAATGCCGTGAGCGCCGGGAGTAACTGAAAATTCTGGAACACGAAGCCCACCTTCTCACTGCGAAGCGTGGCGCGCTCGTCCTCATCCAAATTGACAATATTGGTGCCGTCTAACGTGATTTCGCCCGAGCTTGGCGCATCGAGTCCGGCTAATAGGCCAAGTAACGTCGACTTACCAGAGCCCGACGCACCGACAATGGCCGCCGTCTCACCACGCTTGATTTCCAAGTCGATCCCTCGCAGGATTTCTAACTCGGACTCGGCCGTGCTGACTCGTTTAATCAACTGGGATGTTTTGATCATGCAAATATACCTCTGGCATCACTTACGACATCGTCTGATCGCTGGATTTATACTCTTGGCCTGTGCACTACCCAATTCCGCAACCGCTGAGACACCGCCAACGGTTCTTGTGATAGGCGATAGCCTAAGCGCTGCTTATGGCATGGACATGGAGCAGGGCTGGGTTCATCTGCTTTCCGAGAAACTATCAGACCAATCACCCGGCGCTTCCGTTATCAATGCGAGCATCTCGGGGGATACTACGGGCGGTGGCGCGCAAAGGTTACCCTCATTACTCGAGCAACACGAGCCCAGCATTGTGATTATCGAACTGGGCGGTAACGACGGGCTTCGTGCCTACCCGATAAAGCAGATGCGAAATAACTTAACAACCATGACTGAGGCATCCTTAGCACAGGGTGCAAAAGTGCTGTTGCTCGCGGCAGAAGCGCCACCCAATTTGGGAAGGCGCTATACCACACTGTTCCGCGAGTCCTACAGCCAGCTCGCGAATGGCGAGAGCGTCGTAGCCCTCCCCTTTATAGTCGAGAGCATTTTCTTATCCAGCGAACTCATGCAGAGCGATAGAACGCATCCGAACGCTTCAGCGCAACCACTGCTACTCAACGTGGTATGGCCTGCGCTGAGCAGCTTGCTAAGAATGACTGACCATGAGTGAGTCCAGACCTATCAGAGACGCCGTGGAAACCGTGATCTTCGGGACAGAAACGCGGGGCGGAAACCTGTTCGATGTGGCACTGCTCATCACAATCCTCGCCAGTGTGACGGTAGTGATGCTCGACTCGATGGATGTCTACCATGCGGTCTATGGAGATCTCTTTCGGGCCTTGGAGATCGGCTTCACACTCGTCTTCACCGTGGAATACCTGGTCCTACTTTGATGCCTCCGCAACCCCATGGCCTATGCCATCAGCTTTTGGGGTGTTATCGACCTTCTGGCCATCCTACCAACGTTTCTCACGCTGTTTGTTCCTGAAGCCTCATCGCTCATCGTAATTAGGGTGCTCCGCGTTTTACGCGTCTTTCGAATATTGCACCTCTTCGAGTTGCACGAGGAATACATCGAGATCATCGGACTCATGCGTGCTACTGCTCGTTCTATCATGGTGTTCTTCTCGATCGTTATAATGACAGTGGTCGTATTTGGATGCCTGCTATACGTCATCGACGGACCTGAGCACGGCTTTGTCAGTATTCCAATGAGTATTTACTGGGCAGTCGTCACGATTACGACGGTCGGGTACGGGGATGTTGTTCCGGGAACGCCTATGGGGCGGTTTGTCGCCTCGATTGGTATTTTGATTGGTTATTCGATTTTGGCTGTGCCTACAGCGATCGTAACCAGTAAACTGTGGGAAAGATTGGGATCGCGCCGAGCCGCTCAAACGCTGGCATGGAACTACCCGGTGTGTGCGGGCGTAGATCATGCAACTGATGCGCAACACTGCAAACACTGTGGTGCGGATCTTGAGGTCCCTGACGAGCTGAGAGAGCAAAAGCCGCAACTCCCGTGAACGAACAACCGACAGACATTTTTGCACACCGAAAATATTGGGCGGAGTGCTTTGGACCCGCGCCTTGGCTACCCATGTCGCGGGCAGAAATGGATGTGCTTGGCTGGGACAGTTGCGACATTATCATTGTGACGGGTGACGCCTATGTCGACCACCCGAGCTTCGGTATGGCTGTGGTTGGGCGAGTTCTGGAGGGTCAAGGATTTCGCGTGGGCATTATCTCGCAGCCCGATTGGCGCAGCGCAGACGCATTCAAAGAGCTGGGCAAACCCAACCTCTTCTTTGGAATCGCCGCTGGCAACATGGATTCCATGATCAATCACTACACCGCCGACAGAAAGCGCCGTAATGACGACGCTTACACCGCCGGTGATGTAGCTGGCAAACGCCCTGACCGCGCTGTCACGGTTTATAGCCAACGGGCCCGTGAGGCTTACCGCGATGTACCCATTGTCATCGGAGGGATTGAAGCAAGTCTTCGTCGGATGGCCCATTACGATTACTGGAGCGACAACGTGAGGCGCTCGGTTCTCGTGGATAGTAAGGCGGATATTCTGCTGTACGGCAACGCGGAGCGTGCCATCGTTGACTTAGCGCATGGCCTGGCCAGTGGCAAAGAAATCGCTGACCTGCGTGATTTGCGAGGAACAGCCTTTCTCGTTTCAGAACCGCTACCCGGTTATCGAGTCATTGACTCAACATCAGTCGATGAGCCCGGAAAAGTCGAGCCGATGCTCAATCCCTATAACGGGATGGAACCTGAGGTCTGTGACAGCGAATCAACATCGGCCGGAGAGGCGCTCGTTCAAGAGGCTCAGCCAGTCTCGTTGATGGCAAGCAGCCGCCCCGATCGTGATGTCATCAGGCTTCCCGGCTTCGAGAAAGTAAAAGATGACCCGGTTCTCTATGCGCATGCCGCGCGCGTCATGCACAAAGAGACCAATCCACACAACGCGCTGGCACTCATTCAGGCACATGGTGACCGCGAGGTGTGGTTCAACCCCCCTCCCATCCCACTGTCGACGCCGGAACTCGATTGGGTATTCGAACAGCCCTATCAACGTCGCCCGCACCCAACCTACAGGGATGCCAAAATCCCAGCCTTAGAGATGATTCAACATTCAGTGAACATCATGCGCGGCTGTTTTGGTGGCTGTACCTTCTGTTCCATCACCGAGCACGAAGGACGAATTATTCAAAACCGCTCAGAGGATTCCATTGTTCGCGAGATCGAAAAGATTCGAGACACGAGCCCAAACTTCACGGGTGTCATTTCGGATCTCGGTGGCCCCACCGCTAATATGTGGCGCCTAGCCTGCAAGAGCGAAGAAATCGAAGCGAAGTGTCGGAAGCTAAGCTGCGTCTTTCCCGGCATTTGCAAAAACCTCAATACCGATCAGACGCCGCTGATTCACCTTTACAGACGTGCGCGTGCAGTGCCCGGGGTTAAAAAAGTATTGATCGCATCGGGATTGCGCTACGACATTGCGGTTGAAACACCCGAATACGTGAAAGAACTAGTGACGCATCACGTAGGTGGCTATCTCAAGATCGCACCGGAGCATACCGAGGATGGCCCGCTTGACCAGATGATGAAGCCTGGGATTGGGACCTACGACAACTTCAAAGAGCTGTTTGACAAATACTCCAAGGCTGCCAATAAAAAGCAGTATCTAATCCCCTACTTCATCGCTGCGCACCCGGGAACTACCGACAACGATATGGTGAACCTGGCCCTGTGGCTCAAGCGCAACAAGTTCCGCGCCGATCAGGTGCAGACCTTCTACCCATCGCCAATGGCCTTAGCGACAGCGATGTATCACAGCGAGAAGAATCCACTCAAAAAAGTGGGTCGAGACAGCAAACAGGTTCCGTCCGTGAGAAGCATCAAGCAGCGTCGACTCCACAAGGCGTTTCTTCGTTATCATGACCCCGATAACTGGCCTGCATTGCGAGAGGCGCTCAAGAAGATTGGCCGTCGCGATCTCATTGGCAATGGCCCTATGCATTTGGTCCCGACTCGGCAGCCGCCAAAACGGCATCGCTTGATCAAGAATATCAAAGGCACCATGCCCTTCCGAACTAAGCATACGAAGCAGTTCTAAGATTGGCGCTGGTTGATACAGCTGCTGATAAAGCTTCCGAGCAGACCGAACTCATGCTTCCGGGGCGTTTTTTTTCGCCACATCAAACCGATCTGCCGACCAACATCAGGCTCATCAAAGGGTCGGAGGACTAGATCTGTTCCATCCGCAATACCAGCATCGGTCGCCATTTTCGGCAGAAGCGTCGTGCCGATACCGTTGGCTACCATTTGTACGATTGTCGTGAGACTGGTCGCTTGATAAGGCACGGTCACATCCATTTCCCGCATCTTGCACGCCTCGAGTGCATGATCCCTAAGGCAGTGCCCCTCTTCCAGAAGCAACATCTCAGCACCATGAAGATCTTTCGTCCTTAGCTTTTGACCGAGAGCCAGCCTCGAGTCAGGGAGTGTCGCCAGATAAAACGGATCTTCGAACAATGCAATGGTATCGGTGTGTTCTGTAGGAAAAGGTAAGGCCAGTAACAGTACATCGAGCTCTCCGACTTGTAGCGCGTTAACCAGCGCGTGAGACAGATCCTCTCGCACAAACATCTTACAGATCGGATGTTCCGTGCGGAGCGCTTTCAACATCTTCGGAAGCACAAAGGGGGCAATCGTGGGGATCACACCCAGTCGGATGGTCCCCTGAAAGGGCTCTCTGGAAGCCTCACACAGAGCGACCACGTCGTCTACATCGGTCAGAACTGCACGAGCACGTGCCACCACCTCGTTTCCGAGCGCTGTCAGCAGTACCGAGCGATTATTTCGCTCGACCAGACTGGCTGACAGTACGTCCTCCAATTCGACGATCGACGCGCTGAGTGTACTCTGACTGACATGACACGCTTTTGCGGCCTGCCCAAAATGCTGATGCTCTGCAACAGCACACAGGTACTTCAGCTGTTTTAAGGTGGGTTGGCGTGACACAGCGGCTCCATCGATCTTGTCGCATATTTGTCCCATATACGATCGGAAAAATCGATTGGTTTTGCCAGCTTTTTTTGGAACCATTTTTTCACGAAGACGGTATAATCTTTGTGCTGCCCGTGATGCGGCGGCATCATGACGTCATACGATCAACAATGGAGTAATAAGCAATGGAACTGAAAGGTAGCCAAACTGAACAGAACCTGAAGGACGCCTTTGCAGGTGAGTCTCAAGCAAATCGCCGTTACCTCTACTTCGCCTCAAAGGCTGACGTAGAAGGCTACAACGACGTAGCGGCCGTTTTCCGCTCAACGGCTGAAGGTGAGACTGGCCACGCTCATGGCCACCTTGAGTACCTTGAAGCTGTAGGTGATCCTGCCACTGGCTTACCAATGGGCGACACTGTCAAGAACCTCGAAGCATCAATCGCTGGCGAGACCCACGAGTACACCGATATGTACCCAGGTATGGCTAAGACAGCGCGCGACGAAGATTTTGACGAGATCGCAGATTGGTTCGAAACACTTGCGAAAGCAGAGCGCAGCCACGCTAATCGCTTCCAGAAAGCACTCGACAACCTCGACGCGTGAGCCCGGGTTAACTTGAGTTCTGGGGGGACGTTCGTCCCCCCTTTTGGTTTAAACAACTTTAAACAGAGGCAACAGCAAATGCGCGAAGGCAGTGTCGATGCACCCACTCGTCATCCGATAGAATGGAAAACGGAAGCGTTTTGGAACCGTGATGCTCTTAAAGATGAGCTTGCACGGGTCTACGACGTCTGCCATGGATGCAGACGTTGTGTCAGCCTGTGCGACTCGTTCCCCACCCTGTTTGATCTGATTGACGAGTCCGAAACGCTCGAAGTAGACGGGGTTGCACTCGACGATTACGGCAAGGTCGTCGATCAGTGCTACATGTGTGACCTGTGTTACCTGACTAAGTGCCCCTACGTTCCACCCCACGAGTTTAATGTCGACTTTCCCCACTTGATGCTGCGAGCCAAGGCTCAAAACTTCAAAACAAAAGGGGCAAAATTACGCGATAAAGTTCTAACATCTACCGATGCACTGATGAGCGGAATTTCAATGATCCCGCTCGTGGATGTAACGGCGAACGCGCTAAACAACAACGGCGCCTTCAGAAAAGTGCTAGAAAGCACGTTTGACATCGCTGCTGAGGCGCCTTTGCCCGAAATTCATCGAAATACGCTGATCAAGCGGGCCAAAAAGCTAATCACGGATATCGAATCAACGCCGATTGGTGCCACTACCGGAAAGCTTGCGCTCTACGCAACCTGCTACGGTAAGTACAGCACACCCACTATCGGTGAAGATTTCATTAAGGTCTTCCAGCACAACGATGTCAGCATTGATGTAATTCCTAAGGAGAAGTGTTGTGGAATGCCGAAGCTTGAGCTCGGTGATCTCGACGCTGTAGAGGCACTCAAGGAAGCTAATATTCCATTGCTCGCCAGCTTGGTGGACCAGGGATACGACCTGACGGCACCCATCCCCTCGTGCGTCCTGATGTACAAGCAGGAATTGCCTCTACTTTTCCCTGATGATCCAGACGTGCGGAAGGTAAAAGCAGCGTTTTATGACCCGTTCGAGTACCTGTGGATGCGTCATAAAGGAGAAGCGTTTAAGACAGATTTCGCGGAGAGCCTTGGAAACATAGCCTACCAAGTGGCTTGCCATCAGCGGGTTCAAAACATTGGGCTTAAAACGCGCGATATTCTCTCGCTCATCGAAGAAACAACAGTTGTCGCACACGAGCGATGCTCGGGGCATGACGGAACCTATGCTGTCAAAAAGGAAACCCGCGACAAGTCCGTTAAAATCGCGCGACCAACGGTACGGAAGGTTAACGACCAGACGCCCGATCATTTTATTTCAGACTGCCCCATGGCCGGAGAGCACATTGCCAACCTCGCAGACGGGGTGGACAGTGCACAACACCCTATGACGTTGCTGCGCATAGCTTACGGCATTAGGTAACAAGGAGAGAGATATGTCACATCTGACCCGAAGCGACCTCTGGTCGTTGGAGCAATACTCAGAGCAACGCGATAACTTTCGTGCTGAGGTACTTGCGCATAAGAAGAATCGCCAGCTGGCGCTGGGCGATAACGCACGCATCCATTTCGAAGATGCGCTCACGATTCGCTACCAGATTCAGGAAATGCTACGTATCGAGAAGGTATTCGATGTCGCGGGCATTGAGGAGGAGCTAGCCGCATACAATCCGCTGATTCCAGATGGAACTAACTGGAAAGCGACGTTCATGATCGAGTTCGGCGATCCTGTAGTGAGAGCCGAGCGGCTTCGCGAAATGCGTGGCATAGAGAACTGCATCAACCTCGAAATTGAGGGTCATGGTGTCGCGCAAGTTATTGCTGACGAAGACCTTGAGCGCGAGACTGATGAGAAAACCTCTGCCGTTCATTTCATGCGCTTCGAACTATCTAGTGAGCAAATCGCTGCTCTGAAAGACGGTGCCAAGCTTTTTGCGAGCGTCGAGCACGCGGCGTACCCGATCGCACGCTTTGAAGTAGCGCAGACAACACGCGATGCCTTGACCAGGGACTTAGTTCTCGTATCTCACTGAGATGTTTGAGCCCATTGAAGGTGAAAAGAGGCGCTCAGCGCCTCTTTTTTTGTTCGCGCCCTGTCAGACCTGGTCTCTTCCCAGTCACAGCTTTGCGCGATGGCGCAATGGCGCGATACCCGATGGCCCGATGATTCCTAGTTTGGCCCGATTCAAAAGGGAGTCTGGTTTAACACTCTAGGCCCATGAAAAACTCCAAAGACTCAGTATCGGTTCTTGGTATCAAACACCCTATTGGCACGAAAAGGCTGCAGTAAGGCCATCTCGACTCCGTCCGCCAATTCGCGAGCGACCAAATCTCCCGTAATGGCGGCCAGTGATACACCGCTGTGCATGATGGCCACGTAAACGCGGTCATCCGCAGGGCTGGGACCAATGACGGGGTGGCCATCAACAGGTAATGGACGCCACCCAATAATGACTTCATCGACCTCAACCTCGCCGATGCTCGGCAAATAATCACGAGTCGTCGCAAGTAGCCGCTGAGCATGCTGGTCTGCCACCGAATCATCAGGAAACCGTCTGGGTCGGTCAGCCAGTCGCGCAGCATGTGCTGCGTTATCGGGTGCACCTTCCTGCTCACCAATGATCAATCTTCCATCCACCCTCTGATGGATGTGGATACCCGGTGCGACGAGTATTCCGTGCAATAGCGGTTTTACAGGACGCGTCACCACGATAACCCCAGGGGTTGATCGCTGCGGCAGATCAAACCCACCAAAGCGCTTGACGGCTGCTGGGTCTGGACCTGTCGCGAGTACGACGCAATCTGCTTCAATGGGGCCACAACGCGTTCTGAGTAACTTCCCTTTGTGATCACTGGAATCCTTAACACCCAGCACCTCGCAACGCTCTAGGACTTGAGCACCCTGCTGAATCGCAGCAGCCACCAAGGCCTTCGATACGAGCACTGGATCGATGGCACCATCACGCGGGGAAGACGCAACCTGAGTCGCTCCATGAAAATTAACGGCGGGTTCACGTGCTTGTGCCTCAGCACTCGTTAGTATACCCGCGGGCTCTCCCCACGCTTGCTGCTCGGCAATATCACTGGCAAGGCGAGCCTGCCGGCTATCGCTAGCAAACCACTCGAGAGAGCCTCCCCAGACTATGGGTAGGTCTAGTTCTTCCTGTAGTCGATGCCAACTGTTCACACCTTGTTGGGAAAACGTGTGGTAGTGCCTCGGCTGCTTGGCCCATGTCGCGTTAATCCATGCGAAGGTGCCATGACTAGCACCACTTGCCACTGTCTCTCGCTCTATGAGTGTTACCTGCAAACCGAGCTTTGATAAATGGTAGGCAATTGAGCTTCCGACAATTCCCGCACCGATAACTGCCACGTGGTGGTTGTCGCCTGTTTGTTTTCCAAAAACAGCGCCTGATGCGCCAGCGATAGATGAGCCAGCCAACCACTGATTAAAGCGTCGTCGATTTAAACCCTTTGGATTTAGCACTAAATCCCCGCTTTTACTGCTCGTCTTCTCTCTACTCATATCTTCGATGCTTTTTTTCACAGCTTGGCTTTCTACGCTTCATCTAGTGGTTGTGTACACACCTACCCTGCGCGACGTTTCCGCCTATTGGTAATACGCTCGAATACTAGACGTTTTATTTCAATGATCGGACACGTTGCCAGAAAACTGGACAGCAGTTAATCGCAAAATCGGATGATCTAGCGATAAGTCCGACGATTGCGCTACCCTGTGGCCCCCCAGTCGAGAGGCCCTTTGCCATGACACTTGTTGTATTTGACATGGATGGAACACTACTCGACGCCCAGTCGAAGATTTCGCCCTTTACTAGTGATACCCTGTCGCTCATGCGCCAAAACGGCATTGCCTACACCGTGGCCACTGGACGCACACTTCAAGCCGCACTGTCACCACTCGCAGACGATAACTTCAACCGCTCACTCGTCCTGAAGAACGGCGCCGTCATCTGGGAGCCGACGCTTGAAAGCTACAGTCACCATTACCTGCTGACCCCAACTGAAGTCAGCGATGTACTTGGCGCGTTTGTCACCCAGGACCTTACGCCCTTTGTCTTCTCTCTCGAGAACGGCGACCATCACTCGGTTTACCACGCGCCACTCCGAGATAACTTTGAAAAGAAGCTCGCCAATTTATTCGAGAGTGAGCGCGAGCTGCCCTTGCAGCCGCTGACAACCATGCCCGCTAACGCACACGTCATCAATGTGTCAGCTATGGGTCCACTTGAGCAAATTGAGCCTGTCATTGACTTCGTATCACATCAACCGCACTTGGTGGCCTATTCGGGGATGGCGATTCGCGACAAGGGGCTCGCGTGGCTCGATGTTCATCACAGCCAAGGATCAAAGGCCAATGGTGTGAAGCACGTGGCTGAGCAAAGTGGCTTTGAGGAAGTGATTGCTTTTGGCGATGGTGATAATGACATCAGCCTGTTTGAGTTCGCGACTGAATCCTACGCGATGGACAACGCTGATGAGGAACTGAAAGATATAGCCACCCAGGTCATTGGCCATCACGACGAGGATGGTGTGGCCCGCTTCCTCCGAGATAGATTCAACCTCTGAGCCGAAGCCCAGCAGTATGCGCGGTAAACTCACTGGACGCCGTATGACCATCCTTCTTTTTCTCAGCCTGGTCTTTATCTTTGGTATCGCCATGCCTTGGCTGGGTCTCAAATCAGGATCTGAGCCCATTGTCGATTCACCGCTCAGCAACACCGTCGAACACGTTGTCTTCGAGAGCGACAAGCTACAGCTCGAGGGTTGGTGGATGCCGGCGGAGAATCCCCGCGCCACACTAATCTTTGTTCATGGAGCGGGATCGAGCCGCGTGTCACCCTTTTTCAATACGCTCGGATTTTACGACAGCCTTCAAAAAGCGGGCGTGTCTGTCTTTACCTTCGATCAACGAAACCACGGCAACTCGGAGTACACCGATGGCTATCTCCGCATGGGCGCAACCGAATACCGCGATGTACGTGCTGCACGAGAGTGGTTGCAGGGAAGAACGGATAACGACGCCCCAGTGATTATTTGTGGTCTGTCTATGGGAGGCGCAACTTCAATCTATGCACTGGCCACAGGGATGCAGGCAGACGGGTTATTGCTGTTCGATCCCATGCTCAATACCCGAGACTCGCTAGAACGAGGGGGCTGGGTTGGTTATGGGCTCCCGCCCATCCTATTTCGGCCGATGGCGTACTTAGCGCCTCTTTTTTGGAGTTTACCCCACGGCGACTCCGATGCTTTGGAGATAGCAAAGACCTTGAATTTGCCAATTGCTATTGTTCAAAACAAAACCGACCCTATTACACGGTCAATCTGGAGCGAGGAACTAGCCAATGCCTCCGACTCCGCAACGATTGCGTTCGTGCCCCTCATAGACGCAAGCGACCCATGCATGGCTGATAAGGGCCGCTGGGGAACCCACGCGTCTTCATTCCATTGCCACCCCGACTGGACGATTCAGCAAGTCGAAAACCTAATTGCGCGGCTGCGTTAGCGTCCAACATCGCATGCTAGGTGGACAGCTGCGCGACGCTCTCTCGTGCGATTAATCCAAAATTCAGTATTTTGCTTATACTTCAGTGAAACCACCAATGGATCCCCCATGAAAAACAACGCTATTGCACTCATCGCAGGTCTCGGTCTCTCGAGCGGAGCCGTCGCATGCCCCGAGTTTCTCGATACGGAGATGCGCAAGCTAAGCTCCAAAGACACCATCAATTTTTGCGAGAGCTATGCTGGCAAGCCGATGCTGATCGTGAATACAGCCAGTAACTGCGGGTATACCCCACAGTTTTCCGGCCTTGAATCCCTGCATCAGGATTACAAGGACAAAGGTCTTGTTGTGGTTGGCTTTTCGTCGGACGATTTTTTCCAAGAAGAAAACGACGAGGCTGATGCGGCAACCGTGTGTTTTGAGAAGTACGACGTCTCATTCCCAGTCATGGCAACGACGTCGGTGCGCGGCGGCAATGCAAACCCTGTCTTCAAGGGTCTGGGAGAAGCACAGGGTTACCCACGTTGGAACTTCAACAAGTACGTAGTCTCAGGAGACGGTGAAGTGGTCGCTAAATTTGGTTCGAGTGTAGGTCCCGACAGCGTCGAGTTGCGCAACCTCATCGACCAGGTAACCGTCGGCGGGGAGTAACTTACACGCTCCATGCGAAAGCACAAAGAGGCATCTCCCTGCGCTTGCTGCCGGCGGCTGGTGCCTCTTACTTTTCATCACCTTATTCCCCGCAAAATGCACCGCCGCAAGGGCTTCCGTCGGCGTTTCAGTAAGGAAGAACTTAATATAGGTGTCCACGTATGCCGAAGGTGCCATCGCGGTATTCATGCGCTCTACGATGAACTAACTCTCGCAAACCGCTTTTATAATCTCGAGTTATTGCTGAACGATGAAACACTTGCCGGTCACTTCAGATGGGTGGCTAAACAGCGAGAGACTCTTTAATCACGTTTAGCTCGACAGCGTTTTGGGGTTGCACCCTTGCCTAAGGTTTGGACTCAGGTACAGGCCGGTGTGGATCGTTGACTGCCCGAACTGCTGCAACGATTGATGATCCTAGATTCGTGCCTGCAACCAGTCGCCGACGCGAGAGAGCTCATCGTCGATCGTTTGACTACCATCGATTACCAGATCGGCCTCAGAACGCCATGGCGCAACAAACTGTGCAAACATAGGCTCAGCTCGAGTTTCCCAGAAATCGCGCACAGAGGCCTCTGAGCGGCGTCTCTGAAGAGCATCTCGTTCAATACGTCGAGCGAGACAGAGTTCGAGCGGGGTATCGACAAAAATCGTGTAATCGACAAGTTTGCGCGTCGCAGAGTCAGACATTGCGAGAACACCCTCGAGAAGAACGATATCGGCCGGCGGCACCGATTGACTGAGCGCTGAGCGCGTGTGCTGGGTGAAGTCGTAAACAGGCGTCTGAACCTCTTCGCCCGACTTTAGCGTTGCAAGGTCGTCGACTAAACGCTCAAACTCGATCGCATTAGGGTGATCAAAATTGATAGTTTCCCGGTCCTCGAAGCTCAGATGCGCCAAGTCACGGTAATAGTCGTCAACACGTAAGAAAGCGACAGTTGCACCCAATATCTCGGGCGCCAGAGACGCCACTAGATACGATTTACCGCTGCCAGACGCCCCTAAAATCGCTACGACAATCGACACTGTAGTGTGGTTCCCCGGATCATACTCAAATGAAGACTACATACCCTCTTCATTCGGTTCTTTATTCATAACGTCTTAGCGATGCCCATTAGCTGCCTAAAAATAGCTGCCTACAAAACAGACGCGCTACCGAATTCATTTTCCAGCGCTTCACGTATTGTCTTCCTCAACGCACGCACATCCGTTGCTGCACATTCCCCGCCATTCCAACGTCGGTAGGTGCCATAAGAAGGGTCACCCAGTGCAGTCGAGAGCTCCCAGGCCAATATGCATCGCTCCTCGGAGGTGAGAAGCGCGCTGTCAGCCACCTCGTTCAGAATTTCATCGATACTCTCTACGTCGGCCTCGAGTCGATGCTGACCTAACGAATCCAGCACCATGAAATGTGGGGCCATAGCGCTAAACGGCGCCCATGCATCGCCTTTCACATCTCCCGGTGCACCGTCACGTGCAAAATTTGCCCACGCGGTCATCATAATATCCGTCATATCTCTTGCAGAATCCGTATCGGGATACATGTAAGAGCCTATCGGTCCGTACATGGCCTTACCTTGGATAAATGAGATCTCGCTCGCGTGCGCTGCCCCTAACACCTCCGAAAAGTTGATCAGAAAACTGTCTTTTTGATCATTCCAGTCATAGCGATAGGCATACAAGGACTTATAGCCAGCGGCCTCGAGTGACATCAGCGGTCGATCCACACCTTGCGCTTTCCAACCCTCTGATCGCTGACGGACCCAGAATTTGTACATGTCCGGATTCTTTAATGTCACCTTAGGCGGTAGCCATTTGGTTAGCGGATATGAGGCGTCAACGAAATAGCGGTTCAACCCAATCCACAGCGTCACCTCCTCGTTATTTGCGCCCGCCATGACAGGCACTGAAGGTCTGGCATATTTAGGGTTACCCAAGGCAGCTGCAAAGCCTTCGGTCGGGATGACGACTCCGTCGTTAATGATACCGGGGGAGCTGTGGTCAGACGAAAGATCATAGAACGTCGTAATAATGTCATCGGCGCTGACACCACGTAATGACTCAGCAGTCACCGAATCATTGGACAATCCAAGTGCCTGGGTAAACTCCCAGCTACCTCGGTCGATTTCAGCGAACTCTCGCTCTCGGTTGTGGGCTTGTCTGGGGCTTAGACTGCGCACATAACCCGATTGAGAGATAGCTTTGTGAAACAGCCCCTCGGACAAGGGGCTTGCAAGCAACGTGAACACGTTGTGCCCACCCGCACTCTCACCAAAAATTGTGACGTTATCCGCGTCGCCACCAAAGGCGCCGATATTACGCTTCACCCAGCCAAGGGCAGCAATGATGTCCAGCGTGCCGAAGTTAGCAATTGTGCCGGGGCCGTACCCTAAGGCGGGGTGTGCGAACCACCCGAGTGGCCCCAATCGATAGTTGATCGTAACCACGATCACCTGTTGCTCAGCGACAAAGCGAGAAAAATCATAGGTGTTCTTATGCCCAGTGGTATTTCCACCCCCATGGATCCAAACCATGACGGGTAAGGGGTCGGTACCGGATGCGGGTGCCGTGACGTCGAGGTAAAGACAGTCTTCGGCACCGATGGCCGCATCACCCTCCACCCCACTTACAATGCCTGCTTGCTGAGGGCAGATTGCAGGTTCGACTCGTCGTGAAATTAACTGAAGCCTTGCATCAAGGGGTTCGGGCGCTCGCCAACGAAGGTCACCAACGGGCGGTTTAGCAAATGGGATGTCATACCACTGAAGTACGTCACTCTCCGCGACGTAGGTCTGGACCGACCCGGTATCGGTGACTACCGGCGCGCTGTCAGCTACTTTCTGCGCCGGCGACGCACAGCCCGCCAACACAATGCCAATGGATAAAGTGAATAACCGCATAAACCTGTCCCTGAACAACATGCCCCTAAAAAAAAACCCGGCGTTGCCGGGTCGTTCTAACACGTCGCTTTATCGGCCTTTCCAGTTAGGCTTTCGCTTCTCCTTAAACGCCGTCGCGCCTTCGATCGCATCCTCACTCGAGAAGACCGGGTTAACAATCACCTGTTGCTTGTCGAACATGTCGTCCTGCGACCAGTCAATCGACTCCTTAATTACCTGCTTACTGCGCTTAACCGCAAGCGGACCATTTTCGGCAATCTTTGCTGCGAGCGCCTTGGCTTGAGCGAGTGCCTCACCCGCGGGTGCGATCTGGTTAATGAGCCCCAGACTCAACGCACGATCGGCATCCACGAAATCACCCGTCAACGCCATTTCCATCGCAACGCGGCTTGAAATCTGACGAGGTAATCTCACCAAACCACCGGCCGCAGCCGCCAGCCCACGTTTTACTTCGGGAATGCCGAACTTCGAATTGTCCGCGGCAACAATCAGGTCACAGGTGATAGCCAATTCACAGCCACCTGCCAAGGCGTAGCCCTCAACCGCGGCGATCAATGGCTTATCGGTAGACCGCTGGACCATGCCTGCGAACCCGCGTCCTTCGACATAGGGAGTCTCCCCTTGCACAAAGGCCTCGAGGTCCATACCCGAGCAGAACGTGCCGCCCGCGCCAGTGAGGATGACTACGTGGGTATTGTCGTCTGCGTCCAGTGCGTCGAGCGCTGCCGCAATGCCCATAGCAACATCTTTATTCACCGCATTTTTTTTCTGAGGACGGTTGATCGTAATGATCATGACGCCATCAGCAACTTCCGTTAAAACAGCTGGTTCGCTCATTATCTTTCTCCTTGTTTATCCACTTTCTTATTAGCGAGGCTGCATACGGATGCCGCCATCCATACGAATCGTCTCGCCGTTAATGTAATCGTTATCGATAATCGCTGCAGCCAGCTTACCGATTTCTTCCGGTGTGCCCAATCGCTGCGGGTACAACACCGCAGCTGATAGTGAATCAATCGAATCCTGCGGCAGGCCTGCAAAGAGCGGCGTGTTAATCATGCCGGGTGCAATCGTGTTTACACGAATACCAATCTTGGACAGGTCACGCGCGATTGGCAGTGTCATGCCGACGATTCCGCCCTTGGTAGCGCTGTAAGCTGCCTGTCCCATCTGTCCTTCATAAGCTGCGACAGACGCTGTATTGATGATGACACCGCGGCCCATGTATTGATCCACGGGCTCGTTGTGTTGCATGCGGACCGCGCAGAGACGGATCACGTTGAAGGTTCCTGTCAAATTGACGGCAATGACCTTGTCCCAGAGTGCAAGTGGGAAAGCACCATCACGACCTACCGTGCGCGACGCATTGGCGATGCCCGCACAGTTAACGACAGCATAGATGGCACCAAACTTCTCGATAGCCGTATCAATGCCAGCTTCCACGGAAGCTTCGTCGGCGACGTTGACCTCGGCAAAAAGACAACGATCGGCACCCATTTCCTCGACCATCGCAGCACCGGCCTCGGCGTTGAGATCAAAAATAATGACATTGCCACCGTCAGTAAAAATGCGCCGCGCAACCGCTTGTCCGATTCCCGATGCACCACCAGTAACAACGGCCGCTCTTCCTGAAATATCCATAACTTTCCTCTGTTTAATCTGTTCTCGTCAGACAAGTCCAACGACACAATGGGTGTTTTCACCGGAGGGCTCGATCGCGATCCTCTCCCCTATGGGCTCTCCCTGGGTGAACTTGTAATGAAGTTCACCCGGCTCAAGCAACGACGCAGCGATCACACGCTCACCTTCGTCATTGATAGCGAGTACAGCAAGCCACTGTCCCTCTGGAATCATTTTGACGGTGAAGGTCTCAACTACGGCGGAGCCGCTGAATTCTGAGGCAAGCGAGGCGCTATTTCCAGCTTCTTCAAACGCTTTTTCGGACGACAGCCAGTCACCACTTCCGGGAGTACAACTGTAGACGCCGACGGCATGCTTTGACATGTGACCGCCAAGTGCGCCCACAAGTACATGGCTGTAACGGCCTTCCTGAACAGCCGAAACTGCAGAGGCAATACCGTGCATAGAATAGTTGTTTCCGGGTCCACCGAAGAAAGGCAGACCGCCCGTCAAACTCGTTGGGCGGTGGTCATCAGTATCGATTCCCAGGGCTTCCATCGCCTCTATGACGGCAACGGGAAAACAGCTATATAAATCGAAGGCTTCGATATCGCTGACCGATAGCCCCGAAGATGCTATGGCATTATCGTAAGTCCATCTTAGCGCTGGCGAGGTCGATAAATCCGCGCGTTCGAGCAGTGTTTGCTCTGAGGCCTCCGCAAAGCCCCGAAGAAATACACCCCTGTCTGCCAGCCCCAATTCCGATGCCAAATCGAAACTCATCACCAAGACAGCAGCTGATTGATTCACCCCATCCTTCGCCACCATCGACTTCAAATGGGGATCCCCCACCACACGATTACGTCCAGAAACCAGGGTAATTTCATCTGGCTGTGGCACATTCTCGAACATCGTAAAAGGGTTGACCCTCGCCGCGTTCGACAAAGGCGTTAAGACTTCACCAAGATACGTGAGGTAATCGGGGCGTGACATGCCGCGAACCATTCGTTTGCGGTGCTCCATCAAAGGGTAGATATCAATGGGAGCTATGACCTTGTGGGCCGCTAAGGCTGGTACGAATTGATCTTCCAGGCCCATACCGTCATCGGATTGATCTCCCTCTGGGTTCTCTGACCAATCCAAGGTTTCGCCTGAGCGTTGATGAGCGCGCATGGTGCCGGTAGCTTCTGCACCGCAGAGAACGATCGCGCGTGCTTCACCGCTGGCAACCGCACGGCAAGCCCTAGCTGTGTATTGCTGGGGACTCTGACCTCCAGCCGTGGCGTAGTGTGCGGCGGCATGGTCGAGACCTGCTCGAGCCGCGACTGATCGAGCAAACTTGGTGCTAAACCCGAAGGGCGCGAGCAGAGGTTTAATTCGGTCAGGCACCGAGTCAACAAAGGTGCGCATGACCATTACTCGGTCAACATATGAGCCAATATCCGCAACGGCTGTCGATGCAAGTATCTGGGACACCGCCTTGGCGGCCATGTCCGCAGGCCCCAGCTTTTCCCAATTTTCATCCAATCGATCAACAACTTGGCTGGCCGATACCAAGACAGGTGTATTACCTGCTACTTCCATTACTCAGCTCCTTTGGCCGATGCACATATATTCCAAAAGGACTCGGCGGACAGCGACGCCCCACCCACCAAGAGTCCATCGATCCCCGTCGCCATAGTAAATGCGGCACAGTTATCGGGTTTGACGCTACCGCCGTAAAGAACGCGGAGTTCAGGATATCGATCTGCAAGCACCGCTTTGATGACGAGATGCATCTCACTGGCGACTTGGGCAGAGGCTGCCTCGCCTGAGCCGATGGCCCACACAGGCTCGTAGGCAATAACAAGATCCTCAGCTAGGTCCTCACAACTGCTCAACACCTGATCTCTCACATACGAGGTTGCATGACCCTCACTGCGGATGTGGCTGGGCTCACCAACACAGACTACGGGAATTAAGCCTACTGCCTGGGCGCGCTTCGCCTTCTGCACCACGATGGCATTAGTCTCCCCCTGATTTTGGCGTCGCTCGGAGTGTCCGACGAGCACATACCGACAACCAAAGTCTGTGAGCA
>CACMGJ010000019.1 GCA_902613175.1 Halieaceae bacterium | reverse complement strand
TTTATCGCCCGTCAGTCAGCTGGATGGGTACGCAGCCGATTGGCTGTAGTTGGCGCTTCAATGCTGAGTACACCCGACCTGTCCGATCTGAACCCGGACGCGAGCGTATTGCCATTTCAATTTCGTGGGTTCGGTTTGCGCACGTCCCTCTTCGGTCCTGTTTCAACCGTTGCCTGCTTTGAGGACAACTCGCGAGTCAAAGAGGCGGTTGCCGAGCCCGGTGAGGGTAGGGTGCTACTCATCGATGGTGGTGGCTCACTTGCGAAAGCGCTGACGGGTGATCTGGTCGCTAAGTCGGCGATGGACAACGGCTGGGCAGGCATGGTGATTATTGGCGCTGTGCGCGATGTCGAAGTCATCAACACCTTTGATTTTTGTATTATGGCCCTGGGGACCACACCCATGAAAACCGAGAAACTGGGTCGTGGCGAGCGCGGCTTTGTTCTCTCCTTGGGCGGTGTGAATGTCAGTGAGGGCGACTATCTAGCGGGCGATGAGAACGGAGTGTTGATAAGCCGAGAGCCCTTTCTAGAGGCTTAGCGTTCAGCATCTTTGAGCGGGTGTTCAAACCTGGAGATTCAAGACAGTCGCATGGACAAATCCAGCGGCATGACGACTTTGGTCAGCGCGCCAATCGATATGAAATCGACGCCGGTGTCGGCAATACCCCTAAGGGTTGCCTCTGTCACATTACCGGATGCCTCAAGCTCAGCTCGACCCTTGTTCAAAGTCACCGCCTGACGCATGTCATCCAGCGAAAAATTATCGAGCATGATACGATCTGCGCCAGCGTCCAACGCTTGCGACAGCTCATTCAAGCTTTCCACCTCGACCTCTACCGGTTTTCCTGGCGCATTTACGCGCGCAGTTTCTATGGCCTCGCGAATACCGCCGCAAGCCGCAATATGGTTTTCCTTGATGAGGAACGCGTCGTATAAACCGATGCGATGGTTATGACAGCCACCGCAGGTCACAGCGTACTTCTGTGCCATACGGAAGCCGGGAATTGTTTTTCGGGTATCCAGTAGGCGCGTCGATGTCCCCTCGACCAGTGAGGCGAGTTTCGCACTGTAGCTGGCGGTACCGGACAGCATTTGTAGAAAATTCAGCGAGGCACGCTCAGCTGTCAAAATGCTGCGTGCGGCGCCCGACACCGTAAACAGCGTGTCATCGGGCAGGACTGTGTCACCGTCAGACTTTTGCCAGATGACCTCGAGCGAAGCATCGACGGCGGCGAAGACCGCGTCGACGAATTGCGTGCCGCATAAGACGCCTGACTCCCGCGTGATCACAGTCGCCAGCGCCTGCTCCTCCGCGCCGACTAAGCCCGCGGTAATATCACCACTGCCGACATCTTCGGCTAGCGCGAGAGCCACAAGGGGCGCTATGTCACTTTGCGTCAACACGTTTCGATATCCTGGTCGTTGTTCCTGATGGGTAGAAGTGCCTGATAGATAGCAGTGCCTGATAGGTAGTTGTGTCTGGTGGATAGTGGTGCCTGATATGATGCGGTATTGAAACACAGCCGAAGCAACGTTTTTCAAGTGAGTGACAATAAATACGGTCAAATTTCTGAAGGTTGGCTCCAGGGCTGCGAGCACATCCCGTCACCTAATTACGGGGAGAGGCCAGTGGGCGCGACGGTTGCGCTCGTCGTGGTCCACAATATATCGCTGCCCCCGGGCGAATTTGGTGGGCCTCACGTTGCGGAGCTCTTTACAAATACGCTCGACCCGCAGGGACATCCGTATTTTGAGGAGATCGCTGACCTTCGTGTATCCGCGCATTTTTTGATTCGTCGAGACGGTCACGTGATGCAGTTTGTCTCGACAAAAGACATGGCTTGGCATGCAGGTGTGTCTCAATGGCGTGATCGTGAAAAATGCAATGAATTCAGTCTTGGTATTGAACTTGAGGGTACCGATACCCATTTGTATACAAAGGAACAGTATGCGCGGCTGGAGGAGATCATCCTAAAGTGCCGTGCTGCGCATCCAGACATTGAAGAGGATGCTATTGTTGGACACAGTGATATTGCACCCGGGCGCAAAACAGATCCGGGAGAGAGCTTTGACTGGCAGGAATTACAAACCCGATTGGGGGTTGAATCGCTGCCGCGCAGCTAGCGTGAGTTAAGGGGGAGTTAGCTTGAGTTATCTGGCGTTTTTATCGTTCATCGTGGCGACCGGCCTGCACTGGCTGATGGGCCCGGGCGGGCCTTTGCACTCCATCGATTTTATCTCCGTCTTTCGCTCGCAGATCAGCGAGGAAGAAGAAGGCTCGTCAACGCGTTCTGCGTTGATTCTGGTTGTTGCACCATCGGTCGTTTTCGCACTTGTGTATATCTTGGTAGAGGGTGTTTTCGGCGGTGCTGCAGTGCTTTTGCTCGGAACAGCGGCGCTGTTTTTTGCGTTTGGTCGCGAGGATTTCCCCACTTTGACGCAACGGTTTCTTGCGAGAGCCCGCGTGGGCGACAACGAGGGAGCGGCGATGGTGATCGAGTCTGCCGGCGGTGACAGCTCGGCGGATGATGTTGACGACTTCGGTGATGTCGCGGCCTCGTTTTTTAGTGTGATGGCGTTAAAGCGGTGGTTTGGCCCAGTGATCTACTTCTTACTCTTAGGTCCCATTGGCGCAGTGGCGTATCGCCTTGCGCATTTGACGCAAGAGACAAAGACGCCCCTGAGTGATTCCCTGATGCGGCTGCTTGAATGGTTACCCTCTCGCTTGCTGGTGCTGAGCTTCTCCGTATTCGGCGATTTCGATAAATCCATCGAGCACCTCACGGGCAAGGGCATGACGCTAGACGTCGATACGGGGGACTTTCTGGAGGATGCAACGGATGCGGCCATTACTTTGCCGGCAGATGCATCTGTCTATGACCGACTGTCTGCCGTCTTTCATCTACTCAAGCGAAGCTTTCTACTCTGGCTAGGTGCGGTTGCGCTTCTTGTCCTGATTTAGGTCGCGGTGGCTCAATCGCGAGGGCGACGCGTTGCTTGCACAACATTATAGAAATGCGTCGTCATCTCCTGACGACTCGTAATATGACTGTAGTCTTCCGGAGAGTGATGCTTACCGACATCCAGCGAGACGGTGGTGCCGAAGCGCTTCAGTGCCTCGCGCATATGCATGGCCATACGAAACGGCTCGGCAATATTTGAAGCTACGTGGAAGAGACGTGTGTTCTGCCCGTGGAAGAAGACAGGAACTACTGTGGGGCGATACTGCATTACCAGCTTGGCGATAAACGTGGTCCAAGGTGCATCAACCACATCACCGAACCCGGGCGCATCTGCTGTAGATACATGACCGGAAGGAAACAAAATCAGTGGCACCCCATTCGCGAGGGCTTTGCCGGCGAGCTGCTTGGAGCGCACATTCCGCTTTGCGGCTTCTTTAGTTTCTGAAAAATCGATGGGTAGGAAATGCGGGACCAAATCGCGGTCCTGACAGAGCAATGAGTTGATGACGACCTGAAAATCGTTCACGTAGTCCAAGGCCATATTGCACATGATCAGGCCATCGATAACACCGAAAGGGTGGTTCGCTATGAACAGAACCGGGTGATCTTTAGGGATGTCTGCAAGAGGGCTGGTATCCCCATCAAGCGTGATATTGGTCAGCTTAAAGGCTTCTCGGAAGAACATCTTCGAGTCAATATCTTGGGCTTTCAGCGTCTGGTAATGCCCTTCCATTTCATGACGACCCAGAAAACCCTCAAGGACACGTACAAAGGCACGTGTTAACGGACCATCCTCGGGTGACTCGTAGGTAAGCTTCGGCTTATCCACCAGGTAGTACTCGAACATGGGGTCCACGTCGGGTAGGAAGCGAGGGTCATTAATAGCTGGAGTGTCTGTCATGTGCATTATTGTCTGCAGTACCGATCCGCCTAATCGTCATACGCCTTTTTGTCGACTTAAGACCAGCGCGAGTTTAGGCGCTCTCGTTATTCCATTCCAGTGGCGTTTACCAAATTTGGAAAAGCGCTGTGCCAATAAAGGTGCCCAAGGCGTAACCAAGGACACCGACGAGAACGCCAGGCGTGACCTGATCATGCCAGCCTTTGGCTGCCGCCATGGCCGGGGCTGTGGTTGCTCCTAGAACAGCGGCGTTGCTGGCTGTCAGCAGCTCTGGAATGGTCAATCCAAACTGGCGACCTACTATCAGGAGTACCGCAAGGTGAACGCTCAATAGAATGGCCACCAACACAATGAGTAACGGTGCAACACTGATCATTGCCCTGATATCAGCGCCGGCTGCGATGGCGGCAAAAAAAGTGAATGAAAGGGCAACACCCACCTCAAACGCGCCGGCAAACCAGTCACGAACTTGCGGAACCGCGGTGGCGAGACTAACGGTGATCAGAGTCATTATTGCGTAGCGCCAGCTAGGAATATCCAGCCACCAGCACAGTAAGTCGGTGATGGCCACAATACCGGCGGATGCGGCAAGCGCATAACTGATGCTTGATGCGGTGACCGTCGTCTCGGCCATTTCACTCGCACTGCTATCACCGTGCGCAACGAAGCGGCTGGCAATCCAGTGCGCACCCGGAATCAGCGCGATGATGCTCAAAAATACGGCAGAGAAGAGGTTGTCTGCTGCGGTGGCTGCAGAAAAAAATGAGGCGTCAGCGCTCAAGCCTGTGATCTCTCCGAGCGCCGCGTAATTAACCGAGCCACCAATATAGGTCGACGCGAATAGTCCGACGACGCCCGCCTCGCGACGATCGGCAGCCAAGTCGGAGGCCGTCCCTAACTGGCTTAAATCGAGGAGCATGGCCGCGACAATAACACCTGCGACGGTGCCTACTGTGGCAATAAGGAAGGCGGCAGTTGTTCGCGACGCTTCTCGCGCCAGTCGGCGGATATCTGCCTGAAACAGAAATAAGGGGATCAGCATTGGGACGATGTAACTGAAGATGAAGCCGTACGCGGGAGCCGAGTGAGGAATGACGCCCACATTGGCCGCAACAATGGCGAGCAAGATGACGACGACAGTACCGGTAATCCTCTGTCCGACAACCGTTCGCTCCGACGCAAATGCAATGGCTGATAAAAATAAGATAGCTGCGATGACAGCAAAGTGCTGATCAGCCGGTATGAGAGACATAGCGTCACCTTGTTTATTGTTTTCTACCCAGAGACCAAAAGAATACCGCAGTCACGATCGGCCGTCTCTGATCTGTTGGCTCAAACTATGCGCCAAAAGTGAGCGCCAAAAGTGAGCGCCAAAAGTGAGCGCCAAAAGTGAGCGCCAAAAGAAAGCGCTTAAAGAACGCACCCAAAGGCAGTGAGCTCAAGTGACATCTGTGTGGAGTAGTTCTCCGTGGTTATCAGCACGCGTGGTTCTGTCATAACCAGTGCACTCGTGAGACACTTGCATCATGTCCGATACTCTTGACACAGCCACCGCCAGCCCTGACGTTATCGCCGTCGAAATGGCGCGTCGACAGGCACTGTCGGCCATGGGTATCAATGTTTATAGCTCACGATTTGATTTCCCTGGGGCCGCGAAAGCACAGCGTTTTGCAGTTCCCGTACCTGAGGTCAATGAACCAGCGGTCGTGAGCAGATCGGTCGAGCCGCGGATTGAAACCCCCAGCACACCTGTGCCGCAAATGCCTCAAACGACCACCAGTGGCCCAACTTCTCGTGTGCCGGTTTCACAATCGAGAGCGTCTGGGTCCGAGTCGGTTTCGTTCTCTATGTTGTTGGCCTCAGCAGGACCATTTCTGTGGCTTGAAGAACTGGGCGATGGGCTGATTAGACAAGATCAGTTGGGCCTTATTAATGCGATGGCGCGTGCGATTTCGACGCCTACCACGAAGCTAATGCAGCAGCAGTTTGACTGGCCCGTCGCCGGCAACAGCGCATTGTCGGGTGATGCGGAGTCTGCAAAGCAGGCCCTACACGGGCTTATTCAACGAATGGCGCGGGAAGTCGATGCCAAACGAGTCATTCTTGTGGGCGACTGTCACTACTTACCTGACCGGATTGTTCAGTCAGGGGTGCGGATTCCATCGACCATGGCGATGCTCTCCGAGCCGGCTCTCAAACGAGTCGCTTGGGAGGCACTAAAACCGCTTAAGTCGCTCAGCCTTGGGTAAATTCAAAGAGATTATCTCAGAGCAGGTAGTAAACCTCTCGCTCAATGGTCTGTACGACAGCGATCAACCCCCGTCACTCGGTGCACTCATGCGATTATTGGCTAAACCCGCAGGCAGGGCCTGGGCCATTTCAGGGCCGCAGGGTATTCAAGCCGTAGTCTGGTTTTCGGTTGTTCAGGACGAGGCTGAGATTATTGATATTCGAGTGGGCGAGGCCTTTCGGCGGACTGGCATTGGCGAGTCGTTATTGACACAGTCTTTTGAGAAATTGTGTTTGTCCAAAATCCGATCGGTTTTCCTTGAAGTACGGTCTAGTAATACCGCCGCTTTGGCTTTGTACGCAAAGCTGGGCTTTGCAGTGATGGGGCGTCGGGAAAATTATTATGAGACGGCAGCGGGGCGCGAGGACGCGCTAATGATGCGCTGCGATTGGTAATTGGAGTTCGAAGTAGTGAATATTTTAGAGACGGACCATTGGTGCATGATGCTCCCCGAGGAGTGGCACGCCGAGAATGACGATGACGTCATTCGTATTGTTGATCAGGACGATATCGGTGAAATTGAAATCACGACATTGCACAAACAGTCGGGCAGAGTAAATGCTTCCGATGTGGCCGCAATGGCGTCAGAGGAATCGCCTGAGATCACTCAATGGCAGCAAGCACGGGCTGGTGGGTTTGAGGGTGTAACTGGGGTATATCGCGAGGACGGTGCGTCGGTTCGTGAGTGGTATCTCGGGTCTGAGAGCCTGCTGCTTTATATCACCTATGTCTGCGCTGAAGAGGACGAAGGTCTCGATGATGCCTCAGTGGATGAGCTCTTGGGAACCCTGGTTGTCGGGGACTCTCAGGCCGCTTAGGCGATCTCGCCTGTGACCCGGACACGCTTGCTGCCCGTTTGCACCTCAACTTGAGCTTTATTTGCCCTTTCAATACGCGCATCAATCACGTTTTTGGCGGCTATTAATAGACCCGTAATGATGAAGGCACCCGGCGGCAATATGGCCAACAGGAGACCGGTATAGTCTGGCGCCACTACGAACACCCAGTCTTTCGCCATGGGCCCCAGTAGTAAGTCCATATTCGCCATGACGGCGCCGGTGCCTAATAGCTCGCGGATAGCGCCGAGCACCAAAAGTACCAGACCAAAACCCAGCCCCATCATGACGCCGTCAGCCAGAGCTGGCATCAATGGATTCTTGGCGGCAAACGCGTCCGCGCGGCCCAGAATGACGCAGTTAGTTGTGATGAGCGGAAGAAAAATACCGAGGATCTGATACAGCTCGTGGGCATGGGCTTGCATCAATAGTTCGGTGCCCGTCACGGCAGCTGCGATGATGAGAACGAAGGCGGGGAGTCGAATGGAATCCGTGACGACGTTTCGAATAAGTGAGACACAAAGATTTGAGGTAACTAGGACAAACAACGTTGCGATGGCCAGCCCCAGTGCGTTAACCACGCTCGCGGTTACAGCGAGTAATGGGCACAAGCCTAGAAGCTGCACCAAGGCGGGGTTGTTCTTCCACAGACCATTGTGGGTTATCTGACCATAAGACGGAGTGCTCACGATTCGTTCGCCTCTTCGATTTCAAACAACGTGCTTCGGTTATTCTGACTGTACTCCATCGCGCTCTTGACCGCCGTAACGACGGCGCGGGGCGTGACGGTTGCACCCGTGAAGGCATCGAACTCGCCACCATCCTTGATCACAGCCCATTTTTCTGGTGCTGGATCAACGAGCGTTTTGTCATCAAATGACAGCACCCAGTCGGACTTTTTTAATTCGATCTTGTCACCGAGCCCGGGCGTCTCTCTGTGGCTCAGAACACGCACGCCGGCAACAGCGCCGTCGCGCCCAATGCCTACCAACAAACGAATATCACCGCTGTAACCATCGCGCGCCGTTGCCGGCAAAATGATGCCGATGACTTCGTTGTCGCGTCGTGCGCGATAACCCGTGCCGGGTTCCCTCAGAGCGAGGAGTGGGTCTTCTGCGTCGACAACAAAGCCGTCATCGATGAGCTCGTTTTCGTGGGATTCGCGAGGGAATATCTCGAGCAACTGTTTGGCTTCGGCCGCGCGCTCGGCGGCAGCAATCGGCTCTTTGGTTTGCTCATAGACGCCACTGATCAAACCCGAACCGACGGCGGCAAACGCGGCCAATAGGCTGGCACCAACGAGGCTAGAGATGATGACCCTCATTCGTCCGCCTCCACTTTTTTAGTACCGTATACCGTTGGCTGCGTGTACTGATCGATGAGCGGCGCAGCAAAGTTCAGGAGAAGCACCCCGAAAGCGACGGCATCAGGGTAGTTTCCATGGACTCGGATCAAGTAGATGAGGATGCCGACCATCGCGCCAAAGATGAGGCGCCCTTTGTTTGACACTGCTGAACTCACGGGGTCTGTAATGATGAAAAATGCACCGAACATGGTGGCGCCACTAAACAGGTGGAATAGCACCGAACCACCGCCCGTAGAGCTACCCTCATCGTAACCAAGTGCTGCACAGATCGTGAGAGCGGTCAACATGCCCATCGGCGCATGCCAGGTAAAAATGCGCTGCCTCAGCAGCCAGATACCACCCGCAAGAAAAGCGAGGTTGACCCAATCCCAACCCAAGCCCGCGATAGGGCCTGTGAGCTCTGCTTTGGATTGCATGAGGTCTTCAAACAACATGCCGGAGTTCTGTCTGAACAGATCCAGTGGTGTGGCCGCTGTAACGGCGTCATAACTTGAGGCAGCAAATAAGGCTGTGAAGGCATCGACGATGCCTGGCACCTCTCCGATACCTCGCGGCTCCGTCCATGAACTCATCTGTAGTGGAAACGAGACGAGTAACACGACGTAGCCCACCATGGCGGGGTTGAACGGGTTGTACCCCAAGCCCCCGAATACGTGTTTGCCGAGGAGAACCGAGACACCAATACCGACAGCTATTAGCCACCACGGTGCATAGGGGGGTAATGCAATGCAGAGTAACGTTGCCGTGACGATCACGCTGTGATCTCTCAGCGGTGTTTTATAGTCTTTTCCTCTCAGCCAGAGGGCCCAGGCCTCAAAGGCCAGTGCCAGTGCCGAACCAAAGACAATATTGATAATGGTGCCCGGCCCGAAAAACCATGTCAGCACCAAAACGCCGGGAATTGTGGCGAGCAAGACCTGCTTCATTACCTGCTCAACTGAAGAGACCGGCTTGTGGACGTGTGGTGATGAGACGTGCATCAAACTCATTGCTCCGCCTCCTGCTGTGCTTTTTTCGCTTTTGCACGTTCGATGGCTGCTTGCACTGGGTCATCGCCCGCTTGTGCTCTGGCTTCAGCTGCGGCTTTACGCGCTGCCCGCTTCGCTTCTCTGGCCGCCGCCTCTCGCTCCAGGCGCTCCTGACGCGCCTCAAATCGCGCGCGTGAGTTATCCGAGCGTACTTTCTCTTTCGCTGCTTCCCTGAGTGAGCCTTTTGCCGATCGATAGTACTGAACAAGCGGAATATGGCTTGGACAGACGTAGGCGCAGGCACCACACTCGATGCAATCCATTAGATTATGACGCTCGAGCTGCTCCTGATCCTGTGCCCGCGCATACCAGTAGAGCTGCTGCGGCAGCAATGAGGCCGGACAGGCTTCCGCACACATTCCACAGCGAATACAGGCTTGCTGAGGCTGAGGTGGCGGAATCTCGGTTCGTGTCGGTGCAAGGACGCAATTGGTGATCTTCACCACCGGCATATCGAGGTCGGTGACAGCAAAGCCCATCATGGGACCGCCATGAATGACCCGATCTGCGCTGTCAGCATTGAAACCCGCAGTTTCGAGTAGTTCCCTAATGGGAGTGCCCAACATGACGCGGCGGTTTCCCGGATCTTTTAGCGACATGCCTGTTACGGTGGTGATGCGGTGCGTGACCGGTTTTCCGTCAATCAGCGCATCGCGCACTGCAATGGCGGTACTCGGGTTTTGGCATAACACGCCAATATCAGCGGGGATACCACCCGAGGGCACTTGCGCGTTGAGTAGGATCTCAATGAGCTGTTTTTCACCGCCGGACGGGTACTTGGTCGGGAAAGTCACCACTTCGGCAATCTCGAGCGCCGCCGCGGCCTGCCGCATAGCATCTGCCGCCTCGGGCTTGTTGTCCTCAACCGCCAACAACACGGTTTCAGCACTGACCATGTGCGCAAGAATCTCGGCGCCTTCAACAATTTGTTGAGCAAAACATTGCATGACGGTGTCGTCGGCTGTGATATACGGCTCACACTCGGTGCCGTTGATAATGAGCGTGTGGATACCGCCGTCTCTATCTGAGGCAAGTTTTATCGCGGTGGGGAAACCTGCACCGCCTAGACCCGCAATCCCGGCAAGGCGTACGCGTTCGAGTAGTGCGGCTTTAGTTTCATCGCGCCAGTTATCCAGCCCCTCGCAGCCAACCCATTCATCCTTTCCATCGAGCGAAATTTCAATACAGGTATCATTTAAGCCTGATGCATGCGGCACCGCACGCGCTTCAATAGCTGTAACTGTACCGGAGCTCGGCGCATGGACGGGCACGCTGACCGGCCCTTGTGCTTCGGCAATCATTTGCCCCCCGAGAACAGTGTCGCCCACTTCGACAACGGGTCGGGCTGGAGCGCCAATATGCTGTGTCACCGGTAGAACCAGTTTGCTGGGCATATCACAGTCGCTGACCCATCCGGGGTTCGACATGTCTTTTCGCTCAAGCGGATGGATGCCACCGTGAATATCGAATATCTGCCTCATGCGACCGCCTGCTCAGAGCTGCGATCAGTCGCAATGAGGTTCTCTCGAGTTCGTCCACCAGGTAGAGGCCAGTACCAGTGCTGGATGCCACCTTTTCTGGGGGTCATGTCGATGCAGTTGACGGGACACGGCTCAACGCATAGATCGCAGCCAGTGCACTCATCGATAATCACGGTGTGCATGAGCTGCGCTGCACCTAGAATGGCATCCACAGGACAAGCTTGTATGCATTTGGTGCAGCCGATGCACTCGTCCTCGCGGATATACGCAACAGTTGGCTCGGCTTCGACACCGTGTTCCGCGTCCAGTGGCTCTGGTTCAACGTCGAGTAAATTGGCCAGCGCCTGAATCGTGTCTTCACCGCCGGGAGGACACTTATTGATCGAGTCACCGTTGGCAATCGCCTCGGCGTAAGGCCTGCATCCCGGGTAGCCGCACTGACCACATTGGGTCTGGGGCAAAATCGCATTGATTTGATCAGAGAGCGGGTTGCCCTCGACCTCGAAGCGAACGGCAGCGAATCCGAGCAAGGCACCAAACGCAACGGCCATGCCGGCCAGAGCAGCCAATGCGAGAAGAATGGGATTGCCAAGGATGACGTCGAGCATCAAACCAGTCCTGCGAAGCCCATGAAGGCGAGCGATGCCAGTCCCGCCGTGATCATACCAATAGCTGCGCCCTGGAATGGCTCTGGTACGTCAGCTACCACGAGTCGCTCGCGCATAGCCGCGAACAATACGAGTACCAGGGAAAAGCCCAGTGCAGCGCCCACTCCATAGATAAGACTTTCCATGAAGTTGTGCGCTTGATTGATGTTGAGGAGTGCCACACCCAATACGGCGCAGTTGGTTGTGATTAGCGGCAAATATACGCCGAGTACGCGATGCAGTAGCGGACTTGTTTTTCGAACAACCATTTCAGTGAACTGCACAACGACGGCAATCACAAGGATGAACGACAGTGTGCGTAGGTAGGTTAAATCAAGTGGCTCAAGCAAATAGCGATACGTTAGGAAGCTACATACAGAAGCGAGCGTTAATACGAAAGTCGTAGCCGCGGACATGCCGATGGCCGTGTCCAATTTGTTAGACACACCCATAAATGGGCATAGGCCCAGGAACTGAACTAAAACAAAATTATTGACCAGTACGGCGGCGATTAGCAGTACCGCGAAGTCCCCTAGCATGTTGCTCCTGCAGGCTTTTTTGCCTGTCTCATTCATCCGCTCCCTATAGTAAGGAATATCGAGGCAATCTGACAGTGCGTAAAGATTGTCTTACGCTTTACTTGCCTCGACCATGGCAGCAACCGCATCTTGGTCAATTCGCTGAATGAGCGGTGAAAAATTACTGATCGTGTGGCCCTCGAGTGGTGCATTCAGCTCCGTCCAGTCAAGTGAAAGACCCAAAAACGCCTCGCTCTTCTCTGCCATCACAGGCAGCACTGGCTTCAAATAAGTCATTAGTACACGAAAACAGTTGATGCCCACGGAACAGGCGTCTTGAACTTCTTGTTCGCGTCCCTCTTCCTTTGCCATGACCCAGGGCTTTTTATCATCAATGAACTGGTTGGCGCGGTCGGCCACGGCAATGATTTCGCGCATGGCACGCTGGAAATCTCGGGCTTCGTAAAGACTGGCAATTGTGTCACCCGCGGCAATCATGTCTCTGAGGAGCTCGGGTTCGCTGCAGGCATCACTGAGCTGGTTATCGAATCGCTTGCGCAAGAAGCCAGCACATCGGCTGGCAATGTTGACCACCTTCCCGACGAGGTCAGAGTTCACTCGCTGAACAAAATCTTCGAGGTTGAGATCCATGTCATCGACACTGGAGCTCAGCTTTGCGGCAAAGTAATACCGTAGGTACTCGGCATCCAATTGTTCTAGATACGTTGAGGCCATGATGAAAGTGCCACGGCTCTTCGACATCTTTGTGCCATCTACAGTCAGGAATCCATGTGCGAATATTGCTGAAGGCTGCCGCAGTCCGGCACTTGCGAGCATGGCTGGCCAGAACAGACCATGGAAGTTGATGATGTCCTTGCCAATAAAATGGTAGAGCTCGGTGTCACCGCCTGGCTGCCAATAGCTATCGAAGTCCTCACCGGTGCGGTCGCAGAGATTCTGGTGGCTGGCAATGTACCCGATGGGTGCATCGAGCCAGACATAAAAATATTTCTCGGGGTGACCAGGAATCTCGAAGCCAAAGTAGGGCGCGTCGCGTGATATGTCCCAATCCTGCAGACCAGCATCAATCCACTCCCGAAGCTTGTTCGTGATGGGTGTTTGCAGCTGGTCTCCACTTACCCAATTAGCGAGTAGATCTTGAAATTGGCTCAACTGGAAAAACAGATGATCCGACGCTTTCTCTACCGGCTTTGTCCCAGAAAGCGCTGAGACAGGGTCGATCACGTCAGTTGGTGAATAGGTGGCGCCGCATGCCTCACAGTTATCGCCGTACTGATCGGGTGTTTTGCATTTGGGACAGGTGCCTTTGATAAATCGGTCAGCTAGATACAACCCTTTGGCTTCGTCGTAGGCTTGCACCACACTGCGGATCGTGATGTGACTATTGGCCTCAAGCCGTTTGAAAATGGTTTCCGACCAAGTTTGGTTTTCAGGCGAATGCGTCGAGTGATAATTGTCGAATGAGATATGGAATCCCGCTGAGTCGGCCTCGTGCAGTGCCTTGATGTTGGCAATATGAGTCTCGGGTGTTACGCCCTGTTTTTCAGCAGACAACATGATCGCTGTGCCATGCGCGTCATCGGCGCAGACGTATTGGCAATGATGGCCTCGCGAGCGCTGAAACCGGACCCATATATCGGTTTGTACCTGCTCGAGCATATGCCCCAAGTGCAACGGCGCGTTTGCATAGGGTAGTGCCGAGGTAACCAAGATCTTGCGCGACGACATAAAACGGGGGTCCGATGATGAATCGGGCGCCATTGTAGCTTCCCCCGTCATGTCGGAACAGCGCTTGTCATTTGTTCACAGTCTTTTCAGTGCGAAGATTGGTCTGTCTACCTGTGTTGTGTCCCTGTCGGCAGACGGCTGAGATATACTCGCCGCTTTTCGGCGGGGAATAGCAGTGAGTCAAGGCGTAGGTGCAGTCAAATACATCGTCGCGGTCGCTTCTGGTAAGGGCGGTGTCGGTAAGTCGACTGTCTCAGCGAACCTCGCTGTGGCTGCCGCGCAGCTTGGGTACAAGGTGGGTCTGCTTGATGCGGATATCTATGGCCCGAGTCAGGCACGCCTGATGGGCATTGCTGACGGTGTCATGCCCGACGTCATCGAAGAAAAGATTTTTATCCCCATTGAAGCGCATGGTGTCAGTGCCATGTCGATGGCATTCCTTACTCGAGAAAAAACACCCATGGTGTGGCGTGGACCGATGGCAAGTGGTGCCTTACAGCAGATGATCGAGTCGACGCGCTGGGGTGAGCTCGATGTCTTGTTTGTCGATATGCCTCCGGGTACGGGCGATATTCAGCTAACGCTCTCACAGCGAACCCGTCTGGCCGGCGCAGTTGTTGTGACCACGCCGCAGGACATAGCCCTCATTGACGCGCGCCGAGCGATCGAGATGTTTCAGAAAGTGTCAGTGCCGATCATCGGTATGATCCAAAACATGGCGACTCATATTTGCAGTAATTGCGGCCATGAAGATCCTGTTTTTGGCAGTGATGGTGGCCAAACTCTGGCAAATGAATACGAAGCACCGGTTCTTGCGAATATTCCTTTGTCGCGTGTCATTCGGGAAACCAGTGACGCCGGTGCGCCGATATCCGCGGTCGACGAGGACGGTTCGGTCGCAGCTGCGTATCGTGAAGCAGCAGTAGCTATCATGGCGACGCTGAGCGGGAGCGAGGCGCCGCGAGGCCCGACAATTAGTATGACTGAGTAGGTCGTTAGAAAAGCGATTTAGGAGTAAATGTGAGCATCAAATCAGACCTCTGGATTCGTCGTATGGCGGAGCAACACAAAATGATCGAGCCGTATGAGGCGGGGCAGGTCCGGCACAAGGATGGCGAGAAGTTGATCTCCTACGGGACATCAAGTTACGGCTACGATGTCCGATGCTCGCGCGAGTTCAAGGTCTTCACGAATATCAATTCAGCAACGGTTGACCCCAAGGCGTTCGATAACGATTCATTTGTTGACGTTGAAAGTGATGTTTGCGTGATACCACCCAACTCATTCGCTCTGGCGCGGACCGTTGAATACTTTCGCATTCCACGAAATGTGTTAACGGTTTGTCTCGGCAAGTCCACCTACGCACGGTGCGGCATCATCGTTAACGTGACACCGCTTGAGCCTGAGTGGGAAGGCCATGTGACGCTCGAATTTTCCAACACCACAACGCTGCCAGCCAAGATCTACGCCAACGAGGGCGTTGCTCAGATGTTGTTCTTCGAATCCGATGAGGTTTGCGAGACCAGCTACGCCGATCGCGGTGGCAAGTACCAGGGGCAAACCGGCGTTACCTTGCCCAAGACGTAGGAAACGAGCCTTTAGAGAACGGGCCTTTACAGAAAGCTCAGCGGATGCTCACGCGCCGTCTAGCCAGTTCACAGACTTAATCGTTACCTTTACCGTTGAAGATCGCTCTACATGAATGGTCTTTACCATTAGGTAATCAAGCTCGGGTGCAAGCCATATTTCTGAAGCTCGCTTGTCGGGGTTGGTATGAACTGCTCGGTATTTGACCGTGCTGATTTGACCTAAGGGTGTTTTGATCACCTCATCGGGCAGTCGTTGCCAGCGTTTGTCGCTCACTTTGGGGCCGTCAACCACCCTAAATTCCAACTTCTCTGGCGGTTCATCCTCACCAATTAGCGTCAGGCGGAGCTGTTGCTGCTGCGAAAAACGATCTAAGACGCCGGGCTCCCATGGATGCTGAGTCCAGTCACCGCGCTTCATGCTATCGATAACCCCAGCCGACTGGTCGAAGCGAACAGCGCGTGTGTTCGTTTTGAGTGATTTGACTTTAGAGTCGAAGCGAATGCCCTCAATTGCGCCGTCAACGATTCGAAAATCGGCAGATTCGTTCATGTTGATCAGCATGTTTTTGCCGCGGCTGCTCAGTGTGTAGGTGTCACCCTCCTGAGTCAGAGATCTTTTCAGATCGAGGGTCATGCCGAGGGCTGACGTTTTATAAAGCGCATCGAAGGTTCGTAGCGATGATATGGCCTGCGCCTTATCTGCGGGCGTCTCTGAGAAATTAGGTTCCGTGGCCCACGCCAGACCATTGACGAGGCAACATAAAAAAAGACCTGCAACCTGCCCTGCTGCGGTGGTGCGGAAGAACCGCGATCTCATGCCTGCCATTCCCAGAGCATGCCGGTCGGGGGCAGTTTTTTGCCGTCCAGATAGGCGCCGTCTGCCACGTGGACTAACCGACCTTGTAGATGCCAATTGACCGCTTCGGGGAAAATAACGTGCTCGAAGTCCAATATTCGAGCGGCAAGTGAGTCTGCATCATCACCAGGCTCGATCGGTACGCTGACCTGCAAAATAGGTGGTCCTCCGTCGAGCTCATTGGTCACGTAATGCACTGTTGCTCCTGCTTCCCTGTCACCATTATCGATTGCGCGCTGATACGTGTTCAGTCCTGGGTAGTTAGGCAACAAAGATGGGTGAACGTTCACCAGCTTTCCGACAAAGGCATCGATGAAGACAGGCGTGAGGATGCGCATGAAGCCGGCGAGTACGACCACATCAGGATTGTCTTGCTTCACCGACTCTGCAAGCGCTGCGTCAAAGGCCTCCCTTGATTCATACAAGGTGTGATCAACAACGGTGGTGGCTACGTCTGCATCCGATGCGGTTGCGAGGCCCGCTGCGTCCGGACGGTTACTAATCACCCGCACCACCTGTCCACTCAGCCCTCCGCGGCGCTCAGCTTTGAGGAAAGCCTCCATGTTGGAGCCGCGCCCCGAAATGAGAATCGAAATCCGCTTCTCGGAGATCAAACTCAAGAAGCGAACTCCACGATACCCTTGCCTTCAGCGATCGTGCCGAGCTCCCAACAGTTCAAACCCTGATCTGAGAGTAACTGAAGAGCAGCCTCCGCCTTGCTGGGACCGACGATGACGGTCATGCCAATGCCGCAGTTGAAGGTTCGATGCATCTCTTCTTCAGCAACACCACCCGCTGTAGCCAGCCACTGGAAGACAGGGGGTAGTTCCCAGGTTTGTTTATCGAGGACGGCCGAGCAACCGTTAGGCAGTACGCGAGGGATGTTTTCCAACAGACCACCTCCCGTAATATGCGCCAATGCATGAGATTTTATTTCCCGCTGAAGTGCAAGAAGAGGTTTGTTGTAAATCTTTGTAGGAGCCATCAGCGCATCGGCCAAGGTCGTTTCACCGCAGGGCGCGGACAGGTCAGCACCGGACACCTCAATAATCTTGCGGATCAGTGAATAGCCGTTCGAATGAGGTCCCGATGAGGCAATCGCAATGATCTTGTCACCCGGTGCAACTTTGTGACCGTCGATAATCTGATTTTTTTCCACGACACCAACGCAAAATCCGGCAAGGTCGTAGTCGTCACCTTCGTACATGTCCGGCATTTCAGCGGTTTCACCGCCGATAAGCGCTGCGCCCGCGAGCTCGCACCCTTTACCAATACCCTCGATGACATCGGCCGCTACATCAACGTTCAATTTGCCGGTGGCGTAATAGTCGAGGAAAAGCAGCGGTTCGGCGCCCACCACGGCAATATCATTACTGCACATGGCGACTAGGTCGATGCCGATGGTGTTGTGCCTGCCGAGCTGCATGGCAAGACGGAGTTTTGTGCCAACCCCGTCAGTACCGGATACCAAGACAGGGCTTCGGTAGCCCTCTGGGATCTCGCAAAGCGCACCAAAGCCTCCCAATCCTCCTAAGACTTCAGGCCGTCGGGTCGCTTTTGAAATGTGCTTGATGCGATCGACCAATGCGTTCCCGGCATCGATATCAACGCCTGCATCTTTATAGGTCAAACCAGGGGATGTTTGTTCGTCTGTCATAGCTTGCCTCCAGTCACGGCGGGAAGGTTACTCGCTGGCAAAGTGAGAGGAAAGCGACCGGGACAAATTTCGCTGTTAAACTCGTTATATGAGATTTTTTTACAGACAGTTTTTTCCTCTTGCTCTGGTTTTTGGGTGGCTGGCGCTGCCTATAACAGCAGCGGCTCAAGATAGTTTTTTCTCTGAGCAAGTCGCCGTTGCGGATAGAGGAGGTGCTGAGCTATCGCGTGCAGCTCGGGAGGGATTGACACGGCTGTTGATAAAAGTTTCTGGCAATGAGGCGATTCTTGACGAGGCTGTATTCCGAGAGGCTGTGGGCAGTGCGCAAGAACATGTTCTGCTTTATAGCTATCGTGAGGGCGAGGAAGGCGATGTTGTCTTCCTAGAGTTCGATGACGCATTCGTTCGAAGCCTGTTTAGGGATGAATCGGTTCCGTACTGGGAACAACGCAGACCATCCGTTGTGGTGTGGGTGGCGTTGGATGAGCCCTTCTCGCGGCGGTTCGCTGCGCGCTCCGATGATGTGGATTTATTGGTGCCGGCCGTCGAGCGCTTCGAGGCCCGCGGGGTTGAAGCGCGATTCCCGCTGCTGGACCTGACAGACGCGGCAACAGTGCCCGTTAACGCGCTTTGGACGCGAGATTTCGACCAGATTCGGCAAGGGTCATGTCGCTATGGCTCTGAGCATTCACTGGTGGGTCGTTGGATCGATTTAAGCGACGGCAGCAAACTCGTTGATTGGTATTACGTAGGGCCCGATGGAGAGATGCACCAACAGATGCGCCTCAGCGACTTGGACGACATCTGGGATGAGGGTGTCGATCTTGCTGTTGATGCTATGCGTGACTCATTAGCCGTGACACTACAGCAGTTCGAAATATCAGATGCCATTGCCGTTACGGTGCGCGGGGTCAGCTCGTTTGCCGACTACCGGGCAGTGTCAACCGTATTTAAACAGTTGGCAGAGTTGGTTGAACTGCGTATTGACTCAGTGGGCGAGGACACGCTGACCTACCGCGTTGTCGGGGTCTCTTCAGCCGAGGAGGTTGCTCGACTGATTCCCAGTCGAGCAGGGTTGCGTGTGCAATCAGCAACTGATCGAGCACAACTAGACCTTACATGGGAGAGCATTCAGTGACAGACCAACCGACTGCGCAGTCCAGCACCTTGCGATGGTTACCCGTACTCGTCGTCGTTGTATTGGTGCTACTCCTATTCGTGCAGCTGAGAGACATCCTGATGCCCTTTGCGGTCGGCGCGCTGGTTGCCTACTTGGGTGATCCTCTCGTAGACCGGCTAGAGGCACGCGGCTTCACCCGCACCAGTGGCGTTGCTTTAGTTTTTGCCTTGTTAATGGCGATCCTTGTCATTATCGCCGCGGTCGTGGTCCCGGTTCTCATACAGCAGTTATCTCAATTGGCAGCAGCAATTCCCGATGCGTATCGATGGGTCTCTGAAGTTGCCGTACCGAAATTACAGTCACAGCTGAGTCTGAGCCCAGTTGCATTACCGACCATCGATTGGCAAACCAGCCTGTCCGAGCACTGGCAGTCCGTTGGGCAAGTCACCGGCGGGGTTGTTCAGAAAGTAACGACGTCGAGCCTGTCGCTGATCGCCGGTATTCTCAATCTCGCACTCATTCCCGTTGTGGCCTTTTATCTAATGCGTGATTGGGACCTCATGATGGTGGGTCTTCTAAAGCTTGTACCGCGCGCTTGGGTGACCAACGTCACGGAATCTGTCGCCGAGGCCCACGGTGTGCTCGAGGCATTCGTTCGTGGACAGTTAGTCGTCATGGGCGCGCAGGCGCTCATGTATAGCTTTGGTCTCTGGCTGGTAGGATTGAATTACGCTGTTCTTCTGGGCTTGATGGCAGGGGTGACTGCCCTGATTCCTTACGCAGGCGCGGTGATTGGTATTGGTAGTGCAATGATTGTTGGGTATTTCCAGTTCGGACTCGATCCGCTAGCGCTGGGTTTGGTGGCGTCCGTCTTTGTCGTCGGTCAGCTGCTTGAGAGCTTTCTTCTCACGCCCATCCTGATCGGGGACCGAATAGGGCTCCATCCTGTCGCCGTGATTTTCGCGCTGATGGCTGGCGGGCAGTTAGCGGGCTTCACGGGCGTATTGGTTGCACTCCCTGTGGCAGCGGTGTTGCTGGTATTTGGTCGACGTCTTGTTGACGCCTATCTTTCTACTGACGTCTACAACGCGGACTAAGTCTGATTTATGAGTGGTCGATCAGCGCAGTTAGTCCTGCCTATAGCGGTAAATCCTGGCGCCACCTGGAGTCATTGGGTATCTCGCGAGGTAACCGGTGAGGTCGAGAGCTTTGCTAGGGCACTGCTGGATCAGGGTGGAGCCGGTTTCTTCCTATGGGCGTCCAAGGGGCAAGGAAAGAGTCATTTTCTACAAGCTTGTTGTGCCGCTAAGCCCGGTGCGCGTTATCTGCCCATGGAATCACTGCTCGCTTACCCACCCGAGGCGGTACTAGAACACGCCGAGAACGAAACCATGGTGGTTGTCGATGATATTGACCTCATAGATGGGCATCGTTCGTGGCAAGAGGAGTTGTTCCATTGCTTCAACCGATGTGCAGAAACAGGTACGCCTTTCCTCGCATCTGCAACGCAGTCGCCCGCCGGCCTGACGAGCGTACTCGCTGACCTCCAATCAAGACTCTCGTTGTTGACCACCTTCAAACTGCCTGCCTGGGAGTTGGATGATTTCGAGCGACTGCTTGGCCATTTGGCGCACGATCGCGGTTTGCTACTTAGCGATGATGTTGCGCGCTACCTAACCATGCGAATTCAGCGCCGACCCCAGGATGCGGTGAACGTGATTATTACCATTGACGAATCGACGCTGGTGGAAAAACGATCGCCTACTATTCCGTTTTTGAAGCTCCTGGGTCTATGAACGAGGCAGCGCTTATTCGGCTGCGGCAATTTCGTCAGGGGCGAGTTGAAGGTGGCCACGAAGTCTAGCGACAAGAATGTAGAGCGGAATTGTATCAAGCAGAGCAACAGTCGCCTTAAACCCGTAGTTGCTAGCGACCAATACAAGGAGTGTGGATAGCGTCATCTCACCCCGATAGAACACGGCGCCAAATGTCACAGTGACCACCATGACGGAGTCAACTAACTGACTCAGAAGCGTACTGAAGTTATTCCGAATCCAGAGATGCTTACCTTTGGTGACACGCTTCCAGAAATGGAACAGCTGCACGTCACAGTATTGCGCGGTGATGTAAGCCACCATCGACGCGGTGACTGCGCCACTCGTCATGGCGTACATCACTGAAAAGAGTTCGACGTTGCCCTCTAGGCTGCCACCCTGGGGTAAGGCGACGGGCGCTGCCAGCTGCAAAACCTGCCAAGGCGGCATGTTGCTGGGATCCACCGATGCTACATACTGGCCTGCAGTCATTACCAGCAGAATAAAGCCATTGATAAACAGCCCTACGGTTACCAGAAAGTTTGCTCGTTTTTTCCCATAGAGTTCACTGACCAAGTCCGTGCACAAAAAGGTAATGGGGTAGGGTAGGACGCCAACAGCCAGGGCAAAGGGGCCGAGCTGTATAAATTTTGTGATACCGATGACATTGAGCAACGTCATGGCTGAAAGGAATACACCAGCCAGTACTAAAAAAACACGCTCCCGACGCTCAGTGAGCGCAGCACCCACGACGGTATTCAATGTTCTATCTGCCCTAAATTTGCGTGAATAACCGACCCATTTACGACGGGACTCTCGTGAGCCCAGGTAACAACGCCCGCTATCTCCTTGGGCTTGATGAGGCGGCCAAAGCCATTTTGCGAGCCTATTTCAACCATGAGATCGGTATCGCCACCTAAATGCTGCTTCAGCATTTCCGTGTCAGTAAACCCGGGGCAAACCATGGCTGTATGAATGCCTGATCCAATCAAATCCTGGCAGGTTGCCCGCATTTGCCCCAGTTGTGCATGCTTACTGACAACATAGCTGTAAGCCCCTGCGACGGCTTTTTCGGACAATGTCGATCCGACGAAAATAAGGCTGGAGCCTGCTGCCATGTGAGTCATCAACTGGCGATTTAAGGTATTCACCGCAAGCACATTAACAGCGAGGACGCGCATTATCGCTTCTGTCTCACAGGACTGCGCAATGTCTTTTAGCATCAGTGATGCGTTGTGGATCAGCGCCACCTCACTGGATTCAGCCGGTAAGTGTGCGATGCAGGCCTGTGCCGCATTTACAGCTCCGTCATCGGTGCTGAGATCGGCGGCTACATTAATGACGCCCTGAACTGGGCTGGGCCGCCGGGCTATATTGATCACGGAGTAACCGCGAGCTAAAAATTGTTCGGCAGTTGCAGCACCGATTCCCGAGCTCGCGCCCGTTATGATGGCTGTTTTTTTCATGCTGATCACAGGAACCTCTTGTTTACGCGCAGGTTATCCTACGCGGGTCTCATCGGCTAGGATTGCAAGTAATCAGTGGTAGTACCGAGTCTGGCGGGTTCGCTGTCGCGTATGAGTCATCAAGTTTATAGACAAAGGGTATTTGAGTGACACGATTGACGACGCTTCGTATTGAAAAAGAGGCGCACAAATTTTCATCTGCGCACTACACCATCTTCTCCGCGACGGAACGCGAGCGGTTGCATGGTCACAATTACTTCGTGTCAGCGCGTATCGTTGCTAAGATGGGCAACAACGGATTTTCCGCTGACTACAACGTTTATAAGCGCCGCATAAAGGCTCTGTGCGATAAATACGATGAGTACATGCTGCTGCCCGAGTTTTCGCCCTTTCAAACGCTTGAAACTGTAGGCGACGAGATTCACGCCATATTTGCGGGCAAGGTGCTGAAATTTCCTGTGGATGAAACGTGGGTTTTGCCCATCGCCAACGTCACGGTTGAGGAGCTCTCTCACCTGCTGCTCAACGAGCTCCTAACTGCTGAGAATGACCCGGATCTGGTCGAGGTCGAGTTGACGGTTTCTTCGGGCAGCGGCCAAGCAGGGTCTGCGATATGGACTGCTGACTAAAAAAACAAAAAAATTAACATTTTTTTTGAACTTTTCGATTTGTCTAGGTTCTTACTAATTATCCAGCAGATGGCGTTGTGGCCGGGGGCAGCGCGAGGGAAACATCTGAGGGTCAGATGAGACATCATCTCCCGATTTGAGTGGCTCCTTTAATTCGCCGGCTTTTTAGTCGGCGTTTTTTTTGCCTCTATTTTGGTCTTTTATCCAGGTCGATGTACGCCATGATCGATTCCGCTGTCTGCGGCCCAACCAGCGTCGCGACGAGCGTGCCCTCGGGAGACAAAACGAGGGTGGTGGGGAGAACGGACGGACGCGAGATGTTCAAGTTAGACGCGGGATCATCAATGATGTCAAAGGCAATTCCGAGATCAGCGGAGTCCGAGATCAGTGCCGGGCCGACTTTGCCATCAAAGTTCACGCCGAGGACCACCACATTTTCAATTTGATTCAGCTGATTTAGCTCAGGTATCTCTTCTCGACAGGGTTTGCACCAAATGGCCCAGTAATTGATGACGTTCCATTGGCTTGATACAATACCGGGCGGTTCGCTCGAACAGCCGAGAAGCACCAGACCTGATAGAAAAACCAGCGCTAACCGCATTTCGACCCACCTTTGTTTAGAGGCGCAGTATAGCGTGCTCTCAACCAGCCTGTGGGCATGCTAATGTGTCAGGAATGTACAGTTGTTAAGAGGTGGCAGGTGGCTGATCCCTTCGTACTGATTTTGTATTACTCCCGTCACGGGTCGACTGAAGCCATGGCGCGGCAGATCGCGCGGGGCGTGGCGCAAGTTGAGGGCGTGGAAGCTCGGTTGCGTACCGTGCCTCCGGTGAGTGCAGAGGTTGATCGTCCCGTAATGCCAGATGTACCCGATAAAGGACCCGTCTACTGCGATGATGACGATTTACGTGATTGCGCCGCATTGGCACTGGGCAGTCCCACACGATTCGGTAATATGGCAGCGCCACTGAAATACTTCATCGATGGTACGTCGCCACTGTGGATTAGTGGGGCTTTGGTGGATAAGCCCGCTGCGGTGTTCACGTCCACAGCGTCACTGCATGGCGGCCAGGAAGCTACACTGCTCTCGATGGCGCTGCCACTGATCCACCACGGCATGATTTATGTCGGGTTGCCTTACTCTGCCCCTGAGCTTCAAGCCACGCGGACGGGCGGAACGCCGTATGGGCCGAGTCATTGGGCGGAGGGTGGTAATGCGGATGGCGAGCTTTCCGAACACGAGGTGGCACTGTGTCAGACACTGGGACGCCGCTTGGCTCGGTTTGCTAAGGCGGAGGTGCCCGCGTGAGAGAGCAGTCGGTAGAGAGAGGGCATGTCACCGGAAATCTCTGGTTGTCTTTGTGGGTTTTAAGTGTGGCTCTGATTGGTCAGGGTGCGCTTGAGGTCATCGAGTTGGGAGGGCGCTGGCCCTTGTGGCTCGCCTCGGTGGCGCCGATCATTCTATTTCTGTTAGGGGTGTCACGAGATAATTTGCAATGGATTATCTGGTACTGCCTGCTTTTGCTCTTCTATTTTGTCAGCGCGGTTGAAGATGTCTTCGCCCGCCCCAATAACTTAGTTGTCGTCAGTGGACTTGTCATCATTGTTCTGCTGTTTTCCGTCTGCACCGCCTACATTCGGTTTAGGGGTCGTGAGCGACGCAAAGCCCAAGCCCTCGAGGAGTAGAACATGGATTTACTTAGAGCCATTTGGCGTATCCTGGCCGGTATCAGTAAGGTCATTACGGTCCTGGTACCGTTACTATTCGTCGTGATTTTCTTCGCAGCACTATCAGTGAGCGTCTCTGAAAATACACCCAAGCCACTGCCTGAGAGTGCTGGACTGTTGATAGCGCCAACCGGACGATTGGTCGAGGATCGCACACCTCTTGAGCCGCTTGATGCTTTTTTCGCCGACGAACTTGCAGGCGAAACCTTACTGTCAACCCTGATAGAAGGTATCGATGCGGCAGCGGATGATGATCGCATCACATCGATCGTCCTCGATCTCGGCAATCTTGCGGGCCCTTCCACGAGTCAGTCGATGGAAATTATCGAAGCTCTGGATCGTTTTTCAGAGACCGGCAAACCTATCGTTGCGATCGGCGACTACTTTACGCAATCCCAGTACCTTCTCGCATCACAGGCAGACACTATATTTCTGCATCCAGAGGGCGGTATTAGTCTGATGGGTTTTGGTGTTTACCGCACTTATTTGAAGCAATTTCTCGAAAATATGAGGGTCAATTTTCATATTTTCCGAGCGGGTGAAAATAAATCGGCGGTGGAGCCCTACATGCGAGACGACATGTCACCGCAGGAGCGCGAAGTTGTCGGAAAGTGGCTAAACAGCCTGTGGGACGACTACACGGCGCTTGTTGAAAAAGGGCGCAACAAATCTCCCGGCGAAGTGACGGCCTTTGTAAACGATTTCCCGGGAAGGCTTGAGGCAAATGGTGGCGATCTGGCGGAGGTCTTTTTGCAAGAAGGCTATGTCGATGAGCTAGTTTATGGCGATAAACTCGAAGAGCGGGTGACAGAGATCGTCGATGCACGTGATGAAGAGGGCGATATCCAGCTAGTGAGTCTCAAGCGGTACGTGAGCGATATTCGAGACCCGTTTGAGAGTGAAGAGCAACCGCTCATCGCCGTCATTCCGATCGAGGGCACATTGGTGCCGGGCGATAGTTTTCAAGGGTCGGCAGGCAGCGATACGGTGGTAGAACAGTTAGAGCGGGCTGATGAAGCCGATGCGGTTGCTATCGTGCTTCGAATAAACTCGGGTGGTGGCAGCGTATTCGCGTCAGAAGTGATCCGAGCCAAGGTCGACGCTATTGCCGCTGACGGTGTGCCTATCGTCGTTTCTATGGGTGGTGCCGCCGCATCGGGCGGTTACTGGATTGCGGCAGCTGCAGATGAGATCTGGGCGATGCCATCGACGATTACGGGCAGCATCGGTGTCTTCTCGGCGTTTCCCACCTTTGAAGGTGTATTCGATTACGTTGGCGCTACGGTCGACGGCGTTGGCACGACAACGATGGCAGGCAGTTTAGATCCCGCGCGTCCACTCGATGAGAACTCAGAGCGGATTTTCCAGGCGGTTGTTGACGGAATTTACCGAGAGTTCCTGAGTTTGGTTGCCACCGCGCGACATATGACGGTTGAAGAGGTCGATGCGATCGCGGGAGGAAAGGTCTGGATTGGGAGTCAAGCCAGGGAGATTGGCCTCGTAGATCAGCTGGGCAGTCTTGACGACGCCATTGCTTCCGCGGCTGCGCTTGCCCAAGTGGAGGATTACGATGCCAAGCGTTTTGGTACACCGATAACCCCTCAGCAGTTATTACTAGAGGAGCTGGGAAGTAGTTTTGGTGTATCACTGCCGCAAGCGTTGGGATCCGCCATGTCGTGGTTGGCGCCTTTGCATGAGCCATTGATGATGATGACGCAGTTGAAAGACCCCAAGCACGTCTATCTGCAGTGCTTAGACTGCAACTATGGCTATTGATGGATCGTTATCGCTCGTAGAGCGTGATGGCGCTGTCCTAGCGTCGACGGTTTTATTATTGCGTCCTTCCGCCTCAGCGCCCGAGGTCTTGTTGCTCAAGCGAAATTCCAATGCCCGCAACATGGCCGATGTATGGATGTTCCCGGGCGGTAAGGTCGATGAGGATGACCATGGACCCTCTGAGCTTGATCGGGTAAAGATTGCAGCGGTTCGCGAGTTAGGAGAAGAGGCTGATGTTCTGCTCCCGGTTGCAGCTCTGACACACTTTTCTCACTGGCTCACACCGGTAGGAATGAAGCGCCGTTTTGCGACCTGGTTTTTCGTTGCTGAGTTGCCTGCGGGTGCCGCAGTAAGCGTTGACGGTGAGGAAATGGTGGAAGCTCGCTGGGTGCGTCCCGAGGACGCGGTGGCTGAGCATCAAGTGGGTAAACTGCGGCTACCGCCCCCGACCTTAGTGAGTTTGATCGACTTATCTCAGCATCGGTCAGTAGATGCCGCAGTTGCTACTGCACGTCGCCGGATCCCACCCTATTTTTTCCCCAAGGTCTGTGCCGAGGATCCAGAGGATGTCGTGATGTTGTATCCGGGAGACGCGGGCTATCAATCTGGCAATCGATCCGTTGAGGGTGCCAGACACCGCGCAATGTGGGTTGATGGTGTGATTACTTACCGGCGAGACTTTTCTTTTCCAGATCGGTATTCTCTTTGATCTGAGCTATTTCTGCCTCCGCCGACTCTATTTGCTAGTTACGATTGTGGAATCCAACGAGCGCCCGGAAGTTTCTGACGTTGTCGTTTCAATTGTTCGTCAAATAAGTCACCCACCGACAGTGGGGCACTCGCCGACAGTCGTCTAGAAAGCATCGTCACCGGGAAGACATAGACCTCTTGATCGTGGTACCGAAGTGCGCGCGACCTTCCCGCGCGATCTCTGTAAACCACCCAGTGAAAATCCAGCTCATTGGCTAATAAGTCGCCAAAAACAATACCCATCGCTTGTTGAGTTTGAACATCTTCACTGTCGACCCAGCGCAGGTCGATGATTCTCTGAAGCGTTTCGAGATCCCGCTCGGCAACCCCTGAAAGGCGTCTTCCAAGACGATTGGCAAGACCCTCGACGGTCTGCCGCTGCTCGGCCATGTAGTGCTTATCGATCGCACTAAGCGGGCGAATTTGTGGCTCAAGTTCTGAACTCAGGACGGTCGGCGCTGTCAGACTAGTCACAAAGAGAACAAACACCGCAATCAGCTGTCGCAGATTGCGTAATTCCGGTTGTGAAACTGCTCTCGAAATGGATAATTGCGCGATCATGTTGACCCTCACCTCGAATTTTCCCATCGCTGGAGTACGCCGATGATAACCGGAAGCATAGTCGCGCTGGTAACACCTATGACCGATTCCGGTGACGTTGACTGGCGGACGTTAGAGCGGCTCATTGATTTTCATATCGAAAATGGTACTGCGGCACTGGGATTAGTGGGTACAACCGGTGAGGCATCTACACTGAGTCACCCAGAGCATAGAGAAGTGATTCGATTCGGTGTAAGTCATGCGGGCGGGCGCATCCCCATCATGGCTGGCACCGGATCTAACTCGACATTAGAGGCTGTAGAACTGACCGTCGCGGCAGCAGAAGCCGGCGCAGACTGTGCTTTATTGGTGACTCCGTATTACAACCGGCCGACACAGGAGGGGATGTTCCAGCACTTCTCGGCGGTAGCAGGTGCGATCAATCTTCCTATCATCCTCTACAACGTGCCCTCACGGACGGGCTGTGACCTTACGAATGAAACTATTCTTCGTCTCAGCCAGATTGAGAGCATTGTTGGCTTAAAGGATGCGACGGGTGATGTTGAGCGCGGTGCCGCGCTTATCCAGTCCTTGCCTGAGGGGTTTGCTGTTTACTCGGGTGACGATGGCACTACCTGCGATTTACTCCAGGCTGGTGCTAAGGGATGTGTTTCGGTTACAGCCAATGTTGCGCCCGCAGAAATGGCTGAGATGTGTCGCTTGGCATTAGCGGGTGATATGCCGACCGCGCGTGCTGTCGATCAAAAAGTTCAGCGACTACATCAAACATTGTTCCTTGAACCAAATCCCATTCCCGTCAAGTATGCTATGGGTTATTTGGGGCTGATTGAGCCCACCATGAGATTGCCGCTCACGCCATTGTCAGCGCAGTTTCAGGGGGAAGTGACAAAGGCGATTGACGAATGTTTAAACTAAAAACACTGGAACTTCTCATTGCTGTGGTTGGATTGTCAGGTTGCAGCCTGCTGCCTGATACCAGCAAGATCATCCCGTGGGAGACAGAATCCGAGTTATCCGGTGATTACCAGAATGCCATCGAGGCCGATGCGATCACCGTTCCTGGCGATTTGGATTCCGGTGCTATTCAGCAGGCCTATCCTATTCCTGAGGTGGCAGTGAATCTTGCGATTCCTGTGACCGGCGAGGCGCCTCGTCCAGCGCCCTTAACTGCTGGCTCCCAGTTGGATGCCGTTCGTTTGCAGCGCCTAGGTGAGAGCAGCTGGGCTGTGGTTAATGTCGCGCCTGGGCAGCTCTGGCCACAGGTGCGAGCCTTCTTAGTCAGTAGCGGTATTGATGTCGCCAGTGTCGACGCCTCTGGCGGATTAATCGACACCGCTTTTGTGATGCTTGAGAACAAAAGTCTCGAATCGCGTTTCCGCTTTAGGGTTGATTCGGGTGTACAGCGAAACACGTCCGAGTTGCACGTATTGCAACAGAACGTTGCCAAGGATCTAGATCTTACAAGCTGGCCACAGAACTCTGATGATACGGAGCTTGAGCAGACCATGCTGCGTAATATTGCCCAGTTCATTGCTAACAGCGCCGAGTCAGCGCCTGTGTCTATGATAGCTGAGCAAGCGATGACCGGCGCCGGTCGTATCGCAATGGAGGAGTCGAGTAGCGGCGCTCGATTACGACTGGATCTGCCATTTAATCGTGCCTGGGCGGCAACCGAGAAGGGCTTTACCGACGCGGGCTTCCGATTGGACGATAAGAACCGTAGTGCGGGTTTGTTCTACGTCACATACCTTGGCCCTGAAGGCGAGGAAGACGGTGGCTGGTTTAGCTGGCTTGGTGGTAGTGACAGCGATGACCCGCTCATTGGTCAGGAGTTTCAAGTGCAATTGACCACGGAAGACACCTCGCAGGTCACGATTCACATCCTTGGATCGGATGGTCAGCCCATCGGACAGTTGGAACAGCAAGGTCTTCTAACGCTCCTGCAGGGCAATATCACGTAATGCTCCGAGTCGCATCGGTTGGCTCAGGCAGCAAGGGAAACGCGACACTCGTCGCCAGTGAAGAGACGACGATACTCATAGACTGCGGCTTCCCGGCACGCGAGATGCTATCTCGTCTTGATCAAATCAATGTTGATATCGCTGATATCTATGCCATTTTGGTCACCCATGAGCACTCTGACCACATAGGTGGCGTTGCTGCTGTATCGAAAGCTGCTGGCGCTCCTATTTATACGAGTCACGGGACGCTGACATCGGGCAAATTAGAGGGAGCCCGAACTATCGTTGAGATCGAGAGTGACTCGGAATTTGCTATTGGTGATATTGAAGTATCGGCGATCACGGTGCCGCACGATGCGAAAGAACCCGTTCAATTCGTATTCAATCACGCGGCGCGGCGCGTGGGCGTCCTGACTGACTTGGGCATGGTGTCGCCGCATGTGCAGCGCGCCTACGAGGGCTGTGATCTCCTTTTGTTGGAGTTTAACCATGATCTCGAGATGCTCCGGCGTGGCCCCTATCCGGCTGCTCTGAAGCGTCGAGTGTCGGGTGACTTTGGGCACCTCAACAATGATCAGGCGCTTGGGATGCTCGAGGCAATGGGGGAGTCTGTTCCTGGCACAGTCATCGCTGGGCATATTTCCGAGCAGAATAATTCGGTCGACGCCGTTTCGGTTTTATTAGGTCCGCTTATTCAGCGCACCGAGATGAATGTGATCTACGCGACGCAAAGTCAGGGGTTTGATTGGATTTCCTCTGACGCGTCCGGTGCCGTCTCCAAGGTTACTTGAGGTGGCTCTAGCTTCCATCGTCGATTAGTCCAGAGGTAGCTCTCTGGCTGCAGACGAATCGTCTCTTCAGCTAGGGCAACGTATTTCTCGATGAGCTCGTTTTCGCTCATCGTGCCCGGCTCTGTACAGATCGTCAGGAGTTCAGCGTGGTAATGGCCTTGAGACAAGCGTTGTGTCCGCGCAAAGTACACCGGATATTTTGTGAGACGGGCCAAGGTCGCGGGCCCCATGAAGAATGCGGTGGTTTGATTCATGAATTGCGTCCAGTGAATTGCGTCGCGTTTCCCGGGCGACTGATCGGCAAGTAAGGCCAGGACTCTTGGAGTGCGTCGGTTCTTTAGTACGTGTCGACTGACGCCTTTAATTGTAACCAACGTTGCACCCCATTTACCTCTCGACTCCAGCGCGAAGCGATCTGCGCCACGGTCATGCAGTGGTTTGTAAACACCATCCAGCGGTGCGGTTGCCGCTGCACTCGCGCGTTGAGTTAGCCACTCCCAGTTGTTGTGATGGATCGATAATAAAATGCCGGGTTTGGGTGACTCGTCGTCTGCTGAGATAAGTGGCTCCCAGCCGGTAATGGTCATTCGTTCTTCTAGCTCGTTCCGAGGCATGCGCCAGCCATAGATGGCCTCAACGGTGACGTCAGCGAATTGTTGATAGAAGCGATGCCTAGTGGTTGCGTACCAAGCCTCGGACTGGTCGGGGAAGGAGTGCCTAAGGTTTTGATCTACCGTGGTAACTCGATACTTGAACACACGCTCGGTGAGCCATGCGAGAACTCGCGCAAGTCGATAGGAAATCGAAAGCGGCAGCGCGGCAATCGCGCGGTAAATCCAGTAGGTCACGACGAGCAATGCTCCGGTGCGATAACCTCAACCCCGCGGCGGAAGCGGACGAGGCTGTGACACTGCAATGCCGGATTGTGTTCAATCGAGACAAGATTCAGGCTGGGGAGAACGGTCAGTGGCACAATATCCACTACCTTATTGCCCTCGAGTCGCAGTTCTTCGAGTTGCGTCAGCTTAGACAGCTCGACGAGGTTGCGAACGTTGTTGTCCGTCAACTTCAGACGTTTGAGCCCAGTAAAGCGAGACAAGCCCGATAAAGACTCGATGCCAGCCTCTGAACAGTTGAGCACTTCCAAGCCGCCTGCCACGAATACCTGGCCATCTTCTATGGCTTGGGTGACGCAATTACTCAGCGCAATATCGGGAAGGTAGTAGTCCTCAAACAAGTCCCTGGGCGTGTAGAGCGTCCGATCATTCAGCGTAATGTCGTACTGATCGAGATTCCCACAGCTCGCCAGTCCGCTGGCTAGAAGCACCGAGATAATCAATCCATAGCCGTGGCGCCAGGGTGCGGTGAAGCTTGAAAGAGTCTGCGATGGGTACAAAATCGGAAGCATGACGAAATCCGTGTGCTGAGACGGTATGATGCCAGCGGAAGCGTTTAAGTTCGAGGTGTGTGTCGCGGGACAGGCGCATTTCGCCGTTTTAGGTAGCAGGTGAGAAACCATGGTGTGGGCTCAGCTAGATGAAAAGCAGCTGTCGGATATTCGATTCGAGTATTGGTCCGCCGGTCAGTCCGAGGAGCGATTAATCGAGATGACCGACAAGCATGGCATGAGTCAGGGGGCGCACAACGTTGGCTTTGCTATCGAGTTAGAGGGCTCACCGCTCGAAATAGGCATGAGAAATCGCTAATGAGTTGTGTTGTCGCGCCTGCGTCGAGGGGAGTTCAAGCTCGGGCGAAGTCAGTGGCAGAGACGCTGAATCTCGAGTTTGTTGACACTGCAGATGATCTGGACTCCGGTGTTGCGTTGGTCATCGATACGGATCGTTCGTGGCTTCAACGATTGCAAAGTCCTCGGCTGGGACCGGTTTACGTCGACTTTTCCTCTGCTGACATGCTCTATCGCCGAAAATCCGGGCACAACGAGCCATTGGGTCGCGCGATCGGTGTGAAGGGTGAGAAGCGGCCTAAGGTATTTGATGCAACCGCTGGGTTGGGACGCGACGCTTTCGTGCTGGCCGACCTCGGTTGTTCGGTCGCTCTGTCAGAACAGTCTGTGCCCCTGTGTTATCTCCTGGAACAGGCGCGCGAGTTAGCGCTTATGAGCGCCAACTACAAAGTGGTTGAGACGGTAAGTCGCATGCGCGTACTTTTCGGGGATAGCCGTCAGCAAGCGGTTGAGGGCTTTGATGTGATCTACATTGACCCCATGTTTCCTGAGCGTGCCAAAACCGCTGCGGTGAAGAAGGCCTTGGCCAGTGTTCAGGCGCTTCATGCGGGTAGTTCCGCGGCACACGATCCCGAGGATTTATTGGTGTGGGCGATGGCTCAGCCAGTTGAGCGAGTTGTGATCAAGCGGCCAGTCAAAGCGCCGGCACTGGGGAATGTTAAGCCTTCTCACAGCATCACGGGTAAAACGGTTCGATTTGACGTCATGGTAAAACCAAAGGGGAATGGCAGGTGACACATCGCTGTTTATACGTCGGTGACAAACTGTCGTCGAAGTTGATGTTGCAACTGACTGCCACTGACGGAGGCATAGTTCAGGTGACTCGTTTGCCCACCGTGTTGGCTGACCCAATGTCGACTTCGCTGCAGCTGGAGCTGGGGTCTGTAGAGGGCCAGTCAAGACTGCTTGACTGGCTTCGGCAAAACGACCCACCCACACGAATACTTTGTGAATTGCGGGCGTTTGAATTCGTCACCAGTGAAGCGGGGGATACGCGAGGTGCCTCTGATTATTTAAGCGCGC
>CACMGJ010000018.1 GCA_902613175.1 Halieaceae bacterium | reverse complement strand
AAGCACCGTCTAATGTGGCTCGCGCTATCGGTGAGGTTCAGAAGTTCGATAACTTCAAGCCATACAAGCCGTCGCGCGGTGAGAGCTACATGAACGAGGAGCAGTTGGAGCATTTCCGTCAGCTTCTGCGCAGTTGGAGAGCCGACCTCGTAACTGAAGTAACCAAAACCGTTGGTCATATGAAGGACGAGGCCGCGAACTTCCCAGATCCAGCAGACCGAGCGACGCAAGAGGAAGAATTTAGCCTCGAGCTCCGCGCGCGCGATCGTGAGCGCAAGCTGATCAAAAAGATTGACAGCACCTTAGAGCGAATTTCAATCGACGATTATGGTTACTGCGACGCCTGCGGTATCGAAATCGGCGTTCAACGGTTGGAAGCACGGCCCACGGCGACGCTTTGCATTGATTGCAAGACCTTGGCAGAAATCAAGGAACGCCAAGAGCTCGGTTAATACGCGGGGGCGCTGCGGGCTTGATATATCGAGGACGATTTGCTCCATCTCCCACGGGCCCACTTCACATGGGCTCCTTGGTCACAGCTTTAGGTAGCTTTCTCGACGCTCGATCACATGAGGGCGAGTGGTACCTGCGCGTTGACGATATCGATCCACCACGTCACGACAAATCGAGCTTCGGATCCATCCCCCTCTGCCTAGAGCGCCATGGCCTGACTTGGGATGGGCCTATTATTTTCCAAAGCCAGCGTCGTTACGCGCATGAGGACGCGCTGTCCAAACTCAGAAATGCGGGTCATTTGTTCCACTGCCTGTGCACCAGAGCAACCTTGGGTGAGCTTGGCGCATGCGTTTCAGATTGCAGGGATCGTAAAGATATTGAAGGCAGCGTCCGTTTCCATGTACCAGATGATGCCCCCGACCGAGTCAAGGACCTATTTCTTGGCGAACAACGTGCGTCCGCTCTACCCAGTAACTTCATTGTTAAACGTAGGGATGGACTGATCGCGTATCAGTTGGCAACAGCAATCGATGACCTCGATGAGGGCTATACCCATGTGATTCGCGGTGCCGATCTGCTCGAATCGAGCCTCCGCCAAATGATGCTTCATCAAACCCTTGGACGCCTGTCACCCGAGTACGGCCATTTACCCATCGTCACCGATCAGTCAGGAAATAAGCTCAGTAAACAAACCGGCGCCCAGGCGATTGATACGGATACTCCCAACGCTAACCTTCGCCGCGCATTGGCCTTTTTAGGGCAGCCGACACCCCCACAAGACATGGATTGCCTTGAGGATATTTTGCATCTCGCGACCGCCAACTGGCGGCGCGATGCGCTAAACTCAAAGAATCTGTAACTTTTCAACACGATAAGTGTTACCTAGGTGACATTTATGCAAATGTTCGTGTTAGCCTCTTCGGCGATTTTTCGGAGGAAAGAGTTGTAATGCTTACGGTTCTCTTGCTCGACGATGACCCCATCAGTGCCACACATACAGCTGACGATCTAGCGACTGAAGGAATGAAAGTGATCAAAGCATTGCCGTTTTCAGCGCTGGGGGCGATTAAGACTGCGGAGCGTGTTGATGCTGCGATCCTAGATCCAGGACGCAATGAGGCAGGCGCGAACCAGCTAATAGCCGATTTGTATCCCGTTCCCGTCTTTATCCATGCACAACACGCATCACTAAGATCAGCAGTAGAGCTCATGAAGGCAGGTGCGCGTGATTACTGGGCGAAACCTGCGCCTATTAGAGATGTTCTTGACGGTATTCGACGCGCGTCGCTTGCCACGTCACAAAGCGCGGAAAACACAGCGCCCGCTGTAGAAGCCTTTGTTGGCAAATCGACAGCCATGCGTGCCTTGATGGCAATGGCAAACAAGGCAGCTAAAGCAAGCTCGACCGTTTTAATTATTGGTGAAACGGGGACCGGAAAGGAACTCGTTGCACGCCACATTCACCAGACCAGTGAGCGCGCTAGTAAACCCATCATCTCGGTCAATTGCGCTGCGATTCCCGAAACATTGATTGAATCGGAGTTATTCGGCTACGAAAAAGGTGCGTTTACTGGCGCGAATGCACAGCGAGTAGGACTGATTGAAGCCGCCGATGGAGGAACACTGTTTCTCGACGAAATTGGGGAGCTTCCGCCCTCCGCCCAAGCCCGATTACTGAGATTCATTCAAGAGGGAGAGATTCGACGTATTGGCTCGGTTGAAAGTGCCAGCGTCAATGTCAGGCTCATCTGCGCAACGCACAGGAACCTCATGGAACTTGAGAATACCGATGCCTTCCGGCGTGACCTGTTTCACCGCATCAATGTGTTGCGACTCGAATTGCCACCGTTACGAGAGCGTGGCGACGATATTGAAGGCCTCACCAACTGGCTGGTGAAACGCGTAGCTGAACGCCTTGCGGTGGAACCCAAGGCATTATCAGACGAGGCCTACAACGCGCTGTCAGATTACAGCTGGCCGGGTAACGTGCGCGAGTTAGAACACACGATAGAACGAGCGCTCGTCATGGCAGATGGCCATGTCATTGCCATGAGCGATCTCAACCTTCCTAGTCATACCTCCGTTGTATCAGCATTTAGCACTGCACCTGCCGAGGAGTCTAAGCTTGAAGCCTCTCAATCGAGAGCCGGGGGTGAAACCGACGCTGAGGAGTTGTCGCTCGAAGATTACTTCCAGCGGTTTGTTCTCGAGAACCAAGATGCGATGAACGAAACGGAACTAGCTCAGAAGCTCGGCATCAGCAGAAAGTGCCTGTGGGAGAGAAGACAACGCTTCGACCTCCCCAGAAAGCGTAAGCGAGGCGCTGCTTAGTACACCACATGGTGCGATAAGTAACATCAGGGGTTTACTTCGGTAACACTTTTGTAACAAAACTCTATTGGTCAGGCGACAAAAAAAAACTAATGTATTGTTTTTAATATAAAAAATATGAGTGGCATGGCAAATGCATTAAATGTGATAGAGCCAAAATAAGAATAAGCGGCCGAATAAAAATAATATGTGTCACTACGGACCTGGGCGGGGAAGGTAACTTCCCCCAGTTTCTTTTTTCCCTTCACAGCACCTGAGTTGATAAGATCGCGGCTTGGCGCTTTCGAGTCCTCAAATTTGCAAACTATTGATTCCAGTAAGCTGATTGATCACACCGCGCTGTCGCGCGCCGCGGTCTCTGTCGTCGAGCGACTTTGTGACAATGACTACAGCGCATTCATCGTTGGTGGCGCCGTTAGAGATCTGCTCTTGGGCAAGCGACCAAAAGACTTTGATGTGGCAACCAATGCCACCCCGGAGCAGGTCGTTGCCCTATTTCGCGGGTCGCGCATCATTGGGCGACGATTTCAGATTGTCCACGTACGCATGGGCAGAGAAACCATCGAAGTAACGACTTTCCGTGGTCACCATGATGATGGAGCCCCTCAAACCGCGATTAAATCTCAGAAAGGGTTATTACTTCGCGATAATGTCTACGGGACGCTCGACCAAGATGCGGCGCGGCGAGATCTCACCATCAACGCGCTCTACCTGGATCCAGTCAATAAACTTATCCTGGACGATCTCGATGGAATAGAAGACATCCGACAACGGCTCGTTCGAATCATAGGCAACCCAGCTACTCGATACAGCGAAGATCCAGTCCGAATGCTACGGGTCGTCAGATTCGCGGCAAAACTGGGTTTCACTATCGAGGAAACGAGCCAAGTGGCCATTAGCCAATGCCGGCACCTGCTAGCCGATATTCCCGCCGCGCGTCTTTTCGACGAAACCCTCAAACTCTTTATGGCCGGATTTGCAGCACCCACGATTGAGCATCTAGCAAAGCACGGATTACTGGGACCTCTCTTTCCTGAGGCTATCCGCGCCATGAATGACCCGTCGTCGAGAAGCCTTATTCTAAAGGCGATGGCGAATACGGATGCACGCATTGCTCGGGGAAAGCCCGTGACACCGGCCTTCCTCCTCGGTGCATTGTTATGGCCTGCGGTTGCTGCGAAGGGTAGTGATGTCGCCAGAGCTGGTGCCCACGAGGGATCGCCCATTAATGCAGCTGGCCAACAGGTACTCAAGATCACGTTGCAACGAGTGTCTATCCCCAAACGATTCTCAATTCCCATGCGGGAAATTTGGGAACTTCAGCCCAGGCTCGAAAAATGCTCTTCAAAGCGAGTGAAGTCTGTCTTGTCGCAACGACGCTTCAGAGCTGCATTTGATTTGTTATCGCTAAGATCCGAGTCATCGGATGAACTGAAGTCGACTGTGTCATTTTGGGAAGAACAGCAGCAGCTCTTTCCCGATATGGTTGGCAGTTTGCCCGCGACTGAGATTCCACAGCGCAAGCGACGACCTCGCCGGAGAAAGCGCAGTCAATGACACCAACGGTCATCGCGCTGGGTTCTAATCTCGACAATCCACCTCAGCAGCTTAAAGAAGCGTGTCTCAGATTGTCGCAATTACAGGGCATCACCCGATTAAGTGTCTCGAGTGTATTTACCTCACCTCCGATGGGCCCCCAGGACCAACCACCGTTTTTTAATGCGGTCGCGACTTGCATCTACACTGAAGAACCAAGACAACTTCTGGCTGAGCTTCAGGCGATTGAGCAAGCCATGGGGCGCGTAAAAGTGCGGCATTGGGGTGAGCGTTGTATCGATCTAGACATCATTCAAATGGGGGAGCAGCTGATAGACGATATCGACCTCCTGATTCCGCATCCGGGTATCAGTGAACGCCTCTTTGTCGTGGAACCGATGATTGAGCTACTTGGGGCTGATCACAAGGTGCCAGGACTGGATGATCTTGGTACGCTTCGCCATGAACTCAAACATCACTCGATTTCGCTGTGTCAGGACATCGATATCAGCGTTGCGACAGTGGCCTAGGCAGGTATTTTTTGACAGATATAACCACACAGCCAATTGACCTTAGAGGTCGAGTTCCGCAGCCCTACATCGCGATTGAAGGGCCAATAGGCGTAGGAAAAACAACGCTAGCTCGGCAGCTTGCGGAGCTATTTGACTACCAATTGCTGCTTGAAGACGCGCACGAAAACCCATTCCTCTCAAAGTTTTATGAAAACCGTCGACAAAACGCGTTGGCAACACAGCTATTTTTCCTCTTTCAACGCGTTCAGAAAATTGACGACCTGAAACAGCAAGATCTCTTTAGACCCCTCAGAATCGCTGACTTCCTCATCGACAAAGACCCTCTATTCGCTCAGGTCAATCTCGATGCCGATGAATACGAGCTCTATAGCAAGGTCTACAATCAAATGACAGTCGACGCGCCAACGCCCGATTTGGTTATTTACTTGCAGGCATCGGTAGACCGCCTTCTCGAGCGAATAGACCGTAGAGGTATTGCGTCGGAGCGGACAATCAGTCGGCAATACCTTGAAGAGTTAAATGAGGTGTATAGCGAATTCTTTCTCTACTACGATGCGGCGCCGTTGTTGATCGTGAACGCCAACCAAATTGACTTAGTGAATCGACATGAGGATTTTGCTCAACTAGTCGACTATGCTCTCGACATCAAAGCGGGACGGCACTATTTCAACCCAACATTCATCGATTAACGTAATTAAGAAAACCGTCAAGGAGCAGCCAGGTCGATGTCCGATCGAATAACCACGAGCAAGCTTGAAGCCATGAAAACCTCTGGCGAAAAGTTTGTGATGGTCACAGCCTATGACTCTACATTCGCCAGGCTCGTTAGCGATGCAGGTGCGGAGTGTATTCTCGTCGGAGACTCGCTCGGTATGGTGCTACAGGGCCATGAGACAACCGTGCCCGTCTCTCTGGAAGCCATGGTGTATCACACCGAGTGCGTGGCCCGTGCCCGTCCAAAGTCGATGATTGTTGCCGACCTGCCATTCATGACCTATTCATCTCCCGACGTCGCGCTTGCCGCCTCTATGGAGCTAATGCAGCAAGGCGCTCAGATGGTGAAACTCGAGGGTGGAACCTGGCTAAGTGATACCATTCACCAGCTGGTACAGCGCGGTATACCTGTTTGCGCTCACTTGGGTCTAACGCCTCAGTCGGTCAACGTATTTGGTGGTTATCGAGTGATGGGCAGAACACCCAAGGAAGCAAAGTCGATCCTTGCCGATGCGGTTGAGATTCAGGATGCTGGCGCCAGTATCTTGCTTCTTGAATGTGTGCCAGAGGAACTCGCCGCTGACATCTCGTCCAAACTTGATATACCTGTTATCGGTATAGGTGCAGGGGCGGGTACTGATGCGCAAGTACTTGTGCTCCACGATTTACTAGGACTAACGGAAAAGCCGGCTAAGTTCGTGGAGAACTTCATGGAAGGCGCTGACTCTATTCAAGATGCAATTGCCGCCTTCGTTCGAGCGGTTAAGAACGGCTCCTATCCGAAAGCACAGCACACTTACCAGTAACTATGGAAATTCTGCGCAGCCTTGATGCAATGCGCGAGTGGCGCGCCTCGCTGGCACCTGATCAACATGTCGGATTTGCACCCACAATGGGCAACCTACACGCGGGTCACATCGAACTCATTAATGTCGCAAAGCAGCGGAGTGACGTCGGCGTCGCCTCTATCTTTGTTAATCCCATGCAGTTCGGTGGCAATGAGGGCCTGGACGCCTATCCGCGCACACTTGAGGCGGATCTAGCACAGCTCGAAGCGGCGGGGACTGCCGCTGTATTCACACCCACGACGACTGATATTTACCCCGACGGTATATCTCATCATACAGCGGTCGATGTCCCTGGACTCACTGACGTGCTCTGCGGCGCTTCGCGACCGGGTCACTTCCGTGGCGTCACAACGGTGGTCAGTAAGCTCTTGGGTATTGTGAGGCCACATGTTGCAGCCTTCGGGGCAAAAGACCTCCAGCAGGTGCTAGTCATAAAAAAAATGGTCGGTGACCTCTCGATCAATACAGAGATCGAGGTGGTACCTACCGTGCGTGAGCCCGACGGTCTCGCCATGAGCTCACGTAATGGCTATCTGAGCCACGACGAACGTAAGCTGGCACCACTGTTTTCGCGAACGCTCGAGGAGACCGCTACACGAGTCGCAGAGTCGGGCTCCGACATTGAAACATTAATAGCAGAAGGCAAAGCCATACTCGGTAACGCCGGTTTCGTGGTGGATTACCTCGAAGCGCGTCACACCTATGATCTCTCCGAAGCCTCGTCACTGAATCAGGAAACCGCAATTTTCGGCGCGGCGTTTCTCGGCACTACCCGCCTAATCGATAACCGAATCGTATAGCCAGCAGTTAGTGAGCCGCCCCCAGAGGTGCCTGCGACGCCACTGAGCTGGGCTCGTGCAAAAACTCCAGTAATTCCTCTACTTCACTAGGCGGCGGCGCAAACAATCGACTCACAGTAAACGCCACAACAAAGTTCACGATGGCTCCCAGGACGCCAACGGCGTTGGGCTCGATCCCAAAGAACCAGTTCGGGGACATACCGCCAAGGAATGAAGTACCGGGGATAAACATAATGCCCTTGTGCTGGAATACATACAGCAAGGTCACTGATATCCCGGCAAGCATCCCCGCGACTGCACCCTCGCGATTGACCCTGCGCGCGAAGATACCCATCAGTAGCGCTGGGAACAGCGAGGACGCGGCGAGTCCGAATGCCAACGCGACCGTACCTGCCGCAAATCCCGGCGGATTCAGTCCCAAGTAACCTGCCCCCAATACCGCCACGGCCATCGCGATTCGGGAAGCCCTGAGCTCGGCCTTCTCGGAAATAGATGGCATATAGGTGCTTTTCAAGAGGTCATGTGAGATGGCACTTGATATCGCTAACAGCAGACCGGCGGCAGTTGACAGTGCCGCTGCGAGACCACCCGCTGCCACCAGCGCAATGACCCAGTTTGGCAGCTTGGCAATTTCCGGATTGGCTAGAACCAGAATGTCGTTATCGAGTTTTGTTAACTCGTTCGTCTCGGGGTCAGCGGTGTATTCAATTCGACCGTCACCATTGAGATCTTCGACCTGGAGTAAGCCAGTCTGCTCCCAGTTCTCAAACCAAGCAGGCTTCTCCTCTATCAGGAGGGCCTGTCCGTCAGACTGCTGCATAGTGTCGACAATATTCAGCCTTGCCATCGCGGCAATTGCTGGTGCCGTCGTATAGAGAATGGCGATGAATACCAGCGCCCATCCAGCGGATCGCCGAGCAGCTGCCACGCTGGGCACCGTGAAAAAACGAATGATGACGTGCGGCAAACCGGCAGTGCCGATCATGAGGGAGGCTGTAAACGCCATCATATTCAATGTACTGCCGCGGAGGGTTGTGGTGTATTCCTGGAAGCCAAGATCCATCAAGATCATGTCAAGTTTGTCGAGCAGATAGACATCGCTACCAGCGAGCGTTGATCCTAAGCCTAGTTGCGGCAGTGGGTTACCCGTCAGTTGCAAGCTAATAAAGATCGCGGGGATGGTGTAGGCAGTGATCAACACGACGTATTGGGCAATCTGGGTGTAGGTGATGCCTTTCATGCCACCCAGGACGGCGTAAAAGAAGACGATAAACATGCCGATACCAAGCCCGGTCTCATAGTCGGTTTCCAGGAACCGTGAGAAGGCCACACCCACACCTTTCATCTGACCAATGACATAGGTCACAGAGCATAAGATCAGACAAATAACCGCCACTACCCGCGCCGTATCTGAGTAGTAGCGCTCCCCGATGAAGTCAGGGACTGTGTACTTTCCGTACTTCCGCAGATAAGGCGCTATGAGCAGGGCGAGTAATACGTAACCACCGGTCCAGCCCATCAAGAATACCGAACCACCATAACCGTTGTAGGACAGTGCGATTAGACCGGCCATCGATATAAACGATGCCGCGGACATCCAGTCAGCCGCTGTCGCCATGCCATTAGCGACCGGATGTACGCCGCCATCAGCAACATAAAAATCTTTTGTCGACGATGCGCGTGTAGCGATCGCAATTCCGATATAAAGCGCGAAAGTAAAACCAACAACCAAATAGGTGAGAACCGTCAGACTCATTTTCCAGACTCCTTCTCACGATCTACATAATCGCGTTCCAGACGCGTCATGACAGAGGAAAACGCGAAGATCAGAGCGATAAAAATGAAGATAGATCCCTGCTGTGCAAACCAGAACCCAAGTTTGTATCCACCGATCCTTATCTCGTTGAGTGGCTCAACCAATAGAATGCCAAACCCGAAACTGACCACGAACCAGACAACCAGCAGGCGTAACATCAAGCTCCGCACCCTAGCCGCGAATCGCTGCCGTCGCTCTAAATTTTTATCCTCGGCCATTCGCTGGATATCTCCCTTTTCCAAACGCATTTTGTTTCACTACAGAAACACATACGGCATTATTGTTTTTGAGGTAAGACGCAGGTTTTGCGTCAGCGCAGTGATAGAAACACAAGGATCCATTGCATGTCTAACGAGGCCCTATATCCCGTCCCACCTAATTTTTCCGACGCGCACATTACGCCGGAGAAATACCACGACATGTATCGGCAATCACTGGAGGATCCAGAGTCATTTTGGAGCCAGCAAGCCAGTGAATTCCTCTCATGGGACAAGACCTGGGATTCAGTTTGCGAGAGCGATTTATCCATTGGCCACGCATGCTGGTTCGACGGCGGGAAACTGAACGCCTCAGTCAATTGTATTGACCGGCACCTGCCCGCTCGTGCTGAGCAAACCGCCATATTGTGGGAAGGCGATGATCCCGGCGAAAGCCAACACATTAGCTATCAAATGCTCAAGGACGAGGTCTGTCGTCTCGCCAATGTTATGCATGATCGAGGTGTGCGCGCCGGTGATCGCGTTTGCATTTACATGCCCATGGTGCCCGAAGCCGCCTATGCGATGTTGGCCTGCACGCGGATCGGTGCGATCCATTCGGTTGTCTTCGGAGGATTCTCTCCGGAGGCCCTTAAAGATCGAATCAACGACGCTAGTTGTCGAATGGTCATCACAGCTGACGAGGGCCCGAGGGGCGGCAAGAAGGTTCCACTGAAAACAAATGTCGACGCAGCGTTAGCAGATTGTCCGTCGGTCGATACGGTGATTGTGCTTGAGCGAACGGGCGCTGCGATTGACTGGACCACTGGCAGGGATATTTCGTACGGAGCAAGCACTCGTGCCGCGAATTCCGACTTCGAGCCCATGTCAATGGATAGCGAGGCACCGCTATTTATTCTTTACACCTCGGGCTCGACAGGAAAACCAAAAGGCGTGCTCCACACCACCGGCGGCTACTTGTTACAGGCAGCGAGCACCTTCAAGTACGTATTCGACTACCGTGAGGGCGAGGTGTTCTGGTGCACCGCGGATGTCGGCTGGGTCACTGGACACTCTTATATCGTATATGGCCCTCTAGCGAATGGTGCTACCACCGTAATGTTTGAGGGTGTCCCGACCTATCCCGATGGAGGCCGTTGCTGGGAAGTCATCGACAAGCACCAAATCAATACCTTCTTTACTGCGCCTACGGCCATTCGTGCATTGCATGCTCTGGGGGACGATTTTGTTACTCGGCACTCGAGAAAGAGCCTGAGAATCATCGGTTCGGTGGGAGAGCCCATTAATCCTGAAGCCTGGGAGTGGTACCACCGAGTCGTTGGCGATAGCCGCTGCCCCATTGTCGATAGCTGGTGGCAAACAGAAACTGGGGCCATGATGATCACCCCAATGCCTTCGGCTCACGCTATGAAGCCGGGTTATGCCAGCTTCCCCTACTTTGGTGTCGAACCTGCCCTCCTCGATGAGCAAGGCAATGAAATTGAAGGAGAAGGTGCGGGCTATCTTGTCATCAAGCGCTCATGGCCTGGGCAAATCAGAACAGTCTTTGGTGATCATCAGCGACTGATCGACACTTACTTTTCGACCTATGACGGTTACTACTTTACTGGTGACGGTGCGCTGCGCGATGCGGACGGCTACCTCCGAATTACCGGACGCGTAGACGATGTACTCAATGTCTCAGGGCACCGTATGGGAACAGCCGAAGTGGAAAGCGCACTCGTGCTGCACAATTATATTTCGGAAGCGGCAGTGGTCGGCTATCCACACCCGATCAAGGGACAAGGCATCTACTGCTATGTCACACCGGTGACTGGCGTAGAGGATTCGCCGGAGCTACGCGCTGAGCTTGTGCAGCTGTGCGTGAGGGAGATTGGTCCTATCGCAAAGCCTGACGTCATCCAGTGGGCGTCCGGCCTACCTAAAACACGATCGGGAAAAATCATGCGCCGCATCCTGCGTAAGATTGCTGAAAACGAGCTCGATAGCCTAGGGGATACCTCTACACTCGCTGACCCATCGGTCGTTGAGCAATTGATAGCCGGTCGCGACACAGCCTAATCGCCGAGTTTGATCAAGGCGCGGCAAGCCTTCACCGACACAAGCCATCGCTCAGGCAAAAAAAGGCCCGCTTCTGCGGGCCTTTTATGTGAGGCGTGATTACTTAGCCTCATCCTCATCTGCATCATCAGCCGCATCTTCTGATGCCTCTTCGGCATCCGCCGCATCGTCAGTGGCTTCCTCGTCCGCAGCCTCGTCCGCAGCCTCTTCCGCAGCACCTGAGTCTGCGTCCGATGCCTCGGTCCCTTCTTCACTCACAGCTTCTTCAGCAACTGAGTCTTCAGCGTCTTCAGCATCAGCTGATAGGGTTTCATCAGCCGCCTCATCTTCCAGCAACTCTTTGATAGAGAGCTTAATGCGTCCGCGTTGATCGACATCGAGACACTTCACGGTGACTTCCTGTCCCTCGGTCAGATAATCGCTCACGTTCTCAACCCGCTCATTGGCAATTTGAGAAATATGGAGCAAGCCATCCTTGCCGGGCAGAATTGTGATGAACGCGCCGAAATCTACGATACGAGCGACCTTGCCGGTGTAAACCGCACCAACCTCGGCCTCAGCTGTAATAGCCATGATCATGTCAACCGCCGCATCACGCGCCGACTGGTTTTGACCAAAGACTTTCACTGTGCCGTCGTCATTGATATCAACCGTCGCACCTGAGTCCTCAGTGATCTGACGAATGGTTGCACCGCCCTTACCAATGATGTCACGGATCTTGTCCGAGTCTACTTTCAGGGTCACCATGCTCGGTGCATTTTCGGATGTGATCTCTCGCGCAGACTCCAGTACCGCATTCATCTGGCCGAGGATGTGTAGACGAGCATGCAATGCCTGCTCCAACGCCACTTCCATAATCTGCTCGTTAATGCCTTCAATCTTGATGTCCATCTGCAAGGCAGTGACGCCCGCCGAGGTACCTGCGACTTTAAAGTCCATATCACCCAGGTGATCCTCATCACCCAAAATATCGGTGAGAACCGCAAACTGATTGCCTTCCTTCACCAGACCCATCGCGATACCTGCGACAGGAGCCTTCAGAGGTACGCCTGCCGCCATCATCGCGAGCGATCCTACACAGACTGATGCCATTGAGCTGGAACCGTTGGATTCTGTGATTTCGGACACAACACGAATGGTATAAGGAAACTCTTCATCGGTTGGCAATACCGCTGCCAGACCACGTCGCGCTAAACGGCCGTGACCAATTTCGCGACGGCCAGTTGCCCCAATGCGACCCGCCTCGCCCACAGAGTAGGGAGGGAAGTTGTAATGCAACATGAAAGGATCACGTCGCTCGCCTTCGAGCGCATCAATGATCTGCGCATCGCGGGTTGAACCGAGTGTCACGGCACCAATCGCCTGAGTCTCGCCACGCGTGAACAGTGATGAACCGTGTGCGTTTGGCAGCACATCAACTTCGCAAGCAATCTGGCGAACCGTACGGCCATCACGACCATCGATACGCGGCTCACCCGCCAAAATACGCTGACGGACAATGCGCTTTTCGAGCGACTTGAATTCGTCCTTGATGTCATCCGAAGAAGGACCGCCGTCAACGGCAAGTGCCTCGACTACTGCATCTTTGATCTGACCTACACGCTCGTAGCGCGCGGCTTTCTCAGTAATGCGGTATGCCTCACCCAGATCAGCACCTGCGGCTTCTTCAACCTGTGCTCGCAATGCCTCGTCAACCTCTGGCGCTGACCAATCCCAGCGTGGCTTACCGGCTTCTTCAACCAGCTCGTCAATTGCCTTGATGACCGTTTGCATCTCTTGATGGGCGTAGAGAACTGCACCCAACATCTGGTCTTCAGAGAGCTCTTTTGCCTCAGACTCAACCATAAGGACCGCATCGCGGGTACCCGCTACAACCATATCCAGCTTGCTCTCTTTAAGCGCAGCGTAGCCAGGATTTAGTACGTAGCCTTCTGCCTCGCTAAAGCCAACGCGAGCACCACCGATGGGGCCATTGAAGGGGCAGCCTGATATTGCTAATGCCGCCGACGTACCAATCATGGCGGGGATATCAGGATCCGTGTCCAAATCAGCCGACATGACCGTGCAGACAACCTGCACCTCGTTCATGAAACCATCAGCGAAGAGCGGACGGATAGGCCGATCAATCAGACGTGAGGTCAAGGTTTCCTTTTCGCTAGGTCGCCCTTCACGCTTAAAAAATCCGCCTGGGATTTTGCCCACTGAATAGGCTTTCTCAATGTAGTGGACGGACAATGGGAAGAAATCTTGTCCGGGCTTTGCTTTCTGTTGAGCTACCACTGTGCAAAGCACAGAGGTAGTGCCCATGGTCACCATAACGGCTCCCGAGGCTTGACGCGCTATGCGTCCTGTTTCCAGCGTGACCTCTTGGCCACCGTACTGGAAAGTTTTAGTAACAACGTTCACTTAACTATCTCCAAAATAAATTGGCCGGCATAAAGCCGGCCTTAAGTCGTTTTTATCGGCGCAAGCCAAGACGCTTAATCAGTGTTGCGTAACGAGATGTGTCCTTGCGCTTCAAGTAATCCAACAGTTTACGGCGCTGGTTAACCATGCGAATGAGACCACGACGTGAATGGTGATCCTGTGCATGCTCTTTAAAGTGCTGCTGTAGCTGCTCAATATTTGCGGTCAACAGAGCGACCTGAACTTCGGGCGATCCTGTATCGCCATCAGACTGCTTGTAGTCGTCCACGATTTGAGCTTTACGTGCTGCATCTAGTGCCATGATATTTCTCCAACCTGCGTTACTCTGAGCCCACCCGTGCAGGTTTACAGGGGGGCTGATTAATGACTGCTATACAAACAGTCGCCTCGGAGCGACTCGGCCGTCGTCCAGTATCACTCCGACACCCAAAAATGGCCCGCCCACTTCAGCGATGCGCACCATACCACTAAGCGGCGCATTTCGCACTAGGACTGGTTGTCCTTGTTTTAGGTAGAAAGCCGCAGAATCACTAAGTTCAACCCTCTCTAGGTGACCCACAGCAATCTCGGGATCGATGAGAAACTGGTCAAGTGCATCGGGCCCTTCCTTTTCGCCCACATCGACCAGCGTCTGCAGATCAATCGATTGGCTTAGATCAAAAGGACCGGTCGCTGTTCTTCGCAGAGCGCTCATATGACCGGGCAGTCCCACTGCCTCCGCTATGTCCTCTGACAGCGTTCGTATGTAGGTCCCCTTAGTACAGGACACTCGAATATCCGATATTGCAATAACGCCCGGTGCAAATGAGGTCATTTCAATCGAATGAACGGTAATCCGACGCGCCTTTCTCTCAACTTCCTTACCCTGTCTCGCCAGCTTGTAAAGCGGCTGGCCATCAACTTTCAATGCAGAGTGCATAGGGGGTGTCTGATCAAACTCGCCGACAAAAGAGGCGAGCGCGGCAGTGACCTCAGCGGTTATTAGTAACTCAGCAGTCTTCTCCGCTAAGACTTCACCTTCACTATCACCAGTGGTCGTTTTGATGCCAAAACTGACCGTTGCGTCATAAGATTTATCGGAGTCCAGTAAAAACTGTGAGAGCTTGGTTGCCTCGCCCAGACAAATAGGCAGCACGCCACTCGCCAACGGATCCAGATTACCGGTATGACCCGCCTTAGAAGCATTGAACAGGTGACGCACGCGCTGCAGTGCTTGATTTGATGAGGGGCCGATAGGCTTATCGAGAACGAGAATACCTGTGACTGCCCGCCCTTTCCGCCGGCGCGCCATGTTAGGTCTCGTCTACGCCAGAGGGGTCTCGGCTTTGAGCGTCCGATGCACGGGCCTTACCCAGTAGCGCTTCCATATGACGACCGCGCCCAACGCTCTCGTCAAATTTAAACGTGAGTTTGGGCACGGTTCTCAACGTCGATTCACGAGCGATTTCGCTACGCAGAAAACCAGCAGCTTTATCGAGGATACGAGTCACCTGTTCTGCCGATTTAGCGTCCTCTAGGCCTAACTTGGTGAAGAAGACCTTCGCGTAACGTAAATCTCGACTAACCTCGACCGCAGTAATGCTGACAAACTCGGCCCTCGGATCGCGAACACTGTGCAGCAGGAGCTTTGCTAGCTCCTGCTGCACAAAGTCGGCGACTCTCTCAGCTCGGCTGAACTCTTGACCCAAAGCGTTTTACCTACAGAGATCGGGCAACTTCATTAACATCGTATACCTCGATGAGGTCGCCCACTTTTACGTCGGTGTAGTTCTTGACGCCAATACCGCACTCGATACCACTTCGAACCTCGTTCGCATCATCCTTAAAGCGACGCAATGATTCGAGCTCGCCTTCGTAGATCACGATATTGTCTCGCAAAACACGGATAGGCTTGGAGCGATAGACTGTGCCCTCTGTCACCATACAACCGGCGATAAGGCCAAACTTGGGCGAGCGGAAGACATCCCGCACTTCAGCGATACCCACAATCTCCTCGCGCAACTCTGGTGATAACATACCCGACAAGGCTGCCTTAACGTCGTCAATGAGATCGTAAATGACATTGTAGTAGCGAACTTCTACGCCTTCATTTTCAGCAAGGTCACGCGCCTTGGCGTCGGCTCGCGTATTGAAGCCGAAGATAACCGCATTGCTCGTTATAGCCAGCGATATATCAGTCTCGGTGATACCACCAACACCGCCGGCAACTACATTGACTTTAACCTCCTCGTTGCCCAGGTCAGACAATGAAGACTGAAGCGCCTCAAGTGAACCGCGAACGTCAGCCTTGATGACAACATTGAGCGTTTGTACTTCACCCGCCGTCATCGTCTCAAACATGCTGTCGAGCTTGGCGGCTTGTTGACGAGCCAGCTTGCTGGATCGCTGCTTCTCTTGACGGAAATCCGCAATTTCGCGAGCGCGCTTTTCACTCTCAACGGCTACGAAGGGGTCACCTGCATCTGGTATTCCATCAAGGCCTAGAATCTCAACAGGGATGCTCGGACCGGCGACTTTAATTGTCTGTCCGTTTTCATCCAGCATCGCTCTAACACGACCATACTGTAATCCTGCGAGAACGATATCACCCTGATTCAGTGTGCCTTGCTGTACCAATAGCGACGCCACAGGACCGCGTCCTCGATCAAGCCGAGACTCAATTACCAGACCACTGGCTGGAACGTCAGCCGGTGCTTTCAGCTCAAGCAACTCCGACTGCAACAACAGGGCCTCTAATAAGGTATCGATGCCTTCACCTGTATGCGCTGAGACCGGGATAAACTGAGTGTCACCACCCCAATCCTCCGGAATCACCTCTTTTGCTGCTAATTCGTTTTTGACTCGGTCGGGGTCAGCGCCCTCCTTGTCCATCTTGTTAATTGCAACAACCAAAGGCACCCCAGCCGCTCGCGCATGCTGGACCGCCTCTTCTGTCTGCGGCATCACCCCATCATCGGCGGCAACCACCAAAATAACGATGTCCGTGGACTTAGCGCCACGGGCGCGCATCGCCGTAAAAGCCGCGTGACCGGGCGTATCGAGTAAGGTGATCATGCCCATATCTGTATTCACATGGTAAGCACCGATATGTTGGGTAATACCGCCCGCCTCACCGACGGCGACACGTGAGCTACGAATGTAGTCAAGCAGCGATGTCTTACCGTGGTCGACGTGGCCCATCACAGTGACCACAGGTGCTCGAAGTTCAGGTGTGCCCTCCTGGCTTGCCAGAGACTCCTCCAACTGCTCCTCGAGCTCATCATCACTTTTTAACTTAATACGATGGCCGAGTTCCTCTACCACGAGACTGGCTGTGTCCTGATCAATCATCTGGTTAATGGTTGCCATTACACCGAGCTTCATTAGCTCTTTAATTACCACACTCGCTTTCACCGCCATCTGCTGCGCGAGATCGCCCACGCTGATATTTTCTGGCAACTCGACGTCGTAAATAATCTTCTCGGTAGGCTGCTCGAAGGCATGCTGGTTCGGCTCGTCGCCGCCGCGTCGTCGCTTACCACCACGCGCACGTCCCACCCCTGATTCAGCTGCTTCAATATCGCTCAGCGACAGGTTATGGCCTCTCTGCTTACCGCGACCACCCGACATATTCGAGCGATCTAAACGACCTCGGCTAGGCTTTCGCCGCTTATCATCCGAATCACGCCCACTATCTTTAGAAGGTGCCTCATGCAACCGTTTAGGTCGCTTGTCACCTTGTGTTGATGCCGCTTTCTCGGCAGTGGCCGTCTTCTGAGCTGCCTCTTGCTCGGCCTTTTTTAGTTCCTCGTCCGCTTTTCGCGCGGCGACCGCCTCATCCAACTTACGCTGACGATCCTCCTCCTCGGTACGTCGACGAGCAGCTGCACGCTGCCGAAGTACCTCAGGGTCTAAATTACGCAGATCTTCCTCTGTCTCCTCGACAACGTCAGTCGAAGACGCAGCATAGTCCTGTGCATCAACAGGCTCGGCTGTCTCCACAGTATCGGTGGGTTCAGCAGCCACTTCCGGCGCATCCGCCTCTGAAACGGGATCAGCAGAAGCCACTGGCTCCGCTACTGCCTCTGCAGCAGGCGCCACCTCTGGAACTTCAGGCTCGGCAACCTCCACCGCTTCGGGACGCTTAACGTAGGTCCGCTTCTTGCGGACCTCAACATTCACCGTGCGCTTACCCGAGCTGCCACCCGTTTTGAGGGTGCTCACCGACTTGCGCTTCAACGTGATTTTTCGAGGCGCCGCTTCTTCGGTACCGTGGCTTCGCTTCAAATGGGCAAGCAGGGTACGCTTGTCATCATCAGAGACGCCTTCGTCTGCTTTCTTATGCGGAAGACCCGCATCCTTCATCTGCGAAAGCAGCTTATCGGGGTCTGTTCCCACGGTCTTTGCTAACTGCTCTACCGTTACTTCAGCCATTTCGTCTCTCTCTAATTTCGCTGTTGTTCGTCTGTCGTTTCGCTTAATCCGCTACTTACGCAGACTCCCCCTCTTCCGCGAACCACGGCTCGCGAGCAGTCATGATGAGCTCTGCAGCCCACTCTTCAGTCATACCTTCAATATCCATGAGCTCATCCACGCTCTGCTCAGCGAGATCTTCCATGGTGATAACGCTCATACTTGCCAATACATAAGCAAGTTGCTTACCCATGCCTCGCATCTCAAGGAGGTCCTGCGCGGGCTCATTGGAACCAAGCTCCTCTTCAGACGCGATCGCCATGGTCAGCAGTGCATCCTTGGCTCTGGCGCGAAGCTCCTCTGCAATGTCCTCATCGAAGCCTTCGATACCAGCCATCTCTTCCAGAGGCACGTAAGCGACTTCCTCAACCGTTGTGAACCCCTCCTCGACCAACACAGTAGCCACATCTTCATCGACATCGAGAGCATTCATGAAGGTCTCCATGATCTCGCCTGCTTCGGCCTCCTGCTTCTCGATCGCCTCGTCTGTGCTCATCACATTGATGGTCCAGCCGGTGAGATCTGAGGCCAAACGAACGTTCTGCCCTCCGCGGCCAATCGCTTGCGCTAGGTTGTCTTCGGCAACCGCGACCTCCATGGTGTTGCTGTCCTCATCAACAACGATGGATTCGACTTCCGCAGGTGACATGGCATTGATCACCAACTGCGCGGGGTTGTCGTCCCACAGAACGATATCAACGCGCTCGGTATCGAGTTCGTTGGATACCGCTTGTACCCGCGACCCTCGCATACCGACGCAGGCACCCACGGGATCGATACGCTGATCACCGGTTTTCACAGCAATCTTTGCTCGAGAACCAGGATCTCGCGCCGCCGATCGAATTTGAATGACACCTTCGGAGATCTCGGGCACTTCGATCTTAAAGAGCTCGATCAGCATCTCCTTGCAAGCGCGTGAGAGAATTAACTGTGGCCCTCGTGATTCCTCATTAATCTCTAGAAGGATTGCCCGAACGCGGTCATTCATTCTAAATGTCTCTCGTCCGACCAGCTCTGAACGAGGCAGCAAGCCCTCTGCATTGTTACCCAGATCCAGAATAATGTTGTCGCGCGTGACCTTCTTCACAGTGCCTGCCAGAAGCTCACCCATGCGGTCCTTGTATTGGTCCACAACCTGTGCGCGTTCAGCCTCTCGGACACGCTGCACGATGACCTGCTTGGCAGTTTGCGCCGCGATACGGCCAAAGCCTACATTTTCGACGATCTCTACGTGCACATCGCCCGGGCGAAGGTTTTCGTCAACTTCAATCGCCTCTTCAGTCGTAAACTGTGTACCTAAGAGCGCAAGTTCCGTATCGGGTACGACCAACCACTTACGCTTGGTGACGTAATCGCCGGAGTCGCGATCGATTGTCACCTCGATATCAGGCTCCTCGTCGTATCGCTTCTTTGTCGCTGTGGCTAGCGCCAGCTCAATAGCTTCAAAGATGATGTCTTCGGATACGCCTTTCTCGTTAGAAACGGCTTCGGCGACCATCAAGATTTCTTTGCTCATTCGCTATGTCTCACTCTCATCATCGAGGACCGAATCGCCCTCTTTTAAACTCTCATTCACTGCACTGACCGTGGTAGGCCGAGCGCGCTCAATCCACTCGGGTGTGGGCTCAACTCGAGCTCGGTCGATGCTACTCAAAGGCAGCAGGTACTCGTGCTGATCAACCCGAACGACAATATCGTCGCCATTAAACCCAAAAAACCAACCTCGAAACTTACGGCGCCCCTCAAAGGGGAATCGAAGCTTCACCTCTATCGGCTGCTCCTGGTAGGCCGTGAACTGCTCTTTCTTGAACAGCAAACGGTCAATACCAGGTGAAGACACTTCGAGGGTGTACTCACCCAGGAAAGGATCCTCAACATCTAATACACCGCTAATGTGGCGACTGACTGATGCACAGTCATCCACTGTTACGCCCTGGTCTTTGTCGATGTACACACGCAAAGTCGGGCGCCGGTTAGGGCTAAGCAGCTCCAGTCCCCACAGCTCATACCCCAACATACCGACTGTTGGTTCAAGCATGGTGAGCAGCTGGCTCTCTTTACCACCCATCGTATTCATCGCCGTCCTCGGCAAATTTCGGACACAAAAAAAGCCCGAACAAGGGGCCTTGAATGCAGCGCCAACAAACGCGCTATGTTGGTAGCGGGGGCCGGATTTGAACCGACGACCTTCGGGTTATGAGCCCGACGAGCTACCAGGCTGCTCCACCCCGCATCAAGTCTTAGCAATGCCCCTTGTATCAACGCCTGTGTCGTTGAAGGCATTTACACGGCACCTTGAGTTTAAAGCCAAGGGTCCCGCGACTGAGGGGCGAGAGTCTAGGGAGTCAGGGGTGCCGCGTCAAGGGAGAAACGCACAAAAAAGGGGCGTCTGTGACGAATGCTGGGACCCGGCGCAAACCGGGTTCTTTGAGGTTGTAACGCCAAGGTATCGAGCAATTTCGCCCCAGGCTTGGTGAGCGTATCTCAGTCGTTATGCCAGTCGCAGCAGGCAATGACATCACCGACTGATTTGGCGGAGCGGACCGCATCAACAATGGCGAGCTCAAGTGCCCTCGCTCCTGCGATGCCAATGCTGTTTAGCTGGGCATCCGCGTCCGCGGTGGTTTCGATCTCAGACCTGGGCATAGAGACAGCAAAAACGGTATCACCGTCGAACTGTGTATGAATGGGCCGGATTGCCCGTGCCATCCCGTCATGTGCCATTTCGGCTGCTTTTTTTAACTGAACTTTACTCAGGTTTGCGTTAGTCGCGATCAGACCCAAGGTGGTGTTGGTTCCAGCAACCGGTGCTTTTGCAGTGTTCCCCAGTGCTACATCAACGGCCGAGTCATAATGACCAATATCGTTTGCCCGGATCCCGGCGACAACGGTATTGCTGACGGTATCGACAATCTCACCCACCGCATTGACTGCCACGAGTGCTGAAACAACGACGCCATTATCCAGGTCAACACGCGCGCTACCCAAGCCTCCCTTTGTTGCCCGGGAGGGACCTAACAGCTTGCCAACTGTCGCACCCATTCCTGCGCCGACATTGCCAGATGCAATAGGCGAATCATTCGCCTCCTGAGCAGCCTTATAACCCCAATCAATGCCGGGTCTTACGCTCGATGACCCTACGTTCAAATCAAACAAGACGGCCGCGGGCACGATGGGAACAACCGTCTCTTCGGAAACGGGTAATCCAACGCCTTCCTCCTCGAGCGCCGCCATAACACCTGACGCCGCATCCAAGCCGTAGGCGCTGCCTCCAGTCAGAACAATGGCATGAACTTTTTCGACTAAATTACCGGGCTCCAATAAATCGGTCTCACGTGTTCCCGGCGCAGCTCCTTGCACAGAAACGGCAGCTCTCGCACCGTCGCCAGCAAAGCGCACGACGGTGACACCTGTCATATTCAATTCATCTGTAACATGCCCGGCGGTAATTCCGGCGATGGCGGTAAGGCTTGCGTTTTCCATCAGAAATAGAGGCACCTTTAATCGGACAAACAGACTCTCAAACCGTCATACAGATCGTCATAGAGAACATCAAAAATACGCACAGAAAGCAGGCGATTTCGTGTCTATAACCGCAAGGCTAACACGTGGGGGTTAATCGTCGATTAGTGCGTCGAAAAGCACCGCTAAATCGAGACCGAATCTATTTCGTTTGAAGCCCACAAGGCATACACTCCGCGCCTGTCGACGAGAATAATTTGCGAGAGGAGACATTCATGGCGGCTTTACCAGAACACGCCAAGGTCGTTGTCATCGGGCAAGGCGGTATCGTCGGTGCATCGGTGGTTCATCACCTGATTAAAGAAGGCTGGGACGACATCGTAGGCCTCGAAAAGTCAGCGATTCCAACGGATATCGGCTCGACATCCCACGCATCAGACTTTTGCTACATGACGTCTCACGACAAGCTGAATGTCGAAATCACTAATTACAGCCGAGAGTTCTATGCAAAGCGCGGTAACTACATAAAGACCGGTGGTCTCGAAGTTGCCCGCAAAGATGATGACGAACGGATGCTAGAGCTGATTCGGAAAGTTGGGTCAGGTAAAGCTTTTGGTACCGACGCTTGCATGATCTCTGCGGCTGAGGCGAAGGAGAAGTTCCCTCTGTTGGAGGAAGACCAAATCCAAGGTGCCATGTGGGACCCCGATGCCGGTCTTGTGACCCCTCGCTCACAGAGAGTAGCTGGCGATTTAGTCGATGAGGCAGTAGCATCGGGCAAGTTAAAAGCCTTCGCCTATACCCCCGCCACAAAGCTTATTGTTGAGGACGGCGAGATCAAGGGAGTTGAGACTCATAAAGGCACGATTCGGGCCGACTACGTGGTCCTGTGTGTCGGTATTTGGGGCAACCTCGTCTCTGAGACGGTGGGCGTAAAACTGCCGCTGATGCCACTTGAGCACCCATTATTGTTTTTTGGACCTTGGGATCACCTCGAGGGAACGGGTAAAGATATCGTCTACCCGTTGATGCGTGACCAAGGCAACTCAGCCTACATTAGAGATACGGGAGACCCCACCACTCCGGAAGGTGGCCTGTTGGAATGGGGCTACTACGAGCCGTTTGAGCCTCGACTGGTAGACCCAACTGACATCGCTGAACCCAGAGAGGCACGACTCTCGCCCTCGATGCGCGACATGACGCTCGAACAGGTGATGGAAGCGTTTGAGCGAGCGATCGAGCTGACTCCTGTTCTTGGAGAGCTTGGCTGGGAAGAGCGGCGATCGTTTAATGGACTTCTCTCTATTACCCCGGACAGCAGCTCCATCATCGGCGAATCAGCCGAGGTCAAAAACCTTTGGCTGTGTGAGGCAGTTTGGGTAAAAGAGGGCCCTGGCGCAGGTAAGTTGCTCGCTGAGTGGATGACGCATGGGCGCACGAAGCAAGATATTCACAGCGTCGATTCTGCGCGTCATTATCCGATCCAGAAGGGCGATGACTACGTCCGCAGCCGATGCTATGAGTCTGCGCAAAAGATATATACCCCTGCGGTTCACCCACGCGAACCTTTCACCACATCACGCGGCATGCGCGTCAGCCCTTTTTATGAGCGAGAAGTAGCTCTGGGCGGGTACTTCATGGAAGTTGCCGGTTGGGAGCGAGCGCACGGTTACGCGGCCAACGAGGCGACATTACTGGCAAAGTATCGCGATCAGGTGCCAACGAGAGAAGCTGAATGGGATAACCGTCACTTCTGGGAGGTCTCCAATGCGGAACAGCTAGCCATGAGCGACGGCGTTGGCATGATCAACCTCTCGCACTTCGCCATCTTTGATGTCGAAGGTGCCGACGCGGAAGGTCTGATGGAATACCTCTCTGTGGCCAAGGTCGGTGCGGACACCGCAATCGGAAAAGGTGTTTACACACACTTCCTCGATCACGCGGGTGGTATCCGGTCTGACCTCACAATCATCAGGCTCGCGGAATACTGCTTCCGAGTGGTGTGCGGTGGTGATACCGGTCACCGTGACTACATCTGGATGCGTGATATGAGTGACCGCAAGGGCTTCGCTAACGTCACATTCCATGATCGCAGCGAAGAGCTAGCGACTCTGGGGCTGTGGGGACCTGAGGCGCGAGTCACGCTCGCCAAGCTGATGGATGACCCTGAGAGCATCTCTAATGAGGCTTTCCCATTCGCGACGACCAAGGAAATCACAGTCTCCGGCGTCAAGGTTTGGGCCTTCCGAATCAGCTATGTTGGCGAGCAAGGCTGGGAACTCTACTTCCCATTCTCCGATGGCTTGGCTATCTGGGATGCATTGTTTGAGCTCGGGGTAACACCCGTGGGTATCGAGACCTACGCTAACAGCCGAAGACTCGAAAAGAGTTTGCGTCTCCAGAATGCTGACTTGGAAACTGAGTACAATCTGTATGAAGCCGGTCTAGCTCGACCCAAGGTCAAGGCTGCGGACTTCCATGGTAAAGAGGCCTATGTACAACAGCGCGAGCTAGACGAGCAAGCCGCCTACCTCTGCACGTTTATTCTGCAAGACACAACCGACAGTAAGGGCATCGTGCGCTACCCCGTTGGTAACTGGCCCATCCTCGACCCAGCGTCGAAAGAAGTCATCATCGATTCGCACGGTCGTCGGTCTTACACCACCAGTATGGCGTTCGGCCCCAGTCTCGGTGCGAATGTCGCCATGGGTTATCTGCCTGCAGATAAGGCGAAAGAGGGTGATACGGTACTTATCGAGTACTTTGGCGAGCACTATGAAGCCAAAGTAGTGAAGGTAGGTTACGGTGCGCTGTTGGACCCAACAAACGAGCGACCAAAAAGCTGAAGTCTATGAACAGGAGCCTCCGGGCTCCTTTTTTTTGACCGGATATTGTGGACCGATTTAGAAGTCGCGTATCCGCAGTGTGATGGATTATTCACTGACAGCTAATGACTAGCTCTGGCCGTCAATTAAGAACGCCGTCGACGCCGTCGACCGTCAGTTTGCTCGACCACTTTCTTCACTGGCGGCTCTACCGCGGAAAACAAGTGTGGATAGGGATCCGTCTTGTGAGGGAATGCCATGGCCGCGACGAAGTAGTCCTGGAAGTCAGATTCCGTTGCTGTTTCAATTCGCTCGGCACGGTTCACCGTCTGCTGGATAGCGATACGGGCCTCCTGATCAAGAAGCGCTATGCGAGCGCCAACACCCGCCGCGTTACCCGCAGAGGACACATGATCAAGAGCACAGTCGGGAATCAGTCCCAGCACCATGGCGTGTTCGACACTAATGTGACTGCCAAAGGCACCTGCAAGACGAATACGATCGACTGCTGAAACGCCCATCTTGTCCATGAGCAACTTAATACCGGCATAGAGCGCAGCCTTCGCTAGCTGAATCTGGCGCACATCATTCTGAGTCACGACGATATCGCGCTGGGTCTCATCCTCTACAAAATGAAGTACATAGGACCAGGTTCTTCCGTGAGACCGGACGCGTGAGCTGCGCTCTGCGAGAGCTCCATCAACGATGCCATCCTCCGAAACAATACCTGCAAGGAACATCTCAGCAACGACTTCAATAATGCCCGAGCCACAGATGCCAGTGATATTGAGTTCCTTTGTCGAATCCGCGAAACCCGCCTCCGTTGACCAAAGCTCGGAACCAATCACTCTGAAGTTTGGCTCTAGCGTCTCACGATCGATTCGCACGCGTTCGATTGCTCCAGCAGTAGCACGCTGTCCGGCGCTAATTTCACCGCCCTCAAAAGCGGGGCCAGTTGGGCTCGAGCAAACCAGAAGTCGTTCTTTATTACCAAGCACAATCTCGGCATTGGTGCCCACATCGACGATGAGACTCATCGCCTCATCACTGTCAGGGCTCTCGGCGAGGATGACCCCTGCCGTGTCAGCGCCCACATGTCCGGCAATACAAGGCAGTACAAATAACCGTGCTTGGCTGTGGGTATCGAAATCGAGATCAAGGGCTTTCAGAGTGACAGCCTCGTCGACGGTCAAAGCAAACGGCGCGCCCCCCAAATTGATTGGATTAATGCCCAAAACCAAATGGTGCATGATTGGATTCGCAACCAATGAGACCTCTAAAATATTGTCGGTCGTCTCACCCAGTTGCTCGGTCAGCTCTGCAAAAAGCTTGCTCAGCGCTGTTTGAATGGCGGAGCTCATCTCCTCAGCACCCTCGGGGTGCATCATGATGTAACTGACGCGACTCATGAGGTCTTCACCGAACGGTATCTGCGGGTTCATAACGCTGGCCGATGACAGCACATCGCCTGTGGCCAGGTCACACAGGTGCGCAGCGACGGTCGTGGAGCCTACGTCAACCGCAACACCCCGGGGCGCGTCGAAGAGACCTGACCAGACACCAATAATCTGTGTTGATTCAAAAACGGCTACCGTGACACCTCGGTCACCCGATGCCAGTGCCACCTGCAGCTTTACCAGCTCGCTGGTTTCAATGCGAAGGTCGGTCAAACCCCACTCGGACTCCAGCGAGGCCATGAGCAGTTTCGCTTCGCCCCGCGCATCTTCCAACGTGGATTCTGGCAAGGTCACGAAATAGAGGCGCGTCGCGGTATTGAGCTGGATATCCCGATGCTCGGCATCTTTGCGAATGATTTGACGGTGCACCTGACTCTCGGGCGGTACGTCAATAATCACGTCATCGAGTAACTCGGCGTGACAGCTCAACCGCCGTCCCTCGGGTAATGGGCCCTTGCGCTCGTTAAATTTTATTTCGGTGGCAACCAGAGGCGACAGATGCGCTGGGCTTGAGGTCATCTTGTGCTTTTGGAACGTACCCGACATACAGGATATTTGGCAGCGACCGCACAGACCTCTACCGCCGCAGACCGAATCGATATCCACGCCCAAGGTGCGGGCAGCGTCGAGCAATTGGGTGTGCTTCGGAAATTCACCGCGCTTACCCGATGGTAAAAAAAGAACTTTGACCTGCTCGCTAGACACGTATTACGCGTTAGCCTCGGCGACGCCCAGCACGACCACGACGGCCGCCAGCTCCCTCCGGGGCAGGCTCACGGTACGCCTTAATCCAATTCGCGCAATCTGGGTCATGGCCCATCATGACATCGCCACCTCGAACCGCCTGCATCACCTCGGCATGCAATGGGCTCGTGATTGCCGAAGTCATACCCGCGCCCATTGCCATGGTCAGAAATGCCGCATTGATGCCATTTCGGTTGGGCAAACCAAAGCTGACGTTGGAAGCGCCGCAAGTGGTGTTGACCTTGAGCTCCGTGCGCAGTCGCCGCACGAGCTCCATCACTTGCACACCCGCCTGATTGATAGCACCAATTGGCATCACCAACGGATCAACGACCACATCCTGATCAGAAATTCCATAGTCAGCGGCACGCTCAACAATCTTCTTAGCCACCTCAAAACGCACATTGGGATCTTCAGAGATGCCAGTCTCATCATTTGAAATGGCAACAACAGCTGCACCGTGTTTGGCAACCAACGGAAGCACGCGCTCGAGGACTTCATCTTCACCCGTAACCGAGTTAACCAAGGCTTTGCCCTGGTAGACCGCGAGACCGGACTCGAGTGCTTCAACAATCGAGGAGTCGATGCTCAATGGTACGTCCGTCACTGATTGAACTAACTGTATTGCTTCAGCCAGGATGCGAGGCTCATCCGCCAGCGGAATACCTGCATTCACATCCAACATCTGGGCGCCTGCCGCGACCTGAGCCAATGCATCAGCCTCGACGCGACTGTAGTCCCCGTTCTTCATTTCCTCGGCGAGAATTTTTCGCCCAGTTGGGTTGATGCGCTCACCAATAACAACGAACGGTTGATCGAAACCGATGCGAACTTCTTTGGTGGCCGAGCTGATAATAGTGGTGGTCATGAGTGTCTCCTACACGACCAAAACCGCTATTGTCGTGCACTAGTTATTGTAAAGCCATGTGCTCGTGTATTTACCGCTCGACCGAATACGATGGTTGAATTTAGGCGCGTTTTTTAACGCCTCATAGAGTCGGATGCAAGTTAATTCGCGTCGTTGAAACCTTTATTTGCAACCATGGCCTTGAGCGCCTCGTCACTGACCTCCGCTTCGAGGATTTTCCCTATTTGTTCGGCCAGTTCTTGCGGAGAAAGATCTGACTCTATTGATGTTATTATCCGGCGCCATTCCTCGAGATAAGCATCACTGCCGCCCTTGCCCGCGCGCATTGCAGCGCGATCTATCGCCGCTTGAAACCGGTGCTCCAGAAGGTATTTCCCGCGCTCTCGCCCGCGCTTGATCTGAACCTGGGAAGGAATATCTCTCCATAAGACATCTATTCTTTGCACGTTGTTAATCTTCCCTATGGATCGGCTCGAGGTTAAAGTGAATCGGGATTAATGGCTTCTTACCCTGTTGTACGCCAACCAAAGCACATTAGGCGATGATACGAATAACTTCTTCTTCAACCGTTTTCGCTAACAAGCCGTAGCCCGTTGTCACCACTTCTAGAGGTAGCTTCAATCGCGTAGCCGCCCGCTCTGCCTGGTCAAGAAGCTCACTACTGTCGACCTGGGCCAGATACACCACCCTACGGTAACGACCAAATAACATTTCCTCTAGTTCCGGGTGCTCGTCCAGTTTCATCTCTTCAATCACCAACCGATCGAAGTGACGTACGAGAAAGTCTGTCAGATAAAAAGTCCCTGACTCTGCCTCTGCGAGCGCCTCAAACACGGGACTGGTTGCATAGAACTCGTAGCAGTGAGCCCCCGGTAGCCGCTGGGCGTTGAACTGCTGCGCAACGCGATCAACGGCACCACCGGTACCGCAGTCGGCATAGGCAATCAATATATTGGTGTACTCGGCATGATGTTTGGCTAGTAACGACTCCAGCCGGTCGGCTATTCGCTCGGGACGATTATGTAATGCCGCATCAAGGCACTTAATATCAAGCGCGGTCCACTGATTGGCTCTTTTGAGCGCTGAAAGCTCTTCCGCGAGGGCGCCACAGCCAATGACTAGTAAGCGCCCCAAGTGGGATCAGGCCTGAGCGAGTCGACGCGCTTCAACTAGCCGAATGGCAGTGGTTGCAGCCTCAGCCGCATCCCGACAGTAAGCATCAGCGCCCGCGGCCTCGCCAAACTCCCCGTTAAGCGGCGCTCCGCCCACCATGACAATGTAGTCATCTCGGATGCCCTGCTCTTTCAACGCATCAATCACAACCTTCATGTAAGGCATGGTTGTGGTCAGCAGTGCGGACATACCAAGGATGTCAGGCTTATGACGCTCAAGCGCCGCAATGTAATCCTCAACAGCATTGTTGATGCCGATGTCATAGACCTCAAAGCCCGCACCCTCGAGCATCATGGCAACGAGGTTTTTACCGATGTCGTGGATGTCGCCTTTCACGGTACCGATGACCATGGTGCCCACTGGCTTCGCACCAGTCTCCGCCAGCAAAGGTCGAAGAATAGCCATACCACCTTTCATGGCATTTGCGGCAAGCAACACTTCAGGCACGAACAAAATACCGTCCCGGAAGTCGATACCGACAATCGTCATACCATCGACCAGCGCCTTTCCAAGCAGCTGCTCAGCGGTCCAGCCACGATCGAGGAGAATTTGCGTGCCTTCCTCGATTTCCTCTTTCAATCCGTCATACAGATCGTCGTGCATCTGTAGCACAAGGTCCTCATCGGACAGCTCTGAAAGGATGATGTCTTCTTCATCGGACATTACTGATGTCTCCGTGCTAATCGCCTAGTAGTCTCTATCGGCGAATGATGCTTTTTCACGCGCCATGAAATCCAGTAGCGCTTCATCAATGGCTGGATCCAGAGCCGGTGGCTCGTAGTCCGCCAACATTTGTTTCCATACGCCGTTTGCCCGCTGCGCTGCATCCAAGCTGCCTTCAGCTGACCACTGCTCAAAACTGTTGTTATCGGCAATAGTTGAACGATAGAACGCCGATTCAAAATTGCTCAATGTGTGTGCAGAACCTAGGAAGTGCTTACCCGGACCCACCTCATGGAATGCCTCCATTGCCTGGGCGTTTTCGGAAAGATCCATCCCCTCGAGCAAGACCGCGATCATATTTGCTTGATCACAGTCCATAACAAATTTCTCGTAGCCCACTGCAAGACCACCCTCTAGCCAGCCAGCCGTGTGCAGCATGAAGTTAACACCTGCCATAGCAGCCGTTTGAAGGGTGTTCGCCGCCTCGTAAGCCGCTTGTGCGTCGGGTAGTTTCGAGGCGCATAGGCCACCACCACTTCGATATGGCACACCGAGTCGACGTGCGAGCGCCGCAGTGGCGTAAATGACCTGGCTGGGCTCTGGCGTGCCGAACGTTGGTGCGCCCGTCGCCATCGACACCGCTGCCGCAAACGTTCCGAAAACAACCGGACACCCGGGCCGAATGAGCTGTGTCAGCGCGATACCGGCCATCGCCTCCGCGAGAATCTGAGTACAAGTACCAGCGACGGTCACAGGCGACATGGCACCTGCCAAAATAAATGGCGATACCACACAGGATTGGTTGTTTCTTGCGTAGACCTTCAACGACCCCAACATGGTCCCGTCATATACCAAGGGCGAGTTCACGTTGATCAGGCTAGTAAATACACAGTTCTGATCGACGAACTCATCACCGAACACAAGCTTCGCCATATCAACTGAATCTTGTGCGCGACGATGGTGTGTTACCGAACCCATCAGTGGCTTGTCACTGTATTTGAAATGGCTGTAGACCATGTCGTAGTGACGCTTGTTAACCGGCAGGTCGACGGGCTCACATACGGTTCCGCCTGAGTGGTGAATGCCAGGCGCCATGTAGGCCAGCTTCACAAAATTCCCGAAATCTTCAATGGTCGAATAGCGTCGACCGTTATCCAAATCATGAGCAAACGGTGAACCATAGGCTGGCACGAGCACCGTATTCTTGCCGCCGATCGTGACATTGCGTTCGGGATTACGCGCATGCTGGACATACTCTGAGGGCGCAGTAGCTTGAATAATTTCTCGGCACATACCTCGCGGAAAGCGCACACGAGTTCCGTCAACACTAGCACCCGCCGCCCTGAAGAGTTCTGTTACTTCGGGGTCGTCAAGAAAATCGATACCGACTTCCTCGAGTAATCGATCCGCATTGTTCTCGATCAGTTGAAGGCCTTCTTCACTCAGAATTTCAACGTAGGGAATCTTCCGCCGTATGAAGGGTTCGCTCGCCGGTCCTGCATTGGCTCTCGCCTCACGACGACCTGCGCGACCGCCTCCTTTTCGCCGTCCTGATCGCTCGCTCATACGACTTTCTCTCTTATTCGTTAAGGCCTCAAATCGGCCGTCATTTTAACGTCATAAATGGGGGGCAACGCCAGAAAAATCGTGTCAGAGATTAGACTTTTTTCTACCACTTTTTGGTAAGTATTCATGGCCCTATTTTGAGGGCTGGCGGAGTGCTCCAATCAGCGAGTCGCTAGGATATTTTGACCCGTTGTAATGTCGATAACACTATCGCAACAGTTCATGAGGTAATGTTGTGACATAACCCAGTGTTAAGGCGATTAACGAGCGAGTCTGCGGTGTCAGCAAAACGAATTGCGGTGGTTGGTGCAGGTGTCAATGGCGTGTCCATTGCGACCGCCTGTGCGTCACTCGGTCACCATGTGCAGCTATTCGATGAAAGCGCGCCTTTTGACCAGACAAGTAGCGCATCTTCACGCATGCTTCACGGCGGCATTCGTTATATCGAGCAAGGTCATATCGGGCTGGTCCGCGAGGCATTGATCGAGCGCGATGGCTGGCTTCGCTTTGCTCCCGATGCGACCCGTGTCGAGCGATTTTATTTCCCCGTTTACCAAGGGGCGAAGCGGGGGCGATGGCTGCTATTCGCAGGCACATTGATTTACCAGTGGCTGGCGGGGCGGTTCTCTGTTGGACCCAGTCAGTTACACAGCAGCGAGGACCTCAAACGTGTCTTCCCAAATCTAGCACCTCAGGGCCTTCGCGGCGGAGCCAGTTACTGTGATGTCGTCATGGAATACGAGCCGCTGATTCAATGCCTCATTGATGAGCCAAGTAAGCAAGCTGTGCGCATCGTCGAAAATACGCGCATCGAGCGCCTGTATACCGACGGTCGCATCGATACAGCAGATCAGACTCTCGAGTTCGACCGGGTAATCAACGCCGCGGGGCCGTGGGCGGCAAAGTTACTCGAGGATTCGCGTATTGAGTCCGACTTTACGATCGACCACGTCCGCGGCTCACATTTAATCGTCAACCTATCACTGAAAAATGCACTCGTGCTGCAAGCGCCGGGAGAACGCAGGATCGTTTTTGTGATCCCTCTCGATCGTGAACGCGCGCTCCTCGGCACCACGGAACACACGCATGATTTGGCAAACCCAATCGTCTGTACAGACGCTGAAAGCGAGTATTTGCTGAGCATCCTGAACCAGCACCTTTCTGAACCACTATCGACGAGCCATATCGTATCTTCCTTTGCCGGTGTGAGACCCATCGTACGCCCTCGTGATGCGGTTATCGGAGATATGAGTTCTGCCAGTAGAGATTCGGAGATCGAGGTATCAGATCGTCTTATCAGTATTTTTGGTGGCAAGTGGACATCAGCCCGCCACCTGGGCGAGAAAGTCGCCTCGCTCGTCTAAAGATAACGCCCTTAGCACCAACGAAAAACCGACCTATGGTTAATCGCGTACGGGGACTATTAACGAAAGGAGGTCTCCCATGATCACAGCACTTTACGCCAGCCTGCTCTCGCTTTGGTTTGTCTTTCTCTCGATGCGTGTTATCGCATTGCGACGCAACCCAATGTTCGCTTTCTTAATCCTTGGGGCCTCTCCAGACGAGATGCTCGAACGAGCAGTTCGAGCTCACGGCAACTTGGCTGAGTACGCGCCGATCATGCTGATCTTGCTCTACCTTCTGGAAACGCTACCCGGGACATCTGTTACCCCGACGACGCTACACGTGCTTGGAGGCACCTTCCTGTTGGGCAGACTCATGCACGGTGTGTGTTTTGGCTTCATGATGTCGAGTACGCCGCTGCGAATTGGTGGGACGGCTCTCACCCTATTCCCGCTGATAGCCGCGGCGGGGCGACTTCTCAAATCCGTCCTTTAAAACCGACCCAGGCGGGTGGCTGTGCTATAAAGATACGAGTAAACCAATAATGTGGGGGATTTGGATACTCAATGACACTTCTCATTGTTTATCTTGCGATTGCCATCGGCGTTTCGTTTCTGTGTTCTATTCTTGAAGCGGTGCTGCTTTCCACGACGCCTACGTTTGTAGAGCGATTGGCGCAAGACCGGCCCCGCGCGGGTGCAGTCGTACAGAAAGTGCGAAAGCGCATGGATGAATCACTGGCCAGTATTTTGATACTGAACACCTTTGCACACACCATGGGTGCGGCAGGTGTGGGTGCACAGGCACTCAACGTCTTTGGTCCCGAAATGGAAACACTCGTAGCAGTGCTTCTCACGCTCGCCATTCTGTATTTCTCTGAAATCATCCCTAAGACAGTAGGCGCAATTTACTGGCGGAGTCTCGCCATACCAGCAGCACATGCCATTGTTTGGTTGGTGCGTCTTACCTACCCCTTGGTCTGGGTCTCCACACGGCTTACCAAGATCATGGGAAACAAGGATATGAGCACCGTGACTCGCGAAGAAATTCTCGCGCTCGCCTCGCTAGGTAAACGGCATGGCGCACTGATGTCACAGGAGAACGACTACCTCCAGAATATCCTGCGCATGCGGTCAGTCACCACCGGAGATATTCTGACACCGAGAACAGTCGTTCATATGCTGGATGAAAACGCCACCGTGAACGACGCGTTGACCCTCGAGAAGTCTCGTCGTTTTTCCCGAATGCCGGTGTATATCGACTCTGTCGATACGATCACGGGTCATGTGCTGCGCAGTGACTTGTATGAGGCTGAGCGAGCCGGAAAGGGTGATACTACCATCGCTGAATTGCGACGCGACGTGGTCTATGTCTCAGACAAATTGTCCGTGCATAAACTCATCAACCTCTTCATCACTCACCAAATGCATCTCTTTGTAGTTGAGGATAAATACGGTCAAACCGCAGGAGTAGTGACCTTGGAAGATGCTCTGGAAACACTGCTCGGCCAGGAAATTGTCGATGAGAGTGATTCTGTCGTCGACATGCAGGAACTGGCCAAGGAGAAGCATCGGGATCGGTTGGAAAGCGCAAATTCTGATTAATTGAGCTTTCCGGCCGTAACTTGGGAGGCTCTCCGAAAAAATAAGAACCGAAGACCCTTTTTTAGACGCACAAAAAAGCCCCGTTAATGGGGCTTTTTCGTCAGCTGGTGCGGAAGGGGGGACTTGAACCCCCACAGCCATAGGCCACTACCCCCTCAAGATAGCGTGTCTACCAATTCCACCACTTCCGCAATCTGTGTTGGCTTTAGTCGATCGGGAGATCGTCTGCGCCAGAATTTTCGCTAGGCTCATCAGCAAGCGGTAGATCACCTGCAGGAGCCAAGGGTGCCGCTTCGATCGTCTCGAGCGGAACCTCAAAACCAAGGTCGTCGGTATCTGCAAACTGCTGGTCCGCAATCATTGCCAGGCCAAAGCTTGTCGCGAAGAATAGCGCCGACAACCAACCGGTCGCAGACGTCAGCACGTTACCACCACCTGACGAACCAAACACCGTCTGTGATGCACCACCGCCAAACGATGCACCCATGTCAGCACCCTTGCCGCGTTGCAGCAAAATGAGGCCGATGATCGCGAGCGCTACCAGCAGATGGACAACCAAAATAACTTGATTCACGTGTCTCTCCGAAATTAACGTTTTTACACCGAAAAACGTCATTACCAAGGGTGCGCGAGTCTACCCAAGTGCCGCGCGAGGGGCAAGGTTAATCTTGTTATGCTGCCTGTCGAATAGCGTTCGCGATTTCGTCGGCGAGCGCATCAATGGCGAGCGTATCATCCCCCTCCACCATCACGCGGATGACGGGCTCGGTTCCCGATGGGCGCAGAAGTAAACGCCCCCTCCCCTTGAGCTCAGATTCAACGCGGCCGCAGGCTTGAGCAATCGTGGGGTGTGCCGATAGATCAAAGCCCTTTTTGATGCGGACGTTCACCAATACCTGAGGCAAGGGATTGAAGCCAGAGGCAAGTGCTTCGATACTTTTTCCTGAGGCCCTGACCGCCGCCAGCACCTGCAACGCGGCAATGACACCGTCACCGGTTGTACTCAAGTCTCCACAAACAATATGGCCCGATGACTCGCCGCCCAAGCTCCAACCCTCAGCAACCATCAGCTCTTTTACGTAGCGGTCGCCCACCTTGGCGCGTGCCAATCGAAGGCCGCTCGCCTCGAGCGCTAATTCCAATCCCATATTGGTCATGAGCGTTCCGACAATCCCAGCATCAGAATCGCCATTGGCAAGGCGATGCATGGCCAATACGTAAAGTACATCGTCGCCCGTTAGTAATTCGCCCTTTGCATTGACCATTTGCAACCGGTCGCCGTCGCCGTCAAAGGCAATGCCGATATCCGCGCCCTCTTCGCGCATCTTTGCCTGCAGCGCAGCGGGCTCTGTGGAGCCCACGCCATCGTTGATGTTGTAGCCATCGGGTGTAGCGCCAATTACAACGGTTTTGGCGCCCAACTCTTCAAACACGGCAGGCGCGATGTGATAGGTGGCGCCATGTGCGCAATCAACGACGAGCTTCATGCCTTTCAGACTGAGCTCATCAGGAAAAGTCGACTTGCAGTATTCGACGTAGCGACCTGCCGCATCGACAATGCGGCTGGCCTTACCTAGCTGCTCCGAGTCGACGGTCACCATTGGGCTGTCGACCATGGCCTCAATCTGGAGCTCCAGCTCATCCGAGAGCTTGCTACCCTGCCCGTTAAAAAACTTGATGCCGTTATCGAAGTACGGGTTATGAGAGGCGCTGATCACAATGCCCGCGTCCGCTTTTTGTGTTCGCGTCAGAAGGGCGATCCCGGGGGTCGGCAGTGGACCTAGCAGTTTCACGTTCGCACCCGCCGCTACCAGTCCTGCCTGCAATGCTGACTCGAGCATGTAGCCCGATACTCGCGTGTCTTTCCCAATGACCACCGTTGGCTTGGTGCCGTCTTCACTGGCGAAGACCTTGCCCGTCGCCCAACCCAATTTCAACATGAAATCAGGTGTTACTGGCGCGTCGCCAACCCGACCCCGGATGCCATCGGTACCAAAATATTTTCGACTCACAACTCCCCCTCAGTCGCCTGCCAAACACCCAGTGCATCTGCTGTTTCGGCCACGTCGTGCACGCGAATGACGGACGCTCCCCTAGCGACTGCTATTACAGCGAGTACAGCACTGGGAACCACACGCTCAGAAGCGGGACGCCCAGTGATTGCGCCGATCATAGACTTTCGCGAGACACCAACCAAGATCGGGAGGTCAAATGAGGCAAATTCCTGGAGTCTTCGTAACATTTCATAGTTTTGCGCGACCGTTTTGCCAAAGCCAAAACCGGGATCGATCATCATTTGATCCTTGGCAATACCTGCCTCCCTGCAGGCTGCGATCCGATGTACGAGAAATGCCTTCACATCGGTGACGACATCAACGTACTCCGTTTGCTTTTGCATGCGATCTGGCTCATCAGGCATGTGCATCAAGGAAACAGGCAAGTGCGAAGCCACGGCCGCGGCCATAGCGCCTTCACGTGAGAACGCCCGGACATCGTTGAGTAAACCTGCGCCCGCCTGCGATGCCTCGCGCATGACCTTAGGCGTGCTGGTATCGATCGATAAAATGACATCAAGTCGGGAGGCAATTAGCTGAACAGCGCCCATGACTCTATCGAGCTCTTCCTGTAATGACACAGGCGCGGCTCCTGGGCGAGTGGACTCTCCTCCGATATCAAGGATCGCTGCCCCATCGGCAACCATCTGCGCAGCTCGCTCTAGCAGGCGATCGTGAAGAAGCCCCTCATTAGACAGCAGGTGGCCACCGTCAGAAAATGAATCGGGCGTCACATTGAGGATGCCCATTATTTGAGGTGTATCCAGCGATAAGACTCGCTGACCACACTGGAGAGTCACCGACACGTTTCTCAGTGAGTAACGGGATCGCCCATAGCATCGTCATTCGGAGATGACGCCTCTGGATCTGATGGCAAATCAGATGGACCATCGGACCAATCAGAGGGAGGGTTTGGCTTACGGCCTTCCATGATCGCATCAATCTGCTCGGCGTCGATGGTTTCGTACTGCATCAAAGCCTCGGCCATCATATCCATCTTGCCTCGATGCTCCTCGAGCAGCTCGCGCGCTTTCTCGTAGCACTCATCAATAATGGCGCGAACCTCTTTATCGATCGCCAGCGCTGTTTCATCTGACATCGCTTTTGCCGGTTGTGCCGCCGTTCGGCCCAGGAACACTTCCTCACCGCCTTCGTCGTACATAAGAGGACCCATGGCATCGGAAAGGCCCCACTTGGTGACCATATTGCGGGCAATTTCGGTCGCACGCTGAATATCGTTAGATGCTCCTGTAGTAATGCCCTCTCTCCCCAAGGTCATCTCTTCCGCAACTCGACCACCAAACAGGCTCGTAATCTGGCTCACAATATTACGCCGGCTGTGGCTGTACCGATCTTCCTCGGGAAGGAACATGGTGACACCCAATGCGCGTCCGCGTGGAATAATCGACACTTTATATACCGGGTCATGTTCTGGCATGAGGCGTCCAACAATCGCGTGTCCCGCCTCGTGGTAAGCCGTATTGAGCTTCTCTTTCTCGGACATCACCATGGAACGACGCTCGGCACCCATCATGATCTTGTCCTTGGCCAGCTCAAACTGCTGCATACCAACAGTTCGCACGCCAGCTCGAGCTGCAAAAAGCGCTGCCTCGTTGACGAGGTTTGCCAAGTCCGCACCGGAGAAGCCGGGCGTACCACGCGCAATTTTTGATGCTTCCACGTTTTCTGCGAGCGGCACCTTGCGCATATGCACCCTGAGGATCTGTTCTCTGCCTCGAATATCGGGCAGTCCTACGGTGACCTGCCGATCGAAACGGCCCGGACGAAGCAGCGCAGGGTCCAGTACGTCAGGACGGTTGGTCGCAGCAATGACGATTACGCCATCGTTTCCACCGAAGCCATCCATCTCAACCAGTAACTGGTTCAATGTTTGCTCTCGCTCATCGTGACCGCCGCCAAGCCCTGCACCACGATGACGACCGACCGCATCGATCTCATCAATGAAAATGATGCATGGAGACTGCTTTTTCGCCTGATCAAACATATCGCGAACGCGCGATGCGCCAACGCCCACAAACATCTCGACGAAATCTGATCCCGAAATAGAGAAGAACGGCACTTTAGCTTCGCCGGCAATCGCCTTAGCCAGCAAAGTTTTACCCGTACCGGGCTGTCCCACCATGAGGACACCGCGAGGTATACGTCCGCCCAACTTCTGGAAGCGACTGGGGTCACGCAAGAACTCGACTAGCTCCTGTACGTCTTCCTTGGCTTCATCGACGCCTGCAACGTCGGCAAAGGTTGTTGTAATCTGGTCTTCACCGAGCAGCTTTGCCTTGCTCTTACCAAAGCTCATGGGGCCACCACGGCCACCGCCACCACCTTGCATCTGGCGCATGAAGAACATGAAGACCGCCACAATAAGGAGGATCGGAAAGCTAGCAACCAATAACTGAGTCCAAACCGACTGCTGCTCAGGCTGCTTACCCTCGACGACTACATTGTGGGCAAGGAGGTCATCCATTAATTTTGGATCCTCGACCATAGGTCGGATGGTCTCAAAGCTGGAGCCATCGGTTCGCTCTGCCGAAATCGTCAAACCGTCGACGACCACCTTTGACAGACGGTTGTTTTGAACCTCTTGAATGAAGGCCGAGTAACCCAGCTGCTCTTTCTGGCCCTGGGTATTGAAGTTGTTGAACACCGACAGCAGCACCGCCGCTATCGCTAGCCACAACAACATATTCTTCGCCATATTGTTCAAATCACCATCCTCCGGACTGACCTTGGCGCCTATCGGCCCACCAGTATAGCGGGGTATTCGCTAGGAACGCACTCAAATGAAATGGAGACGCCAAGTTGCTATTTCAAGGTTTTACGGGAAATTTTCCCAACTGGGTCTAACCCTTGAACCCTGTAGCAACCACATAAACCTCTTTTGAACGAGGTCGCGAGGCGGCTGGCTTTCGGCTGTTCACCGACTGAAAGTTGCTGCGAACCGATTTCAGCCAGTCATCAAAGCCTTCCCCGTGAAAGACTTTTGCCGCGAAGACACCGCCCTTTGGGAGCATCTGCACCGCCAGATCGAGCGCAAGTTCAACCAAATACATGGCCCTGGGCTGATCGACATCGACAATACCACTCATATTCGGGGCCATGTCGGAAAGCACAACCGAAGGTTGGTCAGGGCCAATCACCGCTTGAATCTCATCGAAGACCGACTGCTCGGTAAAGTCACCCTGTATGAAGTCAACGCCCGCAATAGCATCCATAGGTAAAATATCGCTGGCGATGACCCGCCCCTTATGGCCTACCAGTTGAGCGGCCACCTGTGACCAACCGCCGGGTGCACTGCCGAGATCAACCACTGTCATGCCGGGTTTGATGAATCGGTCCTTCTCGTTGAGCTCTAGGAGTTTGTAGCAGGCTCTTGAGCGATAACCATCAGCTTGTGCGCGCTGCACGTAAACATCGTCTCGATGCTCCTTCAGCCAGGCTTTGCTCGACCCGCGTTTCTTCGCCATTTTTGGGGACTCCTGAAACAATGCTCGCTAGAATAGCAAGCCTTCATCCACAAACTGCAGCTAATGAGAGCCACACCTTGGAAAACCGATTACTAAAACAGTACCGCGCGATTGCGCACAAACTTCACCCCATTGTAACCGTCGGTGGACAAGGTTTAACCAGTGGCATTGAAACGGAGCTTGATCGGGCACTGACCGACCACGAACTGATCAAGATCAAAGTCAGCGTCGGAGACCGTGAAGCACGTGACGCTGTGATCGAGCAATTGGTCACGTCATGCGGAGCAGAGCTGGTTCAGCAAATTGGTCACACGGCTACGCTTCTGCGTCATTCGGAAAATGCTGATCCAAGAAAGTCGAATCTGCAAAGACCTCTCTAATGTCCAACGTCCTGGAATTCCCCAGTCGCGAGAAACAGGCTTACGCCTATCTAACTGATCAACTCGGATCGTTGTTGCGGGATAAGGGTGCAGACGACGTCCTGATAGCCCATGCCACCGAGCTTTTGACAAAGGTCTATGGCGACCTTCAGAGGGAATCAGACTTTTCCTTTAGCGTCAGCCTGCCCCACGGATTAGATATCGATGAGGTGCAACAGCTGCAAGAGGAAATTGGCTCGGGCGTCGAGGCCCTGCGCCAACACCACCACTCGATCATGATTCGCATGGCCGCGCAGCTATTGCTCACCGAATTAGAATTATTCCAGCGAAGCCGGGATTAGCCCCATCTAGCTGAGTAGTCCTCCGGCTAGCTGATAAATCCCAAACGCAGCCAACCAGGCGAGGACGAGATAGCCGGCCATCAGCACCACGGCAAAACGCGCGGACCTCGGCTCTCGCGCAAGTCGCGCGACTGTAGATACGCACTGAAGTGCAATCGTGAAGAACACCACCAGTGCAGCCCCAGACGCGACAGTAAGTCCCGATGCAGCAATCTGATCAGCAAGCGGAGCGGGGTCCTCATCTACTGTCTCAATACCAAAGATAGTGCCCAAGGTGCCTACAAACACCTCGCGCGCGAGCGCGCGCGAGGAAGGAGGCTATGATGGCAACGCCGTACCGCCAGTCTAGGCCAAGAGGTGAAAAAACGGGCTCAATGAAACGCCCTGTAGACGCAAGCCAGGAGCTAGATAGGTCTTGTCCGCTGTTGGGGAAATAGCCAAGAATCCAGACCAAGACCGTTATAGTGAAAATAACGGTACCCGCCTTTTGCACGACATGCCCCGCACGATTCAGCGCAGTCCTAACAATCGTTCGAGCGACAGGTAATCGGTAGGCCGGTAACTCGAGGCTAAAGGGCTGACCGGTGCGATCTTCCTTACTCATCCGGCCAACAAGCGCTGCAACCGTCAGCGCGGTAGTGATTCCAAAAAAGTAGATGCCTGACATCACCAGACCTTGCCAGCCTATGAGCCCACCCAGTGCCGTCTCGTTGGGAATCAAAATGGCGATGAGAAGCGCATAAACCGGCAGCCTTGCCGAGCAGGGCATAAGTGGAATCGCCACGTAGGTCAGCAACCGCTCCTGCATCGATGATAGGGTGCGGGCCGCGTAAATAGCCGGAATCGCACAAGCAACCCTAGATAAAAGTGGCACAAAGCTTTTTCCCGACAAGCCGAACACGCGGATCGGGCGATGACAGATGAGCGCGGCACGAGCGAGATAACCCGAGTCCTCGAGAGCACCGATAATTAGCGTCAAGATGAATACGAGAGGCACAAAGACGAGGAATGCGCCGAGCCCGCCAAAGATAGCGTCGTTTATAAAATCGGCAACAACGCCCTCTGACATAACGGACGCGACTGTCGAGCCAATGACGATTACAAGTGCTTCAAAGCCATCCATCCGCGGAGCCGCCCATGTGAAGATCGCCTGAAAAAATAGGGTCATGATGATGACGAAGGTCAATCCACCTGAGACGGTTCCGAGAAGCCATTGATCCAATCGAGCTTGACGGCGGACTAGAAGATCTCCTGCGGGGGAAAAACGCTTACCTATTTGCTGAGCCGTGCCAGTGATTAATGCATCTGGAGTGTCCGCCCAGGGCGCAACGCCGAGTCCTGCTTATTGTATGGCCCTCTCTGCCTCTGCCATACCAGTGCCCGTGCGGGCACTGACGGGGCACACCCGAACGCCCAAAGCAGCGCTTAAGCCGGATACGTCGAGCTCGAGCGCATCGCTTTCGATGGGGTCCATCATATTGAAAAAGACAACAAACCACTTGCCGGCAATGGCTGCATCACGCGCCAGCTGAAGACAATAGGTGAGGCCCTTCTCGAGCCGAGTTGCATCGAGCACCATAGCCACCAGCGCGTCCTGAGGGTCCTGCAGCGCAGAGCGTAAACTATCGATCGCAACCTGCTCCTCAGCTGACACCGGATTCAGCGAGTACGTTCCGGGGAAATCCTATAGTGTCACCTGGCGGTTCGAACTCAAACAGCCTTTGCCGACATCAATGATGATCCCGGGATAGTTGGCAACCTTATGCTTAAGCCCTGTAAGCCGATTGAATAAAGCGCTCTTTCCTGAGTTGGGCGCTCCCACAAGAAGTACATCTGTCATAGACCGGGCTCGCCAGCAATCCTGACAAAGTTTGCGGTTTGCTTGTCTGAACTATAGGTAGCGCCACCCACCGCGTACGCACGCGGGGCACCAAAGTCCGGCTGCATTACACAGGTGACTTGCTGACCCTCTCGAAAGCCGATGTCGATCAGACGCTGAACTGCATCGTCTGCGGTATCACCACAAACAGAGACTATGTCCCTGGAGTCACCAACTGCGAGCTCCCAAAGCGACAGGGATGTCATTGATTTCGAGGACATCGGTACTGACGAGCTCAGATAACGTCAGGACTAGACGTGGCGAACCTTATCGATCTCGTAGTGGATGTCGCCGCTGGGAGCCTTAACGACGACCTCATCCCCCTCTGACTTACCAACCAGAGCGCGAGCGATGGGTGAGCTGACAGAAATCATATTCTGTTTAACGTCTGCCTCATCCTCACCAACGATTCGGTAAGAGACTTCGGTATCGTCATCGGCATTGATCAACTCGACAGTGGCACCAAACAGAACACGGCCGGTGTGAGCCAGAGTTGTAATATCGATAACCTGCGAGTTCGACAACTTGTACTCAAGCTCCTTGATTCGCCCCTCGGCAAAACTCTGCTGTTCCCGCGCAGCGTGATACTCGGCATTCTCCTTGAGATCACCGTGCTCTCTCGCCTCTGCAATCGCCGCAACGATTCTGGGCCGGTCGACTTTTTTAAGGCGCTCCAGCTCTTCTCGGAGGGCCGCTTCGCCAGCGACTGTCATTGGAACTTTATTCATTTGCCAAACTCACATGGAGATCCTGCAGCCTGCGAACCTGCCCATCAGGCTCTTGTTCCATCGACATACAAATGGCTTCGGCCGCTGCTAGCGTTGTAGTGTAGAACACCTGATGCTGCTCGGCACTCGATCTAATTGAGGCTGAATCCAAAATGGCTGTGCGACCTTCTGTCGTATTGATAATCAGTGAGGCCTCGTCGTTCTTGATCAAATCGACAATGTGCGGACGTCCTTCCGCTACTTTGTTAACAGAGCGGACGTCGAGACCAGCCTGCTGAAGCGCCTTTGCCGTGCCTTTTGTAGCCGCAAGGGTGAATCCTGTTGATACCAGTCGCTTAGCAACTTCAACGGCAGCCGCTTTGTCCGCATCGCGAACACTGAATAAGGCGAGTCCTGACTGAGGCGTCACATCGCCGGCACCTAACTGCGCCTTGGCGAAGGCATCAGCAAACGTGGGGCCGGTACCCATCACTTCACCCGTGGATTTCATCTCTGGCCCCAATATAGGGTCAATGCCAGGGAATTTATTGAAGGGTAATACCGCCTCTTTAACACTGTAGTAGCTCGGCACTACCTCGCCCGTAAAGCCTTGCGACTCCAAGCTTTGCCCCGCCATGCACCGCGCTGCAATTTTCGCCAAGGACACACCAATAGCCTTCGATACGAAAGGTACGGTCCGCGACGCCCGCGGATTCACTTCAATCACGTAAATCTCATCATCCTGCCAGGCGAGCTGAACGTTCATCAGTCCCTTGACCCCAAGCGCCACGGCCATGGCTTTCACCATGTCGCGCATCTTGTCTTGCACATCAGCGGGCAGGCTGTACGGCGGTAACGAGCAGGCGGAATCACCCGAGTGGATTCCTGCTTGTTCGATGTGCTGCATGATGGAACCAATGACTACGTCGTCACCGTCGGACACCGCGTCAATATCCACCTCAATTGCTGCACTCAAGAAACTATCTAACAGCACTGGCGAGTCATCGGACACCTGAACGGCATCGCGCATGTACCGAAGCAGGTCATCTTCGCGGTACACGATCTCCATAGCGCGGCCACCGAGAACATACGACGGTCTCACCACCAGCGGGTAGCCGATCTCTCGCGCCGCAGCGACAGCCTCATCAACACTGCGCACCGTTGTATTTGCCGGCTGAAGCAAGCCCAAGGCCTGAATCATCTGCTGGAATCGCTCTCGGTCTTCCGCTCTATCGATTTGGTCGGGGGTGGTTCCAATAATGGGGACACCAGCCGCCTCCAGGGCGCGCGCCAACTTCAGGGGTGTCTGACCACCAAACTGTACAATCACACCCTTAGGCTTCTCGAGGTCGACAATCTCCAGGACATCCTCAAGTGTTACAGGCTCGAAAAATAGCCGGTCCGAGGTGTCGTAATCGGTCGATACGGTCTCAGGATTACAATTGACCATGATGGTTTCATAACCGTCTTCGGCCATGGCTTGTGCCGCGTGAACACAGCAGTAATCGAACTCGATACCTTGGCCAATGCGGTTTGGCCCGCCACCCAGAACAATAATTTTCTCTCGATCGCTTGGCGCCGCTTCACACTCTTCCTCGTAGGTTGAGTACATGTAAGCAGTCGCCGAGGAAAACTCAGCCGCGCAGGTATCGACTCGCTTATAAACCGGTCGTAAATCTAATGCCTGACGGTGCACTCGCACCGATGCTTCGGAGTCACCCATGACGGTGGCAATTCGCTTATCAGCAAAGCCTTTGCGCTTTAGGCT